>JANYKC010000039.1 GCA_025358255.1 Spirochaetaceae bacterium
CGGGCGTTGCCTCGATACGAGTCTCGGTGATAGCTTTCCTCACGGACGTTCCCCTTCCCGGCAGATTTGTGTGGTAACAAAACCCTACCGTGAATGAACGTCCGTTTTCTATTCCGTCCACAAGAATCGATCATATCTCCAACCAGCGTCAGGACGAATCAGGCCCAGAGGCTTGCTGATTGCGACGTATCCTGTCCTGCGCTAGAATCCGTGGAAGCATGGAACAGCTTACCATCAGGAACCCCTTTCCCGGGGCGGCAAGTTTTTATAGCCGAGAGACAGGTTCCACGATGGAGGATGCCCGCAAGCTGCGCGCCTTGGGCTTCCCGCCAGGGACTGTCGTGGCCGCAGGCTCCCAATCCCAAGGCAGGGGACGTTTTCCCGAACGCAGGTGGGAAGCCGAGGAAGGCTCCAGCCTCCTTGCCACCCTCATACTGGACCGGGAAGCCGGTACCATACCCGGTTTCCCCTTGAGGATGGGCTTGGCGGCTTGCAGGGCGGTGGACCTGTTCTGTCTCCAGACCGGGGGCTTCCTCCCCTCCCCCCCCCGCCTCAAGTGGCCCAACGATATCCTCATCGACGACCGGAAAGTCTCCGGGATCCTCTGCGAAGCCGCTGGCGCGGCCAAGGTCGCCGGGGCGGATCCGGCAAGCGCGGCCGTCGGGAGCGAGGCGGTCTACGCAGGATTCGGCGTGAACCTCAACCAGAAGTCCTTTCCTGCGGGGCTCCGGGCCAAGGCCTTGAGCCTCTCCTTGGCCCTCAAGCGCCAGGACAGGGATGCGCCGCTCGACCCCTTCCGCCTTCTTGAAATCCTCCTCGACCAAATCCAGCTCGTCCTCCATGAGGATGGCTGGAGGGAGGAGGCCGCAAAAGTCCTCTGGAGGCAGGGCGAGCCAGTCCGCTTCCTGGAAGGCCTGCCGGAGCGGAACCAGGTCCTCGAAGGCCGCATAATCGGCATCGGGCCCACGGGTGCCCTCCTCATCCGCGTGGAGGGCGAGCGCCGGCCGCGGAGCCTCGTGGCGGGCGAACTCGTCCATCATGGGACAGTGCGAGTTGACCGGATCGCCCCCGATCATATAAGGTGAAACATATGAGTACGCAGGACAGCAAAGAGGCCGGGGGAAGCGGTGGATTGGTCCAGCGCGTGCTCTCTTTTTTTGCCGGGATGGGCGATCCTGACAGCGACAAGAAGAAACTCCTTAAGGGGATCGGCAAGGACCTTTCGCGGTCCAAGTTCAAGTTCTACCGGCCCAAGGGCCAGGAAGCGCTGCCTGGGCTCGCCAAGTTCTTCTATGAGCTCTACAAGACCACGGCTCCGGCCCAGGTCCTTCTCGGGAACGCTTCGTCCTCCGCCGCCCTCCGTTCCTTTGTCATCGAAAGCTTCCTTTCCAGGGAGCAACGGGAACTCTCCGAACTCCTCACCGAGGCGACCATCCTGGAGCGGTCCAAGACCCTGAGCCTCAAGGACCTCCAGGACGAGGCCAAGAAGCAGATGACGGACTTCTACGCGGTTTTCGACGGGGAGATGAGCCGGCAGATCGACCAGACCTACACGACCCTCCTTTCCTTCATAAATTTCGTCTCCTTTGACTACTACTTCCTCCTCAAGAAGTTCGACTCCGGACTCATGGAAAGGACCTTCAGCAAGGCCCCCCATTTCGACTCGATCAACGGCGAGTACATCGCCGAGGACCTGGCGGATTTCCTCGAGGTTTTCCTCCCCCTGGACGCCGAAGCGGAATGGCGGCGCATTTTCGAGGCCCTGAAGGCCTACCGGAACGCCGACGTGATCCAGGCCGATGCCTGGATGAAGCTCCTCCCCGCGATCGCCGAGGTGCGGAAAAGCCAGATCCTGGAGCAGATAGTCCGGCATGTGAAGAAAGACCCGAACTGGATGCCCACGGCCCGCTATCCGAACGAGCGCATCGTGGAGCCCTTCCTGGGCAAGCTAAAGACCCAGCTCGAGACCCTCATCCAGCGGATCATCAAGGAGCGGCGCAACGCCAAGATCGACGAAGTGGCCAAGATGGTCTTCGGGACGACCATCGTCCTCCGCATGAAAAACTACACCGAGAAAGCCAATGTGATATTCGCCAAGAAGATGCTCGGCGGCTTCACCCAAGCCCCGGCGTTGAACTACCTCAAGGCCTATCTCATCGACTATTTCAAAAAGGACATCCGCGAGATCGTGGACATCCTCATCATCCGCGGCCAGTGGACGACCAACATCCAGATGCAACAGCTCGCGGATGCCTATCATGTCCTCCTCGAGATATCCGACCAGCTTATCGCCTTTGACGAGGGCCTTGCGGACGAAGGCGAGACGGGGAGCAGGCTGAAGAGCGCGGTCATGAAGAGCGACCGGGACAAGGACCAGGTGAAGTACCTGCGGACGATGCTCAAGGACGTGAACGAGAAGGCCTCGGGCTTCGTTTCGAAGGCGGGCGTCAACTTGATCGCCGTCGGCAGGCATTTCAAGGTCCTCATCGAGGACTATGACCGGCCCCACCATGAGATCGTCCTCAACTGGAAGGAGATCGAGAGCGCCGCCAGCCGCCCTGTCCGTGAGTGGCTGGTCGAGGTCTACAAGAAGATCTATTACATCGTGCAACTCCTTCAGTATTACGCGAAGGAAGAGGGCGGAAGGTAGGAGCGGGGATGGACAAGCCTTTCTTCGACCATGGGGATTTCGCCTCGGTGCCACTCGGCACCGACGGGCTTTCTCGGAGGCTCCTCGCCTTCGGCGGCGGGCTCATGCTCTCCGAGATGGATTTCGGGATCGGCACCGTCAGCCCTGCCCACGCCCACGAGGCGGAACAGCTGACCTACTGCCAATCAGGGGAGTTCGAGTGCTCGGTCGGCGGCGAGAGGCGCCTCCTCCATCCCGGATCTTCCTTCTACGCTGCCCCGAATGTGGCCCACGGCGCCACCTGCCTCAAGGCAGGACGCCTCCTCCACGTGTTCAGCCCCCAACGCGAGGACTACAAGAGGGCTCCTTGAGCGGTCCGACAACGGAGGAGCCCGGCAGGTCACCGGCCACGGCCTCGGCGTAGTCCATCCTGGTGTCGATGTCCCGAAGGATGCCGCGTTCGGCGGTCTCGGCGTAGACAGGTCCGCTCGAGAGGACAAGGGCATTGAGGGGGATGCCAGGGGGAGCTCCCAGGATGCCCGGTATCATGGAGGCGGGCATGAGGACAGGATGGCCTTTCCGCCCTCCCGCCGTCGGTATCACAGGCCCTGTCGCCGGCAGCGAGGCGAGCCATGCATAGATCTCGGGCGGGATGAAAGGCATGTCGGCGGGCTGGAAAAAAAAGCGCTCGGACCGCACCGCCGCCACCCCTGCCTGGAAGGAACTCATCATGCCGCGCTCGGGATGGGGGTTCACGGCCAGCTCCACCCCGTCGCGGCCGGAAAACTCCTCAAGCAGGGCGGCGTCGTCCGGTCGCGACACGATGATCGCCCGCAGGCCCGCCCCAAGGGCTGCCGCCACCGAAGCCCCGAGGACTGTCGTCCCATGGAAGGGAAGAAGGAGCTTGGGCCGGCCCATCCGCGAGGAGGAGCCGGCCGCGAGGAAGATGCAATCAAGGGGCAAGCTCCTGTCCATGCCGCTGACCTCAGGGCAAGGCTGCCGAATCCGGGCTGCTGTGCCTGGTGGCCGGGTCGGAACGGCAGGAACCTGTCGGCGTCTTCGTGATCCAGTTGTCGATCGGCTCCTTCGCGTTGACAGCCCGCCAGACGTCCTCGAAGCGGATGGGCATATGGAGGAGCTCCGCGCCCGTGGCCTTCTGGATGGCGTTCCCCAAGGCCGGCGCCACCGAGATCATCGGGTGCTCCCCGACGCCGCGGGCGCCGAAGGGGCCATCCAGCTGGGCCGTCTCCACGGCTATCGTCTCGATCTCCTCGGGCAGGTCCTGCGCCGTGGGGATCTTGTTGTCGGTGAAGGATGGATTGAGGAGGTGGCCCTTCTCGTCGTAGATATAACCTTCGCAGATGGCCGTGCCAAGCCCCTGGATCATGCCGCCGATCGCCTGGCCACGCACGATGTCGGGATTGATGACCTTGCCCACGTCGAAGGCGGAAGCGACCTTGAGGACCTTGTATTCGCCGGTCTCGCAATCCACCTCGGCGATGACGCCATGGGCGCCGAAGGTCCAGTCGAGGGCGGGCAAGCCCTGGCCAGTCTCCTTGTCGAGGTTGGACAGGCCTTGGGCGATGTAGCGCCCCACCCCGATGAGGGGGCCGCCGATCGCGTTGCCGTCGGGGAAGGCGTAGCCGACCGAGAGCTGGGGAAAGCTGATCACCCTGTCGCGGCGATGCTTGACGAAAATCCCTTGTGCGTCGTGGTCAAGGTCGACAGCCTGGGCCCGTAGCACCTGGGCGGCGGTTTCGTAGGCCTGCTTGAGAAGGTCGTCGCAGGCCATGATGGTCGCGTTGCCGGAGAGGATGATGCCCTTGGACGCGACCGTCTGCCAGTCGTAGGGCTCCTTGTCGGTGTCCTTCTCGATCGTGACCTTGACGCGGTCGAGGGGGAAGCGGAGGCGCTCGGCGGCGATCTGGGCCATGGCGGTGGCCGAACCCTGTCCGATCTCGGTGAGCGCGATGTTCACGATGACGGTGCCATCGGTGTTCATCTTGACCACGGCTGCCGTCGCGGTGAAGGAGGGCATGGCAGGCGCCTTGTGGAGGGTCGCGAGGCCCTTGCCTATCTTCCTTCCTGTGCGCTCCTCTCTGGCCTTCTCCTGGGGCGTCAGCTTGCCATAGTTGATAGCTTTCGCCGCCGCCTCGAGGCACTTCGCGGGGTCTCCGGAATGGTCGCTGATCCTCTCGCCGGTGATGGTGATGGATCCCGGCTTCAGGAGGTTCAACATGCGGAATTCCAGGGGATCCATGCCGATGACCTGGGCGATGAGCTCCATATGGCGCTCGAGGCCCCAGAAGAATTCCACGTGCCCGAAGCCTCGATAGGCCGTGCCGTAGGGCTTGTTCGTATAGATGGTATAAGCGTCGAGCTTCACGTTGGGCACGTCGTAGGGACCCGCTGCCGAATAGCTCGAGGCCCTCGTCACGTTCACCGCGTAGTCGGCGTAGGCACCCGCGTCCCAATAGAGGGTGAGGGACTGCGCGAGGATCTTTCCGGCGGCGCCTACGCCCGTCTTGATCCTGTAGGTGAGGGCGCTCCTGCAGGGCAGGAGGCAGAACTCCTCCTCCCGCGTGGCGCGCATCTTCACGGGCTTGCCGCCGGCCTTGCGCGAAAGGCAAGCCAGGAGGGGCTCCAGGTGGATGCCCGCCTTGCCGCCGAAGCCGCCGCCGACGTTGGGCACGACGACGCGGACCTTGTTGAGGGGAAGCTTGAAGGTATAGCAGAAAAGGTTCCGCACGGTGAAGGGCGACTGGGCGCTCGACCAGATGTTGACCTCGTCGCCCGTCTTCCATTCGACGATTGCGACATGCGTCTCCATCGGCACATGCTGGACGGAGGGGTTCGTGTACTCGCGCTCGACAATCCATTCGGACTCGGCGAAGCCCTTCTCGACGTCGCCCTTCCTGAGCTTGGAGAGGTTGGGGATGTTGGTCCCGGCCTGTGGGCTGAAGACGGGCACATAGTCATACTTGCCAAGGTTGGGGTGGACGAGGGGCGCATCGGCCTTCAGGGCATCCATGTGGTTGAGGACGGCGGGCAGGACCTCGTACTCGACCTCGATGAGGTCCACCGCGGCCTTCGCGATCTCGATGGTGTCCGCCGCGACTCCGGCGACGGCCTCGCCGTAATGCCGCACCTCGTCCTTGGCCAGGATGTCCTTGTCCACGACATAGAGGCCGAGCTTGTAGTTCAGTTCCTTGCCGACGATGACCGCGCGCACGCCGTAGAGGGCCTCGGCCTTGGAGGTATCGATCCTGATTATCCTCGCCCGCGCGTGGGGGCTTTTCTTGACCTGCGCGTGGAGCATCCCTGGCAGGGCCATGTCGGAGACGTAGACGGCCTCGCCCGTGACCTTGCCCACGCCCTCGACGCGGAGGGCTTTCCTGCCGACGAGCTTCAGTTCCGATGGTTCCATGTGCTCAAGCATGTTTGAGTTCCCCCTTGCCCGCGGACTCGGCCTGGCCCGAGACGTCCAGGACAGCCTCGATGATCTGCTGGTATCCCGTGCAGCGGCAGAAATTCCCCTCGATGCCTTCCTTGATCTGGGGCACCGTGGGCTTCGGGATCCGCTTGAGGAGCTCCTTCACGGAGAGGACCATGCCACCCGTGCAATAGCCGCACTGGACGGCGTGGTGGCGGTCAAAGGCGGCCTGTATGTCCGAGAGCGAACCGTTCAGGGCCTGTCCCTCGATGGTCTCGACCTCCGAGCCGTCGGCCTCCACGGCCAGGACCATGCAGGAGTTGACTGTCTTGCCGTCCAGGAAAACAGTGCATGCGCCGCATTCCCCCGCGCCGCAACCTTCCTTCGCGCCGGTGAAGCCGAGCTCCTCCCGGAGGAAGCGGAGGAGGGTGAAATGCTCCTCGACCTCACGCTCGTAGACCGAGCCATTGACGCTGAGCTTGACGCGCATCACTTCACCTCCCGGTTAAGGCGCTTCACGAAGGTGCCTATCATGAATTCGCGGTATTCCTTGCTGCATCGCACATCGCTGATCGGGCTCGTCGCCTTCCTCGACGCGGCGACCAGGACCTCCTCGGCGTCACCCTCGTGCAGGCCGGTGACGAGGACGGGAGTGGGCGCGGAGGAGGAGATGCCGAGGCTTATGAGGCCGTCCTTCTTCATGAGGGCGACGCCGATGATGCCAAGGTCATGGCCCTGTATCCTCTTGAGCTTTCGGTAGGATCCCCGCGCCCCGACGGCTGCGGCGGGGACGACCAGGCGCTCCAGGATCTCGTCGGACGCGAGCACGGTCTTCTTGACCCCCGTGAAGAACTCGGCGAGGGGCAGCTCGCGCTCCCCGCGCTTCGACGAGATCACGACCCGGGCACCGAGGCAAAGGAGGCCGGGCGCCATGTCGGAGCAGGGTGAGGCGTTCACGATGTTGCCGATGACGGTGGCCCGGTTCCTGACCTGATAGGAGGCGAGGTCATGGGCGCATTCGGCCAGCAGGGAAAACTTGTCGCGGACCGTCGCATCCCGAAGCAGCTCGTTGATCGTGACGCCAGGCCGGATGACCAGGCCGTCGGTTACGCTCCAGGATATCCCCTGGAAGCCCTTCACCTTCTTCACGTCGATTAGGAGCTGCGGTCTCTGGACGCCGCCCCTGATGTTGACAAGCAGGTCGGTGCCTCCCGCCAGGAGCTTGGCGGAAGATCCGTTCTCGGCGAGGAGGTCAAGAAGCTCCGACCTATCCCCGGGGTTCACGTAGCGGAACTTGTGAAGCATGTTCCCTCCCAGTGCCAATCAAGCTTTGTCGCCCGCGGGTGGGCTTGCGCACCCGCAGACCTGGCCTCCCCATTAGGAGACCGATACCGTACAGGAATCCGGTGGCCAGGTCGGCGCCGGAACTATGTCCGTAGGCGCATACCCGCTCGAG
Source organism: Spirochaetaceae bacterium (assembly GCA_025358255.1). Taxonomy (GTDB): domain Bacteria; phylum Spirochaetota; class Spirochaetia; order Treponematales; family Rectinemataceae; genus JANYKC01. Next base: position 7,519 of record JANYKC010000039.1, read on the forward strand.
TGCCGACATCGCCCCGGCCGCATCGTCCCCGCCGATGGCGCCGGCGAGGTCCACGAGGGGCGTAGGGAAAAAACCGCCCATTGCGCAGCATAGCTGTGTGGCCGAGATATCGTTGGTCGCGAAGATCCCTTTCCCTATGGCTTCGCCCATCGCGCCCAGGAGGGCATCATGGGCAGGCGCGGCGCAGGCAAGCGCCGCGATGAAGCCGCACAGAAAGTCATCTCCGGAGGGCGTGAGTCCCTGGCCGAGACCGATGACGCCTGCCACCGTCTTCCTGAGGCCTGCCACCACTGCGGGATCCGGCGCTCCACAGGGAAAGCGCGCCGCGGCGGCGCCCAGCGCGCGGAGCGAATCGGCGAGTCTTTCCCCAAGCGCACCTGCCGCGCCTGTGTCCCGATGCCCCTGCATCCGGGATCCGCGGAGGCTCGATATCCGCAGCTCGCATCCCTTCCCATGCTGGAGGCGATCGAGGCTTTCGACAGACGCTGCCCAGCCCTTCCCGGCCGCCGCGATGTGCGGCATCGCCCTCTTTGCAAGGAACACCGCGGCTAGAAGCCCTACCGCCCGGCCGCGTTCGCCGCCGAGGCGGAGGATGGTGCCTGTCAACGCGCAGGGCATCCCGGGCTCGAGGTCCCAGAGGCGGAAATCGGGGCTTTCGTCCAGCGCGATGGCTTGGGGCAGGATCGAGCCTTCACGCCCCGTCAGCGCGGCGAGGAAGCCCATCCCTTCCACATCGATATTGACAACTGAACGGAAAACGCTGTGGATCCGCCCTGCGCCGGCCCCGCGCCCGAGGGCAGGACCGACGGACAGCGCCCGGCAGGCGGCGCTAGCCCTTGTTTCTGTAGGCATGGGCCAATGCCTCCTTTATCGCCGATTCGACTGAAGACCTTCCGCCCTCGATGTTGAGGCGAAGGGTCCCGATGGCTCGCGTCTCGTCCTTCTCCTTTATCGCGCGCAGGAGCTCCAGGTGTTCCGCGCAGGTGCTCCGCACTCGCTCCGCGCTCCTGAAATCGGCCATGCGCACGAAATGGATGCGTCGGTCTATGTCCTCGAGGGCCTTGGAGAGCGCGCCGTTTTTCGCGAGCCCTGCGAGGGTCTCGTGGAACCTTTCGTCCGCGGCAGGCACGAGGTTCGCGGTCTCCGGAAGGCGGTCGTGGAGGTCGGCCCAGTAGGCCATGAGCTCGTCGACCCTTTCCGCCTCCAGCTCCCGCCGGCAGAGGCGCGCGACGACGAACTCCTCAAGCGCGAGGCGCACGTCATAGAGCTCGTCGATCTCGTCGAAATCCAGGAGGCGGACGCTGCAGCCCTGCATGGGCTTGCGCTCGACAAGGCCATTCTCCGCGAGCATGTTGAGGGCCTCCCGCACGGGGCTGCGGCTCACCTCGAATTCCGCGCAAAGGGCCTCCTCGGTGAAGCGGTAGCCAGGGAGGTAATCCCATCGCAGTATCCTCTCGGCGAGCGTCGAGAAGATGGTCCGGCCCAAGGTGCTTTTGCCCATTTCGCCTTGCCTCGCGGGACGGACCTGGTGGCCCGTCCCGGCAGGAGCCTTATGCTTTCTTATTCTTTTCCGTGATGAGGAAGACCGCGTTGAGGACGATGCCCCATACGGCGGCGGTCGCGATGGCGGGAAGCTGGGCGCCGAAGATCGGGATCATGCCATTCGGGAAGGCGAAGGATCCGCCGATGCCGATGACAAGGATCGTGGAGATGAGGGCGAGGGTCTTGTTGCTGAAGAGGTCGACTTTCTTCTCGACCATGATACCGACGCCCTGGACGGCGATGACGCCGAAGAGGTAGACGGAGAGCCCGCCGATGACCGCCACGGGGATGGTGTTGATCGCCGCGGCGAATTTCCCGAAGAAGCTGAAGACGATGGCGAGGAGGGCCGCCATGATGAGGACCGGCACCGAGAAGACCTTGGTGATGGCCATGGTGGAGATGTTCTCGCCATAGTTGGTGCCCGCGGGGCCGCCGAAGAGGGAGGAGAGCATGTCGCCGAGGCCGTCTCCGATGAGGTTGCGGCCAAGGCGGTCGGCGATCTTGTATTCCTTCTCTCCACGCTTCTTGGCCAGGTTGTTGACGTAGATGTCGATCTGGAAAAGGTGGGCCGTGGACTCAGGGATGGTCGCGATCGCTATCGGCATGATGGCGAGGACGGCCGGCCAGGAGATCGTGGGGAAGGTGAAATGGGGAGCCTGGATGAATGACGCCGCCGCGACCGGGGCGAAATCGACCTTGCCCATCACGAGGGAGAGGAGGTAGCCGACCAGGACCCCGAAAAGGATGGGGAGCTGGCCGAGGACGCCTTTCAGCGCCACGGAGAAGACGATGGTCGCGATGAGGGTCACGAGCGCGATTGTCCAATTGGCCGAGGCTTCGCCAAGGGCCGTGCCGGAAAGGGCGATACCGATGACGATGGCGATGGAGCCCGTGACCGGCGCGGGAAGGATCCTGTTGATGCGCTCCATGCCGACCTTGATGACAAGGAAGCCGACGAACATCGAGACAAGACCGGACATGATGATGCCGAACTGGGCCTGGCTGATGAGGAGGTCGGAGGCCTGCACGCCGTACTTCACGCCGGTGATGGACATGATGGCGGCCAGGTAGGAGAAGGAGGAGCCGTAATACAGGGGGATCTTGCCGCCCGTCACGAGGACGAAGCCGAGGGTGGCGAAGCCGCTCGCGAAGATCGTCGTCGAGACATGGAAGCCCGTGAGGAGGGCCACCAGGACCGTGGCGGGGAACATGACGATGAACTGCTGGAGGGCGAAGAGGATGAGCTTCCCGAAGCTCGGCGCCTCGTCGGGCAGGAGCCCGTTTGCGTCGTCGCCCTTCCTGAATCCGAGGACCTCCCAGAAACCTCTTTTTTTCGCTTCTGTGCTCATCTGCGCCTCCTGTCTGTCTCGCATCGCTTCAGGCTCTCAGTCCTGACAGACCGATGCCCGAAGCGACCCTCGATGTCCAGCCTGCCCCGTGCGATCCGGGGCAGGCGCTGTTCAACTAAATATGAAGACCTTCACCGGCTTCCCTGGCCTCTCGTCCGCCTCGATCACGGAAGCGGTCAAGGCCATGCCCATCACGGGGTCCCCCTCGAGCTCGATGCGCCCGGATGCCCGCAGCCCGTTGGGGAATTCGACCATGCCGAACATGAGGAACTTCTTGTTGAAGCCCTCGGGCAGGTTCCAGACCCGGGTCCAGGTAAGGAGCTTGCAGGGCCCCTCGAGGTCAAACTCCTCCCAGCCCTTTCCCGTCGTGGGATCCCGCTTCTTGTCGCACTTCTTGCAGAGCATCGGTGCGGGGTAGTAGATCGTGCCGCAGTTCAGGCACTTGAAGCCGCTGATATGGGGAACCTGGGTCTCGTACACGCTGAAATCTATCATCGCGCCCCCCTCTAGTCTTTCGCCAGGATGGTGGTGATGACGTTGTTGCCGAAGCCGCCGAAGTTGACCGCCATGCCGTATTTCGGGTCCTTGACCTGCCGGCCCTCCTCGGCCTCTCCGCGCAGCTGGCGGACAAGCTCCACCACCTGCGAGACGCCGGTGGCGCCGACGGGATGCCCCTTCGCCTTCAGCCCCCCCGAGGTGTTGATCGGTATCCGCCCCCCGATCTCGGTCTCGTGGTTCCTCACCCCGATGAAGGATTTCCCCCGCTCGAAGAAACCGACCTCCTCGCTGTTGAGGAGCTCGAAGATCACGAAGGCGTCATGGAGCTCGGCGAAGGAGATGTCCGCCGGTCCTATCCCAGCCATCTTGTAGGCCATCTGGGAGGAGAGCCTGACCGCGTCCAGGACTAGGGGGTCCTTGCGGTTGTGCACGCAATGGGTGTCGGTCGCGGCGCCCATGCCCGCGATGCGGATCGCCTTCTTCCTGAACAGCTTGGCCTTGGGCGAATCCATGTTGACGAGGATCACGGCGGCCGACCCGTCCGAGATCGGGCAGGTGGAGTACATCCGCAAGGGCTCGGCGACATAGTTGTTCACCACGTTCGCGCTTTCGCCATCGGCGATCGCGTCGATGGTGACGGGGATCTGCACATGCGAGTACTTGTTGAGGGCGCCGTTGGCGTGGTCCTTGACGGCCACGAGGGCAAGGTCGCGCTCGGTCATCCCGTACTTCTCCATATAAAGCCGCGTGAACATGCCCGCGAAACCGGGAAGGGTAAGCCCCATGTTGTACTCGGCCTCCGTATGGGACATGGTCGCCACGATGTTCGTGGCTTCCCAGCCCGAGACCGAGCGCATGACCTCGCCCGCCGCCACGAGGACGACGTCGGCCATCCCCGAGGCGATGGCCATGTAGCCCATCCTGATCGCGGACGCGCCCGAGGCCGGACCGTTCTCGATGAGCTCGGCCGGCACGGGTTCCATGTCCATCCTGCTCACCAGGGCGGAGGCCGCGGAGGTGACATGGTTGAACATGCCCGCCGCCATGTTGCCGACGAAGACCTGGTCAACCTGCTTGCGAAGCTCGAGGCCGCCCGCGTCCTGGAGGGCGTCGTTCGCCGAGTAGGCGATGACGTCCACGAGGTCGTAATCGCTCGAGTTGCCGAAGCGGCAGTGGCCGATACCGACGATGCCGACTCTGGGAGCCATCAGTCGCCCCTCTTCCATCCGGGAAGCTGGACGTATTCGCTGGGCATCCTGAGCTTGTCCGCGGTCTTGAGGACTTCGGGCGCCACAGGCCTGGTTCCCGTGCATTTCACGGGCCTGACGGCATCCCAGAGCCTCCGCGTCAGCGTAAAGGTGGGCACTCCGCCAAGCTCGTGGCGGACGGCGGGATACTGGGCGGAACGGTCCTCGAGCTCGTACTCGATCATCCAGCGCTTGAAGCCGATCGGGCTCTCGGCCACGATGTGGACTTCCTCTTCCTTCAGGTACTCGATGTGGTGCTCCATCTTGGCCGCGAAGAGCTGGGCGCCGACGCGCAGGCCGCGCTTGATGGTCAGTGTGTGGAGGCTCATCCCGGTCTTGCCGTCGACATGGCGGCTCGTCACGATGCCGGCGATCTCGCCATTGATAGCGCCGACGATCACGAACTCGTTCGCGACGCGGTAGCGGAACCAGCCGAGGATCTCGCTGTACATGCGCGCCGCCACGATGTCGTAGTAGTCCTTGGACACGCCAAGGAGGGGATAGACGGTCCCAAGCAGGGCGCCGGCTTCCTCGCGCCTGCATTCGCGCACGACCATGACTTCGCCGGAGGCGAGGGTGATGACCTTGGGGGGATAGGGCGCCATCTGCGCTTCAGGAGGCCTGAGTTTCTTTTCAAGTTCATCGATAGCCATGGAAAACTCCTTTTTGCTGCATATCCGGCCAACCAAGGGCGCGGAATGGGAACGTTGCATCGAAGCCAGGATCTTCGCGCGGAGTGCCTCGCCAGGCCCACATGGCTTGCCGAGGCCTTTCGCGTGGCATCCCCTCTTTACTTCTTCCTTGCCTCTTCGTGGAGCCAGGCGGCCTTTGCGCCGGCGATGTCGCCGAACTTCGTGAGCTCCGCCTTCTTCTTCTTGGCCATCATGGCGGCGTGCCGGTCATCCTCGACCATGGCCACGATGCGGGAGATGCAGGACTCGCCGTCGACAAAGCGCCAGGGGAAGCAGCCTATGGTCGCCCGCTGGTTGAGGAGGAGGTCGATGTCGCCGCCCACGCACTCGGCATGGATGATGTGCTTGTCGAACATCTCGATATGCATCAGTTGGTACTTGTCGTCCGTGAAGACCTCGTCGAGGCCCTTGCCGTACTTCTTGTGGAAATGCGCGTCGCATTCCTTGGCCTGGCGGGGCATCCAGTCACGTATTTTCGTGTTCATCGGGTGGTCGGCGCTTCCGCAGTCCACGCCGATCCAGCGGAGCTTCTTCCTCTGGGCCCACTGCGCGAACTCCCTGTCGGGACCGGGGTGCTTGATCATGTAGCGGATCTCGTCCGCCGCGGGCTGGTCCCAGCCGTAGTGGTGGAAACCGGTATGGATTATGAGGATGTCGCCCTCTTTCACCTCGACGCGGTCCTCGACCATCTTCGAGGTGTAGACATCGTAGTCTTGGGCGCAGTCCGAGAGGTCCACGACCGCTCCCTCGTGCACGAGGAAGTCCAGCTCGAGGCTCGCGATGTCCTTGCCTGGCGTGTAGAAATGGATCTCGCCGTCAAGGTGGGTGCCGACATGGTTGGAATGGGTGACAAGCTGGCCGTTGGCGCCGTTGGGCGCGAGCCGCTTGAAATACTTGACCTCGAGGGGCTCGTAGGTAGGCCAGGCTGGAGTGCCGATACCGAGGGGAATGGAGAGCTCGATCATCTTCATGGGGACCTCCTCTATGGATTACGGGGCGTAGGTTTTAGCGAAAGCGGCCAATGCGTCCTTGAAGCAGTTCTCCGGCGGCTTGACGAGCCCCGCGCCGACCATGCCGACCCCAGGCTCGCGATGGGCGATGCCGGTGTTGATGGCCGGAAGGATCCCCGTCTCGACGACCTTGCGGATGTCGATGGCGGTGGGTGTGCCCCGGAAATCGAGGATGGGGATCCGGTAGCTGTCGTTCTCGGTGACCGTGATCTCGTACATCTTCCTGGTGACCTCGAGGGCGTCCGCCGGCGTTCCGCCTACGAATTGCACGATGGCGGGGGCTGCCGCCATCGCGAAGCCGCCGATGCCCGCGGTCTCCGTGATGACGGAATCTCCGATGTCAGGCGCCGCGTCGTCCGGTCCGAATCCAGGGAGGTAGAGCCCTTCCACCATGGATGCGGGACCTGTGAACCACTGCTCCCCGAGGCCGGCGACGCGGATGCCGAAATCGGTGCCATTGCGCGCCATGGCGTAGATGACCGTGCTGCCCTTTATGCCCTTCGCCGCGTCCACCGTGCACTTGCAGGCGGGCATGGAGAGGTTCAGGAAAAAGTGGTCGTTCGCGTGCATGAAAAGGAGGATCTTCGCGATCTTCTCCGGATCCTCGCCCAGGCGCACGAGATGGGGCGCGAACTCCCGTATGATGAGGGAGGTGCCCGCGCGGTTCCGGTTATGGCCCTCGTCGCCCATCTGGAGAACCTGGGCGAGGATGTTCTTCATGTCCAGGGGGCCGTGCGCCTCCAGGACCTGCTTCATCACCGGAGCCAGGTCGGTCTCAATCCACTTGAGGCGGGCGAGCACCTCCTCGGAGAAGGCGCCGTAGCGGAGGACCTTGCCGAGGCCCTCGTTGAAGGTGCAATAGGCGCGATTCCCGAAACTGCTGTTCTCGAAGATCCACACGGGCATGCTCGCGGTCATGACCCCTGCCATGGGGCCGACGGCGTCGTGGTGGTGGCAGGGATCGAAGCGGATCTCGCCGGAGGCGGCGAGTGCCTCCGCCTCCTCCCGGGACTTCGCGAGTCCCTCGTAGAGGAGGCCTCCGATCACCGCGCCGCGCATGGGACCGCACATCCTCTCCCACGCCAGGGGTGGGCCCGAGTGGAGGACGGTCGTGGCGGTCATTCCAGGAACGACATCGAGGGCCTTGCCCACGCCGACGAGGGTTGGCTTGCCTTTCAGTATGCGGGAAGCGGCCTCGGCGTTCGCCGCATCGATGTCAACGGCAGTCTGCCTGCGCAGCCGGTCGAGTATCTCCACCATTTTGATGTCTCCGCCGGCCGGCGGCTTCCACCGCACCTGGATGGCGTCGGCTCCGTTGGCCCGCAGGTTCTCGGCGAAGGATTCGAGGCCAAGGTTCACCGCCTTGAGCTCCGAGCCAAAAAGCGAAAGCAGGGTATTGCTCATGACGAGGCCGCCTTCTTCACGATCCTGGCCGCCAACATCGCGGCCCGGTGGTTCGAGGACATGACGACGCAACCGATCTCCTCGAGCTTGGCCACCTGGGCGGCGTAGCCCTGGAAATCGCCAGGGGTGCCGATGACGGAGGCGATGACAGGGAGGTAGCCACCGCGTGCCTTGGCCGCCCGCCTTGCGGCCGCGAGGGCGGGCACAAGGGCTCCAGCGGGGTCGGCGTGCGATCCATAGCCGAGGACGACGTCCACCAGCATCACGGCGATCTGTGGGTCATCGACCTCGGCCTCGATGCGGTCTGTCCTGGTGGACGGGTCGATCATGGGATGGGGACGCCCCACCGTGAACACGTCGTCCCCGAGGTCGACTATCGTGTGCCCGATCGATGTCTTGGGATCCGGAAGCACAAAGGCGGGATCCACCTGGTTGTTGGACCAGACCGCTCCGATGAGGCCGTGGAGGAGGAACATGGCCTCATCGGCGACGGTGCCGCCCGTATAATAGCCGCGCAGGTACCTCTGCGACCTGGAAAGGCCCTTGGCCTCCCTCTCGGCCACGGCATCGATGTCCGGCTGCGCCACCGCGCCATCGACCGGCTTGCCGCCCGCCTTGCCCACGAGGGCCACGGCCATGGTGGCGGCTTCCTCGAGGCTTGAGGCCATGAGGGGCCCATGGAGGTCCTGGCCCGCCGTGCCGCCCTTCGCCCGCGCGGGGGCAAGGCCGACGAAATGCACCACCGAGGGCTTGCCCGAGGCGGCGAGGGCATCGATCACGCGTTGTGCGACTGCGGGTGCGGGGGGCTTCGATATGACGACGATTACCTGGGTCCCGGGGTCCTTCGACAGCGCCTCGATGCCCATGAGCATCGCGATGCCGCCGACCTTCTCGTTCTTGAGGTCCCGGCCACCCGTCCCGATGGCCTGGCTGATGCCGGAGCCCAGGCGGTCGACGAGGCAGGTGACTTCCTGCAGGCCCGTCCCCGAGGCGGCCACAACGGCCACCGGCCCCCCGCGCACGACGTTGGCGAAACAGAGGGGCTTGCCGTTGATGATGGCCGAACCGCAATCCGGGCCCATCACGAGGAGCCCCTTCCCTCGCCCGAGGGTCTTGAGCTCGATCTCGTCCTCGAGGCTCACGTTGTCGGAAAAAAGCATGACATGGAGGCCGCTCTCGAGGCACTTCCTCGCCTCCCGAGCGGCATACAGGCCGGGGAGGGAGATAAGGGCCAGGTTGGCCTCGGGCAGGATCTCAAGGGCGGCGGCCAGGCTTGTGGGCTCATGGGTTGAGCCCAGGCCTCCCGAAGGTCCCTGCTTCCGCTCGAGAAGTTCCTTGGCCGCCACGAAGGCCGCGTCGACAGAGGATGCCTCGGCGCAGTCCACGGCGATGACGAGGTCGTTGGGCGACCCGCCGGCCAGCTCGGAAGCCGAAAAGCCTTGGGAAAGGAGGAGTTCGATGTTCATCGGGGTGGCCATCGCGACGATCGCGTCGCTTAGGCCAGGGGAAGCTTTCAGTTTCTTGCTGAGGGCCATGAGGAATACAGAATCGAAATACGAATCCTTTTGTACGAGGGCTCTCTTCACGATCGCTCTCCTCGAAGGGTGGCGGGTGCCTCGATTTGCCCGCTGCAAATCGCCCAAGGCACGCGGCCGCCTAATGTGTGTGTGATTATATACCTGTCTGTATACACGTCAAGGAAAAGCGACAGTGACGGAGTATTTTGTCATGGCCTCGTGACCTGCACGGCAAAAAAAAGACAGCTCCATGCAAGCTATTTCCTTTACCGAAAATCACTTGTCAATCCAGTTGCAAGCTCCGACCTATTCGGAGGGGCGGTCCATGAGCGCGGCCGTGATTCAAGGAATGGGCATCCCGCGTTCGGCGACAGCAGCCACAAGGAAAAGGCGGGCCTCATCCCAAGGTTTACCTATAAGTTGAAGGCCCAGTGGCAAGCCGGCGACGCTTCGTCCCGAGGGAAGGGAAATCGCCGGCCAGCCGAGGATATTGAACGGCGACGTGAAATTAAGGCGCCCGGGCGTCCCCAGGGTGGGGGCCTCGGAAGGCGTGGTCGGGGTGCAAAGGATATCGATCTTCCTCCATATCCCTTCGCAGCGCACGCGCAGGGCTGCCCTCGCCTGGGAGACCCGCACAAAATCAGAGGGACCGTAGGCCCAGCCGGCCAGCAAGCGCAGGCGCGGGAAAGCGCCATAGCCGGAGAGCTGCCCGCGCATCGTCGGCGCGTGGAAGGCCGCCGCCTCGATAGCGAGCAAGGTGGCATTGAGGGCCCTGAGCGCCTGGAGTTCGGGAAGGTCGATCTCGAGGATTTCCGCGCCAGCCGCGGCCAAGGCGGAGTTTCCCCTCCTCCAGGCAAAGAGGACCTCGTCGGAAGCCAGCGCGCGGCCTGAGCCATCGTCGCGCAGGATGCCCACGCGGATTCCCTTCAGTCCCGCATCGGCGGCAATAGCCAAGCCCGGGGCGGCGGCCTTCCCAGCCCGCGCCTGTCCTTTGCGGAAAGCCGGGCGGCAAAGCCCGTCATACAGGATCGCGGCGTCCTCGACATCCCTGGCAAGGGGTCCAAGATGATCAAGGGACCAGGAAAGGGGGACTGAGCCAGCAAGGCTCAGGCGTCCATGGCTCGGCTTCAAGCCGACTAGCCCGCAGTAGGAAGCCGGGATGCGGATGGAGCCCCCCGTATCTGTGCCAAGGGCAAGGCTGACCATTCGGCCGGCGACGGCTGCCGCCGAACCGCTGGACGAGCCCCCGGTATCGCGGCCGGGATCATGCGGATTCCCGGTGGGGCCAAAGTGGTCGTTGTTGGAACCGGGCGAATAGGCGAACTCCGACATCCTTGTCTTGCCGACGATAATCGCCCCCGCCTCCTTGAGCCTTGCCACCGCGTCGGAATCGCGGATGGCTGGCAACCTGCCCAGGATGACCGATCCCGCGGCCGTGGGGCTGCCGGCCAGGTCAAGGTTGTCCTTTATCGCGACGGGGATGCCATGGAGTTTTCCCCGGCAGTCGCCGGCGGCGAGTTCCTTTTCAGCCCGGAGGGCAGCCATGCGGGCTTCGTCATCCAGTCGGATCTGGAAGGCGTTCAGGAGGGTCCCGCGCGCCTGGATGCGGGCCAGCGAAGCCTCGACAAGTTCGACGGGTGTTACCTCCCCGCTCTCAAGGAGCGTCGCCATGTCGTGTACCGGGGCGTCCAGGGGCTCGGCGAAGCCAGCAGCCGCGGCGGAGCAAGGGAAAGTCACGGGCATCGGTGGAACAATGCCGGATTCTCCTTCCCCGATTTCCAGATAGTCAGGGACAAGACTCGAGGAAAAGCCCTTCATGACCTGTTCGAATATGAGGATGGGCTTGAGAAGGCCCTGTTCCTCCATGGATTCCAGCTCGGATTCGGCCAGCTCAATGCCGGCACCACGCAGGTTGGAGCGAAGTCGATCAAGGACCTTGCCTGGTGTCAGTTCCTCCACGCCAAAGCCCCCCTGCTTGTGATTCGTTTCGGCCCGCAGGAGAGGTATAGCGCGAGATCGGCATCTCTTCCAGCCGAATCCGAAAGGCTTCCTCGAAGCTTGTTGTCATATGCGCTTGACATTTCATGCATTTAGCATATATTGATCATGTCATGATTGAACAAGAAAACAACAAGAGCGCGCCAAGCCTGCCGGTCAGGGCCTTCCGCCGCGACATCCGTAGGCTTGAGCGCGAGATCGAGCTGGCCCTCCTGCTCCAGACTGATTGTTGTGGCGTCACTTCAGCCCAATGCCACCTCCTCCTCGAGCTTGCCGACTTGGATGAGGGCAGCATCGGCGATTTTGCGGCCGCCCTCGACGTGGACCCGAGCAGCCTGAGCCGGACCGCCGACAGCCTGGTGCGCCTTGGCTTCATCCTGCGCACAGAGGATCCATCGAACCGCAGGAGGCAGATACTCCGCCTTTCCGATTCCGGAAAGGACAAGGCAGGCGAAATCGACGCAACCTGCGATTCCTGGTACGAAAGCCTCATCGGCGATATTCCCGCAGAGAAGCGAGCGACGGTCTTCTCCTCGATAGCCATCCTCGCCGATGCGCTGCACCAAGGCCGGAAGGCAGACGGGAGCGCGTCCTGTACCGCAAAAAACGCCGCGACAAAGGAAACGAGAGCATGAAGTTCACCGCGCTGCAAAAAAAAGAAGAAAGGCCCCTCGCCGGCTACAAGCGCTTCGAAGCGCCCGGACCTGCCTATATAGAGGATTACCTCGAAGTCAAGGATCGCCAGATACCGGTCATCGGCACGAGACTCGGTTTCATGGACCGCCTTGGAGCCGTCAAGATGCGATGGGGATTCGGACGAAGCGGCTATCGGGTCCTGCCCGGCGTCTACGCGGTGGGCCACCCGGTCCCCGACTCTCCCGTCCTTGTCAGCGCGAACTACAAGCTCAGTTTCGACGCGCTGCGCCGGGAGCTTTCAGGCATCGCCGCCTGGATACTGGTCATCGACACCAAGGGCGTCAATGTATGGTGCGCAGCAGGAAAGGGAAGCTTCGGCACCGCCGAACTGGCCTCCAAGCTTGCGCGGACCAGGCTTGCAGACCTCCTCTCCCATCGCAAGCTCGTCCTGCCTCAGCTGGCGGCCACGGGGGTGTCGGCACCGGAACTGGCGAAAGGCGCCCGCTTCCAGGCGATCTGGGGCCCGGTTATGGCGAAGGACCTTCCCGCCTTCCTGGCCGCAGGAATGCAAAAGGACAAGGAAATGCGCCTGGTGCCCTTCGGCCTCCGGGACCGGATGGCGGTAGCCCCCGTGGAGTTCACCCAAGCAGCGCCATTTTTCGGCGCCGCCCTGGCCCTCTCCTGCCTCTATGCCCTCCCCGGCGACGCGCAGTGGTTCGGCCGCTTCCTGGGCATCTTGGGCTTCTCGTGGGGAGCCATCCTGGCCGCCTGCTTCGCCTTTCCCGCCCTCCTGCCAGTCCTCCCCTTCCGCGCTTTCGCCCTGAAAGGCGCCTTGCTCGGAACCGCCTGGGGACTCTGCGCCTCCGCCCTCCTTGGCGCGCCCCTCCTTGGAGCTGCGGGACTCGCGCTCGCGAGCGCGGCGACGGTGGCCTTCCTCGCCATGGGCTTCACGGGGGCATCCACCTTCACCTCCCAGAGGGGTGCGACCCTCGAAGTGGAGCGTGGACTCCCCTGGATGCTGGGCGCCCTTGCCCTCGCCCTGGGCCTGGGCCTGGGCTCACGCCTCTTCGGCATATAGGATGGGAACAATGCGTACATTATACTACCTGAAAAACGGCGAGAGCCTCGAGCTCGACAGCCTCCATTGCACCGGTTGCGGGGCCTGCGTCGACGTCTGCCCCCACGCCGTCCTGGTCATCGGGGAGAGGGCCGCCTGCGACGACGAGGACGACACGCCCAGCTCCGACGAGGTGGCCCGGATCGTCAACCGGGCGGCTTGCATGGAATGCGGGGCCTGCGCGAAAAACTGCCCCGTGCGCGCGATCAAGGTCGAGTCAGGCGTGGGCTGCGCCCAGGCCATAATCCTCGGCAAGCTGCGCGGGACCGCTCCCGACTGCGACTGCGCTGGCGGCAAAAGCGGGAGCTGCTGCTGAAGCCACTCCTTTCCCTCCTTACTGACCCGGCAACCAAACATTGGCTTGGGCCCATGATTCTGACCCGCAGCGACGGGCCAGAATCATGGGACTGCACCCGAGGAATTCGAGAAGACGATGGACGAGCTCGAACGCGCGATGGAGGAAATGTAAGTGCAGGAAGGGATCGAGGCATGAGCGCGCCGGGGTCCAGCCGCAGGCATGCCTTTTCCGCGGCCCCCCTAGAAGCCGCCAGGCTTGACCGGAGGACCTTCGCCATAAGCTCGGACTCCAAGGGCTCGGTGACCCTGGAAAATTTCGAGAAGGCCCGGCCGGAGCGGTTCGTGGAAGCGGGAATCGCCGAACAGGCCGCGGTCGGGATAGGGGCGGGACATGCCCATCATGGCGACCGAAGTGATGGCCCTTTCCCGGGCGTTGGCCATCTGCGAGGCCTACAAGTCCGCTTCCGCCCAATCCGGCAAGACTCCCCCTTTTTATGTCACCCACATCACCGGGATCCTCGGCGACCACCTCAGGCAGGTCGTTGCGGCGAAAGGCATCAAGCTCTCCGCGGAGGCGGCGAAATACACGGGCCTCGCGGTGGCAAAGCGCGAATATGCCCCCCTCGTCGCTCGGGCTTGCCCGGGCACCATGATCGGCTGCGGGGCGAGGAAGCCCGGGGATTTCACGGAGCTGGTCGGAGGGGACCTGGCGGTCACGATTCAGGAATTCCTTCCTCAAGGGTTGGAGCCAATTGCTTGATTTCATCAAAGGGGAAGGCAATGTCCTCGGGCTGGGGCAGGGCGACGCCAATTACTTCCCTCCGATGGATGCACGAAAAACCCGCCGTGCGCGTCATTATTGATGACAATGCGTGAACAACGAAGTGAAGGCGAGACCCGAAAAGCGGTCGAGGAAGCCTATTTCAAGGAATCGGCGGGCCTCCTCGGCCGCGCGAAACGGGCGACGAGGAACATCCTTGACGCCGAGGACGCCCTCCAGGAGGCTTTCGCCTCCGCGCTGGGCAACCTCGAGGTCCTGTCGATGGTGGAGAACATCCCCGGCTGGCTTTTCACCACGCTCAGGAACCGCCTCTCAGACCTCTGGCGCAGGCGAAGGGTGCGGTCCGGATCAGGGGAGACCGACCTCGCCGAGGAGACCCTCGCCCAGATCGCCGTGGCCGCGGGCATCTCGCCCTTGGACAGCCTGGTGAGGGAGGAGCTCATCGACGCGCTGGCCGTGGCCATGGGCGCCTTGCCCCGAGCGCAGCGCGAAGTCCTGGAAGGCCAGGTATTCGAGGGACTCACCTTCAAGGAATTGTCCGAACGCTCGGGTGACAGCATCAACACCCTCATGGCGCGAAAGCGCCGTGCCGTCGAGAAGCTCGCCGCCGCGCTCGAGGACTGGGCGGACTCGTGAAGCCGCGCCCCACCGGGCCGGCAAAGGAAGGAGAAGCACATGCGCAAATGGGAAGAATGGAGACTCGGTGAGAAGATCCTGGCTATAGCGGGAGGCGTGATAGTCGGTGTCGGCCTGGCTTTTATCTTCGGCTTCGTGGTCATGTTGTTGTGGAATGCCCTCATGCCTCGGATCTTCCACCTGCCGACGATCGGCTATTGGGAAGGCTGGGGCCTTGTCCTCCTCTCGTCCATCCTCTTCAAGGGCTCCGCTGGCGGCAAGGGTGGCGGCGGTCACGGCGAGCGGAAACGGAAACGCATGCTCCGCGAACGGATGCGGGAAGATTGCGAGGAAGCCCCCGGCTCGGACCCCGAATCCAGCTAGTCACATCCCGGGGCGGCCCCTCACGGCGCCGCCCTGCCCCGCTCCATAAATGCCCGAGCGGGCAATTGCCATGGGTAGCCCCGATTGTCTCAGGTTTTTTCGCCACCGACCCTATACGGCTCGAACTTCGTTGCGATGCGCGCCGGGATGCGGCAGGAAAGTGTCGTGCCCTCGTCGTCACGCTCCTCCTCGACGATCTGCGCCTCGCGGCGCAGGAGCGCGACAAGGCCATACTCGGAATCGGGGATCCTCACCTTGAAAAGCTCGGCGCCCGAGGACAAGGCCTCCTCCAAGGCGACAAACAACTGGGCTATCCCCTCCCCGCTTTTCACCGAGACAAGGCGGGCTCCGGGAAAGCGGCGGGACAGGACGGAACGCTGCTCCGCGTCCAGGAGGTCGACCTTGTTCACCGCCACGATGCGGGGGAGGTCCCCTGCGCCGATTTCCCGGAGGACGCTCTCAGTCGTCTTCATGTGGACCTCGGCCTCGGAATCCGAGGCATCCACGATGTGGACAAGGAGGTCGGCCGCGGCCGCCTCCTCGAGCGTGGCCTTGAAGGCCTCCACAAGTCCATGGGGAAGGTTGCGCACAAAGCCTACGGTGTCGGTGAGGAGGAGGCTGCCGCCCTTCGAGAGGTCCAGGCGCCGCGTGGTCGGATCGAGGGTGGCGAAAAGCTTGTCCTCGACCAGGACGCTCGCGCGCGTGAGGGCGTTGAGGATGCTGGACTTGCCCGCATTGGTATATCCCACGACCGCGGCCCGCGGGACGTCGAGGCGCTCTCGCCGCTTGCGCTGCACTTCGCGGCTCTTGCGTACGTCCTTGAGCTCTTCCTTGATCTCATGGATGCGCTTCTCGATCTCCCGCCTGTCCAGCTCGATCTTCTGCTCGCCCGAGCCCTTGGTTCCGTAGCGGCCGCCGCGTTGCCGCGAAAGGGCTTCGTAGGAATGGGCCAGGCGGGGCAGGGAATAATCGAGCTCGGCCAATTCCACCTGGAGGGCTGCCTCCTTGGTCAGGGCGCGGCTCGCGAAGATGTTGATGATGAGCTCCGACCTGTCATAGACCTTGAGCCCCGAGAGCTTTTCCCAGTTGCGCTGCTGTCCGGGCGTGAGCGGGTGGTCGAAGATGATGGAGTCGGCATCCTCGGCCTTGGCCGCGGCCACGATCTCGTCGGCCTTGCCCGAGCCGATGAAGAGCGAGGGATTGCGCTCGCGCACGCGCACGAGCATCGAGCCTGCCACCGCGAGGCCAAGGCTCTTCGCAAGCCCCGCAAGCTCATGAAGGAGGCTATCGGCTTCCTCTTTCGATATCTTGTCGGTCTGGGCCCCGACAAGCCAGGCCCGCTCCGCGCGGATCGTCGTATCCTTGAGTTCGGTCATTGTATCCTTCTATTTGGGCCATCATGCGACGCCGATCCGGGAAGGGACCGTACGTTTTTGGGGTGCGTCGGAAACCGCGGATGGATTACAGCATTATCATCATTGGTTCATTTTAGCACGCGGCTCCTCCACTGTCAACGTCGGCTCCTCGACCCTGGATGCGGCTCCGGCGGCGGCGGCGCGCCCGGACGCGAAGGCCCTGTCCAGGAAGCCAAGCACGCGGGCCTCATAGGCCGGGGCCGCGACGCGGTGGGACCGCGCGTGGCCCGCACCGGGGACAAGCCAGAGCTCCGTGATGGCCTCGCTCAATTTCATCCTTCGCGCCGCGACCATCGCTTCGGACATGGCGGTGGGGACATAGTCATCCTCGAGGCCGTGGATGAAGAAAATGGGCACTTCCGTGGCCAGGCATGCGCGCGCCGGGCTTGCCTCGCGAAGGGAAAAACCGTCCAGTTTCACGCAGAGCAGGTCGACGAGGGCGACGATGGCGCGGCGCGCGGGGCGTGGGACAAGGAAGTGGGAGAGCCGATTGTCGAGTTCGGCGGTCGCGCCGGAAAAGGGGCAATCCGCCACGACGGCGGCGAGGCTCGGCTCGAGGGGGGCATATTGGAGGACGCTGGCCGCGCCGAGGGATATCCCGAAACAGGCATGGCGCTTGCATCCGGGAAATGCCTTCCTGGCCCAGTCGGCCACCGCGAGCAGGTCACGGCTTTCGTGGATGCCGAAGCTGGATCCGACTCCGCCCGATGATCCATGGCCTCGGGCGTCGAAAAGCACGACCGTGTAGCCCGCTTCGTGGAGGAACCAGGCGTATTTCAGCATCCCTAGCCAGTTCCAGGAGATGCCGTGATGCAGTAGGACGAGGCGTCCGGACCGGTCTGTGCCCTCCGGGCTTGCGGCGCCTTCCGTTCCGGCGCCATGGCCGGCGAGACCGCGGACCTCGAGGTCGTAGCCAGAGGGCGACGCGATCCTTTCCACGATCCAGGGACGATCTATCCATTCGCGCTTGATCTCGCCCTTGCGAAGAAGCCGGGCCTCGATCTCCGCGTTTCCATGGACCTTCTTGTGCACCATGGCGAGGTAGGCGGACAGGGAAAGGGCGACGATGAGGAGGGAAAGGAAAGCGATCGCGGCAAGGAACGGAAAAATGGCCACGGACACGGGGTCTCCTTTTTCGCCATGAGTCTATACTTTGCCTGCCCCTGACGGAAGACGCTTCACCATCGATCGAGGCGATGGTACAATCCAGCAGCACCTCCTTGACGGCGGCCCACGACCCGCCATTCAAGGGAGGCAAAAAGGAGATCCACATGCCCTTGACCATTGCCGATATCGGTGCGGCCATCCTCAAGACCGAGTATGCCGTCCGGGGTCCAATCGTCGCGCGCGCCCAGGAACTCGAGCGCCAAGGCCGGACCGTCATCTACTGCAACATCGGCAATCCCCAGGCCCTCGAGCAGAAGCCCCTCACCTACCTCCGCCAGGTGCTTTCCCTGGTGAGCTGGCCTGAACTGCTTGCCAATCCCGATGCGCGCTGGCCCGAGGACGCCGTATCCGCCGCGAGGGCCTTCATTGCGGGGTCGAAACATGGCATCGGCGCCTATTCCGAGTCCAAGGGAGTCCGATTTGTCCGCGAGGCGGTGGCCGACTTCATCCGCGCCCGTGATGGCATCCAGGCCGACCCTGAAGCCATCTACCTCACCGACGGTGCCTCCAAGGGTGTCCAGACGGCCTTGCGCATGCTCATCGCCGGTCCCCAGGATGGCATCATGGTGCCGATCCCCCAGTATCCCCTCTATTCGGCGACCATCACCCTTTATGGCGGACGCATGGCGGGCTACTACCTCGACGAAGCCAACGGATGGAAGCTGTCACGGGTGGAACTCGAGAAAGCCTATGAGAAAGCAGGCAGCGAAGGAACCCGGATCAAGGCCATCTGCGTCATCAATCCCGGAAATCCGACGGGATCCGTCCTCGACCACGACAATATCGCCATGGTCCTCGCCTTTGCCCGGGAGAAGGGCCTCTCCGTCCTGGCGGACGAGGTCTACCAGGAGAACATCTACCGAGAAGGCGAAAGCTTCGTGTCCTTCGCCCGCGTCCTCGAGGAGTCCGGATACAAGGATGTATCGCTCTTCAGCTTCCACTCCTGCTCGAAGGGCTTCATGGGCGAGTGCGGCCTGCGCGGCGGCTACATGGAGATCAGGAACCTCCCCGCCGAGGTGGTGGCCCAGATCACCAAGCTCCAATCCGTGAGCCTGTGCTCCAACCTGCCCGGCCAGGTCGCCACCTATGTCCTCGTTCGCCCGCCCTTGGCCGGCGAACCGAGCTACGCGCTCTATGCCAAGGAACGCGACGGCATCCTGGGTGAGCTCCGAAGCCGTGCGGCCCTCCTCGTCGAAGGCCTCAACAGGATTCCGGGCATCTCCACCGCGGCGATCACCGGAGCCATGTACGCCTTTCCCAAGGTGACCCTGCCCGCCGGCAAGACCGACGAGGACTGGTGCATGGCCCTCCTCGAGGCGACGGGCATCTGCCTGGTTCCCGGTACAGGCTTCGGCCAGCGCCCCGGCACCGCCCATTTCCGAACGACCATCCTCCCTCCCACTTCGCGCATCAAGGAAGTGGTGAAGCTCATAGCCGATTTTCAGGAGAAGTACCGCTAGAAAACAAAGCCGGCCACGAGGGGAGCTTTCCGCGAGCCCGTGGCCGCTTTTTCCCCGCACGCTCAAGATCCCTGCCCTTCCACTTGACTTTCATCCGCGATATCGGGATTTTAGGATCGAATTGTCCACGGATCGGTTGCGCCTCGTCAAGAGGGCCGCCGACTCGAGGGAAGGAGCATTCGCATGGATTCGAGCGTTGTCTTCACCAGGCGCATCTTCGATTTTTTCCGTCAGGCTTCCAAGGGGCGCGCCGGTTCCAAGCGCCCCGCCCGCATCCTTGAGGCGGCCCTGTTCCAGCGGGGCCAGGCGCACAAGCGCCGGCGCGAGGCAAGGCAGGGCCTCGTCGTGCCGCCCATTCTCATCGCGAGCATAACCCGCCGCTGCAACCTCGATTGCCGCGGCTGCTACTCCAAGGCCCTCCGCCCCCAAGGCGCCAATGGCCTGGCCCCCGAACTTTCGGACGCCCGCTTCATGGAGCTGTTCCGTGAGGCCCTGGACCTGGGCGTCGGGATCATACTCCTGGCCGGAGGCGAGCCCCTCCTGCGCCGCTCCCTTGTGGAGGAAGCCTCCCGCCTCCCCGGCGTCCTCCTCCCGGTCTTCACGAACGGCACGTTCGTGAACGAAGCCTTCATCGAGCTGGCTGCCGACTCCTCGATCGTGCCCGTCCTCAGCCTCGAAGGCGATGGCACCCAGACCGATGGACGCCGCGGCTCCGGCATCCACGCCACCGTCCATTCCGCCATGGACGCGATGCGCGACCGTGGAGTCATCTTCGGAGCCTCGGTCACCCTGACATCGCGCAATGCGCCCAAGGTCCTGTCCAGGGACTGGCTTGCGGCCCTTTCCGAAACCGGCATCAGCGTCCTCTTCCTCATCGAATACGTGCCGGCCGCCGCCGGCACAAGGCAGCTTGTCCTCACGCCTGAACAGAAAGCCTCCCTCGACGACCGCTCGCGCTTCGAAGGGCTGCCATTCCCCGTCGTTGTCCTTCCCGGTGACGAGGCCGCCTTTGGCGGCTGCATGGCCGCAGGCCGGGGCTTCATCCACCTCGCCGCGGACGGCCGGATCGAGGCCTGTCCCTTTGCCCCTTTCTCCGACAGCGAGGCAGGGAGGGCGAGCCTCAGATCGGCCCTGGACTCTCCCCTCATGAGGGCGATCCGTGAGCGCCATGGCGAATTGACCGAGAATTCCGGAGGCTGCGCGCTCTGGGACAAGGCAGGCTGGATCGGAGGCCTCGGCAGCTGCGCCAACGCAAAAGCCGCCGCCGCCGAAGCCGGAAGCCGGCCGCTTCACCAGACAGCGGACGCCGCGCTATAATCGACCCAGAACTGGAGGAACGCACCATGGAATA
Organism: Spirochaetaceae bacterium; assembly: GCA_025358255.1. Classification (GTDB taxonomy): domain Bacteria; phylum Spirochaetota; class Spirochaetia; order Treponematales; family Rectinemataceae; genus JANYKC01. The sequence goes on from JANYKC010000039.1 coordinate 27,999, forward strand.
CAAAGCAAGCCACATACTCGTCAAGGACAGGGGCCAGGCCCAGGCCCTCCTCATCAAGATCAAGCAAGGTGCCAATTTCGAAAGCCTGGCCCGCGAGTTTTCCACCTGCCCGTCCAAGTCCCAGGGAGGCGACCTCGGATGGTTCGGCCCCGGGAAGATGGTCCCTGCCTTCGAGTCCGCCTGCAAGGGCATCGGCGTAGGCTCGATCTCCGATGTCGTCTCCACCCAATTCGGCTACCACATCATCAAGCTCACGGGCAAACGCGACTAGGAATTCCCGTCGGAGGCATGGGCTCCAGGGGAAGAGTCCTGCCTAGAAGTCCCACATGGCGGCCATCATTGCATTGCGCTTCATCGCGTAGCAGCATTGCGGGAAAATAGGCGACGGACACCAAACCCCGCGTGCGGCACCGCTACCCAATATTCCTGCCTATCGGTCATTTTCACGGCATTCGTGTTTCTCGACAATGGATATTCTCATAACATCGGGTGCTCTCCCATGATTCTGGCCCGCCGCTACGGGTCAGAATCATGGGCTGAAGCCACTGTTTGGTTGCCGGGTCAGTAAATAGCGGAAGGACAGGCCCGGCAACCGCCGCCGCCATCGCTTTGCCGGGCGGATTCCTGCCAGGCGGCGGGAACGGAACCCATGCCATGACAGCGACCTGCGACCAGGAGGGCCTCGGGGCTGTCAGGGGAGGAGGGCCAGGTCCATCGCGATCTTCGAGCTCTCCGGGAAATTCCTGCGCAGCACATGAAGGGCGACGTCGATGACCTTGGGGGCTTTGTCCACAAGGACGGAATCCGAACTGCGGACAAATACGCTCTTCGCCGCGGCGCCGTCCCCGGCCGCCAGCGTGGCGAGCCTGGCCTGGATGGCGGCGGGACCGGGGCAACCGATCCTTGCCCGCCTGCTCTCCGATTCGGCGCTGGTGGCCAGGCCCCTGAAAAGGACGTTGCGCTCCTGGGCCGTCAGCCGGTACCGGTCCCCGGCAAGGGTGAGGCTGGTCCTCGCAGGGTAACCCCGGTCAAGGAGGTGAGAGGTAGTCGATCGAGGCCTCCCGCAGCGCTTGCGAAAAAACCATCCTTCATCCCTCCTCCGAGCAGGCGCTACCCTCCGCATCGGCGGCGGCTTTCGCTTCCGCGCTGGTATCCGTTTCCGCGATGGCCTGCGCTTCCGCGACGGCCCTCGCCTCCACGCGCTTGCGCTCGAATTGCCAGAAGGCCGCGGGTACCACGAAAAAGGTGAGGACCGCCGAGAACAGGATGCCGCCGAACATGACAATGCCCATGCGCTGGCCGAATTCCGCGCCTTGCCCGATCGAGAAGATCAGCGGAAAGCTGATTACGAGGACCGTGAGGGTGGTCATCACGATGGGCCTGAACCTGAGGCGCGCCGCCTCGACAAGGGCATCCTTGAGGGGCATCTTCCCGATCCGCTCGACGACGAAGTCCAGGTAGAGGATGGCGTTTTTCGCGGATAGCCCGATGAGCATTATCATGCCCATGAGGCCGAAGATATCGAGGCCGCCGCCGATCGCCCACACGAGTATGAGGGCGCCGATCAAGGCGAGGGGGACTGGAAGGAGGAGGTAGATGGGATAGCGCCAGGAGTTGAACTGGGCGGCCATGACGAGGTAGGCCAGGAAGAAGGCGAGGAGGAAAATCACCGGCCCGGTCTTGGCCAGCTCGCTCGAAAGGGCCGCCTGCCCGAAGCGGCTGCCGGCCGCGACCGACAGGCCGCCATCCAGGAGGCCCCGGGAGGCGAGAGTGGCCTGGATGGCGGCCTGCAGCTCGAGGGCGGTCGGCGCGTTGGGGACCAGGTTGAGGTTGAAGCTGCCGGTATATTGCCGGTTGTAGCGGGAGATGGAAGAGGGCGCCTCGGCCAGGACGAAACTCCCGAGCTGGCCCATCTGGAGGCCGGTCTGCAGGGTATTGGAATAGATGGGCAGGTCCAGGAGGGTCTCCCCGTCCTTGAGACTGGTCGGGTTGAGCGACACGTAGATGGGATAGGAAAGGCCCCCGGTAACGACATTCGAGGCCTGGCTGCCCGTGGCGTAGGTCTGGAGGGCGTTCGCGATGGCCTGGGGCGTGATGCCGGTGCCTTTTAGCCGGGAGGGGTCGGGGACAAAATTGTTCTCGAGCCTTGTATCGGAGAGGCTCGAGGTCACGTCCACGACCGCGGGGTTCTCCTGGATGGCCGCGATGATGGCGGCGTTCCGCTGCAGTAGAAGGTCATAATTAGCTGAAACGATGCTGAGCTGGAGGGAGGATCCGGCGCCGAATCCGCCCCCGCCTCCGCCCGAACTCACGGACACGCGGGCGTTCGGGACGTCCTTCAGGAGGGCCTGGAGCCTCCGGCGGTAGTCCTGTGAGAGCACGCTCACCGAACGGCGCTCCTCGATGGGGACCAGCGCGGTGTCGATCGAGGCATTCGAGCCGATCACGGCCTGGATGGTCGCGACCTCGGGTTGCTGGAGGAGGAAGGTCTCGACGCGCGCCGCCGCCGCGTTCACGACGGATTGGGAGGTGTTCACGGGGAATCGCAGGTTGGCCGAGAGGGTCCCCGAGTCGGACTGCGGGATGAAGTTGAAGGGGATGCGCGGCCAGATGAGGAAAACCACGGCCACGAGGACGGTGGCGACGACGCCAAGGACAAGGGCGCTCCACTTCAGCACTCCCTTCAGGGACCTGGCGTAGGCGTCCTGGATTTTCAGGACACCGGCCTCGGTCCAGCCATGAAGGGTTCCCGTGAGGACCTCGAGGAAGGTGAGGAGCACGGACACGAGGTAGTTGAGGAGCCCAAGGACCAAGGGCCAGGCGACAATGGCCGGAAGGAAGGCATAGCGCTTGAGGAAGACAAGGCCTGTGGCGATGGCGGCGGCCCCGATGATGCCTGGCGCTTTCTTCCAGCATGAGAGGCCCCAGCGGACGGCCTTCCCCAGGCGCAGGATGCTTCCCGCGAAATTCCTCCAGCCAAGTCCCTTGGAATCCGGCGTGTATGCGAGGCGCACGGTGAGGAAAAGGATGGCCTCGAGGAGGGAGAACAGCACGGCGACCGCGAGGCCAAGGGAGAACTGCATGAGGTAGCGGCCGATAAAGCCCCCGATGAAGGAGACCGGAAGGAGGACTGAAAGCAGGGAAAGCGATGCGGCGACGATGGCGCTGAACACCTCGCTCGCCCCCCGCAGCACTGCCTCCTTGACGGGGACGCCCATGCCTCTGTAGCGCTCGACATTCTCCGCCACGACGATCGAATCGTCGACCACTATGCCGATCGCTGTGACCAAGGCGAGTAGGGAGACCAGGTTGAAGGAAAAACCCGCGAGCCTGTAGAGGATGGGCGCGGCGGAAAGGGCGATGGGCACGGCCAGGATGACGGAAAACGCCGTGCTCGGCTTGCCAAGGAAGAGGAGGACGATGATGGCCACCACGATGAGGGTCATGATGAGCTCGCGGAAGGTATTCGATATCGAGGCTCGGATCGGGCCCGTGTTGTCGAGGCTGTACTTGAGGCTGTAGTCGCGGGGCAGGGACAGGGTCGAGATCACCTTTCGCACGCCGTCCGCCACGGCCACGGAATTGGAGTCGGTCGTCCGCTGCACGGAGACAAGGACCACGGGCAAGCCGTCAATGCGCGCGAAACTGGACTTGATGGAGGCGTCGCGGACCGTAGCCAGGTCGCCCACGGTGACGCCCCTGGCCGAATCGACCAGTATGCGGCGGAGGCTGTCGAGCCCCTCGGGCACGTTCCGGGTGGAGAAGGCCAGCGACGTCCCCTGGGTCGTTATGGAACCAATTGGCTGGTTTACCGCGGCGCTGGTGATGGCGGTGACCACCTGGGCAGGCGAGAGGCCGAAATACTTGAGCCTGTTCGGGTCGAGGAGGACCTGGAACTGGCGGGAAGGCGCGCCGTCCACGGAGACATTCGCGACGCCTCCCACGACGAGGAGAGATTTCACCAGGCTGTTGTTCACCCAGTCGGCCACCTCGACAAGGCTCGCGCCGCCGCCCGAGATGCCGAACTGGATGACGGGCTGGGAATTCGAATCGAAGGAACGCACGACCGGGGAGCTGATCCCCGCGGGAAGCCGGCGGGAGGCCGCGTTCACGAGGGAGGCGACCTGGTTGAGGACGACGTTCTTGTCCGCCTCGGTGCCGAAGGAGATGCTCACCCGGCCGGAGCCGAGGGAGGAGGTCGAATTGAGATCGGTGATGCCGCTCATCGTGGAGACGGCGTTCTCGAGCACCTGGGTGATCTGCTGGTCCACGACACTCGGGCTGGCGCCCGGGTAGCTCACGCTCACGTTGACCGAAGGCACGTTGACCGAGGGCAGGAGATCGACCCCAAGGCCGAAGACGGAGACCAGGCCGAAGGCGACGATGGCGACAAAGACACCGATGGCCAGGACATACCTGGAGACGGAGAAGCGCACCGCGGGGTTGATCCGCTGGAAGACCTTGTTCTCGAAGTCCTTGACGGTGTTCATGGCTTTCCTGTCGGGGGGGCGTTCGCCGCGCCGCTTGTGGCCGCAGGCGATGCCGCTGGGGTTCCCACGGCTGTCGGGGCCTGGCCCGGGGCCTGGCCCCGCGTTCCGCGCTGCCCCGAGTACTGGCCCTGTCCCGTCGAGCCGCCCGTGGCGGCCTCGGTGCCCGGCGCGGCGCCTGGGCGCCCGGATCCGCGAGCGGCGCCGGAGGACTGGCCGCCTGGGGCGCCCGGTCCACCTGCGCCAGCCGCGCCAGGGGCACGTTGCGCGCCACCAAAGCCTCCGCTTCCGCTTGCTCCTGCCGGGGCCGCCGCCGATGCGGGGGCCTGGGAGCTCCGGGTGGATCCGCCCAACCGGATGCCTTGGGCGGGCACGGCCTGCACTGCCGCTCCAGGAACGAGGCCAGGGGGCGGACTGACCACGACCATGCTGCCTGCATCGATTCCCGTGACCGCCGCCGTCGCGCCCGACTCACCGGAGACCTTGACCTCGCGGATGGCGATCTTGCCGTTCTCTACGACGTAGACGTAATTGCGGTTGTCTGTCGTGTCCAGGGAGGTCAAGGGAACCAGCACTCCCGTTGCCAAGGACACCACATACTCCACGGCGCCCACCACGCCGAAGGGAAAGGCCCGCACGGCAGGGCCCGAGACGACCATGGGCACGACGCCGCCCACTGGCGCGGAGGGCGCCTGCTTGACCTTGACGCCGTGGCTGGCTCCTCCATAGGAGAACATGAGGGACTCGCCTTGGGGAAGGGCGGGGGCGTCCTGCGGCGCTATGCTGAAATTGACCTGGCGTTCGGCGCTCACGAGGAGGAATACCGCCGTATTGAGGGAGACGTACATGCCCGGGGATACATTCATCACGGCGATCTGGCCGTCGAAAGGGACCTTGATGGCGGCGTTGCGCAGGTTGAGCTCGGCCTGCTGGAGGTTGTTCGTGGCGGTCGTCACGGCGATCTTGAGGGCCTCGACGTTCTGGTTCGCTGTCGTGGCCACCCCGCGCTGGTTCTGGTCCAAGGCGATCTTCGCCGACTCGAGGGCCGCCTGGGCCGTGGCAAGCTGCGCGCTCGCGGTGTCGAGGGTCGAAGCCGAGAGCCCGCCAAGGTCAAAAAGCGTTTTCTGGGAATCGTAGAATTTCTGGGCGGCGTCCCGGGTCGATTGGGCGGACTGCACCTGCAGGGCAAACCGGACATTGTTCTGGGAAGTGCTGTCCTGGATGGATTGAAGGTTGATCCTTGCCGTGTCGAGGGCGGCCTGGGAATTGGCCAGGGCTATCCTGAGCTGGGTGTCGTCGAGCTGGATGACCGTCTCACCCGCGCTCACCCAGTCCCCGGCCCGTTTTCCCACGCTGGAAACCACGCCGGCGACCAGGGCCGCCACCTGGCTCTGCATCGCAGGAGTGACCACGCCTGCGCTGGTCCTGGTCGCCTCGAGGCGGCCGAAGGATGCGGGCATGACCTGGACCGTCACCGCGGCTTGGCGTCGTCCGCTGCCTTCGGCGCCCTGGGCTTGCCCTCCGGCCGCGCCCTGGGCTTGCGTGGACTTGGAGCAGCCCGCCGCGGCTAGGCCAAGCCAAAGGGCCGCAAGGACTATGGCGTAGTGCCCGGTCGAATAACGTGCTTTCATGGCTGCCTGCTCCTAGAGTCCCATAGCGGTTTCAAGGGCGATGACCGCGAGGAGGTAATTGCTTTTTGCGGTGGCATAGGTGGCTTCCGCTGTCGCCGCGTCGACCACGGCCGTCATGAGCTCCTGGTTGGTCGCCGTGCCCATGGAGTTCTGCGCCTTGACAAGGGCGAGCTTGGCGTTGAAAAGGTCGCGGCTCTGCAGGGCGAGATCGATCCTCCGGACCTGGAGGTCGAGGGTCCACCAGGCGTCGCGGATATCGGCCGCGATCGACTGCTCAAGCTGCTTGCGCGTCGTCGAGTAGACCCCGACGAGGGCGGAACTCGAAGCGACCAGCGCCGCCGCCGCGCCTGCATCGAGGACAGGAAGGCCCAGCCTCAATCCCAGCGTCGCATAGTCGGCGTTCCTGGTAGTCGCGGTGCTGGTATCCAAGGCGACATTGAGGCCGCCGGTCAGGTTGATGGAAGCCTGGGATTGTCCCTTGGCGAGGGCCAGGTCGATCGCGGAGGAACGGCGGCTCAAGTCAGCCTGGGCCAGCTCGATGCGCTTTGCGAGGCCCGTGGAGACCGCGTCCTCGAGGGAAGCGGCACGGGGCGCGGCATCGGCTATCTCGGCGACCGAAAAGCCCGAGTCGGGAGGCATGCCCAGGAGATTCGCGAGGCGCTGCCGGGCCAAGGCCAGGTCATGCCTGCTCGTCTCGACATCGAGGTCTGCGCTTTTGGCGTTGATCTGGGCTGTCTGGAGATCGATCGTGGTGGCCTGCCTGATGGCGTAGACCGCCGTGATCTGCTTGAGCAGCGCCTTTTGCTTGTCGGCGATGCCGAGGCGGAGGGCGAGGGTGCGCTGGGCGGTGAGCATGGTCACATAGGCTTTTTTCACGTTGGCGACGATGAGGGAGGCGCTCTGGACAGCCTGGAGCTCCTTCCCTCGAAGGGTCAGGACGCTCTTGTCGACGGTGGCGCGGACTTGCCCGCCCGGATAGCCATCCCATACCGTCTGGGCGACCGAAAGGCCAAGGATGGTGGAATTGGCGAGGGACGCGAACTCGGAGTTGAAGCCCTGGCTCGCGGTCAGGGCGAGCCTGGTGAAGGGACTCGTGGAAGCGCCCTTGGTCAGGGTCAGGCCGGCCTGGATCGAGGAGGAGAGACCCGCATTCGAGCCGCCCGCTTTTGCCAGGAGGGCGGTGTTCAAGGCCGTCGAGTCGAAGCTGAAGCCTTCGTTCATGTTGAGGGCCCCTGAAGCGGCCAAGGCAAAACCGTTCTTGCTTTGGTTGAGGGCATGGGTCGCGCGCGCCACGTCCAGGTTGCGCGCCGCCACCGCGGCGTCCGGGCCGGCGGCGAGGGCGGCGTCGATGCAGGCGGCGAGATCCAGGGCGGCCTGGGCGGCAAGACCGCCGATCATGATGAGCATGATCCCGATCAGGCAGACGATGCGTTTCATCGCATCAATATATAGACTCAAGTTGCTGTTGTCAGTATGAAAAAAACGGCATGTTGCGCGGAAGTCGCGCAGATATTGCGCACCCGAATCGGCGGATTTTTCAAGGAACCACGCTGCGCAGCTGTTGTCGAGGAGCTGCCCTTCCCAGCCGATCGTCGTTTTCTCCCATGCATCCGGCCCAGCGCCGGAGGACCGGATCACGGGACAGCAGGGCGGCCATGTTGCCGGGACGGAAAAATCCTAGAATACCAGCTCCATCTGGGGCCTGTCGGCGAACCAGGCATCGACGTCCCAATCGCCGGCCGCGGCGGCCAGGGCCTCGTCAGGCGGGGGCGCCGCGGACCTGGCCAGGGCCACTGCCTCCACGATCGCGCGGGCGATGGGAAGGAGCTGATGGACGGCGTAATGCTCATAGTCGAGTTCGGCGGAGCTGCGGCGGGATGCGGGCTCAGGTCCGGATTTTGTCAGCACGAAGGTGACCGACCCGCGCCGCCCCGAACGGCCGAGAAGAAGGGCGGCCTTCACCTGCGGGCTGGAACTCGCATAGTCCTCGGGCGCCCGCCTGAGCACCTTCCTGTAGACCAGTTCGGCATCGAGCCTGCCTTCACGGAGGTCGGCGGCCTTCGCACGGCAATAGGCCGCAAGGACCGACGGGGGCGGCAGGCCAAAGGCCAGGTCGAGGAACTCCATCTGGAAGCGGCGCGCGAGGGGCGTCCAGTCGCTCCGCGCCGCCTCCATGCCCTTGACCTCGACGCGATGGCTGCCATCGGCCTCCATCCTGAGGCCGGCATAGCCCTTGGCCCTTCCCCGCGGCGCGCCTTCCTCCGAGCCGATGCCCGGAAGCATGGCCCGGCCCCGCGAGGAGCCGTTCACGGCGCGCAGGCGAGGGATGAAAAAGCGCCTGTAGATCTTTTCGCAGCGAATCCGAAGATGGGATTCCAGGCCGTATTCCCGGCCGATCAGGACGGCCAATTCCTCGTTCAGGGCGGCGGCGAGCTGGGAACCCAGGGCCTCGAGCCTGTCGAATCGGGCCTCGGCACCGAGGCCGGACTCGACAAAGACGGAATCGGTATCGCCATAGAGGGTCCTGAAGCCCCGGCCTTCGAAAAAATCCCGGGCGAGGAGGAGGAATTTCCGCCCGAAGCTCGTCACCGCACCCGCGAGTTCGGTCCGCGCATAGCGGCAGCCTTCCGCGCCGAGCACTCCATAAAAGGAATTCTGGAGGATCTTGTACACATAGGCCGCGGTCTCGTCGCCGTTGGCCAAGGCCCGCTCCCGCTCTGCCGCATAACGCGCGATGGTGGAAGGCAGGATGCCCGCTTCCCGGTCAAAGCGGGCGCCGTTGGGCGCGATGATGTCGCCGGGAAGGGGGAGCCTGCCCTGGGCCCGCGCATAGGCCAGGGGATCGATGTTGAAGCTCCGCATGAGGGAGGGATACAGGCTTCGAAAATCGAAGACGAAGACAGCGTCGAAAATCCCCGCGAGGGGCTCGAGGACGGTCCCCCCCGCGGCTCCGGAGACGCGCAGCTCTTCCCGCAGGGGCACCGCGACGCGGCGCTCCCGCAAGCCTGCGGCATATACCCTCTCGAAGGCGGGGATGCTCGTCCAGGCCAAGTCCAAGGAAAGGCCGGTCAGCGCGGCGCGGGCCTGGGTCAGGCGGTGGAGCCCGGTCTTGTCGAGGAGGCGGATCACGAGGTCGGAATCCCTGATGCAGTAGGAGCAGAAAGCGGCGGGATCGCTCGCGCGCAGTCGATCGAGCTCGTCGAGCTTGTCCTCGCCCTCGGCGCTTACGCTCTTCCCTTCGCCGAGGAGGCTTTGCGCTACTGTCTCGAGCCTCATGTCATCGAAGCGCTCGCCGGAAGCCCTGATGAGGCGCAGGGAATCGATGACGGCGCGGCCGGGGCAGAGGGCCACGAGGCGCTTGCCGCCCCGATCCAGGAGGCGGGCTGCCTCGTCGCTTCGCCCGAAAGCGAAGGCCACTTCGCGGAATTCGAAACGTTTCGCGAGCACGCGCCAATCGAAATCGAGGATGTTCCATCCCGTGAGCACATCGGGATCGATGGCCTGGAAGCGCTCCGCCAGGACGCGAAGGAGACTCGCCTCGTCGGGGAAGGAGCTGACCCTAGGGTCTCCCGTGGGGGGGCCGAGGAAGAGCGCTTCGGAAAAGTCCGTCCCCGCCCGGCCTTCCGCTCCGGGCAGGGGGGCGCGGGAGACGAGGGAGGCCGCGAGGATGGACTCGTCCCGGTCTGTCTCGAGGTCGAGGGCCAGCCAGCGAAGCGGGACAATGACGTCGGCCGGCGCAAGCTCCGCCTCGACGAAGACGAGGTCCACGCGCCGCCCTTCCCGCCCCTCGCCGCGTATCGCGACCCCTCCCCGGATTCCGCGCCGCGAGAGGTAGTCCTCCGCGCTTCCCCTCTCCACGGAAAGCGGCACGACGCCCGCCGACCGGAGGAGGCGTTCCGCCCTGAATAGCCTTTCCGAAGGGAGGAAGAACCGGGCGAGGGCCTTCCCCGCCATGTCGCTCCAGGGTTTTTCGTCAAGCTCGGCAGCGCAATCCCCGCCGGACCGCTCGGGCTCCCGCGATGCGTCCGGCCTTCCGCTCCCGGAATCCCCGCCGTCCGCGCAGCCCAGTCCAAGGGCCCGGGATGCGCTCGCAACCTCCTCCTCGCGTACCAGAAGGGAGGCGTCGCCCCGGCCGGCGATGCAGGCGAAACTGCGACCGTCCTCGAGCCGGCCCGAAAAAAAGAGACGGGAGCCGGATTCCCATGCGGCGACGACAAAACCTCGAACTTCCGTCATGGGGACGAGTATAGCACGCGCGGCCGGCGGCTTGACCCTGGAGGGCCGAGCCACTACTATCCAGAGAAACGCGAAGCTAGGGGTCTCCTGTGAAGGTACTGAAATTCGGCGGCGCTTCGGTGGGAAGCCCTGAGGCGATCCGCAGGTTGGCCGACATTGTCCATGGCTGTCCTGGTTCGGTGATCGTGGTCTCGGCTTTTTCCGGAGTGACGGACCAGATAATAGCGGTCGCCCGCCTCGCCGTGGCAAGGCCAAGGAAGCCTATGGATACGACGGCGGAAGCGGCCTGGGCCTCCGGCGCGGCGGCCCGCGGCGCGGCGGCCCGCGGCGCGACGGCCCGCGGCGCGGCGGCCCGCGGCGCGGCGGCAGCCGAAGTCCCCGCCCCCCTGTGGATCGCCGGTTTCGAAGCCATCGCCACACGCCACCGCGAGGCGCTGGCCGAGCTCTGCGCGCATCCGGGGGCGCAGGAAGCCGCGGGCGAGGTCGAGGCCCTCCTCAGGGAATTCCGCGAACTCCTCTCGGGCCTGGCCCTCCTCCGCGACCTTTCGGCACGCAGCCTAGATCTCCTCATGAGCTTCGGGGAGAGGCTCAGCGCGGTGATCATCGCGGCGGCCCTGGTCGAGCGTGGCATGAAGGCCCTCGCCGTCGATGCCCGCGACCTCATCATCGCCGAAGGCGCCTTCGGCGACGCCAGGCCCAATCGGAACGCCACCGCCCGTGCCGTCAACGCCCGGCTCGGGCCCATCCTCAAGGCATCGGACCCTTGCCCCGTCTACCCGGTAGTGACCGGCTTCATAGCCGCGAACGACCAGGGGGACACCCTCACCCTCGGCAGGGGAGGTTCCGACTACAGCGCCGCCGTCATCGCCGCCGCCTTGGGCGCCGAATCGCTCGAGGTCTGGACGGACGTGAACGGCATCATGACGGCCGACCCGCGCAAGGTCGCCGCGGCCTTCAGCATCGATGCCCTCAGCTACAAGGAGGCGATGGAGCTCTCCCATTTCGGCGCCAAGGTGATCCATCCCTCCGCCATCCAATCCGCCTTCGAGCGCGGGATTCCCATCCGCATCAGGAACACCTTCGACCCCGCGCTTCCGGGGACCCTCATCACCTTCGATCCGGAATCCTCGGGCCTCCCGATACGCGGGATGAGCTCCATATCGCCCGTCTCCCTCGTCCTGGTCCAGGGTCCGGGCATGGTGGGAGCGGCGGGGCGCCTCTTCGGTTGCCTGTCCCGGCAGGGCGTCAACGTCATCCTCATATCCCAGGCCTCGAGCCAGCGGTCCATCTGCTTCGCCGTGATGCCCGCCGACCAGGCGGTCGCCCTCAGCTCGATCCAGGAGGAGTTCAGCCAGGAGCTCTCCGACGGAAGGATGGAAAAGCCCCTCTGCGAAGGCGGAAAGGCGGTCATCGCCGTGGTGGGAGAGCGCATGCGCCGCACCCCGGGGATCTCGGGGAGGATCTTCCATGCCCTGGGCCGCGCTGGCGTGAACGTGTCGGCCATCGCGCAAGGGTCGAGCGAGCTCAACGTCTCGGCCGTCATCGACGGCGCCGACGAGGCCAAGGCCCTCCGTGGAATCCATGACGCCTTCTTCCTCGCGGGGAGCAGGTCCGTGTCGGTCTTCCTCGTCGGCCACGGCCTCGTGGGCGGAACCCTCCTGGACCAGCTGCAAGGCCATGCCGAAATCCTCTGCCGGGACCATCTCGTGCGCATCAAGGTCGTCGGAATAGCCGATCGCCGCAAGATGCTCATCGACGAGGCCGGCATCGACCTTGAAGGCTGGCGGGCACGCCTCGAGGCGAACGGAACGGGCGCGAGCCTCGGGGAGTTCGCCGCGAGGGCCCGTGCCCTGGACCCCGCCAACGCGGTCTTCGTGGACTGCAGCGCCTCGGATGAGGTGCCAGGCTACTACGCCGGACTCCTCCGTTCCTCGGTGGCCATCGTGACGCCCAACAAGAGGGGCAACTCGGGAAGCATGGCCGTGTGGGATGAGCTCGCGAGGATTTCAAGGGAGACAGGAAGGCCCTACCTCTACGAGACGACCGTAGGGGCGGGCCTGCCCATCATCTCGACCCTGGAGGACCTCGGGGTATCGGGAGACCGCGTGCTCCGCATGGACGCCATGCTCTCGGGAACCATAGGCTATATCATGTCCAATTATGACGGGAATACGAGCATCTCCCGGCTGGTGGGGAAGGCGCACAAGCTCGGCTATACCGAACCCGACCCGAGGGAGGACCTGGGCGCGATGGATTTCGCAAGGAAGGCCCTCATCCTCGCGCGGAAAGCCGGCTTCCCCTTCGAACACCGCGACATCAGGATCGAGGCCATGATTTCGGAGGCCTGCACAAAGGCGGCAAGCCTCCAGGACTTCCTTGCCAGGCTCGAAGAGGAGGAAGGCACCTTCCTGGCGAGGTTCAAGTCCGCCAAGGCGAAGCGCATGAGCCTTGTCTATGCGGCGTCCATCAACAGGGAAGGCATAGAACTGGGCTTCCGCGAAGTGGGGCCGGGGGATCCCCTCCATGGCTTGCGTGACGCGGAGAATGTCGTCTCGTTCACGACGGATCGGTACGCCACCCTTCCCCTCGTCGTGCGCGGCCCCGGAGCCGGGGCGATGGTCACCGCAGCCGGCATCCTGGCGGACATCGTCAAGGTGGCCAGACAGGGCGATTAGGCCGGCCGCATGGCGTTGACTCGATGAATTCCCGGATGGTAGCCTCTCCTGGGGGCGATATGGAGCAAGACAGGATTTACCCGTGCGCGTGACCCTCTTGCAGTATGCCCCGGCATGGGAGGACAGGCAGGTTTCCCGGGAGAAGGTGGCCGCCCTTGTCGCGGGCCTTTCCACGGACTGGCTCGTCCTCCCCGAGATGGCCCTGAGCGGCTTCACGATGGACCGCGCGGCCGCGACCTGGGACGCGTCGGACGAGGCCTTCTTCGCGGGACTCGCGAAGGAGCTTCGCTGCGCCATCTCGGTCGGCGCGGTGCGCGACCGTCACAATGTCTGCCTCGTCTTCGGACCGGAAGGCAGGATCCTGGCAAGCTACGCGAAGCGCCACCTTTTCTCCTACGCCGGAGAGGAGGCCCGCTACGATGCCGGCCGTGAGCCGCGGTCTTACGAGCTGTCCGGCCTCAGGATCTCCCAGTCCATCTGCTACGACCTCCGTTTCCCCGCCGATTTCTGGCAGGAGGCCCCCAACGTGGACGCCTTCTGCGTGATCGCCGCGTGGGGAGGCAAGCGGGCCGAGCACTGGAGGCTTCTCCTGCGCGCCCGCGCCATCGAGAACCAGTGCTTCGCCATCGGCGTGAACCGCATCGGCATCGAGCCTTCCGGCCTTCCGCCCGGCGTGGAATACAGCGGGGATTCGGCCGTCATCGATCCGCAGGGACGCACCCTCCTGGACTGCGGAAGCGCGGAAGGCGCATTTTCGGTGGAGATCGATCCCGCGGCGGTCGCCCAATGGCGGTCCGCCTTTCCCGCGCTCAAAGACAGGCGAGCCCAGGCATGAGCTACGACATCATCATCGTCGGAGGTGGCGTGGTAGGCTCGGCGATCGCCTGGGAGCTCGCGCACTTCACCCCCGGCGTGCTGGTCCTCGAAAAGGAAGGCGATGTCGCCGAAGGCATCAGCAAGGCCAATTCGGGCGTCATCCACGCCGGCTTCAACGTGAGGACCGGCTCGCTCAAGGCGCGCCTCAACATCGAGGGCCTCTCCTTTTTCCCCCGGATCTGCGAGGAGCTCAAGGTCCCCTTCAGGGCCACGGGAAAGCTCGTCGTGGCCAAGGACAGGAGCGAACTGCCCTACCTGGAAAAACTCCTGGACCAGGGCCGCGCGAACGGCTCGCCGGGGCTTTCGATCATCGACGGCGAAGGCATCAGGCGGATCGAGCCCCTGGTCCGAGGGTCCTATGCCCTCCATTCGGCGCGCACCGCGGTGATTTCGCCCCAGGAGTTCACCATCGCCCTGGCGGAGAATGCGCGTGCCAACGGCGTTGATTTCCGTTTCCATGCGGAAGTCTCCTCCATCCGGAAGGTCGAGGGGGGATTCCTTGCTTCCACAGTGGATGGCCGCGGCTTCCTTGCGCGCGTCGTGATCAACTGCGCGGGACTGCGCTCCGCATCCGTGCACTCCATGGTCGAAGCCCACGACCGGTCGATCCACCCCTGCCGCGGCGAGTATTTTGTCCTGGACCGGGTCCCGCCGTCCTTCCTGAAAACGGCGGTCTATCCCGTGCCTCCCGCCGATGGCCGCGGCCTGGGCATCCATGTGACCCCGACCACGGAGGGCAACATCATCCTCGGACCCTCGGCGGAATTCATCGACGATGCCGAGGACACGGCCACCACCAAGGCGGTCATGGACAGCCTGAAGCGGGAAGCCCGCGAACTCATACCGGAGCTATCGAACATACCAATTATCCGTTCCTACGCGGGCATCAGGCCCAAGCTCTTCGTGGCAGGCGGCGGCACGACCTTCGAGGACTTTGTCATCGAGGAAGCGCCGGGCAGCCCCGGCTTCATCTCGCTGGTCGGCATCGAGTCGCCCGGCCTGACCTCGGCGCCCGCGATCGCCAGGCATGTGGTGGAGAGCCTGGTCTCGCGGCGCATCAAGCTCTCGCCCCGGGAAGGATACCTCGAAGGCAGGCGCGTCGCGCCGCGCGTGGCTGACCTGGAGGCGGACGAGATCGGGAGGGCCTACGACGCGGATCCTGCCTGCGGCGAGCTGGTCTGCCGCTGCAACCACGTCTCCAAGGCAGAGATACTCGCTGCCCTGGACAATCCCCTGGGCTCGAGGAGCCTCGGCGCCGTGAAGAAAAGGACCCACGCGATGATGGGCCGCTGCCAAGGGGGGTTCTGCCTGCCCAAGATCCTCGACCTGATGATCGACGGCATGGGGATGTCCCCGGACGAGGCCGTGCTCAACGCGAAGGACAGCGCCGTGGTGGTGGGCCATGAGGCTTGAGCGCGGATGCGTCGTCATCGGCGGCGGTCCGGCAGGGATGGCCGCGGCCATCGCCCTCCACAGGCTCGGCGTCAGGGACCTCCTCATCCTCGAACGCAATGACCGGCTGGGCGGCATCCTCGACCAGTGCATCCATGTCGGCTTCGGCCTTTCCTGGTACGGCGAGGACCTGACGGGTCCCGAATACGCCTCCCGGCTCGCGGCACAGGTCGCGGACCTGGGGATAGAGACCTTCCTTGGCACCATGGTCCTCGACGTCGCAAGGCCCCGCATCATCCGGGCGATGTCAGCCTCCAGGGGCCTGTTGGAGATCGAGGCGGCCGCACTGGTCGTGGCGACCGGTTGCCGGGAGAGGACACGGGAAAACCTGGAGATCCCTGGGACAAGGCCGGCGGGGGTGTTCACCGCGGGCCAGGCCCAGAACCTTGTCAACTCGGGTGGCCGGCGCCTCGGGCACAAGGTCATCATCCAGGGCTCGGGCGACATCGGACTCATCATGGCAAGGCGCCTTTCGATCGAGGGCTGCGAGGTCGCCGCCGTCTACGAAAGGCTGCCCTGGCTCTCCGGCCTCATCCGCAACAAGGTCCAGTGCCTCGACCACTTCGGCATCCCCCTCCACTTCCGGACCCAGATCAGCGAGATCACGGGCAGGCACCGCGTCGAGGGAGTCTGGGTCGAAAGGCTCGACGAGGACCTCCGCCCCATTCCCGGCACGGCCCGATACCGCGACTGCGACACGGTGCTTTTTTCCGTCGGGCTCATACCCGAAGTGGACATACTGAAAGGAAGCGGAATCGCTCCGGGGAAGGGCGGCGCGGTGGAGGTCAACTCCTCCTTCGAGACCGGGGAGGAAGGCATCTTCATCGCCGGGAACGCCCTCCACATCCACGACCTGGCCGACAAGGCCTCCCAGGAAGGGGAAGCGGTGGCCGCCCATGTCGCCTCCTTCCTGAAGGCACCCCGGGAGCATCGCGCCTCCACCCGCTCGACCCCGCCCTACGAGCCTCCCGAGGCGGACCGTTCGAAGGACGAAACCTTCTTTGAGACCCTCACGCGCAGCGGCAAGGTCGTCTGCATCGTCTGCCCACGGGGCTGCCTTGTCTCGGAGACGGAGGCCAGCTGCCCCCGAGGCGCGGCCTATTTCCGCCAGTCGCGGCTCGGCTTCGCCCAGATCCTCACAACTACAATCAAATTGCCCGGCGCGGCCGGCGGCCGCCGCCTGCCCTTGCGCTCCCTCGACCCGGTCGCGACCGGGGAGATCGGCGAGGCCAGGGCGGCGCTGGCCAGGGCGACAGCCCGGGCGGAGGGCACAATGGCGATCAAGCTGGGGGACAGGGAAGTCCGTTTCCGATCATGCGCCCGGGAGCCCGGGCCGCCGGCAAGATGACATGGACATCCTGGCGGATCTCGGCCTCGAGGAAGGGAGCCTGGTCCTCGTGGATACCGCCCCGCTCGCCTACCTGACCGATGACGGGAGCGGACACCGCGGCAAGGTGGCCGCTGCCTTCCTCGAGGCGGCCGCGGGCGGCAGGATCAGGCTCACGGCGTCAGCCCTCGTCTGGACCGAACTTCTCACCCGCCCCCTCGCCCGTGGGGACGGGCCGGCCGCCGAAAGGATCCGTCGCCTCCTCTCGGACTCGAGGACCATCGTGCTGGCCCCCTTCGAGGTGGCGATAGCCGAGGAGGCGGCCATCCTCATGGCGACGCGGAAAGTCCTGGCCATGGCGGACGCCCTGCACCTGGCCACGGCCATCGTCCTCAGGGCCGACGCGGTCCTGACCAACGACTCGGCCTGGCAGGAAGCCGGGTTTCCCTTCAGGGTCCTCCTGGTGGACGAGCTCGCCTTTTATTTCGACGAGGACTAGAACTCCTCGAAATCCTCGTCGTTCGGACCACCGGTTTTCCCAGGCAAGGCAATGGACCTGCTTCTCGCGACGTCCTTCCGAGGCGCATCTCGTGCAGGCGCATCGCCCACGCGCGCATCGCGCAATGGCGCGGCTTTCTTCGGCGCTCCCCGTGGAGGCAGCCGCTTTTCCCGGGTTTGGGCTTGGGCTTTTTCCGCACCGGTCGCCTCGATCCTGAAATAGCCCACGGAATCCCGCAGGGTCTGGGCCTGCGCCGCCAATTCCTCGGCCGTGCTGGCCAGCTCTTCGGAAACCGAGGCGTTCTGCTGGACCACGATGTCCATCTGCGTCACGCCCTTGGCGATCTGCTGCGCGCCGGTGGACTGCTCCGATGACGCGGCGGCGATCTCCTGGATGAGCTCGGCGGTCTTCTTTATGTCGGGGACCAGCTCCTCCAGCTTGGTGCCCGCTTCCGCGGCGACGCGCACGCTGTTCCTGGAGAGCTCGTTGATCTCGCCGGCGGCCTTGGCGGAGCGTTCGGCGAGCTTGCGGACCTCGCTGGCGACCACGGCGAAACCCTTTCCCGCCTCGCCCGCGCGGGCTGCCTCGATCGCCGCATTGAGGGCCAGGAGGTTGGTCTGCCGGGAAATCTCCTCGATGATCGAGATCTTCCCGGCGATGTCCTTCATGCTCGCCACCGTCTGGGACACGGAATTGCCCGAGAGCTCCGCGTTCTGGGCGACGCGGCGGGCAAGGCCGTCGGCCTGGCCGGTGTTGTCCGCGTTCTGCCTGATGGTCGAGGCCAGCTCCTCCACGGAGGCGGAGAGCTCCTCGATGCTTGCTGCCTGCTCGTTGGAGCCCTGGGCCAAGCCCTGGGCCGTCGTGGAAACCTCGTGCGATCCCTGGGAGACCTGGAGGGAAGAGGCCGCGATATTGGCGACTATCGAGGAAAGGCCCAGCTGGAGTTGCCTGACCGAGCGCCCCAGGTCTCCAAGCTCGTCTGTGCGCCCCTGGAGCTTTTCGAAGCCGCCTGCATCCATGCCGGTGAGCATCAGGTCGCCTTTTTCGAGCTTGCCCATGGCCACGACGACCAGGCCGACCGGCTTGGCGATCGATCTGGCCAGGAAGACGGAAAGGACAACCGCCATGACAAGGCCGATGGCAAGGAGGATGACCAGAAGGACATTGAGGGAGGTGACCGTCGCTTCGGCTTCGGCCTTGGCGATGCTGAGTCCCAAGGTCCAGCCGGGGCTGTTCGGGACACGGGACCAGTAGGAGACCACCAGGGTCTTGTCCTGTTTCGCGTAGGAACCCGAGCCGTTCTCCTCTTTTTGCATCCGCTTGGCTACGACATCCAGGCCCTTGAAGCCCCCCTTGTCGGCGTCGGTAGCATTGAGCTTCATGAGCACGGTATCCAAGGGGTGGGCGATGAAGAGGCCGGAGGCGTCAACGACCCAACCGTAACCCGTAGCGCCGAGCTTGATAGCGCCGGTGATGTCGCTCAGGGACGACACCTGCATCTCAAAACCGACCATGGCGCGGGTCTTTCCGTCGTTGCCCTTGACCGCCTTGGCAAGGATGATGGCCGGTTTCCCCGAGGCTTTCGAGATGACAGCATCGGAAACGAAAAAGTCCTTTCCGTTCCCGAATATCTCCTTGAAATAGGCCCTTTCCTTGACATCGACGTAGATGCCTTGCGGCGTCGTGGCCCGGCCATCCGGCCAGGCGAGGAGGACCGTCGTGATATCGGGACTCACCTTCCCGTCGATGGCGTGTATCACGGCCTCCGCCGAGGCCGGACTTCCCCGCGCGACCTCGTCATTGAGGGATATGACCACGAGTTCACGGTAATGCGTATCCAGGAGGCGTCCGAGTTCGCTGGCCCTGGCCTTGGCGATCTGCACGTTCTCGGCGGTGACGAGGGCGATTACGTCGCTTTTCAGCCTGATGCCCACGATTGCAAGCACCGCGCTGAAGAGCAAGGCGACCAGGATGCTGACCAGGGCAGCTATCCTCAAGGTGAGCGACAACCTCTTCATTTTCACACTCCTTTTCGCACGAATGGATGGAGTTTGAAATGCTTGTTTTTCGCTGCTTGAAATATAGCTGTTCTGGAGAGTCCCTGCAAATTTGCAGTGGCTGTCAGGCCAGGACGCGTTCCACGGAAAGGCAGCGCCGCGTCGCCGCATCGACCGTGAACAAGGCGCCGTGGATGGAAGCCGGGCCTTCCGCCGTCTCCATCTTGATCGGCATCTGCGTGAGGCTGCGACGTATGCAGATCTCGGTCTTTACCCCGATAACCGAGTCGGAAGGGCCTGTCATGCCGAGATCGGTGATATAGCCCGAACCTTTGGGGAGGATGCGCTCATCGGCCGTCTGGACATGGGTGTGGGTCCCCGCCAAGGCGGAGACCCTTCCGTCGAGGTAGAGGCCGAGGGCTTCCTTTTCCTCGTTGGATTCGGCGTGCATGTCCACGAGGATAATGGCTTCCGGCGATCTTGCCCGTATCTGGTCGAGGGCCGCATCGGCTGCCCTGAAGGGACAATCGATCGCGTAGAGGCCTTCCCGGCCCTGGAGGTTGAGGATAGCCCATTTTGCGCCGCCAGCCTCGACAAAGGCCAGGCCTGTCCCAGGCGCCCCCAAGGGGTAGTTGGCCGGCCTGAGCAGCCTGGGCTCGCCGTTGAGGAGCTCCGCGGCCCCCTTCTTCTCCCAGACATGGTTGCCGCTCGTCACAATGTGGACGCCGGACGCGAAAAGGCTCTTCGTTTCCTCCTCGGTTATCCCGAAGCCGGCGGCGGAGTTCTCCCCGTTGGCCACCACGATATCTATCTTGAGGCGCCTCACCAGCTCGCCAAGGCCCGCGAAAAGCGCCTTGAGCCCTGGCTCGCCGATCACGTCCCCGAGCATCAAGGCCCGCACCGTATCACCCATATCGATAACTCCTCACAGACATCTTCATGATTCACCACAGGGGGCACAGGGGGCACAGGGGAAAGATGGGGATCGCCGAGAAAGCATCCTTGAAAAAAAGGCCGGCGGCTGTTAACCGTCGGCACGTGGGTTGTCGTTCTCGCCGCCTGACGCGCGCGCCGATCACACCCTATCGGGCGTATTCCACGATACGGGTCTCGCGGATGATCGTGACCTTGATGCGGCCGGGATAGCGCAGGTCGCTCTCGATCTTCTTGGCTATGCTCTTGCACAGGTCCTTGGCGCCTTCGTCGGAGACCTGCTCGTTGTTGACAAGGATCCGGAGCTCGCGCCCGGCCTGGATGGCGTAGGCCTTCTCCACGCCGGAGAAGGACTCGGCGATGTTCTCGAGGTTCTCGAGGCGTTTCACATAGTTGTCGAGGGTCTCCCTGCGGGCGCCAGGGCGGGCCGCCGAGATCGCGTCGGCGATCTGGACGATGACACTCTCCGGACAGGTTGGCTCCACGTCGTTGTGGTGGGAACCGACCGCGTTGATGACCCTGGGGTCCTCGTTGAGCTTGCGTACGAGCTCCATGCCGAGCTCGGCATGGTTCTGGTCGCCGTCGGTCTCGATGCCCTTGCCGATGTCGTGGAGGAGGGCGCCGCGCTTGGCGATCTCCCGGCTGATGCCAATCTCGGCGGCGAGCATGCCGGCGATGACCGCCACTTCCTTCGAGTGGGCCAGCACGTTCTGGCCGTAGCTCGTGCGGTAGTGGAGGCGGCCGAGGGCCTTGATGAGCTCAGGGGCCATGTTGTGGAGGCCAAGGTCAAAGACGACTTTCTCGCCCTCTTCATAGATCTTCTGGGCGATCTCGCGGGTGACCTTCTGGACGACTTCCTCGATCCTGGCGGGGTGAATGCGCCCGTCGGCGATGAGGCGTTCGAGGGAAACCCGGGCTATCTCGCGGCGCACGGGGTCGAAGCAGGAGATGACCACGGCTTCCGGGGTGTCGTCGATGATCACATCGACCCCGGTCAGCGTCTCGAGGGTCCTGATGTTCCGGCCCTCGCGGCCGATGATACGGCCCTTCATCTCGTCCGAAGGAAGGCTTACGGAGGTGACCGTGACTTCGGTCGTCACTTCCGTGGCCAGGCGCTGGATCGTCGTGACGAGGATGTCCCTCGCCTTCTTGTCCCCGGCCACCTGGGCTTCCTGCTCTATCTTGTTGATCGTGATCTGGGCATCATGGCGGGCCTCGTTCTCGAGTCCCTGGATGATGAGTTTCTTCGCCTCCTCGGCGGTCAGGCCGGAGATGCGCTCAAGTTCCTGACGGTAGCGCTCTTCCTGCCCCGCGAGGAATTCCTCTTTCTCCCCGACGCCTTTCTCCCTCACCAGGACGGTTTCTTCCTGTTTGTCGAGGGTTATGACCTTTTTGTCGAGGTTCTCTTCCTTTTGCATGACCCGCCGCTCGTAGCGCTGAAGCTCCGCCCGGCGATCCCTGTTTTCCCGCTCTTGCTGGTTACGTTCCCGAATGAGCTGATCTTTCGCCTCTACCAGGATCTCTTTCTTTTGTGCCTCGGCCTCTTTGACCGCGTCCTGCTTAATCCGCTCTGCCTTTTGTTCGGCTGCGGTGAGTTGAAATCTGGCATAAAGCCAGCGGATCATCCATCCAAGAATCAGACCAGCAAGAGGAAGGGCTATATACCATACAGCCATCTTGATTCCTCCTGCCCAAACATCAAAGGGTCCGCCTCGATTATACGGATGGGGGGGGCTTTGTCAAGGTTTTAGGAAAAGCCTTGCTTTCAATATAATTACGTTGACGCCCCGCCGGACGCTTGCTATAGTTATTTCTGGAGTCCTGAATAGGATTTCGCGAATATTTAGGAGGGCTGAACTCATCTTTTCTTGTTTTTTTGAAGTGGAAAACAGGGTCCGCAACATCGTCCGTACCTACACGGGGAAGAGCATCAGCCCGGCGGTCGGGCCGATTTTTTCTCACGGTTATCGAACAGAAGGTAAAGAAAGAGCCGATCTCCTTCCAACCTCGCCCGTTTTCACCCCCTTCAAGACATCTGGAATCCATGGACAACTCTCCGGGTCTCCGCTGTACGTCCGCGCCACCGCGGGCGCGTTCGCCTTGGGCGAACGGATTCGGCCGTAGGCGTTTCACGTCGCCGGGCCAATTACGAGGTTTTTCGAATGTCCAAGAAGGTTTACGTCGGCAACATGAACTACGGCACCGCTGAGAATATGCTCAGGGATCTTTTCGCTCAATACGGCGAGGTCACCTCAGTGAACATCATCGTCGACCGCTACACCGGCAAGGCCAAGGGTTTCGGTTTCGTCGAGATGGCCACTGAAGAGGAATCCCGCGCCGCAATTGAAGCCCTCAACGGTTTCGAGTTCATGGGCCGGCAGCTTCGTGTGAACGAAGCCGAGGACAAGCCCCGTCGCGACGGATTCCGTTCGAACGGACCCCGTCGCTTCTAGCCCGGGATGGCCCGCGCCGTGGGCCTTGGTCGGACCGGCCTTGCCGGTGAGGACCAAGGAGGCGTCCTGCGGAGCGAGCGATCCACATATGGTTCAAATCACAGGCCGCGCGTGACCGCCGCGCGGTCGATTTATTTTAAAATGGCCTTTCCGAAACGTTTTTCCAGCCAGTCGAGCAGGCGCCGGAAGCGCTCCGGGATGGGAGCTTTGAAAAGGTCGGCCTCGGTCTTGCCGGGCAGGAGGATCCGAAGCCTCCAGGCATGGAGCATGAGGGTAGCGCCCGGGATTGCGGCGTCTGCCTTGCCATAGATCGGATCGCCCAGGATCGGCGCGCCGATGCCCGCCAGATGGACCCGAAGCTGGTGGGTCCGCCCGGTCCTGGGCCTTAGGGAGACCAAGGCGTAGTCGCCATAGTGGGCAAGGACACGATAATCGGTTATCGCCACCTTGCCGGCTGAAGGATCGGCGGCCGCTTCGACGGCGGCAAAACGCTTGCGGTTGCGCTTGTCGCGAGCGAGGCGGTTTTCGATCCGGCCGGCCGCGGGCGAAGGAAGGCCCTTGGTGATGGCCAGGTATTCCTTTTTGGCTTGCCTTTGCTTGAACTGGTCGGCAAGGAAGGCCTGGGATCCCGCATCCTTGGCGGCAATGATGATGCCGGAGGTATCCTTGTCGAGCCGATGCACGATCCCGGCGCGAGGCAAGCTCGCGGCGCGAGGCAGGCTCGCGGCGCGAGGCAAGCTCGAGCTTTGCTCAAGGCTCGCAGCATCCGCGGCGACAAGGCGCCCGAGAAGGGCGTTGGCAAAAGTGCCGCGAAAGTTGCCATGGCCGGGATGGGTGACCATGCCTTGGGCCTTGTCCACGACAATGACCCTCTCGTCCTCGTAGAGGACCGACAGCGGAAGATCCTCGGGGACAAGGGCAGAGGAGGGCTCGGCAAGCCACTCCACGACCAGCGCCTCCCCTCCCTTCAGGAGGACGGAAAGCTTGGCAGGCTTGCCATTTATCATGACATGCGCGTCCCGAGCCTTGATCTGGGACCGGGATAGGATGCCCAGCTTCTGGGCAATATAGAGATCGGCGCGAAGTTCCTCGCCCGGGGCGACACGGCATTCGTGCCTTCGTGCTTCGCCTCCTGGGGCAATGCCGCGGCCATCAACGATTCCCTTGCTTTTCCGGCCTTTTCCCATTCCCAAGGCTTCCTTCCCCTCGTGCATAAGGTCCCTTTGCGCCATCCATGCTAGCACGAGGGGAGCCCAAGGAAAAGTCGGCGACCCACCCGGACAAAGCTCCGTCCTTGACGACCCGGGAATACTCATCTATCTTTGCCTAAAAGGAGACATCATGGACAAAGAGCAGGCGCTCTCGAAGGTCAGCATCTTCGAGAACCTCAATCCCAAATATGTCAAAGGTATCGCGGGCATCTGCACCGAGAGGACCTTCAAGCCCGGCGACTACCTCATGAAGCAGGGAGAAAGCGGGATCGGCCTTTTCATCATCCTCTCTGGCCGCGTCCGCATCGAGAAAAACGACACTTCCGGCAGGCAGGTGGAAATCGCGGAAAACGGACCCGGGGAGATCATGGGCGAGATGGCCGTCTTCGACGGATCACCGCGTTCGGCAAGCGTCCTGGCCATCCAGGAGACTACCTGCCTTGTCCTGGCATCCTGGGAATTCAATTCCTTCCTCAAGACCTATCCTGAGGCTGCGCTGGAATTGCTTCCGATTATCGTGAGGCGCTTCCGCGAAACCAACGATGCCCTCATCGGGCTCAAGTCGATCAAGAACTAGACGGCTTGCATCCAAAGATGACAAGGGGCTGCCCTGAAAGGGGCGGCCTTTTTTGTTTGGCGCTCGACCGGGCCTTTTTTTTGATACATACTGAGCGGGGCCTGGGACAAAAAAACGGGCCTGCCGCACGCGCGCGATAGCGCGAGGTGCGACAGGCCCTGTTTCCCGTCCCACCCGCGGCGCTCCGGTGGTTTCCATGAATGGGGACGGGGTTCAACCAACGAATGCCGCGCTTGAAGGCTGGCGCTTTTCAGGGTGGGAGAGCGCGGACAATTCTAGGGATCGACGTGGGTCCGAATTCATAAAACAGGAGAGGAGCGTTTCAGGCGGTGGGGGGGAGGTCGAGGGCGGAAAGGAGGGCGGCCAGGGGGGTGGCGGCGGGGCCGGCGGGGAAGATCCTGTCGGCGGCGGAATAGAGGGAAAGGTCGCTGCCGGGGGCGGGGAAGACTATGCAGCGCATGAGGGCGCGTTTGGCGGCAGTGAGTCCGTGGACCGCGTCCTCGAAGACGAGGCAACGTTGGGGGGAGACGCCGAGGCGGCGGGCGGTCTCCAGGAAGACCTCGGGATCGGGCTTGCCCTTGCTGACCTCGCTCGAGGAAAGCACGACGGAAAAACGGGACGCCAGGCCTGTGGCGGCCAAGGTGGCATTGATCACTGTCGGACTGGAACCGGAGGCGATGGCCAAGGGCAGTCCTCGGCCATGGAGTACTTCGACAAGCTCGGACATCACGGGAAAGGCGAGGTTCCTCGACGCCAGGAAATCGAGGTAGTAGCTGTCACGCCGCGCGATCCTCTCCTCGAAAGGGAGTGCGGTCAAGGGGCTTGCGGGAAAGAGCCGGGCGAGGATGCGGAAAAAGTCCATGGTCCCACGCCCCATCATGCCGTCGTTGATCTCCTTCGTGAAGTCGATGTCCCAAAGGGCGAAGAACGCGCGGTCGCTCACCAGGTAATTCGGCTCCGAATCCACGAGGGTGCCGTCGAGGTCGAAGATGACGGCCTCGATGGTGGTTTGGACCGCGGCAGGAGCCGCGGCAAGGGGATCGGGATCGTCCAAGGCTTCTAGCCCTCCACAAGTCCCAGGCCGGGCACGAGGCGCGGGCCGGGTTCTTCGTCGCCATCGGAGTCCGCGGACTCCAGTTTTTTCAGGGTCCAGTAAGCGCCTCGGCCAGGCCGCGTCGGAGCGGCGTAGTATTCGACATTCCAGAGGAAAAGCCCGCGGGCGGGGGCGGTCGGCCCGGCCGCGTGGCGGTCACCGGAGGACAGGAGGTCGCCGAAGGAGGCGGGGCCACGGCCCTCTGCCTCGTAGGACAGGAGGGTCCCGACGATGGAGCGCACCATCCGCAGGAGGAAGGCGTTGGCGGCGATCTCGAAGACGAGTCCGTCGCCATCCCAGCGGAAGGAAGCCTCGTGGACAAATCGGGAGCGGGAAAGGCTCTCGTCACGGGCCGAGGAAAGGGCCGTGAAATCGCATTCCCCGAGCATCGCGGAGGCCATCGCGTTGAGGACGGCTATGTCGGGCCGGCGGTGGATGAGATGGGCATAGCGCAGGCGGATAGGGTCAGCAAAAGGGCCGCAGAGGATGAAATAGCGATAGCGGCGGAGGCGGGCATCGTAGCGCGAATGGAAGTCGAAGTCGGCATCCCGCGCTCCCAGGACGCGTATGTCGCGGGGGAGGAGCTTGTTGAGGGCGGGAAGGAAGCGTCCCGCCTCGATGGACCTTATGTCGGTGTAGAAATTCGCCACCTGGCCCATGGCATGGACCCCTGCGTCTGTCCGGCCGGCAGCGACAGTAGGCAGGGGATGGCCGTGCATCCTGGCCAGGGCTTTCTCCAGCTCCTCCTGGACGGTGCGGGCGTTCTTCTGGCGCTGCCAGCCGCCGAAATCGCTTCCGTCGTAGGAAAGGACGAGGCGGATATTGCGCATGTCGGCGGGACTAATCATCGCTCTCTTCGTCGTCCACCTGCAGCTCGACCTTGAGGAGGTCGAAAAGGTCCCTGGCCTTGTCGAGGAGGGGGCCGGGCTTGTTCTTGGTGGAGCGGCCCAGGCCGAACATCTTGGCGATCGCGCGCTTCCCCTGGGTGAGGGTGTCCGTCCTGAGCTCCGGGTTCGCGTGGGGACCGTACTTGAGCTCCAGGATGGTCGCCACGTAGAGCACGCCTTCGAAGCCGTAGCTCTTGTCCGTGTCGGGACCGAGCCATTTCAGGGTGGAAAGCCGCTCCCCGCCCTTGGTCTCGAGCTCCACGGCCAGCTTGTAGAGATAGCGGGCCTTGCGGTAGAAGAGGTCCGCGGCATAGGCGAAGTTCTCCCCCGGGCGCTTCTCCTCAAGTTGCTTACACAGCCAGGCCGCCCGGAGGGCGGAGATTCCCTGCTTGAAGGTCGGCGCGTATTCCTTGGTGAAGGAATCGTAGGAGATCATGGCCAGGTAGTAGCTCGCGGCCCCCTCGACGAGTCCGCGGGGGGAATTGAAGTCGACGGTCTCGAAGACGCGTTGTGCGCCCTCGACCCTGGAGGCGATCCCTGTCTGGAGGGCGGACTTGATCCCCGGAGAGACCGCGCCGAAATCGGCCTTCCACGCCGAGTACCAGCATGAAGGGCACACGGTGAGGTCGTAGACGAGGGGATGGATCTCCCCGTAGGCCTGCATGGGGATGTAGGTGCGGTGGAGCTCGTCGGTGAGGTCGCTCGCGTTGAGGCGGCCGGAAAAAAGCTCCTCCCGGTGGAAATCCGTCTCGCAGACGGGGCAATGCACCACGTCCTTCGCGATGAAGGTGACCTTCTTTTCCTTGTCGTCCTTTTCTGGCTTCGGCGCGTTTCGTACCATGTGTCAATTCTCCAGGACAACCACGGCCACGGCGTTCTCGCGCTCGTGGGTCAGCGACAGGTGGACAAAACGCCCACCCGACGCCTCGAAGCGCGCCCGCGCGTCCCCGTAGAGGATGAGATCCGGCTTGCCGTTGAAATCGTTGAGTACCTGTATGTCGCGCAGCTTGATCCCCGTCAGTCCGGTGCCCAGGGCCTTGCCGAAGGCCTCCTTGGCGGCGAAACGGGCCGCCAGGGACAGGGCGGCCGAATGCCCCCGTTCCATCACGGAGGCGATCTCGTCCGGGTGGAAAAAACGGTCCACCAAGCCCGGCTTGGCAAGCCAGTGCCTGATGCGGTCCACGTGGACGATGTCGATCCCGAGTCCCACGATCACGGGAGGCCTCCCTGCCTGGGAAGGATCCGGATGGAGAGGACGGCCGGCTCCAGGGACTCGACCTGGATGCCTTCGGGCAGCTTCACCTGGACGGGAATGCTGTAGCTGCCTGCCCTGCGGATCTGGGACAGGTCGACGAGGAGGCTGTCGGGCGCGAGCTGGAAATCCTGGAGGTCGATGGTCTGGGACTTGAGCTTGAGGCGCAGGGCAGGCAAGGTCTCCGCGAGGGCCAGGCCATCCTGGAGCCCGTAGGCCGTGGGCAGGACGCTCGTGAAGGACTTGACGGTGACCGACTTCACGACCGCGCCGCGGAACTCCGCGGTGTCCGTCCCCGCGACGGACACGAGGGCGTTCGCGCGCGCCAGCCTGGTCTTCACGACAAAATCGCCGTGCCGGCCGGAGAGTTCGATCGGTTCGGTCGTCACGTCGGTGATGCGCTCCATCGCCCCGGAAGGTCCTTCGATGGTCACCTCACCGGGGGCGAGGTCGAAGGACTTGAGTTCGAAGCCTGGATCGAGGAAGCCATGGAAGGTCGGGGTCACGGGCACCACCCGCGAGATCTTGCGGTCCATCGTCACCGATATCGTGGCCGGGTCGGGCAGGATCTCCAGGGGGTCCACCTCGACGGCGTTGCCCCGCTTCTCGATGGCTATCGTCGCCTTGGAAAGGCCGGGCCGGCGGACCTCGGAGAAATCGACGCTCGCCCGGATGTCGTCCTCCTGGATCTGGAAAAGGTCGGCGGATTCCCCGCGCAAGGAGAGCTTGACCGTCCTCGGATACTGGCTGGAGGGGACGAACTCCCCGTTCGTGACGAGGGCAAGGGGGACCGTCAGGGTCCGCTGCTCCAGCTTGTTAAGGTGGAAGAAGAAGAACAGGAGGAGGGCCACGGCGAGGGAGAGGACCTTGGCCGGCCAGTCGGAGAAGACGCGGGGCCAGAAACCTTTAGCTCTCATGGCTCTCGTCCTCCTCCGTCTCGCCGGCGGATTCGGGGAACTCGAGGAGGTCGCCCAAGCGGCGCCTCACCTGCTCCGCGGAAAGCCCGTAGTACAGCTTGGAATCATAGGCGAGGGAAAGGGCGCCGGTCTCCTCGGAGACGACAAGGACGACGGCGTCCGCTTCCTCGGAAAGGCCGAGGGCGGCGCGGTGCCGCGTGCCGAAGCTCTTGCGGATGTCCTGCTGCTCTGAAAGGGGAAGGAAGCATCCGGCCGCCGCTATCCGGCCGTCCTGGATGATCAGGGCCCCGTCGTGGAGGGGCGTGTCAAAGCTGAAGATCGCTATGATGAGGCTGGAGGAGATGAGGCTGTCCAGCCGCGTGCCGGTATCGACGATGTTCTTGAGGCCGACATTGCGGCCAAAGACGACCAGCGCGCCGCGCCGCAATCCGGACAGGGTCTCCGCGGCGCTGATGATCACTTCGATCTGGCCCACGCGGGGCCTGGCCGCGCCCCGGAAGAAGGATCCCTGGCCGAGCTTCATGAAGATCTTCCTGAGCTCGGGCTGGAAGACGATGGCCACGGCGATGAAGAGGCCGGGGGCCAGCGCGTTCAGTATCCAGCTGACGGTGGAGAGCTGGAGGAAGAGGGCCACCGCGTAGAAAGCCCCGAGGATGAGGGCGCCCTTGATGAGGGAAACGGCCTGGGTCTTCACGAGGACCTGGTAGGTCTTGTAGAGGATGAAGGCGAGCAGGATGACGTCGAGGGCGGGACGGACATAGCCCCCGATGAATCCAGCTCCCAGTCCGATGCCCATGAGCCCCCCTAGCCTTCCTGCTTCGCCGCCGCTTATTTATGCCTGCCGTCCCGAAAGGGAGGCGGCGAACACGGCAAGGGCGTCCCTGGTTTCGGCCGCGTCATGGACCCGGAATATCCTGGCGCCGCGCGAATAGGCCGCGCAGGCTGCGCCAAGGCTGCCTGCCATGCGGCCCTCGGCAGGCCTCCCCGTGATCGCCCCGATGAAGGACTTGCGGGACAGGCCGACCAGGAGAGGATAGCCCAAAGCGAAGAGCGAGTCGAGCCTCGAAAGAAGGGCCAGGTTGTCCTCCAGCCTTTTCCCGAAGCCGATGCCGGGGTCCAGGGCTATGGCTCCCGCCTGGACACCGGCCGCGACGGCGGCACGGGCGGCGGCGGCAAGGAACTCGCCCACCTCGGCCGGGCAGTCGTCGTAGCGAGGGCTATCCTGCATGTTCTTGGGGTCACCCTTCATGTGCATGAGTATGAGGGCAGCGCCGGTCGCGGCGACCGTCCTGGCCATGTCGGGGTCGCTGAGGGCGGACACGTCATTGACGATATCGGCGCCGGCGTCCAGGGCGGCCCGGGCCACGGAGGCCTTGCGGGTATCCACGGATATCGGTATCGAGCTGACCTTCCTGATGGCCAGGATGGCAGGGATGACGCGCTCGAGCTCCTCGGCCTCGCCCACCGCGTCGGATCCCGGCCGCGTGGACTCGCCGCCGATATCTATGATTCCGGCTCCGGCAGTCTGGGCGCCAAGGGCAGCGTCCTTCGCGTCTTCGGCCAGGCGGCGCCGGCTCGGGGCGTAAAAGGAATCGGGCGTGGCGTTCACGACGGCCATGACGACAAAGGGCTCAAGTTCGAGGATGCGGCCACGTGGCAATATCAAGCGGGCCATGGCTTTAGCTCCCTCCGCCAGCGGCGCTGAAAAGATAGATGCGTCCATCCTCGGCCTCGAGGAGTCGGATGCGTTCGGCTATGCAGCTTGCCGAAAAGCCCGCGCGTTCGAGGAGCTCCTCGCGGCTGGCCTGCGGGAAGGGCTCGGAAGGGAAGCCGAGGGCCGTGAAGAAAAGGCGCGGAAGGCGGCGCGAGAGGAGGCCGGCGAGGCTCTCGCCCAGGCCGCCGGCATAGGCGCCTTCCTCGAGGAAGACCGCGCGCTTGTAGCCGGCGCAGGCCTCCATGAAGGCCTCCTCGTCGATGGGCGAGACATAGCGCAGGTTGTAGACGTCGGCGGAGCGCCCCTCGCGGAGGAGGCTGTCGGCGGCTTCCACCGCCGCTTCCACGAGGCCGCCCATCGCGATGATGAGGCTGTCCGAGCCCGAGCGGCGGACAAAGGCCCCCCGCCCCACCTGCCACGGCTCGGCATAGGCATCCTCTTCGCGGGGGCAACGGGCCTTGGGAAAGCGTATCACCGTGGGTCCGCCTTCCTGGGCAAAGGCATGGCCAAGGGCCAGGTCGAGGTCGACGGCGCTGGCCGGCGCAAGCACCCTGATGTTCGGCAGGGAGCGGAAGAGGGCAATGTCGTAGATGCCCTGGTGGGTCTCGCCGTCCTCTCCGACAGCTCCCGCGCGATCGAGGGCGAGGACCATGGAACGGCCCTGGAGGGCCGCGTCGTGGAAGACCTGGTCGACCGCGCGCTGGATGAAGGTCGAGTAGATGGCGACCACGGGCTTGAGGCCGCCCGCCGCGAGGCCCGCGCCGAAGGTGACCGCGTGCTCCTCGGCGATGCCGACGTCGTAGAGGCGCCCCGGGAAGGCCGAGCGGAATTCCTCGAGCCCGGTCCCCTTGGCCATGGCGGCCGTGACGGCCACGACCCGCTCGTCCTTCCCCGCGAGGCGGATCAGGGATGCGGAAAATGCCTCGGTGAAGGTGACGACGGGCCTGGTCTCCACCTTGCCGTCGGAGGCGCGCATGGGGGAGACGCCGTGGTAGCGGGCGGGATCCTCCTCGGCCAGCTCGTAACCCTTGCCCTTGCGGGTGATGACATGGATGACGACGGGCCGGTCAAGGGGCTTCACCTCGCGGAAGACCTGTATCATCGCGGCCATGTTGTGGCCGTCGATCGGGCCTACATACTCGAAACCGAGGTCCGAAAAAAGGTTTTCCTTGAAGAAAAGGCCCTTTACTGCCCGCTTGCCCCTGACCATGGCAGGATAGAGCCAGGGGCCCAGAAGGGGGATGCCCCTGACGATGGCATCGATCCTGGAGCGGATTTTCTGGTAGCGCACTGTCGCGGAAAGCCGTGAAAGGTAGCGGGAGAGGGCGCCGACATTGGCCTGGATCGACATCTTGTTGTCGTTGAGGACGACGACGAGGGGGAGGCCCAGCTGTCCCCCGTGGGAAAGGGCCTCAAAGGCCATGCCACCGGTGAGGGCGCCATCCCCGATCACCGCTATGACCTTGCCGCCCAGGCCGAGCCTGGTGCGGGCCGCCAGGAGGCCGAGGGCGCTGGAGATCGAGGTCGAGGCATGCCCGGCATCGAAGATGTCATGGGGGCTTTCATTGCGTTTGGGAAAACCGGAAAGCCCTCCCTGCCGGCGGATCGTGTCGAAACGCTCCCTCCGGCCCGTGACCAGCTTGTGCGCATAGCACTGGTGGCCTACGTCCCAGACAATGCTGTCCCCGGGCGATTCAAACACGCGATGGAGGGCAAGGGTGAGTTCGACGACGCCGAGGTTGGAGGCGAGGTGACCGCCATTCCGGCTGACCGTGTCGACGATCCGTTTCCGGATCTCCCCGGCCAGGGTGGCAAGCCCCTTCATGTCGAGGCCCTTGAGATCGGCCGGGGATTCGATGCTGTCGAGAATTGACATCGTCACCACGATATCACAGCCGCACGGCCTTTGCCAGACGCCCAGTGCCCCGAGGCACAGTGCCCCGAGGCACAGTGCCCCGAAGCAAGCGGCGGGGCGACGGGTCTTGCCTGCTTTGCGTTGTATCCGGCATCATGTGTCCATGGAATCCTTGACCCTCCTCAGCCTCAGGCTTCACGCTCCCCTTGCCTACGCGGGCATGGAGAATCCACCCTTCGCCGGCCTGGGAAAGGAAAGGCAAGGGAAGGACCTGGGAGAGGGGGACGAGGAGGTTTTCATCTTCGATGACGAGGATCTCATCGCCTTCGATCCCGACGATGGGCCCAGGACAAGGGGGGAACTCCCGCCCCCCTCCTTCCATGGCAGGCTCGCGGACCCCAAGGCCGGCCATGGACCCGGCCAGGAGCCCTGGACCCTCCCGGCGGGCGACTACCTCTTCATGCAGTGGCGACCGGTGGACGCGTCGGAGACCTTGGCGGGCATCGAGTGGTTCGCCCGGGAGGGCTGGTGGGAAGGCGACCCGGGCAAGGGGCCCTTCATCCTCCGCCGCATCCTGGAGGACGGACGCCTGGCCACCCAGCTCCTCCGCGCGCGCTACTCCAGCACGGCGTAGATCCGCCTCACTCCCGAGCTCGAGGACTGCTCCTTCTGGATGCGGAACTTCCCGAGGACTCCGGTGCGCTCCACGTGCGGGCCCCCGCAGACTTCCTTGGAGAAATCGCCCATCGTGTAGACCTTGACGCTTTCCTCGTATTTCTCGCCG
Organism: Spirochaetaceae bacterium; assembly: GCA_025358255.1. Lineage (GTDB taxonomy): Bacteria > Spirochaetota > Spirochaetia > Treponematales > Rectinemataceae > JANYKC01. The sequence continues at coordinate 60,855 of JANYKC010000039.1, forward strand.
AAAAGGGCCCTTGCGCCGGCGGCGCGGGCGTCCTCGAGCTTCATGACCGCCATGGTCACGGGGAGGTCCCGCTTGATCTGCTCGTTGACGATGGCCTCGACCTTCTCGAGCTCTTCCTTGGTCACCGGGGCGGGATGGGCGAAATCGAAGCGGAGGCGTTCGCTCGTGATGTTCGAGCCCTTCTGGGCCACATGGTCGCCGAGGACGATCGTGAGGGCCTGCTGGAGGAGATGGGTCGCGGTGTGGTAGGCGGTGGAGACATCCGAATGGTCGGCCATGCCGCCCTTGAACAGCTGCTCGCTGCCCGCGCGGGAGAGCTCCTGATGCTTCTTGAACTCGGCATCGAAGCCCTCTTTGTCCACCTTCATGCCCGCTTCGGTGGCCAGCTCCTCGGTCATCTCGATCGGGAAGCCATAGGTGTCATAGAGGCGGAATGCCACACGGCCGGGGACGGTCTTCTGGGGGTTTTTCTGGAGGTTGGGGAGGAGCTTCTGCCACTCGTGCTCTCCGGCCTTGAGGGTCTCGGAGAACTTGGCCTCCTCGGCCGCGAGCTCTTCCATGACGCGGGCCCGGTTCCCCGCCAGCTCGGGATAGGGACCTTGGTAGATGTCCACCACTGCCGCGGCCACGCTCGGGAGGAAAGGGGCCTCGATGCCGAGCTTGCGGCCATGGCGGACGGCACGCCTGATGAGGCGGCGCAGGACATAGCCGGCGCCGACATTCGAGGGGGACAGGCCTTTGGAGTCGCCTAATATCATCGTTGCGGAGCGGACATGGTCGGCGATGATGCGGAAGGAATGGTCCAGCCCGGGGCCCTCCCCATAAACCTTGCCCGAGACCTCGCCGATGGCCTCGAGGATCGCGGCGAAGGCCTCGGTCTGGTAGACGGAGGTCTTGCCCTGGAGGACGGCGACCGTCCGCTCAAGACCCATCCCGGTGTCCACGTTCTGCGCAGGAAGCCTCACGAGGGTCTTTTCGTCCACCCGGTTGTACTCCATGAACACGTTGTTCCAGATCTCCATCCAGTTCTTCGGATCCGTGCCCTTGTTGGAGAGCGCCGGCGGGAAGCCGGTGCCGACCCAGTAGAAGATCTCCGTGTCGGGGCCGCAGGGGCCTGTCGGGCCGGCCGCCCACCAGTTGTCGCTCGCGGGAAGGTAGGCGATGCGGCCTTCCGGCACGCCGACGTCCTTCCAGAAACCGGCCGAATCCTCGTCCCGGGGAGCGTTGTCGTCGCCGGCGAAGACCGTCACGGAGAGCATTCGGGGATCCAGGGCGAGCCATGTGGGGTCCGTGAGGAGTTCCCAGCTGTAGGCGATGGAGTCCTTCTTGAAGTAGTCGCCGAGGGACCAGTTGCCCAGCATCTCGAAAAAAGTGAGGTGGGCAGCGTCGCCCACTTCGTCTATGTCACCCGTCCGGACGCATTTCTGGTAATCGCACAGGCGCTTGCCCGCCGGATGGGGATTGCCCAGGAGGTAGGGAACGAGAGGATGCATGCCCGCCGTGGTGAAAAGGACGGTCGGGTCGTTCTCGGGGATGAGGGACTTGCCGGAGATCTCGGCATGGCCCTTCGACTTGAAGAACTCAATGTATTTGCGACGAAGCTCATTCGAGGTAATCATGGGATTGAAGGTATATCGGGAAACCGAAACCGGTCAAGCCGTGGCTTTTTTGGCTTCCTCGTGGACGACGTCCGGGAATTGCTTCTGGATGCCCTCGATCGTCGTGATGATGTCGAAGAAGGCATCGATGATATCGGGATCGAATTTCACGCCGGCAAGCTTCTTGAGCTCGTCGTAGACCGCCGCCTGGTCCCAGCTTGCCTTGTAGACCCGTCGGGAACACAAGGCGTCGAAGACATCGGCCACTGCCACAATCCGTCCCGCCAGGGGTATCTCCTCGCCCTTGAGGCGCCTGGCCCTGCCATCGGGACCGGATTCAAGCGCGGGAGCGTGCCAGACCTCGCCGGTCCTCTCGACCCCCTCGACCTGGATCTGGCGGACTTCGTAGAAGGAGTTGCGGAAGTCGACCATGCCCGGATACCCCGTCCCGTCCCAGTTCTCGTGGTGGGTCAGGGCGATGGCTGCCGCCATCCGGTCATAATCGGTCTCGTCAGTGAAGAGCCGGGCACCGCAGAAGGTATGCCCCTCCATGATCGCCCTTTCCTCGTCCGTGAAGCGCGAGGGCTTCTTGAGGATGAGATCGTTGATCCCCACCTTGCCGACATCATGGAGCATCGCGGCAAGCTTGAGCGTATCCTTGGTCCGGTCGCGCTCGGAATCGGAGATCCCCTTCTTCCTGGCCCAGCGATCGTAGATCTCCGCCGCGAAACTCGCCACGCGGTTCACGTGGGCGCCGGTCTCGTGGCTGTCCTTGAGCTGGGCGACCCGGTTGGCCATGAGGATGGTGCCCCGGATGAACATGGCCATCTGGAGCTGGTTGGTCGCGTTGGCGGCGAAATGGGTGATGATGGGCTCGTCTTCCTCACGGAAGGCCACGATTTCCCCGGACTGGTCCTTGGCATTGATGAGCTGGATGACCCCGAGGAGGCCTCCGATATTCGTCTTCAGGGGGACGGTGAGCATCGAAGTGGTCTTGTAGCCGGATTTCTGGTCGTAGGAGGTGTTGTAGGAATAGGGCATCCCGGCGGGGAGGTTGTAGACATCGGGGATGTTGAGGAGCTTGCCGGTCATCGCGACATAGCCGGATATGGACTTGTCGTCGATATGGACGGTGAAACTGGAATAGGGCAGCTTCTGGCCCGGGGGGAGACCGCGCTCCTTGAGGGCATTCTGGGTGTAGCTGAAGTGGAGATGGTCGCCGTCGCGCTTGTAGATGGTGCCGGCCTCGGCCCCCAGCATCTTCCGTGCCTCAAGGAGGATGCGTTCGAGAAGGATGTCCACGTCCTGAATCTGGTTGAGTTCGGAGTCAATCTGGAGGATGCCCCTGATGTCGTCGTCGTCGAAAGCCATCTCCTGCCTGTTCCTTCTGCGCTGTTGTACCCTAAGTGTATCGTGCCAAGTCCCTTAGCGCAATGCGGACGGCCTACAGAAAAGCGCGACATTTCCACTCTTGCAAAGCTCTCGCCCCTGAGCCATATTGATGAATGATCATTCGTTCATTAATGGAGGCGGCATGAAAACCTTGGTCACCGGGGCCTTCGGAAATGTGGGGCGGAGCGCTCTTTCTGCCCTTTTCGCGGCAGGCGATGAAATCACCATCCTCGAGGCCCCTACCGAGGCCAACCGCGGCCTGGCCGAAAGGCTGGGCAAGGGCTGCCGGGTCATTTTCGGCGATGTCCGTGACCCTAAAAGCGCCGAGCTGGCCATCGAGGGCCAGGACGCCGTCATCCACCTGGCCGCCCTCATCCCGCCTGCGGCGGACCGGGACCCGGCACTCACCACTTCCATCAACGTCGGCGGGACGGCCAACCTCATCGCCGCCGCACAGCGCCAGGCGCGGCCTCCCCGCCTTGTCCTGGCCTCAAGCATCGCCGCCTACGGCGACCGCCTGGAGACGCCCTGGATCAGCGTCACCGACAGCCTCGGCGCCAACCACGCCGACTCCTATGCGAAATCCAAGATCGAATGCGAACGCATCCTCCGCGAAAGCGGCCTGCCCCAGGCCATCCTCAGGCTCTCCTACATCGTCTGGCGCAAGAAACTCCAGCGGGACCCCCTCATGTTCCACATGCCGCCGAGCACCAAGATCGAAGTCTGCCATACCGAGGACACCGGGCGTGCCTTTTCCGCCGCCGCGCGCCTCCCCGCCGCGGAGGGACGCACCTTCGACATCGGCGGCGGCGTATCCTGCCGGACCACGTTCCGCGACTACCTGGACCGCATGTTCCGCCTCTTCGGCCTCGGATCGTCCGCCTTCATCCCCGACGCCGCCTTCGCCAAAGGCGGCTTCCATTGCGGATGGTTCACCGACTCCGACGAGGCCGAGAAGGTCCTCTCCTTCAGGCGCAAGACGATAGAGGACTACTATGCCGAGGTGAAGGAAGAGACGCGATGGCTGCGGCCTTGGGCCAGGATCATCGCACCGGCGCTGCGGCGCAGCCTCCTGGCGGGAAGCCCCTTCTTCGGCAAGAAGGCCCACGAGGCCCTTGATTGACGCGAGGACGGGGTGGGATACAATCAGGCTTTGCAGGTGGAGCGATGCCGCAGTCGGAGGCACGTCAGAATCGCCAGGACAACTCCGAGGGACACCTGGAGGCCGGCATGAAGCGAAGGCTCCTTGCGGTTATCGTCCTGCTCACGTCCCTTCCCCTTTCGGCCGCCGTCGCCCAGGATTCCAGGCCCCTCCGCATCGAGGACCGGAATCTCACGAGCATCAATGTCGAATATGCCATACCGGTCGGTCCGGTCTCCCTGGCGCCGGAGGCTTTTGCCGGCATCACAGCTTGGTCGGTCAGCTATGGGGGCGGTTGCCTCCTCTATCCCCTCTCCGCCAAGGGAAATGGCCTTCTCCTGGAGCTTTCCTATACCCAGGTGACCGAGAGCTTCGACTATCCGGCGCGCGGCTCACTCGCCTTGCTCGGAGGCTGGCGCCTTGTCGGGAAATTCCTGACTGGATCGGCGCGGATCGGTGGATGCTGCTGGCTGCGGGACTCCGCGTTTTCGCCGTCCGATTTCGCGTTGGCCTTCGCCTTCACGTTCGGGATCGCGATCAGATAGGCTCGGGGCGGCCCTGCATCGAGGAGGGGGGCGAGGTCCAGCGCTGGATGGTCCGGCATGGCGCGGCGAATCCCTCAGGATGCCCGCCCGCCTATCGCCTCCAGGAAGGCGGCGCGCAGATCCGCGGGCGGCGGCGATTCATGGAGGGCGAGCACGCCTTCCTTCAGCACCGTGAGGGAATCAAGGAGACCGTCCATGAATTCGATCACGTGGCTCGAGAGTATGACCACCTTCCCGGCCGCCCGTGACCTTTCCAGGTAGGACCTGAGGAAGATGTTTCCGAGGAGGTCCACGCCGTTGTTCGGCTCGTCCCAGATGAGGATACGCGGGTCTCCGATGAGGCTTCCTGCCAGCTGGATCTTCTTCTTCATCCCGGACGAGCAGGTCGAGAAGGCCTCGTCGGCGTAGTCCTCGATGCCGAACTCCGCAAGGACCTCAGCAAGGCCCGCATAGGCGTGTCTGTCGCCGGCCTTGAGCAGGCCGATGTACTCGAGGTTCTGCCTTCCTGAAAGGAAGCCGTAAAAGTAGTCTTCCGCCGGGAAGTATCCGATGCCCTTGCGCCAGGAAAAGCCGTCGCTGTCCTTCCAGTTGTCGGCGCCGCTCACCAGCACCCTGCCGCGCTCCGGGCCGAGGAGGCCCATGATGAGGTTGAGAACCGTGGTCTTGCCCGCGCCATTGGGCCCGATGAGGCCATGGATGCCGGGACCGAATTCCAGGCTTATGTCCCGGACGCCGCGGCCGTTCGCGTAGGTCTTGTGCAGCCCCTCAAGTCGGATCATTCCTGGACCTCCTTTGAATAATGGTTCCTGCGCGCAAGCAGGACCAATAGGAAGGCCGGCACGAGGATAGCGGCCAAGGCGAGGAGGCATGCCCGATGGAGACAAAGGCAAGGACAATGCCGCAAAAGGCGAAGGCGGCGGAGGCCACGTTGCCCCGAAGCGGCTTGAGGTCGCCGATAGCCGTCGCGGACAGGCTCGGGAGGAGGACGAAGGCCAACAGCAACGCCGACTCCTTCGGGAAATGGACGGCCAGGGTAAGCGAAAGTGGAAGGGAGACCAGCACGGCCGATATGAGCGCCGGCAGGTAGCGTTCCCGCGCGTAGGCGGAAAAGGACAAGGGGAGGACCCGCCAGAACAGGCGGGGGCTTTCGGCGAAGGCGCCGAGGAGGGCCTGGGACGAAAGCGAGGCGCAGAAAAGCACCGCGGCCCTGCCGCGGGCCGCGATCCGGGCCGGGTCGGCCATTTTTTCCAGCATGGATCCTGAAAGGTCCAACGCAGCGGCAAGCTCGATGAACAACGCGAAACCGATGATGGCGAGCGATCCAGGACTCCGCCTGAGGCTGTCCAGGAAAATCCCCAACCGCGGGCCGACCCTCGGCAAGGAGGTCAGGCGCCCCTCCTCGTGGCGGGAGGCATGGTCCGCGTAATCGGCATAGAGGACGGAGCGCTTCCCCCCTGTCGTCGGGGAAAAGAACCCTAGCCAGGCCGGGATTGGAAGGGCAAGGCAGGCCGATGCGGCGAGGTTGGCGCCGCGGGCGGTCTTCAGGACCGCGAGGCAGGCAAGGGCAGCGGCACAGGCGACGAGGACGCAGATGGAGGGGATGATGCGTCCGGCCTGGCCTTTGCGGGTGCGCAGCGAGAAAGCATAGAGGGCATCCGCAAGGTAGGCGGCGGCGCAAAGGACCGCTAGGGAGAGGGCGGAGAGGAGTGCGCCATCTACCGCAAGCTGTATGGGGAGGGCGGCGAAAAAGACCAGGAAAGCCAGCCAGGAATTGCGCAGAAGATAGCCGATGCATGACAGGCGGTACTCCCCGGCAAGGTCGAGGCCGCCGACCGCCAGCATCACCCTTCGCCCCGCGGGAACCGGCCTGGTGAGGAAGGGGAGGACGAGCATGACAGGGACAAGGCAGGAGAGCATCGCATGGGCAAGGCCGGGATCGTGGAAGCCGCCGACCGCCGCCATGACCCTGGGCACATAGGCGCCGACATAGAGAAGGACAACGCTGAGGCCGACCAAGGCCAACTCGGCGACGTGGGAGGCCAGCTCGCGGCACAGGGCGCCGGCTTTCCAGGCGAGGATCCAGAAGGTCGAGGTTCCCCTCACGGCCTCAGGCTCCGGCGGGCAGGCCGGCAAGGCGCGGGTCGAGGTCGACATGGAAGGAATTCTCGATGCTGAGGCGGATGAAGGCGATGACCGATTCCTTCGGGATGCCCAGGCCTGCCACGCGGGAAAGGCGCACGGTGTCGAGGCTTCCGAGGAAAAAGAGGGTGAGGGCCGCCCTTGCCAGTTCATCGGGGAAGCTCATCGCGACTCCGCGCTCCGCCGCCAGGTCCCGCACGAGGCCGACCACGAGGCCGGTGAGGCTTTCGAGCTTCGCCTCGATCCCCACGAAGCGCGAAGCCTCGAGGAGGAGGATGGAGATGAGGTCGACGTCCTCGAAGAGGCCGGGAAGGACGCGATGGACGATGAGGGCCATCCTGGCCTCCGCGCTCGGCGCCTCGGCAAGCACCTTGGTGAGGCCAGTGAAGAACCCGTCCCAGCCTTCCTCGATGACACAACGGATGAGGGCTTCCTTGTTGTCGAAATAGGTGTAGATCGATCCGACGGGCAGGCCGACCTGGCCCGCCAGGTCGGCGATGCCCGCTCCATGGAAGCCATGCTCGGCGAAGAGGCGCTTGGCGGCGGCCAGGATGGCCTGCCTTTTGCCTTCGTCCTTTTCCCTGGCCATGCTAGGGCCTTTCCTCGAAGGCCCCTATCTCCCGGTTCTTCCACACTTCGTCCCAATTGAAAACACGTCCGTTCATCACGATGTATACCCCGGCCGGCAGGAGCTGCACGGCCACGAAGGCGGTCCCGAAATTGAACAAGGCATCCGAGCCCGCGATCTTGTAGGGTATCATCGCGCCGGTGAGGACGATGGTCTTGTCGAGGGCCGCCGGCCCCAGGAGCCCTGCGGTCTGTGCCATCGTGTCCGTGCCGTGGGTGACGATGATGCGCCGCTCCTTTGCCGCCCGGCAGGAATCCAGGACGCTCCTCCGGTTCCCATCCTGCATCTGGAGGCTGTCTATGAGCTGGTTCTGCTCGATCTCCACAGGAACCGTGACCCGGGTGAGTTTCAGGATCTCGGGGAGATGGGTGTTCTTGAAGGTGAGTTCGCCCCTGATCTCGTCGTAATGCTTGTCAAATGTGCCGCCCGTCACAATGACCCTGATCGCTTCGCTTTCCATGCAAGGGAGTATGCACCCGACCGGCCACCCAATGCAATGTCCGTCGATTTGCCCGAGCATACGCGGCATCCCCGAATTGAGGGGTTTGCCGCAGGCGAGATCGCATCGCGAGTCCCTCCCGCGCGAGGGACTCGCGCAGGCTACTTGACCTTATTGGCTCCACCGGTAGAATGACCAGCCTGTCCAATTCTGTCGCCCTGCATCGACACGACCAAGGAGCGATTCGTTCGCATGAAGCATCAATTATCCAGAATTCTTTGTATCATAACGCTTTGCACCATCCCAATCCTCATCTCGTCCTCCTGTGGTAAGTCCCGCCTGGACATCCATCCCGATCTGGACGCCGAGCTCATCCGGCTCTCGAGCCTTGAGCAAAGCCAGATCCCGGCCGTGCTTTCCAACCTTGACCGCGAGGACGCCGTCGCCTACTACTACCGCGATCCCGTCACGCGGGGGCGGGTCACCGCCTTCTTCACGGAGCTTACCCACCAGGAAAAAGTCGCAAAGGCGATACTCGACAACGCCGAGCGCACGGGGGTGCCCATCACCCTCGCCTTCGCCCTCGCCTTCGAGGAAAGCCGTTTCAACCCGACGGCGGTGAACAAGAACAGCTCAAGCACGGACCGCGGCCTCTTCCAGCTCAATTCGAGGACCTTCCCCAAACTCAGCGAAAGCCAGTTCTTCGACGAGACCATCAACACCCGGCACGGCATCGACCATCTCGACTATTGCCTGGGCACGGCCGGCAACGAGGTGGCCGCGCTCGCCATGTACAACGCCGGGCAGGGGCGCGTCTCGGGCAACGGCACGCCCCGCGTGACGCTCAACTACATCTTCCGCATCCTCAAGTACCAGGAGAACATCGCCTCGCTGTTCGCGGCCCGCGTCGCGGCCCGCAGCGATTTCCGCCTCGCGCGGCTCATGGGAAAACCCTAAGGCGGGGCATGGACCCAATGGCTGGGGAAGCCTCCTTTCCGCCCTTGCCCTCGCGTTGTCCGGGATCTACACTTGGACCTCGGCCTTTTAGTCCGCCAGCGAGAGGAGGGAAACCGGTGGGAGATACGGCAGCGCCCGTGACGGTCCTCGTCGTCGACGATTTCAAGACCAACGTCGAATACCTGCGCGACATCCTGGAAGCCGACTACCGCATCCTGGCGGCCTACCTCGGGGACGAGGCCATCGCCGTCGCCCTCGAGGAGAAGCCCGACCTCATCCTCCTCGACGTGATGATGCCAGGCATGGACGGCTATGAGGTCTGCAGGCGGCTCAAGGCGGACCCCCGCACGAAAGGCATCCCCATCATCTTCATCACGGCCCTCGGGGACGAAAAGGACGAAGCCGCGGCCTTCGAGGCGGGCGGTTCCGATTTCCTCACCAAGCCCGTCAAGGCCATCGTCGTGCGCGAACGCATCAAGACGCAACTCGAGCGCCTGGACCAGATGCGCAAGCTGGAGGCCGAGGTCCGCCGGCGCACCACGGAGATCGAGGAAACCCGCCAGAAAATCATAACCTGCCTCGGCAAGGCCTCGGAATTCCGCGACAACGAGACAGGGACCCACATCCTCCGGATGGCCAGGTACACCGAGCGCATCGCCCATGCCTATGGCCTCTCGGACGAGGAAACGCAGCTTTTTTTCCTCGCGGCGCCGATGCACGACGTCGGAAAGATCGGCATCCGGGATTCGGTCCTCCTCAAGCCCGGGAAACTCGACACCGGCGAGTGGGAGGAGATGAAGAGGCACTGCGAGATCGGCGAGAGGATCCTGGGCGACGACGCCTCCGTCCTCCTCCGCGCGGCGGCGATCTGCGCCAAGAGCCACCATGAGCGCTGGGACGGCAAGGGCTATCCGCTCGGGCTTTCCGGGGAGGACATCCCCCTCATCGGCCGCATCACGAGCGTGGCCGATGTCTTCGACGCCCTCTCGAGCAAGCGGCCCTACAAGGAGGCCTGGCCCATCGGCAGGGCCCTCGCGGAGATCCAGAACGGCGCGGGAACCCAGTTCGATCCCGCCGCCATCTCGGCCTTCGCCAAGGCCCTCGAGGACATCCTCGGGATACGGGAGCGCCTCGGTGACGCATGAACCTCCCAATTATGACTTTTCGGCCTTGGGCCGGGCTGATCTGGAGACCTCGCTCGCACAGGCGCTGGAACGCGCCGAGGAGGCGGAGAAGGTCGAGCGCGCCTTCCTTTCCGCCATGACCCACGAGCTGCGCACGCCCCTCAACGCGGTGCTCGGCTTCACGGATGCCCTCCTCCAGGGCATCTCGGGACCCATCAATGACGTGCAGCGCCGCCAGCTTGGCTCGATCGAGAGGAGCGCCAAGCGCCTCATCGAGCTCGTGAACGACACCCTTGACCTCACCAAGGCCCTCACAGGCGGCCTCGAGCCGGCGATCGAGGAATTCGACCTGGGACTTGCCATCGAGACCGTGGCCAGGGACATACGCGCCGAACCCGAGCGGCGAGGCCTTCCCCTCGAGCTCGCCCTCGGGGAAGGCGGCTGTGCCCTGGGCGACCGTCGCCGCGTGCAGCAGGTCCTGCGCCACCTCATGTCGAACGCCTTCAAATTTACCGATTCCGGAAAGGTGCGCGTCGAGCTCGCCATGTCAGCCGGCGTGGCGCGCGTAGCCGTCATCGATACGGGCATCGGGATAGCCCCCGCCAACCTCGACCTCATCTGGAAGCCCTTCCGCCAGCTCGATACAGGGCACGCGCGGCATTACGACGGCGCGGGCCTGGGGCTTTCGCTGGCCAAGCTCATGATCGAGGCCATGGGCGGCAAGGTCTTCGTGGAGAGCGAAGAGGGCAAGGGCAGCAGTTTCGGATTCGAGCTGCCCACCGCGCGCCCGGGCATTCCCCTGCCGATAGGGAAAAAAACCCTCTAGAATTCCTCGAAGTCCGCGTCGCCGTCACCGGACGCCTCGAAACGGCCCTCGGACTTGACGGGAACGATGGACGTCGTTCGATGCCCGCCGGTTTTTTCTGGAAGCCTAGGCTGGACCGCCCGGGCCGTTCGCAGCGGTGATGCCGCCTTGGCTCCGCCGACGCCCTTCTTGGCCGTGCCGCTGGCCTGACCGCTGGCCTGACCGCTGGCTGGACCCTTGCCCCCGAGGTCGGCCCCGCCGGTCTTGAAAAAGGCCAGCACATCATTGAGACTCGTGGACTGGCTCGAAAGCTCCTCGGCCATGGAGGCGAGCTCCTCGGAGGCCGAGGCGTTCTGCTGGATCACGCTGTCGAGCTGGGAGATGGCCTTCATGATCTGGCCGGCCCCCGCGCTCTGCTCGGCGCTCGAGGCGCTGATCTCCTGGACGAGGTCTGATGTCTTCTTGATGTCGGGGACAATCATGGAAAGCAGGGATGAGGCCTCCTCGGCCACCTGCACGCTGCTCTTGGACAATCCGACGATCTCGCCTGCCGCGACCTGGCTCCTCTCGGCGAGCTTGCGTACTTCGCTGGCGACGACGGCGAAGCCCTTGCCGGCCTCGCCCGCCCTGGCCGCCTCGATGGCGGCATTGAGCGCCAGAAGATTGGTCTGCCTGGCGATCTCCTCGATGATGCCGATCTTGCCGGCTATCTGCTTCATCGCCAAGACCGTCTCAATCACCGCCTTCCCGCCCTTCTCGGCGTCCAGGGCGGCCTTGCGCGCCATCTGGTTCGTGGTCCCGGAATTGTCGGCGTTCTGCCGGATGGCGGCGCTCATCTCCTCCATCGAGGAGGACACTTCCTCCGCGCTGGCGGCCTGTTCCGTGGCCCCCTGGGAAAGCTGCTGGGCGGTGGAACTGATCTGCGCGGAGCCCGCGGCCACGTTCAAGCCGATGCCGTTGATGTTCGTCACGATGCGCCTGAGCGACGAGCTCATGGCAGCGAAGGACCGGGCGAGCTCTCCCGTCTCGTCCCCTCCATCCAGGTATTTCGCGTCAACGGTGGACCGAAGGTCCCCTGCCGCGATCAGGGCGGAAAGGGCGGAGAGCGAGACGAGGGGCAGGCTCACGGCCCGCCCGATGAAGAAGGCGATGAGGACGGAGAGGAGGATCGCGGCTACGCTCGCAAGCGAAATGAGGAGGATGGTCCTTGCGAATATCGCGTCGAATTCGGCGTCGCCCTCTTTCATCTCGCCTTCGAGGGACGCGGAAATACTGGCCGCGGGAGCCTTGAAGCCATCAATGACCTTGTCGAGCTCCGCGTCGAGGGCCTGGATCTCCGGAGTCATCGCCTGGCCCGCCTTCAGGAGGGGCAGCATCCTTGTCTCGAAGGTCTTGACTAGCAGTTCGAATGCCGTCCTGGCCTCGGACGCCGCTTTCTTCTCCGCGTCCGTATCCAAGGCGCCGGCCAGCGCATCAAGGACTTTCAGCTCCGAAGCCTTGGCCGCGCTCCATAGCCTGGCGCTCTCATCCAGGCGCCGGTTGATCTCCGCGTCCGCGATGATGCGGTACAGGCGATCCGGGCTGTTTTCCACCTGCGAAGCCAGGACGGAATCCTCGGCCTTCCTCGCCCCTGCGTCCTGAATCCCCTTGAGCCGTTGGAGGGCGCTGGAGCTTACAAGGAAAATCCCGGCCATCAGGAACACTACGGCACCGAATCCCGCGAAAAGCTTGGCTGCGATCTTGAACTTCATGAATACCTTCCCTTAAAGTCATGGAATCCCGCCATTCATCCGGCACCAGGCGACAAGATGGGATAATTGTAGGCGAGCGAAATGGATTTTTCAATATGCCAGGTGGCAAGCGTCCACCGGATGGGCGATTTCCCCGCCTCCATGCTATGATGCGGTCCCAGGAAGGACCATGATCACCAAGTCCCAGCTGAGATTCTACGCCTCGCTCAAGGACGGGAAAGCCCGCGCCGGGAGCGGCCTTTTCCTGGCCGAGGGCCACAAGATCGTGCGCGAGGGCCTCAAGTCGTCCTGTCCCTGCGAGATCGCCTTCGTGCGCGAAGGCCACTTCGGGGACGACGAGGAGACTGACCGCCTCCTTTCGAACCGCAAGGTCGAGGTGCTCGGCGAGGAGGAGTTCCGCAAGCTCTCGCTCACGGAGCATCCCCAGGGGATCCTGGGCGTCTTCGACTACCGGAGCCTCATCGTAACGGCTCCGGGCGCGCAGGAGATCGTCGCGCTTTTCGACCTGGCCGACCCCCGCAACATGGGCACGATAATCCGCTCGGCCGACTGGTTCGGCCTCCATGAGTTCATCGTGGGCGAGTCCTGCGTGGACATTTTCAACGAGAAGGTCGTGCGTTCGACCATGGGCTCCGTTTTCCACAGCCGCTTCGTCCTGGCCACGGACCTGGCGCGGGAGCTGGCTGCGCTCAGGCCAGGCTACCGCATCGTCACCGCCGACCTGGGGGGCGTGGACTACCGGGACAGGAAGCGGGGTGGAAAGACCGCATTGGTGTTTTCCAACGAGGCCCGCGGCCCTTCGGAGGCCATCCTCGCCGTCACCGACGAGGTCATCACCATCCCGGGCGGAGGTCAAGCGGAATCGCTCAACGTGTCCTGCGCGGCGGCCATCATCATGGCGGGCATCCGGCCCTGAAATGGCGCCCCATGCCACGCGGCCGGGTCAGTGGCCCGAGGCGGCCTTGCAGATGGCCTGCGCCACCTTGAGGCCATCGGCCGCGGAGCTCACGATGCCGCCCGACCAGCCCGAGCCTTCGCCCGCGACATAGAGGTTCTCCCAGCGCGAGCACAGCAGTTCTGGATGGCGGATGGCCTGGATGGGGGCGCTGGTCTTGCTCTCGAGCCCCAGGATGAGGCCGTTCTCGTAGCCCTGGAGCTTCCCGCAAAAGGCTTTCAGTCCCTCGCGGAGGGGGCCGGCGAGGCCCGCGGGAAGGAGCTCGCCCAGGTCTGCGGCGACCAGCCCGAGGGGGAAGCTCGATGCGGGGAGGCTGCCTCCGGCCTTTCCGGCCAGGAAGTCCCGCACGGACATCGCGGGGGCGCGCCAGCTTCCCGAAAAGGCGAAATACCCGCGCTCAAGGGCCTCGAGCCAGTCGAGGGCCTCGGCGGCGCCGACCTCCCGTGAGAGGAAGGACCCCAGGCTGAGCTCGGCGACGACCGCCGCGTTGGCGTAGCGACCGGCCCGCGCGTAGTCGCTCTTGCCGTTCACAAGGCTTGTCCCCTGGTACGCGGCGGCGGGTACGACCACGCCGCCAGGGCACATGCAGAAGGAATACACGCCCCTGCCGTCGGAAGCCTGGGCGGAAAGCCGGTATTCGGCGGCCTTCACGCCGGGGATGGCATCCATCCCCCACTGGGCCTGGTTGATCACGCGCTGCTCGTGCTCCGCGCGGAAGCCGATCGCGAAGTTCTTCGCCTTGAAGGGAAGCCCGCGGCCCATGAGCATCCGGTAGGTCTCGTAGGCCGAGTGGCCGCAGGCGAAGACAAACCAGTCGGCCTCGACAGCCCCGTCGGCCGTGGCCACGGACAGGGCCCGCTCCCCCCTCGTTGCAAGGTCGGTGGCGGCAGTGTCGAAACGGAAGTCCACGCCGAGCGCGGAAAGCGACCCGCGCATCCTCCGCGTCATCCCGAGGAGATTGTCGCTCCCGAGATGGGGATGGGTCATGTAGGCGATCTCCGCCGGGGCGCCGGCGGCCATGAAGTCCGAGAATATGTAGTCCCGCTCCGGCCCTATGCCCTTGCTCCGCGAGGAGAGCTTGCCGTCCGAGAAGGTGCCGGCGCCGCCTTCCCCATAGGCGTAATTGTCGGTTCCGGAGAAGTCGCCGCCGGCCTCGAAGGACTCGATGGCGGCCTTGCGCCTGTCCACGGGGCTGCCGCGCTCGAGGATGGTGACCTTGAAGCCACTGCGCGCGAGATAGGCCGCGGCGAAGGTGCCCGCAGGCCCCGAGCCCACGACGACGACCTTCCGCCCCCGGCCGACCGCCTGGTGCCCGAGTCCCGCCGCCTTCGGTGCCTCGCCCTTTGGGAGGGCGCTCGAGGTCACGCCCACCCGGTACTGCCATTCGATGCGGTACTTCCGGCGGGCGTCCAGGCTTTTATTCAGTATTGTGAAGGAAAATTCCCGCAAGCCCGTCTTCTTTGCGATCGCGGGCCGCAAGGCCTCCTCGCTTTCGCCGGCGGCCATCCGGAGGTCGTATTCCGAGTATCCCATGGGGACATGCTACGCCGTTTCAGGGGAAAGGGACAAGATGACGGCGCAAGACCGGGGTGTCAGCGCTTCAGGTTCCACTCGGGCGCCGAGTACTTCCCCGCCGCGATCCGCCGGGCCGCGGCCATCTCCGCCGGCGACAGGGCGTCGCGGAAGAGCTCGATGCCCAAGGGCGCCCAGCTCTCCTGAAAGCCCGCGCCCAGGGCAAGCGCCGCTTCCCCCCAGCGTATTTCCCGCCCGCACAGGGAGCGCAGGCTCGTGACCCGGGCCTTCACGTCCTCGACGAGTCTACCCCGCATCTTCTCGGCGGGCACCTTGAGGACGCGGAACATGCGTTCCACGTCAAGGTCCAGGAGGAGGGTGCCATGCTGGAGGAGGCAGCCCTTCTTGCGGGTCTGGGCGTTGCCGGAGATTTTCCTCCCCCCGCTGTGGAGGTCGTTGATCGGCGCGAAGGCCGCGGCCACGCCGAGGAGGGCGAGGCCACGGACAAGGCCGTCGCAGATCCTCTCGTAGGAGACGAGGATATCGGAGGGCGAAAGCGGGGAGCCCTCGGGCACGACGAGGGAATAGGTGATCTCGGCATCGTGGAAGACGGCTCCGCCACCGGTCACGCGGCGGACGGCGTCCACGCCGAAGGCGGTGCAGGCGTCCAGGTCCACCTCGTCCTTCATGGACTGGAAGTAGCCGATCGTCACGCAGGGTGGGGACCAGCTGTAGAAGCGAAGCGTCGGCAGGGACCTGCCCGAGGCCACCCCCTCGACGAGGGCTTCGTCGATCCCCATGTTGAGCGCCCCGGGGAAGCCGACATGGCCTTTGGCACCGGAGGCGGCGCCGGCTGGGTCGAGGCCGTCAATACAGCGCAGCTTCATGCCGGATCCTCGGCCCGTGGCCCAGTATCCAGGGCCAGTCCAAGCGTCAGCGCTATCTCCTGTGCGCTCGCGCCGAAGATGCGGAGGTCGGGGCGCGAAAAAGCCTTCATGGCGGCATCCCCCAGGCCGCTTTCGGGCGAGCCGGCGAGCGTGGCTTCCGCCGCCTCGAAGGCCTCCTCCGGATGGGCGAAAAAATCGCCTTCGACGCGCGCCTTTACCACAAGGCCCTCCCTCGTCTCGACCGTCACGCGGAGGAGCTTGCCACCAGGCACTTTCCGATCCAGGCGGCGCGTAGCCATCGTGGCGCCCTTCTCCGCGGAACCGGCAGGCGAAGCCTCGAAGCTCGACCGCGCGTGGTAGGAGGTGCGCGCGAGCGGGGCGGAGACCACGGAGACGAAACCCCGCTCCCGGGCCTCCCGGCCGTAGTCCGCGAAGGCTTGCGGACTTAGGTACTCGACCAGCTCGACCTGGGCGAGCGTCGGCCTAAGGTATTGGCCCAGGACAAGGCTGGTGCAGCCGGCGTCGCGCAGGTCGTCCATAGCGGCCAGGACCTCATCCTTCCTCTCGCCCAGGCCCAGCATGATGCTCGACTTGACCACGACCTTGCCGGAAGCCGCGGCCAGGCGCAGGCTGGTGAGGGATTTTCGGTAGGAAGCCCGGGCGTCGCGCAGGCCCTGGAGGCGTTCGACCGTCTCGATGTTATGGGCAAGGACGTCGGGATTGGCGGCCAGGACAGGCTCGATCTCGCCTTCCTGGAAATCGGGGATGAGGACCTCGACGCGGGTACGCGGATTGCGCACGCGGATGGCGCGGATGCAGGCGGCGAAGTGGGCCGAGCCCCGGTCGTCCAGGTCGTCTCGGTCCACGCTCGTCACGACGGTGTAGGCCAGGGAGAGCTCGGCGACCGCCTCGGCCAGGTCCTCGGCTTCGCCGGGGCGCAGCGGGTCACCGGAGGAGGCGCGGGAGACGGCGCAGAAGCGGCAGCCGCGGGTGCAGGTGGCGCCGAGGATCATGAAGGTGGCCGTCGAGGCGCCCCAGCATTCGCCCCGGTTGGGGCAGCGGGCTCCTTCGCAGACCGTATGGAGGCCTCGGCGGCGCAGGAGTTCGGACATGGACCGGCAGGAGTCGCCCGCCGGGATGCTGACTTTGAGCCATCCTGGTTTGCGCCCGAGGGGGGGGGGCGACCCCGGGCTTTCGCTCATTTCGTCGTTCCGCCCTCAAGCTTGCCGGTGGCGACAAGGCCAGCGCAGAAGAGGCGGGCCGCTTCCTCCATCCCGCTCACGTCCTTTTTGCCAAGGATGGCGATGCGGAAAATGGTCGCCTCGATAAGGGCATAGAGGAGGTCGTCGGCCGCCTTGACGGAGAAGGAGCCGAACTCCCCGTTTTTCTGCCCTTCCACGACGACCCCGGCGATGATATGGCGGAGGCGGATGGTGCGGCGCCTGACCCTTTCGTCGGAATCCCCGCCTGATGCCCGGATGTGGCCCAGATAGTCGATGATGACGGAGAGCAAGCGGCTGCTTTTGACGCACTGCTCGACCGCCATGACGGCGATGCCGATTATCTTGTCCGCCTGGGAGAGCGAGGGCTGCGCGGCGATGCTCCTGATGGAGACCTCGAGCTTTTCGGTGAACAGCTTTATGCTGAAAGTAAATATCTCGCGCTTGTTCTTGAAATACAGATAGAGGATGGTTCGCGTGATGCCACAGCGTTCTGCTATTTTCTGGAACGTGGTATCCTCGTAGCCTTCCTCGACAAAGACATCCAGGGATTTTTCGAGGATTTCCCTCTTCCTTTTGTCGTGCTCCACGGCAATTGACACTTTCACCCCCTTCGTCGAGCTGTTAGTATAGTAATATTGTCGCGCTTCGGGAAGGGCGGCGCGCTTTTTGCTTGCCCGATTCGCGGCGCCATCGTATGGTTTTATGTCTTCGGAGGAATTGATGGCAGTCATGTTCGAGAGAAGCGCCGCAAGCGAGCGTGAAAACCCCGCCAAGGTCAAGGAAGACGCCGCCATGATAGCCGCGTCCTTCCTCCCCCGCCTCTTTGACACCCATCCGCTCTTGACCTTTGTCCTCAACCGCCAAGGCCAGATCGTCTACGCCAATCCCCATGTCCTGGACCTGGCAGCCGCCACCGAGCTTTCAAGCCTCATCGGGCGCCGCATCGGGGAAGCCTTGGGCTGTGTCCACTCGGCCGACGGTCCTGACGGCTGTGGGACGGGAGAAAACTGCGGCTTTTGCGGCAACAACCGGGCCTTCAAGACCGCGATAGCCCGGCTCGATGCATTCCTGGCAGAGGCTTCCCACAACGGGAAGCTGGCCGTTGAAAGGCAGGTCAGCTCGGAGGAGTGCAACATCACCCGCTCCCCCGACCTGAATCTCCAGCCCCTTTCCGAATCCTCGCTGGATCTCCGCATCTGGACAGAAGCCATCGAGGTCGATGGAAAGGGCTTCATCATGGTCTCGGCCGAGGACATCTCCGCCGAGAAGCGGCGCGAAGTCCTCGAGCGGGTCTTTTACCATGACATAGCCAACACCGCATCGGGCATCAGCACGATACTCGAGTTGCTCCAGCTCATGGATGAAAAACCCAACGAGCGCTATCTCCGTCTCCTCAAGTCGGCGGCCGACCAGCTCGTGGAGGAGATCGAATCCCAACGCGCCCTCAAGGCGGCCGAATCGCGGGAGCTGGCCGTGCGGATGCAGATCCTCGAGGGCAGGGCAGCTCTCGCGGCAACCCTGGATCTCTTCGCCTACAAGCTTGAAGGGAAGGACATCAGCCTCAAGCTCTCGCCCGGGACCGCGCGCGTGGCGATCAACAGCGATCCGACCCTCCTCCGCCGCGTCCTTGTGAACATGATCAAGAACGCCATCGAAGCGGCCGTGCGGGGCGAAGTCCTCCTTGCCGGCATCAACATGGAGGACGGCTGCGCGAAGGGCGAAGCCGCTGGCGCGGGATGGGCGGTGTTCTGGGTGAAAAACAGCGCAGTCATGCCTGAAGTCGCGAGGCGAAGGGTATTCCACCGCTCCTTCTCTACCAAGGGGAGGGGCCGGGGCACGGGCACCTATTCCATGCGCCTCCTGGCCGAAAGCTACCTCAATGGCAAGGTGAGCTTCAGCTCGAAGGAGGGAGAGGGAACGGTCTTCGAAGTCAGGATACCCCTGGCCTGAACCTCTTTAGTGCCCGGCCAGGAAGGCGAGCACTTCCCGGTCCAGCTTCTCCGCTTCGGTCTCCATGAGGACATGCCCGCCCCCAGGGAAAACGATGTACCGCCCATCCTTGAGGTCCCGGGCAAGGCGCTTCCCCTGGTTCTTCACGATCCTGTCCTTGCTGCCCCAGAGGATGAGGCAAGGCGCCTCGATTGCGGCGAGGTCGGGCTCCTCGACCTCGCTGGCCACGGTGGCCCAGGCGAGCAGCGCCGCTTCGGCTCCGGTACGAAGGAAGGGCGCACGGTTTCCCTCGAATTCCTCGGCGCTCGGCTCGCGGCCGTAGGCTGTCTTGAGGCTCGCCCTCACCCAGGCCATGTCCCCGATGAGCTTCCCGATGCTCCGCCCAAGGAATGCCCCACGATGATCCATCCCCCCTCTGCCTTGACCGCCGGAATGGCGTCAAGGAAGGCCCAGAGCAGGTCGGCCCTGGCCGCGGGGCTGCCGGAGCTGTCGCCTTTCAGCCCGCTGGACAGGAGTTCGGTGCCGGTGGACCAGCCGAAGGGCGGGTAGTCGACCTCGACCACCTGGTATCCCTCCGCCTGGATGGCCGGCCCTAGATATCGCCAGGTGAAGACCGAGGCGCCAAAGCCGTGGACAAGGAGAACCTTCCCCTTCACCGGCGCGGCGGAAAGCCCGGTTTCGCCGGCGGGGCTTGTCGAGGCAGGGAGGATCCGGTAGTGGAGACGATAACCTTCGATCTCAAGAAAGGCTGAATCAGGCCAGGGCTTGGTCATGGACCAGGAGGAGGGCAGCGCCCCTCTCGCCTCTGGCGCGGTGGTCGGCTTTGTCGCGCAGGAGGCGGCCATGGAAAGGAAAACACCGCAAAGGGCCAGGAATACGGGATAGGTCACGCGGTCGCGGTCGCTCATGTCTTCCAATATATCCCGGCGGATGCCGCCTTGCCTTGTAGTGCCGGCCATCACGGGTTAGTATTGGCAGTCGAGGCCACAGGCGCCTCTCGTTGCCGGAAACCCCGGCTGGCGGCGGCGGACCAGGGAGGTTCACATGGGCGGAAAGGAAAAGGCACTCATCGTCAGGCTGACGAAGCTTGAGGATCCCCGAGGGGCCCTCGTGGCGATGCCGGGAGACCGCGTGATGGAGTTCCATATCTCCAGGAAAGCCAGGGACGAGCTTGAAGTCGAAAGCAGCCTCTTCACCTCCACGGGCAACGTCATCATCCCCGATTTCGCCGCGGCCAGGAGCCTGGCCAGGCGGATCAACGAGAAAGTGGACGCCTCCCTCCTTCCGGAAAAGACCGTGCGCGCGGGCAGGCTCAATGCCATGGCCCTGATAGACGAGATCCTCCACGACGTGGCCCGCCTCTATCGCGAGGGCCCGGCGCCATCGGCCTTCTCCCTGGCCTTGGGCGCCATGGAGAGCTCGATAGGCCCGGCCGAGCTCGACCGCCTCCTCCTGGCCTTCATCAAGGATTTCCCGCCCCTCGATGTATACCGCGAGGGAACGGAGCCAAGGGCTTGGCTGTCAGCCGCTCCCGGGGGCATCCCCAACCGCATCCTTGCGCTGGAGGAGTTTGTCCTCCTCCGCCTGGCCAACGAAAACCCGGCCTTCGCCCCCTATCGTTTCCTCTTCGACGACGGCTCGCGGGAGGGCGAGGCACCGGTGGCCGACGGCCTGGCGGCCAGGCCGGCCTACGCGGCCGCGATGGCCGCCATCGAATCGACCTTCGCATCGCTCCCGAAATTCGGTCCCGACAGCGAGGACCTCGTGACCATGCTGCGTTCCCCCATGCGGGCCTCGCCCTTCTCCCTTCCCGGCCAGCTAGACTTCATCAGGAAGAAATGGGGGCTCGTCCTTGGCGAGCGAATGCTCCACCTCCTTGGGGCCCTCGACCTCATCCGCGAGGAGGAGAAGCCCCGCTTCCCCGGACCGGGCCCCACCCGCGCCTACGTCTATCGAGGGATGGAAACCGAGAGCGAGCGTTTCAGCCCCGACAAGGATTGGATGCCCAACGTGGTGATGATCGCCAAGTCCACCCTCGTCTGGCTCGACCAGCTCTCCCGGAGCTACGGGCGGGATATCCGGAGCCTGGACGCGGTGCCCGACGAGGAACTGGACCAGCTGGCCCTCCGTGGCTTCAACGCGCTTTGGCTCATCGGCCTGTGGGAGCGCAGCGCCGCGAGCGCCGAGATCAAGAGGAGATGCGGCAACCCCGAGGCCGCGGCCTCGGCCTATGCCCTTTTCGATTACGAGATCTCAGGCGAGCTGGGCGGATGGGCCGCGCTGGAGCGCCTCCGCGAGCGCTGCGGACACCGCGGCATCAGGCTCGCCGCCGACATGGTACCCAACCACACCGGCATCGACTCGGCCTGGGTGCGCGGCCGCAGCGATGTCTTCATGACCCGCAGCGACTGCCCCTATCCAGGCTACACCTTCAACGGCCCTGACCTCTCGGGGGACGCCCGCGTGGGAATCTGGATCGAGGACCACTACTGGGACCGCAGCGACGCGGCGGTGGTCTTCAAGCGGCTCGACCGCGCGACGGGCAGGGAGGACTATGTCTACCACGGCAATGACGGCACCGGCCTGCCCTGGAGCGACACGGCGCAGATCGACTTCCTCAAGGGCGCAGCCCGCGAGGCGGTCAAGGAACGTATCCTCCACGTGGCCCGCAACTTCCCGATCATCCGTTTCGACGCTGCCATGGTCCTGGCCAAGAAGCACTTCCGCAGGCTCTGGTACCCGGAGCCCGGGTCGGGCGGCGACGTGCCGTCGCGCTCAGAAAGCGGCCTGGGCCTCGAGGCTTTCGACAAGGCCTTCCCCGTCGAGTTCTGGCGCGAGGTCGTGGACATGTGCGCAAAGGAGACGCCCGACACCCTCCTCCTGGCGGAGGCCTTCTGGATGATGGAGGGTTATTTCGTGCGGACCCTCGGCATGCACCGCGTCTACAACTCCGCCTTCATGAACATGCTCAAGCGCGAGGAGAACGCGAAGTACCGGGAGACCATCCGCAACACCCAGGAGTTCGACAAGGACATCCTGAAGCGCTTCGTGAACTTCATGAACAACCCCGACGAGGACACGGCGGTCGCCCAGTTCGGCAAGGGCGACAAGTACTTCGGCGTGTGCACCATGATGGCCACCATGCCAGGCCTGCCCATGTTCGGCCATGGCCAGCTGGATGGCTTCGAGGAAAAATACGGCATGGAATACCGGCGCGCCTATCGCGACGAGAGGCCCGACGAGGCCTTGGTGCGCCGCCATGAGGCGGAGATCTATCCCCTCCTCAAGCGGCGGCGCCTCTTTTCCGGGGTCGAGGAATTCCTCCTCTACGACCTTGTGGAGGACGGTGGCCAGGTGAACGAGAACACCTTCGCCTGGTCGAACGGATCAGGCGGCGAGAAGGCCCTGGTCCTCTTCAACAACAGCTTCGCCCGCGCGGGAGGGCGGCTCCGCGAATCCTGCGTCTTCGCCGAGAAGGACGCCGCGGGGGAGAAGCGCCTCCTCAGGCGCAGCATCCAGGAGGCCTTCGGCCTCCATTGCGAAGAGGGCCGCTTCCTCGTGATGAGGGAGGACAGGTCAGGCCTCTGGTTCATCCGCAGGTCGCCCGAGATCTGCGAGCGTGGCCTCCAGGTCATCCTTGATGGCTACCAGAGCCAGGTCTTCATGGACATCTTCGAGGTGACGGACGACGAGCGGGGACTCTACTCGGCGGTCTGTGAGGCCTTGGGCGGACGTGGGGTTCCGGATCTGGGCGAGGCCGTCGAGGATGTGGCCCTCAAGGACCTCTATGCAAGCCTCTCGGCCTTCGCGAATGCGGAGCTCTTCGAAGCGGCGCGGCGCCTCGTGGAGGCGGAACTCACGCCCGCGGCCCGCAGGAAGGAGCTGAAACTCCTCTGTGACCGCGTCTCTCCTCTGGTCCTCGATTTCTACTCGGGTGTGGTCTGCCTCCTCCAGGAGGAATCCACCGAGGCCGGCCTACCCTCGCTCAAAAAGGCCACAGAGGCACGTGACCGCTTCCTGGCCGACCTGGGCAATTTCGCGGAGACCGCGATCCTGGCAGGATCGGCCACCGGAGCTGCGGGCGCAACCCTTGTCCTGGATTTCCTCAGCTTGCCCGGCTCGGTGGAGCTCAGCTGTGCCTATTTCATCATGGACGGGCTCAGGGCCCTCGCGGGCAAGCCCGCGACGGGCAAGCCCGCGACGGGCAAGCAAGAGTCGGGCACATTCACCGCAGCCAAAGCCACCCTGCCAGCCACCGTGGGCGCAGACCCGGGGGAAGCGGCGCGCCGCGTGGCCGAACGCATTTTCCTCGAACGCAAGTTGCGGGAAGCATTGCGTTCGGTCGGAGTCGCGGGAGACGAAGCCCATCGAGGACTTTCCCTCGCCGCCATCTTCCTTGGGAAGAGCGCGGCATTCGCCGGATCCTGCGGCGCCTACCTTGAAAGCCTCGATGCCGCCCATGCGGCCCTCGCCCTCATCGACGCCTTCGCCAAGGACGACGAGCTGCGCGCCAGGCTTGGCGTGAATGTCTTCGAAGGCATCCAGTGGTTCAACAAGGAACGCTTCGACGAAGTCCTGCGCTTTGGGACCATGGTGATTTCCCTCTCTGCGGGGGAAGGAGACCACGCCGGGAGCCCGAAACCGAAAACGCCCGAGCTTGCCCTCCGGCTCGAGAAAACGGCCGGCATGGCCGCCCTCTTCGCCGAGGCGGAAGCGGCCTCGGGTTTCAAGGTCGAACAGCTCGTCGGCGCCATCAGGGAGCGTGCATCGTCCCATACGCCGGCTTCGGCCCCGGCTTCCTCCATGCAGAAAAAAGCGCCATTGCCCAAGCCATCAGCCAAGGCAGGCGCGCCGAAGGAGAAAAAGCGATGAGTGCCGAGGATTTCCTCCCCTGCGACTGGAATGGGCTTTCGGACAACGTATTCTCCCTCATCTCCAAGGAGTGGATGCTCATCACGGCCGGAAAAATCGGTGACTGGAACACGATGACCGCCTCCTGGGGAGGTCTGGGCCATTTATGGAACCGGGATGTGGCCTACATCTTCGTCCGGCCGACCCGCCATACCTTCGGCTACCTCGAGAGGAACGAGGGTTTCAGCCTGTCCTTCTTCGGCGAAAGCCATAGGAAGGCCCTGTCGATCTGCGGTTCCATCTCCGGAAGGGACCAGGACAAGGCGCTGGCGGCCAACATCACGCCTTGCGCTTTCTCCGCGGAGGGTGGAAGCTGGCAGTCCTTTGAAGAAGCCCGCCTCGTCCTCGGTTGCCGCAAGCTCCATGCCCAGGACCTGGATCCTTCATGCTTCATCGACCCCTCGATCGCCGGGCATTATCCGGAGAGGGACTGGCATCGCCTCTACGTCGGCGCGGTGGAAGCGGCATGGATGCGCAAGGCGTGAGAGGCTCCGCGAACTGGCTCGAGGAAGCCCTGGCGCCCCGCGTGTCGGATCGGGAAACCTCCCTCGTTTTTCCGAGCCAGGCTGTCGCCGATGCATGGGCCCATGCCGCGCCACGCCGGTTCGGGCTTGACGCGGTGGAGAGCGACCGCTTCCTCGGCTGGGACCGCTTCAAGGAGAAGCTCCTGAGCGCCCGCCGCAAGGAAAAGCCGGCCGACAGGCTCGCCCGCACCATCTGGGCCGCCGGCATCATCGCCCGTCAGGGGAGGAAGCCCTTCTTGCGCAGCCTGGCAGGTCCCGGCCTGCCCTCGCCGGCCTTCGTTCCATGGTTCGCAAGCCTGCCGCCCAGCCTGCTCAGGGCGACGGCGACCATTGAAGGAGACGAAGGAAAGGCGGCCGCCCCTGGAGACGGGGGACTCGAGGACCTCCGGGCGCTGAAGGACGACTACGCCGCATTCCTCCTCAGGCATGGCCTTTTCGAACCCGGATGGGAAGCCATGGAAGTCCTTCCGGCCCGGGGCTCCTGGCTCATCATCGCGCCCGAGCTAATCGAGGATTTCTCCGCCTACGAAGGGAAGCTCATCTCCCTCTCGCCGAGGGTGGAAATCCTGCGGCTTCCCGACCCGGGCAAGGACAGGCCGCAGCTCCTTTCCTTCCAGAACAGCTTCGAGGAAATGCGCTGGACATTCCTTGAGGCTGGACGTCTCCTCGACGAAGGCTGGCTGCCCGAAGACATCGTGATCACGGTTCCCGGCCTCGAAACGAGCGCGCCGTATGTGGAGAGGGCCGCGAAGATGGCGGGAGTCCCGGCCTCGCTCAAGGGAGGCGGGAACCTCGCGGCCTCCCCCTTCGGAAGGCTCCTTGGCGAGATCAGCGAAGCCGCTTCGTGCGGTTTCGACTTCGACGCCTTCCGCGCCCTTCTCCTTGATCGCTTTGTCGCCTGGAAAAACGCCGGCGCGACCGGGGAGCTCCTGGGTTTCGGCGTCGATTTCCACGCCTATGCCTCCTATTCCAGCCGTGGAAAGCGGGTCGACGTCTGGGAGGAGAGTTTCGCGCTCGCCGGGGGCAGGGGCGAGCTCAGGAATTTCTACAGGCGGCTCACCCAATCGCTCCGCGCCATCGAGGCCTCGCCCGATTTCACCGCGCTCAGGAAAGCCATCTTCGCCTTCAGGTCCTCCTTCCTGGATGAGGGCAATTGGACGGATTCAGAGCTGCGCCAGGTGGAGAGGGCGATGGTTGAGCTCGAGGGCCTCGCGCGCACGGAGGCCGAGCTCGGCGCGGCGGGAAGCCTCGATTCGCCTTTTGCCCTCTACCGCTCCATCCTCGCCCAGACCACCTATGTGGCCCAGGCTTCCCCGGACGGGGCCATCCCGGTCTATCCCTGGCGGGTCTCCGCCCTCCACCCGGCGGCCCGCCATTTTGTCCTCGGCGCGAGCCAGGACGGCATACGCGTGAGCTACGCGTCCCTGCCCTTCCTCAGGGAGGACCAGAAGGCCGCACTTGGCCAAAAGGACAAGGATGCCTCGATCGACTTCGCGCAGGCCTATTCGCTTTCGGGCGAGCGTCCTTCAGGCACCGTGTTTTCCTTCGCGATCGAATCCTTCTCCGGCTGGTCCGTGCCCCATCCATTTTTCACCACGCCCTCAGGCCCCGGCGCAGAAAGGGAGGCGCCCAAATCCCCGATGCCTCCCGCAAATTTCGAATCCCTCCGGCAAAGCTGTCCGCTGCGCGCCGAGAGCGCCGCGTGGCGTGGGGAGGCCGCCATGCCCCACAGGATCCTCTCCTTCCAGTCAAGGAGCTTCGAGGCCGCCCTCCCATCGCTTGGGGAAAAGCCCTCCAGCTTCGAAAGGGACCTGGCCACGAAGGCCAGCGTCGGCTCCCTTGGCCCCCGGATCACGACCAAGGAGGGCCATCTCCGGCTTTCCGCCACAGCCCTCGGCGAGTACCTGGCCTGTCCTTTCGCTTGGCTCCTCGCGCGAGGCCTTCGCATCGAGGCCAAGAAGACAGGCATCGGATTCTTCGATGCCCTCCTGGCCGGGGAGATGGCCCATGCCGCGCTCAAGGCCCTATTGGAGGCCATGGCCGGATCCGGCCCCTTCCGCGCGACCAACAGGGCGGCATACGAAAAGGCCGCCCAGGAGGCCGTCGCCGCCGTCCTCACGAAGTTCAAGGAAAAGGAAGGCCCCTTCCTCGTGCCCATGTTCGAGGCCTACGCGCCCCTCCTCAAGGATAGGCTCAGGCGCCTCATCGCCGACCTGGTCATCGACGAAGGCTGGCTTGCGGGAGAGCTGGAGGTCACCATGGAAAGGACCTGGCCCGGAGATGACCTGGTCCTTGAAGGCCGCATCGACCGCCTGGCCAGGCGGGCCGATGGGAATGGCGTGGCCATCATCGACTACAAGAAGCGCCGCCTCCCCAAGGTCAGGGACCTTGTCGCCGACGAGGAAGGAAGGTTGGGCGATTTCCAGATCGCCGCCTACGTCGCCCTCTGCGAAGGAGCGGGGCTGGAGGTGGACGAGGTTTTCTACTGGTCCATCGAGGACGCGAGGCGGCTCCCTGTCCTGGGTCCGGGTGCCGGTCGCGGCCGTCCGGAGTACGACCGCGAGATCCTTGCGCTGGAGGATGCCCTGAGGGAGGTGGCGCGCAGGATCCGGGCCGGCGACTTTGGCATGACGGGCCGGGGCGAGATGGCCTGCAAGGGCTGCCCCTGGAAATCCACCTGCCGCGAACGCTACGCTACGGAGTGAGGACCACGATGCCCAGCACCGACCTTTTCGGCCGCCTCGACCCCGACCAGCGCGCCGCTGTCGCGCTGCGCCGCAACGGCACCGTCTCCGCCGGGGCCGGATCGGGCAAGACCACGGTTCTAGCCGCCAGGTACCTCGACCTCCTGTCACGGGACGCGGCGGAGCTGTCCTCCATCCTCTGCCTCACCTTCACCCGCAAGGCCCAGTCGGAGATGCAGTCCCGTGTCTGGCGCGAGCTTGGCGCCTCCCCGGAGGAACGCGCCAAGGCCCAGCTAGGGCGCTTCGCCGAGGCATCTATATTGACAATTGATTCTTTCTGCTCGTCGTTGCTCCGCGGGTCGGCGCAGGACTACGGCTACGCGCCCAGTTTCCTCGTGGACGACCAGGCCTGCCGCGACCTTGCCGAGGCGGAATCCCTCCGTTTCCTCCTTGGCCGGCGCGAGGAAAGCTGCCTTGAGGCCTTGTTCGCGGGCATGGGCTTCGAACGGGCCTGGCGCGGGCTTTTCGCCGAGGCGGCCTATCGCTTCGCCACTCCCGCCCTCCGTCCCGAAGCCGATTTCGCCGCGATGCCGGCCCGGGCGGCGGCGGCGCTCGAGGCGGCCGGCAAAGCGGCGCTCTCCTCGCTTGCCCACGCGGGGTCGGCGGCCGCGTTTGCCGCCAAAGAAGGCCCAATTACGACAAAAAAGGGGATAGAGGCCCTTGCGGTCCTCAGCGCCCTGCCTGATGGGCCACTGGACCTGGCCGGAGCGGCATGCTCGACGGCCACCCTCGCCTCCCTGGCCATGAACGGCTTTGGCCGTTCCGGGTCCGAAACGGCGTTGAAGGAAGCGGCCAAGGCCGGCCGGGAAGCGGCAAGGCGCCTTGGGTCCCTCGCGGAAGCGCAGGCCGGCGCGCCCCTGGAGGCGGCGATCCTCCGCCTCCTCGCCGAGTTCGCCGACCTGTACCGCAAGGCCAAGCGCGATGCGGGCATCATGGGCTTCCATGACGTGGCCGTCTGTGCGGTCGACCTCCTCTCGCGCAGGCTCGAACTGCGCGCATTCTGGAAAAAACGTTTCCGCTACATCATGGTCGATGAATTCCAGGACGACAACGAGCTCCAGAAGGAGCTTCTCTACCTCCTTGCCGAGGACGAGGCTTCTTCAAGCCCCGGGATACCGGGTTCCGCAAGCCTTGCTCCCGACAAGCTCTTCTTCGTGGGCGACGACAAGCAATCCATCTATCGCTTCAGGGGAGCGGACGTATCCGTGTTCAACCGCCTGGGTGCGGAACTTCGGGGAGGGGAAGGGGACAGCGAGGGCTTTAGCCCGCGCCTTCGCACGAATTACCGCAGCGAACCGGGCCTCATAGCTTTTTTCAACGAGGTTTTCGCGAAGGTATTCGGGGGAGCCTCGGCCGACTACGAGGCAGGCTTCGAGGAGACCATTCCTCGAGGACCCTCGCCTGGCATAAAGGCGTCCCTCCGCTTCCTTTGGAAGCCGCGCTCCGTCAGTCGCCCTCCGGACGGGATCCTTGGCGACGATCCGCCAACGCCTGGCGATGAAGCCTCCAAACGAAGCGAGGACAAGCCGCGGCAAAGCGACGACGCGTCGAAACGAAGCGACGACGAAGCCCTGGCCGATGGCATCGTCACCTTCATCAAGGACGCGGTGGAAGGCGGCAAGCTCCTCCTTCCGGCCGGGGCGGCAAACCCCGACGGCTCCATGCGGGCCACCGGCGCCACCCGGGCCGCGGAGTACGACGACATCGCCATCCTCCTCCGATCGACCTCCAAGCAATTCCTCCTTGAGCGCTTCCTGCGGCTCCATGGGATAGGCTATACGGCCGATTCGGTGCGGGGACTCTTTGTCGAATCCATCGCCAACGACATATATGCCGCCCTTCGCCTTGCGCTGCTTCCCGAGGACAGGCTGGCCTATGCGACCGTCCTCCGCTCCCCACTCGTGGCGCTTTCCGATGATGGCTTTGTCAAGGTCCTTTCCCGGCCTGCGGAGGAGAAGGCGCGACCTTTCGCGGAGGCCGATGAAGCCCTCCTCGGTGCCGATGACGCCTGCCGTTTCCGCCACGGCCGCGACAGCCTTGCGGACCTTTCGTCCCGGGTGGACCGCGAAAGCCTCGCCGATCTCGTCTCCTTCCTCTGGTTCGATGCCGGCTTGCGCCTCTCCATCCTCAGGCGCCCCGATGCCCATCCCTACCTGGAGCACTATGACTACCTCTATGCCCTGGCCGTCCAGTCAGACTCGCGGAGCGAGGGCCTTTCGGTCTTCCTTTCCCGCCTCGAACCCCTCATGGGCCAGCCGGAAAAACTCGACGATGCCGCCATCCAGAGGGAGGCAGGTTCTGGCGTCCGGCTCATGAGCGTCCATCGCAGCAAGGGCCTCGAGTTCCCCGTCGTCATCATCCCCTGGATGGAAAACCAGGGCCAGCTGGACGGGGCGGGCGAGGCCTTCTACCTCTCGGACACCGCCGGCATCACCCTCAACCTCGTCCCTTTGGATGAACCGGGGGCGACGCGCTCCAACGTCTTCTACGAAGAGGCGAAGGCCCTCGACGTGGCCAAGTCCCGGGCCGAGACAAAGCGCCTTTTCTATGTCGCCTGCACCCGAGCCGAAACCCACCTCGTCTTCGCGGGAGTGGAACCATGGCGCGCTGATTCCGTCGGGGCCTCCTTCCTTGGGCTCCTTGCTCCGGGGATGGCTGGACTGGATGAAATGGGTCGCCTTCCCGGTCTCCCGTCCGAGATCGAATTCCAGGTCCTTCCCGATCTGCAGGCCGAAGCCTACGGCCGCCTTGTCGGCGGCGCCAGAAGCGCAAGCCATGGAGGAGGTCCACGGCGGGACCTGGCCTCGATGTCCGCCGCCTATGCCATCCCCCCGAGGACAGCCGGCGCCGACGAGGGCAAGCCCCGGACATTCCTTGATCGGAGCTATGCGGGCAAGGTCCTTCCCGCAACGGCCTTGGAGGCCGTCGCGTTCGGCGGTGGCGCCGGGGCTTCCGGAGAAAGCCTTCCCCCGACCGCTTTGGATGGCAAGAAACTTCCTCCCGATTTCGAAGCCCTCTTCGGGGAAGCCTGCCACGCCGCGATCGAGGCTTTTGTGCAGGAAGGCCGACTGGCCCTTCGCGACCGCTATCTGGATGTCCTGCCGGAGGGCCTCCGTTCCCTTGCCAAGACCGAAGCCATCCGTCTTGCCCAAGGTTTCCTGGATTCAGAAATCGGGAGGCATGCCCTGGCTTTTCCCCGGATCGAGACCGAAAAAGGGTTTATCCTGAAGTTGCCTGGAGCCAATGCGGAGGGCGCACACTGGCGCATTACGGGCCGCATGGACCTTTTTGCAGAGTCGGCCAAGGAAATCATCATCGTGGATTTCAAGAGCAATGCGCGCTTCCAAAGCGGCGAGTACGAGGTCCAGATGGCGCTCTATCGCATGGCAGCCGCCGCGTTGGCTCCCGGAAAGGCCGTGAAAAGCTACCTGTTCTGGCTGAGGGGATCAATGGCCAGGGAGGCGACACGCGAAATGGGCGATGAAAAGCTTCAGGAATTGGCCGGACTCGCGGCCGCTGCGAGGATCGGCATCGGGACTGCCCCATGAAGAAGGGAACAGCTGCCGAAAATCCCAAAGCCCCCGCCAGCGCCGGGCTTTTTTTCCTCTTTTTCGGCATATCGGCGATCACTGTGGGCGGGGGCTATGCCATGGTGCCAGTGATCGGTTCGACCCTTGAAAAAAAAGGCTGGGTAGGGGAAGAGGATTTCTTCGATCTTTTCGCCCAAGCCCAGTCCTTTCCCGGCCCGCTGGCCTTCACCACAGCGCTCCTGGTAGGGAAAAGACTCGCCGGAGCCAAGGGAGCCGCGGCGGCCGGACTCGGGGTCATGCTGCCTCCCTTCGGCGCCATTGTCCTTGTCGCCGCCCTTCTGGGCCAAATCGGCGAACTCCCTCCCGTGCGGAACTTCCTTAAGGGAGCGGGTGCGACCGTCCCCGGCCTTGTGGCCGCCATGATCTGGAAAGTCGCCAAGATGCGCGCCTGGACGCCATTCCGCGCGATTTCCGCGATCGCCCTCTCGCTGCTGCTCTGCCTTTTGCCCGCCTTCACCCTTGTGGTTTTTTTCGCGGCCATCCTTGTCCTCTATTTCATGGAGATACGATGGAACTCCTCTCGATAATCTGGTCCTTTTTCAAGATCGGGTTCGTCTCCTTTGGAGGAGGCTGGTCCATTGTCGGCCTCATCAAGACCGAGGTCGTGCCTCGGTGGATCGATGAAAGTGGCTTCTCCTCGCTTGTCGCCATCGCCCAATCGACGCCTGGGCCGGTGGCCCTCAACGCCGCCACCATGGTCGGCTGGCAGAGGCAGGGCATCCTCGGGGCAGTCCTGGCCACGCTTTCCGTGGTCACCTTCCCGGTCCTGGCCATTTGCCTGACCGGAATAGTGGGCAAAAGGCTCAAGGTCAGGGGACCGGAGCTCCAGGAATCCCTCAAGACGGGAACCCTCGCCATGATGACCATGACCTTATGGCTCCTCCTTCCAAGGGGGGTCATCGATCCGGTCCTGGCGGCCATCGGGGTCGGAAGCTTTGCCCTCGTGGCATTCACGAAAGCGTCGCCGCTTTGGGCCATTTTTGGAGCGGGAGCCGCCAATGTTGCCTTCCATCTGCTTGTTCCTTAGGCGGAAACCTTGCGGCGCATGAAAAACCGGATATACTGAAAGCCACACCAGCATGAACAACGAAAGAATCGTAATAGTAGAAGACGAGAAAATCATCGCGCTCGACCTGCAGAGGCGTCTGGAACGCTTCGGCTACAAAGTCGTAGGCATGGTGGGCGACGGCCGCGACGCGGTGGAAATCGCCCGGGTGCACCAGCCCGATATCATCCTCATGGACATCATGCTCATGGGGGCCATGGATGGCATCGAGGCCGCCAAGGAAATAAAGCGGCAATTCGGGATTCCCGTCATCTTCCTGACCGCCTACACCGACGAAAAAACCCTCGAGCGCGCCAAGGAAGTGGAGCCTGCGGGCTACATCCTCAAGCCCTTCAAGGAACGCGAACTCTATACCACGATCGACATCGCCCTATACAAGAACGCGATGGACAAGCGCCTGCGCAAGCAGGAAAGGCTTTTTTCGGCCATCCTCCACTCCATCAACGATGCGATCATCGCCACGGACGTGGAGCTCGCCGTTAGTTTCATGAATCCCGCGGCGGAGGAGATCGTAGGCCTGCTGGAAGCCCAAGCGAGGGGCAAGAAGGTCGCCGACCTCCTTACGCCCGTGGACACCCATGTCGCCAGCGACCTGTTCGCCTCGATACCCGATGGGGACAAGCCGATCTTCTTCACCGAGACGGTGATCAGGAACGGCGCGGGCCAGAGCATCATCGCCGACGGATCGATCACCCGCATCCATGAACAGCAGAATTCCACAGACGGCTTCGTGGTCACGCTGCGCGACATGACCGAAATCAAGCGCCTCTCGGAGACCATCTCCTACCAGGCCAGCCATGACAGCCTGACAGGCCTGTCGAACCGCGAGGAGTTCTCCTACAAGCTCAACGAGATCCTCAAGACCCTCCGCACCTCGGACGACAGGCTGGCCCTCCTCGTCATCGACGTGGACCGCTTCAAGGCCGTGAACGACGCTTGCGGCACCCTCGCAGGCGACGAACTCCTCAGGCAGGTCGCTTCCCATATCCAGGCCAACATCTCGCGCAAGGACTTCTCCGCCCGCATCGGCGGCGACGAATACGCGATCATCCTCAGGGATTGCGAGATCGAGAACGCGATCAATGTCGCGCGCCGCCTCCAGGAAGCTGTCCAGCTCCGCAAGTTCGTCTGGCAGAACGGGGTCTTCCCGGTGACCCTTTCCATCGGGGCCGTCCCCCTCAACCGCGAGAGCGAGGACACCCACGCGGTCCTTGCCGCGGCGGATGACGCCTGCCATCTCTCCAAGGAGGAAGGCGGCAACAAGATCAGCGTCTTCAGCCCGGGTGACAGCATGTACGAGAAGCGGCGCGGAGACATGGAATGGATCGCCAAGATCAACCGTGCGGCGGACGAAAACCGTTTCATCCTCTACCACCAGCCCATCGTCCCACTCAAGGAAGGCGCGGGCCTCGAGGACAAGGCGGAGATCCTCCTCCGGCTGCGCAACGAGGACGGAAGCATCGCCAACCCCGGCGACTTCATCCCGGCGGCCGAACGTTACAACCTCATGCCCCTGGTCGACCGCTGGGTGGTCCGCAACTCGATCCGGGCCTATCGCACCCTCCTTGACCGCGGGGCGAAGGTGGCCCAGGGCCTCATCTCCATCAATCTTTCCGGCCCTTCCCTCCTCGACGAGAACCTCATCGACATCATCCTGGAGGAAGTGGCCGAAGCGAGGGTCGACCCCTCGCGCATCTGCTTCGAGATCACGGAAAGCGCCGCCATCCAGAACCTCTCCTACGCGAGCCGTTTCATGAAGAAGCTGAAGGACCAGGGCTTCACATTCGCGCTCGACGATTTCGGCTCGGGCTTCTCGTCCTTCAGCTACCTCAAGAACCTGGCCGTGGACTACCTCAAGATCGACGGCTCATTCGTGCAGACCATCGACGAATCCCTCATAAGCTACGCGATGGTCGAGTCCATCAATTCGGTGGGCCATGTCATGGGGATCAAGACCATCGCGGAATTCGTGAAGAGCGCCGCGATCAAGCAGAAGCTCATCGAGATCGGCGTGGACTACGCGCAGGGCTACGAGATCGCGAAGCCTTCGCCGCTCCTGTAGATTGCCTTCCAAGGAACCCTGGTGGCCCATCGTCCAAGCGGCGATGGGCTTTTTATTTGCCTTTCATGCGCGCTTTCCCCACCACCCCTGGGCGGCGCGAAATTCGACAAGGTCCGGGGCACATGATCAACTAGCCACGCCGAAGGCTTGGGGGGATTCAAAAAGCGAGGAGGGATTCGCGCGTCCCGAGTCCTGGGGCTTCGTGGAAATTCAGTCCACGGGGAGGAGGTCGTTGGGGGTGTCGGTGGGCTTGACGGAGGGCTCGTTGGGCGGGGCTTCCTCGCCGTGGACGACCACTCGGTTGCGGCCACCGCGCTTGCCCTCGTACAGGGCCTCGTCGGCCATCGCGATGGCGCGCTCGCCTCCGAGTTCGGGCGGGCAGAAAGCCATGCCTAGGGTGATGGACACCGAAAGGCGCTTGCCCTCGAATTCCCAGACTGCCTCCTCCACTCGCTTCCGGAGCCGCTCGGCGAGGGCGATACCGGAGGAATCGGATTCGCCAAGGATCACGAGGAATTCCTCGCCTCCCCACCGTGCGGCGATATCGGTGGCCCTTGCCGTTTCCGCGATGATGCCCGCCGTGCCCACTAGGACGTAGTCGCCGCAATCGTGGCCGTGGAGATCATTGAAATCCTTGAAACGGTCTATATCGCACATGATCACCGCGACCTTCCCGTTGGAACGGCGGGCGCGGGCCGTCTCCCGCTCGAGTTCGCGGAGGGCCGTCCGCCGGTTCGCCAGGCCGGTGAGCGCGTCGGTGCTGGCAAGCACGTCAAGGCGGGCATTGGCCCTGTCCAGCTGGTCGTGCAGCCTGGCCGCCCGGATGACCGTGCCCAGCTGGAGGCCGAGGGTCGCAAGCAGGGAGGCCTTTTCGGGTTTGAGGGCATTTACGCCCGGATAGCCGATCGTCAGCGAACCGAGGATCTCGCCCCGCGCGACGATCGGGAAGCCACCCACGGTCGCGAGCCCATGCCGGGCCATGGCCTCCCGCATCGCCCCTTCCGGATAGTCGTCGAGGGTCCAGATCACGGGGCTCCGCCCCTCGAATGCCAGGGCCGCCACGCTCCCCCCCTTGGGCGGGTGCGCCAGGAGGGTGATGGCCTGCGCATCGTAGCCGCGCTGGGCGATGAGGACGAGGTCGCCGGTCGCGTTTTCGGCAAGGTGGAGGGCCGCCGTCCTCGCATGGAGCCGCAAGACGAGGAGGTCGAGGATCCTCGGGGCGAGCTCCTCGATGTCCATTGCCCCGGCGGTCTCGAAGAGGGCGTCGTAGAGCACCTGGAGCTCGTTGCGGCTTTCCCCGACCTCAAGGACCTTGCCGGTTATCTCCCGCTCGAGCCTTGTCATGAGGATGACGAGAAGGATGAAGTTGAACGACACCAGCAACGTGACCGAAAAGACCATCTCGATCGAAAAGACGAGGTCCCTCGGCATCGCATTCCCTGCGATCCTCCCTTCCAGCAAGTACCATGCGGCGCGCGAGGCGAAGAAAAGCGAATAGAGGCCGAACATGAAGACGAGGATGCCAGGGTCGCCGCGGAGCTTCACCTTTCGGGACAGGCGCCGGATGTCGACCGCTGCCTGCGCCGCGAGGCCGCCGGTGATCAGGGACATCACTTCTATGCGGACCAGGGTGTTCGGGGCAATCCAGGTGAAAAACGCGAGGGCCGCCAAGACACAGGCCCCAAGGGCGGCAAAAAAGGACGTGCGCGGACTTCCCGACAGGATGACGGTGGCCGCCGTCGCATAGGCCATCATGGCAAAGAGGGCCAAGCCATTACCCAGGATGATGCCAACTATGGGGGGCAAGCCGGGCTGGAGGCTTAGGATGATCCTGGAGGCGATGAAGGCCAGGTTGGCCACAGGCCAGGCCATGAGCCCCAAGCGGCCACGCTTGACCGTGGCCAGGAGCACGATCACGGTGACGAAGCCAAGGATAAGGAGGCCGTTGACCAAAATTGTCCGGTAGTCGAGAAACGGCATGGGCACGCTCCAAGGCATAAATATCGCGTCAATTCATCTTTATTTCAATCCCGCAGGCCGCGCATCCTGTCCTCTGCGGTCACGGACTCGATCGCGCGCTCGAATGCGGGAATGTCGGAGAGGGCCTTGGCGGGCGTGAGTTCAGCCGCGCGGCAGATGGCGATGATGCGGACCCTGCCTTCCCGCGCGAGTTCCGCATCTATGTTGTCAAGGGCGAACTCGTGCCCGGCGGGATCATTTCCCGGTATCGAGTATCCCGTTCCCGGGGTCCAATGGAGGGAGCGGAAGGCCTCGACCTTGGCCAAGAGGGCCTTGGCCCGGTAAACCCTGACGCCCACATTCGTGTAGCCCGCTACGGTGGGGCCGGCTTTCTGGCCCTGCAGTTTCGCATGGCCGAAAACCCGGGGAAGCCCTGAGCTGTCGAGGCCGATCGGATAGGCGGGATCCTGGATATGCGCGGCCGGAATGAGGAGATCCACCCCTTCTCCCAGGGCAGCGAGGGCGTCCATGACAAGGAGGCTCGTAAGGACGGTGTGGCGGGAATTGGCGTCGCCCCCGAAATTCGTCACGACATAGTCTGCAGGGGACCAAAGCCTCCGGCACTGCCATGCGGCGTCACCATGGCCCAAGGGTTTCCCGAAAGGGGCTTCCTGCGTGAAAAATTCGCGGGCCTGCGCCGGTATGCCCAAAGGCGCAAGGATGCCTCGGTCTATCTCATCCTCGTTTCCGCGGACGACCACAAGGTGGCGTCCCAGGTTCCGCACGGCATGGAGGCTGTAGGCGGCCACCGGCACGCGGCCGGACGAGCCGGGAAGGCCGAGGAAATCGCGGACAGGATACAGGCCGCGGGGCAGCCCAGGATCGAAGGAAGGATCGAAGCAGCCGGGCCGCTCCGATTCCGGCAAGGCCCGTGCCTCCGCAAGGGATCTCTGCCAGCGCGAACCTGAGCCCGCCAGCAGGGTGAGGCAGACCGTCCGGCGCGCCACGTCGGAAAGCCAGTCGGAGACCTTCCCGTGCATGTCTCCCTTGCCGATGCCCCCGACCGCGGCGTTCCGCTCGGCCAAGGCGCGTTGTGCGATATCGAAACGCCTGGCAAGGGCGGCTTCTGCCGCCTCGAGCGTCAGGCTCCGGAGGTCGGCCTCCATCTCAGGCTTCCTTGGTGACCCGGTATTTCTTGACGAAGCCGCTCGGGCGATAGGTCATCTTGGCCTGCCTGAGCCCTTCGTCACCGAGGTCCTGCTCGCGGTTCACCGATTTCATGTAGACGGGGAGGGCTTGGGCGAAAGCCTGGTTTATGAACTGGTAGATGCCCTTGTAGCGTTCCGAGGCTTTCTCGAAATGGACAGCGAACATCCTGGCCTTGGCCATGGGCTCGCCCAGGCACCAGCCGGCGGGCGTCCCATCCACGTAATACACGCAGCCCCGCATCCCAAGGACGTCGTAGAGGGCCAGTCCCTCGCTCGCCGCCGCGTAGTCGCCGTCGAAGCCCTTGCTATCCTTCCACTCATCCAGGACAGCCATCGCATCCTTCACGTTTTCCGTGGAAAGGGGTTTCTGCTCGTAGGTGTAGGAATTGATGAAGCCGTTCACGAGGTTGCGCTTCTTGTGATAGGCCTTGCCCGAAAGCTCGGCAAGGTCGGTCCGGCTGTAGAGGTAGTCGAAATTGTCCCTGTCCTCGCGGACCGTGTAGCCCCGGGCCTCGAGGTCGATGCGGTGCGCCTCGGCCTGGGTCTCGGAGAGGTTCTTCTGGTAGTCATGCCGCGACATGAGGTCATCGTAATGCCCGGCATCGGGCAAGGAGCAAGGCGCGTAGAAAAAGGAGGCGCCGTTCTTTATCCCTTCGACGATGAAGGTCTTGCCGGGGATCCTGGA
Organism: Spirochaetaceae bacterium; assembly: GCA_025358255.1. Classification (GTDB taxonomy): domain Bacteria; phylum Spirochaetota; class Spirochaetia; order Treponematales; family Rectinemataceae; genus JANYKC01. The sequence continues at coordinate 98,650 of JANYKC010000039.1, forward strand.
TACGCGATAGCCGTAGGTCCTGCGGAACAGGTACAGGTTGGAGAAGCTGAACTCCGAGACGCCATCCTTGAGGAGGTTGAGGGAAGGATAGAACTCGTCCCGCATGGCCAGGGAGATATCGGCGAACTCAGGATATGTGGGTATTGGCATGATTCTATGATACGGAATGCGACGCCCTCTCGGCTAGTCGGAAACGCGGTTCCGGCCCCTTTCCTTCGCCGCATAGAGGGCTCGATCGGCCGCTTCCACGAGGCCCGCGGGCGACATGCCGGGGAGGGGGAGGATGGCGGCATACCCGACGCTCACCGTCACGTGGTCTGCGGCCCTGGACTCGCTGTGGGGGATGCCCATGTCCTCCACGCCCTTCCTGATGCGCTCGGCCATGACGGCGGCGCCCGCGGCGTCGGTGTTGGGCAGGATGACCAGGAACTCCTCCCCGCCATACCTAGCCGCCAGGTCGTCGGCCCTCTCGAGCATGGAATCGATGAGGATGGCCACCCGTTTCAGGCACTCATCGCCGGCCGGATGGCCGTAGCGGTCGTTGTATGGCTTGAAATGGTCAATGTCGATCATCGCGGCCGCTAGGCTCTCCTTCTCGCGTGCGGACCTGCCCATCGCCGTCTCGAGGGCCTCGTCGAGGCGGCGCCGGTTGGCGATGCCGGTCAGGGCATCGATGGCCGATAGCCGCTCTAGGGCTGCATTGGCCTGGGCCAATGCAGCGTTGGCCACCTCGAGCTTGCGTTGGACTTCGAGGAGTTCGGCGACCTTCTGCCGGAGGACAATCCTCGAGCGCCCGCTCAAGACGATATAGACGACCAGGGACACGAGGAGAAAGCCCGGGAGGATCCAGGCAAGGAGGGGCAGGAGGCCCTTCATGAACGCTTCCCCGGCCCACCGCTCGCCGGGGCGGCGGGAGGCAGCGGCAGGCTGAAATGGAAGGTCGAACCCGACCCCGGTCCAGCCGACTCGACCCAGGTGGTGCCTCCGTGGCATTCCACGATGCGCCTGACCAGGGCAAGCCCTATGCCGGTCCCCTCGCATTTCGGGTCGAGCTTGTTGAAGAGCCCGAAGATGGTTTCAACGAAACGTGGCTCCAGGCCGATCCCATTGTCGGTAACCCGGAAGACGAGTTCATTCCCGCGTTTTTCCCAGCCAAGGACGATGCGGGGGGATTCCGGCCCGCGGTACTTGAGGGCATTCTCCAGGAGGTTCTGCCAGACCTCGGCGAGGCGGGACCTGTCCGCGACCACCTCAGGCCAGGACGGGGGCTCGACCACCGTAGCGCCTGCCGCGGCCAGGCCGCCGGCCAGGCCCTCGAGCGCGAGGGCGAGGGCATCGCGCATGGAGAAGCGCCGAGGAGGATCGGTATTCCTTCCGACCCGGGAAAGCTCGAGGATATCGGCGAGCAGTTCCTGCATGCGATCGGCTGCGGCGGCGATCCGGTCCAGGTCAGGCATGAGGCGCGAGTCGTCTTTTTCCGCTATGTCCTTGCGGACAAAGGAGAGGAAGCCCTTGATGGTCACCAGCGGGCTCTTGAGGTCGTGCGAGACTGTGTAGGCGAATCGCTCGAGCTCCTCGTTTTTCTGCGTGAGCTCTTTGGCCTGGGCGGCGAGCTTTTCCTCGGCTTCCTTGAGCGAACTGATGTCCGTGAAGGTGACGAAGACCCCGAAAGGCCTGTCCTCGCCGTCGCGGAACTCCGGGACCGCCGTCGCGACAAGCCAGAGCCTTTTCCGGCCGGGTGCAGTCTGCAGGCCAATGATGGATGTCTCCCGCCTCGCGCCGCGCAAGGCACGCATCGCAGGGTGGTCCTCCCCGGAGAAGGGCGAGCCGTCTTCATGGATGCCGTTCCAGCCCAGATCCAGGGAACCCCGCCTCGCCAGCTCCTCGCCGTCGATTCCGAGGATGGCCTGGGCCTGCGCGTTGAAGGAGGTGATCCGGCCCTCGGTGTCCTGATAGACGACGCCTTGCTCCATGGTGTCGAAGAGCTTCCGGAAGCGGGCCTCGGACCGGGCGATTTGCCCCTGGACGCGGGCCAATTCGGTGACGTCATCGAAGAGGGTGACAAACTGGTCGGGGGAGGGGCGATAGACGGTGGTCCTGTAGATGCGGTCCCGGTAGGGGAGCTCGAAGGAAAGCCGAGTGCCTTCGTCGACACAGCGCGCGTATTCCTCGAGGTGGTAGGCCTCGCCGTAGACTTCCACGGCGGTCTTCCCCAGCACGTCCTCGCGCCGGAGGCCGAGCAAGGTCTCGAACATCGGGTTCGCCTCGACAAAGCGGTAATCGACCGCCTTTCCCGAAGCGTCGCGGATGAGGACGTGCTTGGCCGCTCCGAAGGTCAGGCTTTCGAACAGGCCACGGTACTTGCTTTCGCTTTCCGCCAGGCCGGCGCGGGAACGATGCCGAAGGAAAGCGGCGACAAGGAGGAGGAGGAGGCCGCTCCCGAGGACAACGATCGAGGCGAACAGGAGGAGGGCCGCCCGAGGGTCCTTTTCGAAAATGCCCAACGGCCTGCCCTGGAGGCGGGAAGCGGGAGGCGACCTGCCCGCGGAGACCCCAAAACGCTGGAGCTCCCTCCAGGAGAAGACATACTCGTTCGCCCCTTGCGAGGAGATCTGTGCTTTCTTGATGTCGGCGCCGCCCAGGATCCCCAGAGCGACCTCCGCCGCCATCCTTCCCTGGCCGGCTCCGGTCACAAGCCTGCCACCAAGGACTCCCGTGGCCATGAACAGGTCATGGGTCGTGAAAACGGGCAGGTCAGGCCGTCCAAGTCCCGCGATCACCGCCGCGGCAGGCCGGCTTTCACCGGCCTGATCCACGACATAGTTCAGGAAATGGACCATGGCGTTGACGGGAAGGCCCGCAGCCCATTCGCGCAGGCCGTCGAGGAGGGCGGGCTCGAAATCGTCGACGCCACAGAATACGACGGCCACTCCGGGGAAAAGGCCGGACCCATCCTTCACGAGGAGGCCAAGGGCGGCATTGTCGCTCGCGTTGTCGACATAGCGCAGGCGAAGGTAATCGGCGAAGGCCGCCTCATAGGCCGCTCCGCCGTGGCGCTTGGCGTCCATGTACTCCACGAGCATGTCCACCGGGAGCGTCGAGGCCCGGAGGACGAGGATATGGCTCTGCTGGGGAAGGGCGGCCAGGCCACGGGCCGGCAGCAGGGCCAGGAGGCAGCACACGAACATGGTCGGGAGCTTCACGTGGAAAAGTATAGACGATATGCGACCGCATTTCCGAGGGGTTCGAATGACAATCGAGCCATCCGCGCCAGATTGGGCGCGGATGGCGGAAGGGCTAGGTGGCAGGAGCGAGCTCGACCGTGAAGTGGCGCAGCAGCTTGGCTTCCCAGGTGATCCTGTAGCCGCGCTTGATGGCGTCGCGGCGTTCGAAGACATTGATCACGACGGCAGCCACGTAGTCCATATGGTCGCTCGTATAGACGCGGCGCGGGATGGCCAGGCGAAGGAGCTCGAGGGCGGGATAGCGGTTCTCGTGGGTATCGGGGTCGCGGTCCGCCATGATGGCCCCGATCTCGACACCCCGCAGTCCGCCTTCCTTGTACAGCTCGACTCCGAGGGTCTGGGCGATGAACTCCTCCCTTGGGAGCTTGGGCAGGAAGCGCTTGGCGTCGATGAAGATCGCGTGCCCGCCGTAGGGCTTCTGGACGGGCACGCCGGCGGCGGTGAGGGCCTTGCCGAGATAGGCGACCTGGCCGATGCGCGAGGAAAGGTAGTCGGGCTCGCAAGCCTCCCGGAGACCGACGGACAGGGCCCCGAGGTCGCGGCCGGCCATGCCGCCATAGGTGTTGTAGCCCTCGAACATGATGTTGAAGGAGGTGGCCGCGCGGAAGGTCTCCTCGTTGCGGAAGGCCGTGAAGCCGCCGATGTTCACGATCCCGTCCTTTTTGCTGGACATCGTGCAGCCCTCCACATAGGAGAACATCTCGCGCACGATGTCCTTCACGGCCTTATCCGCAAAGCCGGGCTCGCGCAGCTTGATGAAGTAGGCGTTCTCCGCGAAACGGGCGGCATCGAAATACACGGGGATGCCATAGCGCTTGCAGAGGGCCGAGGTTTCCCTGATGTTGGCCATGGAGACGGGCTGGCCGCCCGAGGAATTGCAGGTGATCGTGATCAGGCAGAGGGGAATGCGCTCACGCGGATGCGCCATGAAGACCTTCTCCAGTTTTCCGAGGTCGACATTGCCCTTGAAAGGATGGTCGATCTCGGTATCGAAGGCCTCGTCGATGGTGCAGTCGATGGCGTGGGCATGGCGGAACTCGATATGCCCCTTGGTCGTGTCGAAATGGGAGTTGCCGGGGACAACCTTGCCCTCGCCTTCCTTGCCCACGCCGATGAGGGCCGAGAAGAGGACGTTTTCCGCGGCGCGTCCTTGATGGGCGGGGAGGAGGAACGGCATGCCAAGGAGTTCGGAGATGGTCTCCTTCAGCTTGTAGTAGGAGGAGGCGCCCGCATAGCTTTCGTCGCCGAGCATGATCTCGGCCCACTGGGCGCTGGACATGGCCCCGGTGCCTGAATCGGTGAGCAGGTCGATGTAGACTTCCTCGCTCCGCAAGTTGAAGAGGTTGTACTTGGCCCGGGCTATCCAGGCTTCGCGCTCCGAGCGGGTCGTTCTCCTGATCGGCTCGATCATCTTGATGCGGTAGGGTTCGGCGAAGGGCAGTTCCATGTTCTTCCCCCTTGAGGTATTGACGCAGTCTACTGCCTAGCCCCATGGCTCGTCAAAGGGAGGCCGATTAAATGCCTACAGCGTAATTACTTATAGAAACAATTATTCGGGGATATCCTCCGAGCCGAGATAGCGCTTGAGCAAGGACGGGAGCTTCCCCCCAAGGCCCGTGCAGAGCTGGTCGAGGGAAACGTAGTCCCCCCGCAAAAAGTTTCCCGCGAAGGCCACGGCCGCGGGCAGGCCACGCTCCCGTGCGGCGGCAAGGGCAAACCGGGCCGCTCCCGCGAAGGCATCGGGAGTGCGAGGATCGGAGCCGAAGGTGAAAGTCAGCCCCTCGTCCCTGTAGATGGGACCTTCGCGGGCGTAGCGCTTTTCGTCGAAGGCCGCGAGCGCCTCGAGGTCCTTGGTCTTGGTGCCGGTGGCGCCCGCAAGGTAGAGGTCGGAAAGGAGGAGAGCCGCCACCTCATCGATGAAGCGCAATTCCCTGACAAGGCGCGGGTCGTAGTCGAAGGCCTTGGCCGCGTTCGTCCTCTCGCCGACGGCGGAAGGGATATTCTTGCGCGCCATGACATGGGCAAGCCCATGTATCGCGGCGGCCTTTCCGTCCCCCCGCAGGTCGATGAAGAGGAGCTTGCCGTCCGAAGTCGCGAAGCATGAAGCCACGGGCTCGTTGAGCTTGAACTCCTTGGCCATGATGGAAAGGAGGCGGAGCTCCGAAGCATGCCCCTCCTTCAGCTTCTTGAAAATGAGCCTGTCATCCATGCCGAGTGCGGAGTAGTCTCCCCAGGCCGCGAACGTTACCAGGCTGTCGCCCTTGCCAAGATCCACCACGATGCCGAGCCTGGCAAACCAGACGATGGCAAAATCCGGAAAATCGGCTCGGAAGGCCTCCAGCCTGTCCTTGGGTACGATTTTTTCATTGAACACTTTCCATGGCCCCGTTTCGCGATAGCTCCAGCGGCTTTGGGTCCCCGCGCTCCTCGAATAGACGATGAGCAAAAGGAAGGCGAAGGCAAACAAGCCCAGGACGGCCCAGCGCCAATGGAGCCAGGCGCGCTGCCATCGCTGCCGCTTCTCGTTTTCCAAGGAAGGCCTCCTTTGTTCTCTATCCTCGATTCTAGCGCCTGCCGCGGCGACAGGGGAAGCGGCTTGACGCCAGGACACCCCGGGCCTAGAGTTCGGCCATGAGGAAAAGCCTTGACGCTTTCTCGAAAGCCTTCGCCATCATCGCCATCGTCCTGGTCCTCGCGATAGGTGCCGGGACCGCCTATGGCCTGGCCACCGGGTCTCGCGGGCGCAAGCTCCAGCGTGAGGCCGCCCTAGCGAACGTCCCCGCGGGATCCTACGTTTTCACGCGGCTCGGCACTCTTCGCGCGGCGACCAGGGACAAGCCACCGGCGGTGGTCGTGGCGACCGTGAGCTTCCCCTACCCCGCCGACGACCCGGTCTTCGCCGAGGAGCTCGACACGAAAACGGAAGCGCTCAAGGCCGCCGCACTGGGTTTCTTCGCGAAGAAAAACGCCGCGGAGCTCCTTCCCGCCTACGAAGGCGCCATCAAGGCCGGCCTCCGTGATTCTATCAACAGTCTCCTTTCCCTCGGCAAGGTGGACGAGATCTGGCTTTCCGATTTCGCCGTCATCCAGTGATGGCTTGCCGGTATTCGACGAACCGTGCATACTGCCTGCACCATGAAATCGTATGCTGGATACCTTGCGCGGCCCTATGCCGCAGAAGCCGTTGAACGCCTTGTCCGCTATGCGGCCATCGAAACCACGAGCGACCGCCACCTGGAAACGACGCCGACCACGGCGACCCAATGGGACCTTGCCCGCCTCCTGGCCCTGGAGCTGGAAGGCCTGGGACTCAAGGACGTCCGCCTCGACGAGCGCTGTTACCTCATCGCCACGATGCCTGCGAGCCCGGGCCTCGAATCGGCGCCGACCCTCGGTCTCATGGCCCATATGGACACCGCCAGCGATGTCTCCGGCAAGGACGTGAAGCCACGCATCGTCAAGGACTATGACGGCAAGGCCCTCGCCCTCTCGGAAGGCTACGTCCTCTCGCCCTCTGAGTTCCCCGACCTGTGTGACCATGTGGGCGACACCATCATCGTCACCGACGGCAAGACCCTCCTTGGCGCCGACGACAAGGCCGGCCTCGCCGAGATCATGACGGCCGTCCACGTCCTTGCCATGGATCCCTCCATCAAGCATGGCCCCCTCGAGATCATCTTCACGCCCGATGAGGAGACCGGCAAGGGAATGGACCGCTTCCCCCTGCAGGAGATCAAGGCGGCCGCCTGCTACACCCTCGATGGCGGAAAGGCCGGCGAGGTGGAGGCCGAGTGCTTCACCGCCTATGAGGTCAAGGCCGAGTTCACGGGCAAGGTCATACACATCGGCTCCGCGCGCGGCAAGCTGGCGAACGCGGTGTCGATGGCGGCATCCTTCGTCTCGATGCTCCCGAGGAGCGAGGCGCCGGAATCCACCGACGGCTGGTACGGCTACTATTGCCCGCTGGAGATCCGCGGCAGCCTCGAGAAGGCCAACCTTGACGTCTACCTCCGCGACTTCAGCCAGGGTGGGATGGAGAGCCGCATCGCAGCGATCAACGCCATCGCCAAGGCCGTGGAAGCCCAGTTCCCCCTTGGCACCGTCAGCCTCAAGATCACCCGGCAGTACGTGAACATGCGCGAGAAGCTCAACCTGAAGCCCGAGGTCCTCGAACGCTCGATGGAAGCGGCGCGCAGGGCCGGGCTGGAACCGACGATCAAGCCGATCCGCGGCGGCACCGACGGCGCCCGCCTCACCGAGATGGGCATCCCGACGCCCAACCTTTTCACGGGTGGTTACAATTACCATAGTCGTTACGAATGGGCCTCGGCAGGGGAGATGTCGGCCACGGTGGCCACCGTGCTCGAGCTCGTGAAGCTCTGGGCGGAGCAGTAGCGGGGACCCGCAAGGGCCGCGGCGTGGTGCCGCGGCCCTTGCGGCCGGACCGGCATCAGGTGGCCTTGTCCGGCAGCTCGACCTGTTTCGGATCGTCAGGGCTTTCGGCGAGGAACCAGTCCTCCGCCGCGAAGTCCACATCGGTGATCTTCTCCACCGGCACCTTCATGTAGCGGCCGACGGCGGTCACCGCCACGTCGCCGTTGGCCAGCAGGATCTCCCCGGAGCCTTCGAAAATCCGCCCGCCGTCCTTGCTCACCCTTCCGACCGCCATCAGTTCCTGGTCAAGGGGAACGGGCTTGCGGTACTTCATCGTAAGTTCTATCGTGACGCCCCAGACCTGGTCGTCCTTCCCGATGGCCACGGCCCTGCCGATGGTCTCGTCCAGGATGGCCGCGGCCACGCCGCCATGCATCCTTCCAGGATAGCTCTGGTGCTCCGCGCCCGGCTTGATGATGGCGACAAGCTCGCCCGAACCGGTCTCATAGAACGCGGCCTTCAGGCCCAGGCTGTTCTCGAGCCCACAGACGAAACAATGCCGCGAATTATGCTGTTTCCTTGTCACCTCGTGCTTGATGATGCCCCTCCAATCGTTCGCGCGATTGGAGGATATCATGCCTGAAGGCGGTCCTTCCAGCCAGCGGGAAGGGCCGCCGGAAGGCGGACGGCGCCTTCTCCCCCGTCAGAGGTCGCTGCAGCAGCTGCAGGTGGACGTCACGAGCACATCGGCATCGGTATGCTCCTGGATCCATTCCGGCGTGTAGGGCGCGAAGTACTCGAGGAGGCGGAACTTGTCGCCCAGGATCTCGAAGTAACCCACGTCCGTGACCACGAGGTTCACTTCCCGGGCCGCGGTGAGGGGTAGCTTGCAGCGGCGCCTCAGCTTGGAGGCGCCGGATTTCTCGAGGTGGGTGGTCGCCGCGATGACCACGCGCGAGCCGGCGACGAGGTCCATCGCCCCGCCCATGCCGGGGACGAGCTTCCCGGGGATCTTATAGTTGGCAAGATTACCCTCCTGGTCCACCTCGAGGACGCCGAGGACCGTGTAGTCCACGTGCCCTCCCCTGATGATGCCGAAGCTCATGGCGGAATCGAAGAAGCAGCCGCCCGGCAGGACACCCGCGGGCTGGTTGCCCGCGTTGGTGAGGTCAGGGTCCGGGATGGCGGGAGCGGGCCCGAGCCCGAGCATGCCGTTCTCCGACTGGAGGACGATGGTCACGCCTTCCGGGAGGTAGTTTGCCACCAGGGTGGGCAAGCCGATGCCGAGATTGACGACCTCGCCGTTCTTGAAGATCCGCGCGATGCGCTTCGCGATGATTTCCTTGTTCTCTGTGTACTCGATCATGGCTGCTCCCGTTTCGCCGCGAGGACGATGAAGTCGATGAAGATGGACGGCGTATGGACCTCGTCGGGGTCGATCTCGCCGATCTCGACGATCTCCTCGGCCTCGACCATGACGAGGGCGCAGGCCATCGCCATGAGGGGATTGAAATTGCGGGCGGTCTTGGCGTATTGGAGGTTGCCCGCCCTGTCCGCCCTCTTCGCCTTGAGGATGGCCACGTCCCCGGGCAGGGGAAGCTCGAGGAGGTAGATCCGGTCATTCACCGTGAGCTTCTGCTTGCCGATCTCGACCTCCGTCCCTACGCCGGTGGGCGTGAGGACGCCGCCAAGGCCCATGCCCGCGGCGCGGACGCGCTCGGCCAGGGTGCCCTGGGGAACGAGGTCCACGATGGTCTCTCCCGCGTTCATCTGGCGCTGGGTTTCCGGGTTGGTGCCGATGTGCGACACGATCATCCGGGAGAACTGCTTCCCTGCGATGAGGGGAGCCACGCCCGTCACGCGGCCGCTCTTGGGATCGGCGATGGCGCTGTCATTGCATACGAGGGTCATGTCCTTCGTCCCCTGGGCCGCGAGGGCGGCTATTATGCCGTCCGGCGAACCGCAGCCGAGGAATCCGCCCACATGGAGGACGGCGCCGTCCTTGATCTTCCTTGCGGCTTCCACCGCGCTTATGACTGGTTTCGTTATCACTTTTTCCCTCCGCCTATTCCCTCGCCTTTTCGGCGAGTTTTTTCACGACAAAGGTAGCCACGTGGTCCGCGTAGCATCCCTTCCCGAAGCCGGCATCGTAGCCGATCTCCACGGCGAGCTTGTTCGATATCCGTGGACCGCCCGCGATGCAGATGAAGCGGCCGCGCTCTCCCTTGGCCTCGAGCAGCTCGATGAAATTCACCAGGTTCTGGACATGGACGTCCTTCTGCGTGACCACCTGCGAGATGAGGATGGCATCGGCATTCACCTTCTCGGCGAACTCGATGAGGCGCTCGTTCGGGATCTGGGCGCCGAGGTTGTGGGCTTCGAGCATCGAGTAGCGCTCCAACCCGTAATGGTGGTTGTATCCCTTCATGTTCATGATCGCGTCGATGCCAACCGTGTGGGCATCGAAGCCCGTGCACGCGCCGACGATCACCACCTTCCTCCCAAACCTCTCCTTCACGAAGGCGCAGGTCTCGTCCATGCCCATGGACGCGTCCTCGCTCGCCGTATCGGCCCTCGCGGCCTCGTAGTCGACACCGATCTCGGTCTTGCCGTAGGCCACATAGAAGGTGAAGTCGTCGGAGACCGCCGCGGAGTTCACGACCTCGCATTCCTTGAAGCCCCAGGAGAGGACGAGGAGGCGCGCCGCCTCGCGGCCCTTGGGGCCGTCTGGCACGGGCAAGGTGAAGGAAAGCTGCACCTTCCCGTCGTCCAGGGTGTCGCCGTATGGTCTGACAATGTTCGCCATTTCCCCTCCTCCTATCCCTTCGCCACGCCAGCGGAGCTGGCATCGCCAGCGGAGCTGGCGCTGTAGTCCCGCCCGCGGCCTGGAAGTCCCAGGCCCGCCTTGAGGGCCTCTTCCACGGGGTTCCAGTAATTGTTTCCTTTCTTGACGATTCCCTCAAGCCCCTTGCCGCCATCCTTGGGCCGCTTCACCTCCGCGAACATCCCGGTGGAGATCGCGTCGAGGAGTCCCTTTTCCCCGATCTCGTGGAGGAACTCGATGGTCTGGGACAGGACCTCCTTCGCCCGGTTGACGACAAGGCCATCCTTCGCGAATTCGATCTCGTCGTAGAAGGACTCCATGCTGTTCATCACGTACTTGGCGTTTTCCACCGCGATGTAACGGTCCATCATGAAGGGCGTATGGATGGCCTCCGTGAGCATCCCGAGGAGGTGGATGCCCTGGTTCGTGGCCTTCGACACGAAATTGAACATGGTGTCCATCGCCAGTCCCTTGAAGATGTCGCCCGACATGAACTTGGTGGGCGGCATGTACTTGAGGGGATGCTCGCTGAAGATCTCGCGGGCCATCTGGGCCTGGGAGAGCTCGTAAAGGAAGCCGTTCTTGATCCCGGGCTCCATCTCCATGGCGTGCCCGAGGCCCATGAGCCTGGCAGGCAGGCCCGCCGCGTAGCCGAACTGCTCGTTCAGGAACTGGCTCGCGAGGACGGTGAAGGCCTTCTCGTAGGCGTCGCTCGTGGTGAGGTAGTTGTCCTCCCCCGTGTTGATCGTGATGCCGGCGTAGGAGTTGATCATGCGGCTGAATTTCTGGTCCACGAAGGTCCGGTACATGTTGATGTCGCGGAAAAGGATGCCGTACATCGAGTCGTTGAGCATCATGTCCAGGCGCTCGAGGGCGCCCATCGCGGCGATCTCCGGCATGCACAGGCCCGATGCGTAGTTGGTGAGCCAGATGTAGCGCTTCTCCCGCTCCCCGACCGCGTCGAGGGCCGCGCGCATGATGCGGAAGTTCTCCTGGGTGGCGTAGGTGCCGCCGAAGCCTTCCGTCGTGGCGCCGAAGGGCACGTAGTCGAGGAGGCTCTGGGCCGTGGTGCGGATGACGGCGATGACATCAGCGCCGCGGAGGGCGGCGGCCTCGGCCTGCTTCACGTCCTCGTGGATGTTCCCTGTCGCGACGATGAGGTAGAGGAGGGGATCGTTGTTCCTCCCTTTCCACTCCTCCATCTTCGCGCTGCGCTGCATGCGGTTGGCCTTCACCTTCCCTAGTCCGATGTCGACGAGCTGCGCGCCTTTGCGGCGGATGGCCTCACGGTCGCCCAGGGGCTCCGAGCCGACGCGGTAGCCTTCGGCGATGCGGCGGTTCAGGTCCGCCGTGCCGCCACCCGTTCGGATGAGGGCATTCACGTAGTGGACGAGGGCTCCGCCCTCGAGGGCTCCGCCCTCGAGCGTCGCCGGATCGGCGGCCCGAAGCTGGTCCACGATGAGGTTCGGGACGGGCACGCCATCGGCGTCGGCGCCATCGGCGCCGGCGATGCGCAAGGTGGCGCGCTCGACGGTCACGGTCGTATGCCCATCGATGAAATCAAGGACGGGCGCCACGATGCCTGAAGCGAGCGAGCGCGCTTCGGCGATTTTTCCCTTCGACAATCCAAGTTTCTCTTTCATATCCTCTCCATGTTCATGAGTTTTTTCCCATATCCGACGCCCCGTCCCGGCAGGCTTGGGCGAAGAAGGCCTCCGCCCTCGTGACGATCCCGCAATCCATGCCGAGCAGGGAGGCGATGGCGACGGCGTCGCTGCCCTTGAGCGCCGATTCCCCTTCGTCCACGAGTCCGTAGCGCATCATGCCGTTGATGCGCCGTATCCTTTCGCCCAGGGGCTCGTCATCCAGGCAGATGGCGCGGGAGGCCGCTTCGCGATCCAGACCCCGCACCCGGAGGTAACGGACCCCCTCGATGCGCGACAGGCCCCGGAAGTGCGTCGAGAAAAGCGCCCGTATCCCGTCCCTTCCCGCAAGGGCCTCGATCACGGCCGACAGGATGGCCTCCGCCTCGTGTGAGCTCGTGGTCCGGGCGAACTCGTCAAGGACGAGGAAGGCCCCGCCTTTCGCCTGGGCGAACGCCTCGACAAAGGACCGTATCTCGAAGCCGAAACCGGAGAGCCCCTCCTGGGCGGCCACGGGACGGGAGCGGCTCTCCCCCACGTAGTGGATGAAGGGATACACCGAAGTCGCATATCGCGTGGCAGGGACGAAGAATCCCGCCTGTGCCAGCACCTGGAAGAAAAGCGCAGTCTCCAGGGCTACGGTCTTCCCCCCCATGTTCGAGCCGAAAACGACGGCTATGCCCTCCTCCAGCCGGAAATCGAGGTTCACGTACCTGAGCGAAAGCCGTTCGCATTCCCAGGCGCAAGGCAGGAAAACGCCGCCGGCCATCTCCAATGGCGGCATCCTGCGTCCTTCGGCTTGCCCCTCGCCGGCTTCGGCTTTGCCCCGATCGGCGGACCACGGCAGGAGGGTCGGACGCTTGAGGGAAAAGCGCCTGGCCAGGAAAGCCCTAGCCAGCGCCAGGTCGAACCGCGTCACCGCCTCGGCGCAACGCCTGAGTTCGGGCAACGAGGCGGACACGAGGGAGGAGATCCTGGCGACAACCTCGGCTTCGATGAGCTTCTCCGCCTCCGCCGCCCCGTCGCGCTCGGCCAAGAGCCGCAAGTCCCCGACGGAAGGCCGGAGCCGGACCAGGAAGAAGGCTTCGTCGTAGATGTCGACACTGAAGGTCTCGCGGTCCTCGACAATCGAAGGGGCCTCGGCATGCCGCACGAGGGCGAAATCCCTGCCGCCAAAATCCAGCCCATGGATGCTTGCGGCCCGGAGCATCGCCGCGTTCTTGCGGGCCTCCGCCTCCCCATCCATCGCCGCGATCCTCCGCCTCGCTTCCCGCAGCCGGGCATCATAGGCGTCCGCGATGAAGAAGCTCTCGGCGTCCGATCCCCCGCGGTCCAGCTCCGAGGCAAGTGCGACCGCCCCGAAGCCGAGCCCGAACCGCGCGGCGGCTTCGGTCCCGACAAGGCCGCAGGCAGCACGGTAATTCGCGATGAATTTCTTCACCTGGAACAGTTCCACAAGCTCGTAGACCGCGCCTTCCTCGACAGGCCCGGCCGGGAAGCGGGGCATCCTTTTCAGGTGGAAGGTCAGGCGATCCATGCCGGCCGAAGACGCTCCCAAGGCATCCATGAGGGCGAGCGCGGCCTCGGCATCGTCGTACATCCCCTCGATGCCGGCCTTGTCCGCGCTGACCCTCCGCGCTTCCTTCTCGTCCCTTCCCCAGGGCGTCAGGGGCTGGAACCGCTCCCAGAAAACGCCGACCCGCGAGAAATCCCAGGCCGCCTCGGTGCAGGCGCTTTTTCCTGTCATGCGAAACCGCCTTCGGCGTTGGCCACACGGAGGCCGCCGGCGCGCGGTCCTTCGGAATGCCCATAGGGATTCCAGGTGATGAAGGACTCGATTTCGCTGTCACCCAAGGCCCTGGCGAAGCGTTCCCTTTCCAGGTCACGCAGGATCACGACAAAGCCGGCGAAATCGCAGCCATTCCTCACGAAAAGGCCCCGCTCGCGCCTGAAAGCCGCCAAGGCGCCGCCATCGAGGAAGACCTTCGTGAAATCCTCGACGATGACGCCCGCGCTGTCCGCCGGAATGCGCTTCCAGGTCTCGAGGGTGAGAGGGCCGTCCATCGCGAAAACCAGGCCTTCTTCCCTGCCATCCGCCACGGGCAAGCGCTGCAAGGCATGCAGCAGCCTGATCCGCCGCACCTGCCGGTCAAGGTCCGACGGCGAGACCCGGAGGGCAAAGACGAAGCGGGCCCCGGAGAAGGAAGAGACCTGCGTTATGCGGCTGATGGCGCCATCCACGAGGACGGTCCTGGCCCAACCCTCCTCGAGGATCCGCTTGATGGCCCAGGCGGCGATCTCGTTGCGCTCCGGGCCGACAAGGGTCACGGCGCCGGCGCGGCCGGCGCGCGCCACCGCGAGCCTGCCCAAGGCGGTCGAACCGGGGAGCACCTCCAGGATCTCGGGAAGGCATCCGGTGGAGCGCAGGTAACGCTCTGCGGTCAGGAAAACCTCCCCGGGCCTGGCCTCGATGCGCGGCTTCCGCAGGCCGCTGAGGGCATCCTGGCCCTCCCCGTCGAAGCCGATGCCGAGGAAAGCGGCACGCTCCGCGCAGCCCCGCAGGACCGTGAGGCAGGCGTTGAGCGTCGTCGTCTTTCCGCAATGCTTTTCCGCTCCGGTGATGAAGGTCACCCGGCCCAGGAAATCGGCTGCCTCGAGGCGCATTGAAGACCGCCCCGTCCCGCTAGTGATGGTCCGAGTTCTTCATGCGCGCCCCGCGGACAAGTCCCTTGGGCCTGAAGACCTTGTCCTCGCTCGCCACGAGGCGGGCGCCTCGCACCAGGCCCTCCGGTTCGATCGTCTTCTCCTCGCCGGAAAGCAGGCGGGCGACGCCGCAGGTCGCGTTGAGCTGGGGCTCGTCGTAGCAGATCCGGCACTTGCCGCAATCCTCCACGTAGCTTGATGGCTCGTCGTAGGTCGTGATCACTCCTTCATAATTGCGAAGGACCACGCGTTTCTCGTTGGAGGTGATGATGTAGTTCGGCATGGCGGGCGTCTTGCCGCCGCCGCCGGGGGCGTCTATCACGAAGGTGGGGATGGCCAGGCCTGAGGTGTGGCCGCGCAGGTTCTCCATGATCTCGATGCCCTTCGACACGCTCGTGCGGAAATGGGAGATGCCTTTTGAAAGGTCGCACTGGTAGATGTAGTAGGGGCGGACGCGGATCGTGAGGAGCTTCTGGAGGAGCTTCTTCATGAGGACAGGGCAGTCGTTCACGTCGCGAAGCAGCACGGACTGGTTCCCGATGAGGATGCCCGAATCGGCCAGCTTGCGGCAGGCCTCGCGCGCCTCGGCCGTGATCTCCTTCGGGTGGTTGAAGTGGGTGTTCACGTAAAGGGGCTGGTACTTCCTGAGCATGGCCACGAGGCCGTCGGTGATGCGCATGGGCATGACAACGGGAGTGCGCGTGCCTATCCTGATGATCTCGATGTGGGGGATGGCCCGGATCCTGGCGATGATGGTTTCCAGTTTCGCGTCGGAGAGGACCAGGGGATCGCCGCCGGAGATGATGACGTCGCGGATGATGGGCGTCCTCCGGATATATTCGATCGCCCTCTCGATGTTCTCCTCGTTCATGGTGATGTCGTCCTCGCCCACGAGGCGGCGGCGCGTGCAATGGCGGCAGTTCATCGAGCAGATATGGGTGACGAGGAGGAGGACCCGGTCGGGATAGCGGTGGGTGAGGCCGGGCACGGGCGAATCGACGTCCTCATGGAGGGGGTCGTCCCAGTCGCAGTCGTCATCGTGGGCTTCGGGAAGGCGGGGAACGGCCTGGAGGCGCACCGGGCAGCCGGGATTGGCCGGGTCGATGAGGGATGCGTAGTAGGGCGTTATTGCCATCCGGAAGCGCTTCAGGACCTCGGTGATGTCGACCTTGTCCTTCTCGGTGAGGGGCAGGACCTTCTCGAGGGTGGCCACGTCCTTGATGTCGTTCTTCATCTGCCAGTGCCAGTCACCCCACTGCTCGGGCGTGACATCTTTGTAGAGGGGGATGCGCTTATAATCGTAACTTGGAAATTCGTGCATGAAAAAGCTCCTTATCATTCACCACCGGGAGCACCGGGACCTGGCCGCGGGGGGACGGAGGGAAAAGGGAAAGAGGACCGGCAGCAGGGAAAAGGCCAGCGGGATGTATATACCTGCCTTCCCCCTAATTGCCTTCCCCAATCCCCCCTTCCGATGCTCCCGGCGCTCTCATCCTCCCCTCAGTGCCCTCTGACCCGAATCAAATAATCGTACCGGGACCGTCTAGCCGCGCAGTTTGAGATACTTCCGGACCTCGTCGGGGGTGGCGGGGACAAGTCCCGCCTCATGTGAGATGCGCGCCGCCCTCTCGACGAGCTCGGCGTTGGACTTGGCCAGGACGCCCTTCGAAAAGAACACGTTGTCCTCGAAGCCCACGCGGATCTGGCCGCCGCGCGCGATCGCGCCGAACTGGGCCGGCAGCGAGGCCCGCCCAATGCCCATCACGGTGAAGTCGGCGCCTTCCGGGAGTGCCTGGCAGAAGGCCTCGAGGTTGGCCACGCTGTAGGGCGCGGCCGCCGGCACGTTGAGGACGAAGCCATAGTGGTAGGGCGCCTCGAGGAGCCCTTCCTTGATGAGGATGCGGCTCGCGTAGACGTGGCCGAGGTCGAAGCACTCGAGGGTCGCCCTCACCTTGTGCTTCCGGAACTCGGCCGCGAAGGTCCGCATCGTCGGCAGGGTGTTCACGATGAATTCGTCGCCGAAGTTGACCGTGCCGCAATCCAGGCTGGCCATCTCCGGCCCGATGAGGCCGATGGGCCGCAGGCGCTCCTCGGGAGTGTCGCCCACCGCGCCGCCCGTGGTGATCTCGACGATGATGTCGCACTTCCTTCGCACGGCCTCGATGACTTCCTTGAAGCGCCCGGGGTCGGCCGTGGGCTTGCCGTCGTCGGTGCGGACGTGGAGGTGGAGGATGGAAGCGCCCGCCGCGCGGACTTCCATGGCGGTCCGAACAACTTCCTCGACAGTCACCGGCAGGGCCGGGTTCTGGGCCTTGGTGGTCTCGGCGCCCGTGCAGGCGCAGGTGATGATTATCTTGCCGTCAATCATGATCGCTCCTATTTGGCAGGGAATTTCCTCATGGTGAGCTCGAGGGACTCGCCGATGGCCCAAAGGGCTTTCTGGAGGTCGGCATCGGTGTGGCGATGCGCGATGTACCAATGGTGGTAGGGCTGGATGAAGAGCCCTCTCCGGATGGTCTGGGTGTAGAAGTACTCGCGGCGCGCCTTGTAGATCTTCTCTCCGCCGGTTCCGGGCCCCTCGTTGGCGGCCTGGTCGAAGGTGATGTAGGGCATGGGGGGGATGCCGGAGACCGTCGCCGGCACGTGCGAGTCCTTGACGATCCTGTCCAGGTCCGCGAGGAATCTGGTGCCGCGCGACCAGAGCGAATCCTGGACCTTCTCGCGCTCGAGGATCTCGAGGCACTTCATCGCCGCGACCATCTCGAGGCTGTTCGGGAAATAGGTCGAGGAGACGAAGACCTTGGATTCGCAGACCGACATGAACTCGCGCTTGCCCGCGACCATGGAAAGGGGGTAGCCGTTGGCCACGGCCTTGCCGAAGGTGGCCAGGTCGGGCGTGACGCCGTAGCGTTCCTGGGCTCCGCCCATGGCCACGCGGAAACCGGTGCGCACCTCGTCGAAGATGAGGACGATCTTTTCCTTCGTGGCGATGTCGCGTACCGCCTGGAGGTAGCCGGGAGGCGGGGGGATGATGGGCTTGGCGCCGGGATGCCCCACCGGCGTGATGATGATGCAGGCAATGTCGCCCTTGTGGGCCTCTATCTTCCGCTCAAGGTCATCGATCTGGCCGTACTCGAACTCGTCGGTCAGGGCGAGGGTCTCGCCGGGCACGCCGCCGTGGTTCTCCACGCACCAGTCGTGCCAGCCGTGGTAGCCGCAGCGTAGGATCATCTTTTTCCCGGTGTAGCCCCGGGCGATGCGGGTGGCCAGGGTGGTGGCGTCGGAACCGGTCTTCACGGGGATGACCTGCTCGGCGCAGGGGACGATCTCCGTGATCCGCCGCTCGAAGTCGTTCTGGATGGGCTGGACGAGGGAGAAGCAGAAACCGCGCTCGGTTATCTGCCTGATGACCTCGTAGTTGATCTCGGGCTCGTTGTAGCCCAGGATGATGGGGCCGTAGGCGCAGAGCATGTCGATGTAGTCGTTGCCGTCAACGTCGACGATGTGGCCGCCATAGCCCTTGTCGAGGAAAATGGGATACTCGCCCTGGACGAAATTGTAAGGGCGCCTGATGCCCATGACGCCGCCCGGGGATAGCCGTTTGGCATCCTCGAACATGGACATGGACTTCTCGAGAACAAGCTTCGGAAATTCCGCTGCCATGGTAGTTGTGAGTCCTCTGGCTCTGCGGGAGGAAGGGGGGTCTCGTCCCCCACCCGAGCGTACCCGGCCTCCCAAAGTACCGACCCCTCCATCAAGGCTTTCCTGGAAGGGAAAAACCTTGATGAGGCTGTCGCGCCGGGAACGGGGAGTCCCCGGGGATAGGGCAACTCCGGCTGGAGCCCCCATCATGTACCTCTTGAAAACGGGGCCTGCGCGCGTGGCGGCCTGACGGCCGTCATGGCGACGCCGGAGAGACGGACCGCCCCCGCCGAAATGACGGTCGGCGCCTCGGGTGGCCGCCTTCCGGACTTCGACTCGCCGTCTCCCCACTGCTCCGTTTCGCAAAGAAACGAGGCGACGATCAGAAAACCGTCGCCTGGCGCCCTTACTTTACGTAGAGTTCCTCAAAGACCTTCCTGAGCTTCGGGTTCTCATAGAGCTCGGCGAGGGTGATCTCGGCATGGTCCTTGGTATATCCGTTGCCGATGATCATGGTCACGTCCTTGCCGATGCCCTCGGCGCCGAGGGCGGCGCGGGTAAAGCTCGTGGCCATCGAGAAGAAATAGACGATGCCATCGTCGCGGACGGGGAGGATGGAGGACATCTCCGTGCCCTGGATGTTGACGCAGTTGATGCAAAGGTCGAATTCCCTGCCTTTGTTGGCCTTGAGGGTGCCTTCAAGGACATCAAGGGGCTTGGTGGCGTCGGCGACGACCACTTCGTGGCAGAGCTTGTGCTCCATGAGGACCTTGCGGGAGCGCTCGGAATGGATGTTCGCGACGACGCGGCCGGTGGGTCCGACGCGCTTCATGGCCTCGTAGCAGCACAGGAGGCCGGACTTTCCGCCGGCGCCAAGGACGAGGACGGAGTCGCCCGGCTTCACGAGCTTGGCGGTCTGGGCGGGGGCTCCGGCCACGTCGAGGGCCGCAAGGGCAAGTCCCTCGTCCATGTCGGTGGGGAGCTTGGCGTAGATGCCTGACTCGAAAAGGATGGCCTGGGCCTCGACCTCCACGCGGTCGATCTCGGGATGGACCTTGAGGATCTTGTTGATCTTGAGGGGGGTGAGGGAAAGGGACACCAGGCTGGCGATCTTGTCGCCGACTTTGAGGTCCCGGTCCTTGAGGGCGGAGCCGATCTTGGCGACCTTGCCGATGAGCATGCCGCCTGAGCCGGTGACGGGGTTCTGCTGCTTGCCCCGGGCGGCTACGATGCCCAGGATCGTCGCCTTGATCTTCTCGATGTCCCCCTTGGCCTCGTCCTCGATCTGGGTAAAGGATGCGGAGTCGATGTTGAGGGCGATGACATCCACGAGGATCTCGTTGTCGTAGATGACGGACATGTCATTGTTGAGTTTCTGTGCGGTCTGGGGCATGGAGCCGGCTGGTTCGATCACGCGGTGGGTTCCGTACTTGTTGCCAAGGGCCATGAAGTCCTCCTGATACCGCAGGAAAACGGCAACTGCCATGTGCGCGCGCGCCTATATAAGCCCGCTGGTCGCCTTAGGAAGCTCCCGCCCGAGGACCCGGCCGGGCCCGCAAACGACGGTATCGTATTCTTATCATATAGCCTCCTCTTTTAGCCGACGTCAAGGCGCAAACGCGTGGCGAAACGGCGTTTCAATATTAAAAACGCTTGCTTCGACGAAAAAAAGGCCCCGGACAAACCGGGGCTTCAATTCATTATGCGGGAATCGGCTAGAGGATGAGCTTTGCGCCCAAGGTGATGCGGAAGGCGGGGATATAGGCCGAGCCCGTGTTGTAGGGATCGAAGGCGGCGTAGTACTGGGGATTGCCATACTCGTCGTCGTAGGAGACCTTCTGGGCCAGGGCATAATTATAGGCGAATTTGCCGAAGATGCCGATGGGGCCGAGGTTGATGCCCACGCCGGCGGCAGCGTACCAGTAGTAGGAGGCGGAGAGGAAGTCCTGGGCCGTCACGGTGGTGTTGCTCGCGTATTGGCTGCCGAGGATGCCGAAGCCGAGCTCGGCAAAGGGGTCAAGGAAGGCCTTGGCCTTGAAGAGGTGGTAGGAGACAAAGGCATCCCCGTCGATAACCATCATCTCCTGGCCAAAAAAGGAATCATAATAGGAATAGGTATTGACGGAGGCTCCAAAACCGATATTGCCCATACCGAGCTCAAGAAAGCCGCCGTACATGATGAAATCACCGGAGGTGAAGGCATCCTTGATTTCGGTCGCCGACATCGAGCTATCCATCGGAAGGGCGCCGGAAACACCTAACATAAGCTGGGCAGAAGCGCCCGCGAGAACGAGAACCGCGATTGCAAGAACCGCGGCCAGTTTCTTCTTCATGCTTCCTCCTGTGGCCATGGCCACTGTATCATTAGCAAGAATATACCGCCCCTCAAGTAAAAAACAAGGTGCAAAAGGATACGTCGCTTTGCAGGGACCACAGGAGCGAGCTATAGTATACTCGTCTGGATATTCAGCGATGAAGGCCGGAGCTGTTGTTTCACAAATCGGGCATCGCGCTTTCAGGCGTGATGCCTTCGCTTCCAGGCCGGAAGCGAAAAAAGGAGAATCATGAGAACGAAGCGAGTATTCGCGACCCTAGCCATCCTGTTGACACTTTTCGGCGCAGCCGCCTTCGCCCAAGTCAGGGGTGCACTCATCGTGCAGTCCAGCGTTTCCGGTGCCCAAGTCTACGCGGACGACCGGCTCATAGGCAACGCCACCCCGAATTTCACCATCCTCCTGCCCGCCAGGACCTACACGATCAAGGTCGTCAAGGCCGGCTTCAAGGACTTTGTCCAGTCCGTCAACCTGACAAGCGCCGGAGTGACGGTCCAGGCCAACCTGGTCCCGATCAATGCGGTAGCGCCGCCACCCCCGCCCGCGCAGTACGCCCTGACGGTCAACTCCAACGTTTCCGGCGCCGAGGTCTACCTCAACGGAAACCGCGCCGGCAACACGCCCCTCTCAATCCAGGTCGCGCCGGGAACCTATACGGTCCAGGTCAAGGCGGCCGGCTATAACGGCTACAACCAGACCTTCAACGTGACAGGCCCGACGCAGGTCAACGCCACCCTCGCCACTGTCCAGGTCACCCTAACCGTGAACTCCAATGTCGCCGGCGCCAGCGTCTATCTGAACGGGAACCTCTCCGGCAATACGCCGCTCAATCTCCAGGTCATCGCCGGCAGCTACACCGTCATGGTCCGCGCCCCAGGCTACAACGACTACAGCCAGAACGTGGCCGTGGGCGGCAACACCCAGGTCTCCGCCGTCCTCAGCCCCGTCCAGTTCACCCTTACGGTGGGAGCCAATGTGCAAGGCGCCAATGTCTTCATCAACGGCAACCAGGCCGGGAAAACGCCTTTCAGCACCAACGTCGGCGCGGGCAACTATACCGTCCTCGTAATGGCTGCCGGATACAGCGACTTCAGCCAGACGCTCAGCGTGAATGGCAACAGCCAGGTCAACGCCATCCTCGTCGCCTCCACCTTCCCGGTCACGATCGATTCCGGCAGCCTCCGCGGCGCACAGGTCTTCCTGAATGGCGCGATGGTCGGCCAGACCCCGTATTCGACCAACCTCGCCATCGGCAACTACTCTGTCGTCATCAAGGCACCCGGCTACGCCGACTACAGTGCCCAGCTCGGCGTGCGCGGTCCCCAGAGCCTCTCCGCTTCCCTCGTTCCCCTCATGGCAAGCTGGAACCTCTCAATCCCGGACGGCATGGTGAACAAGGCCCTCAAGGAAGGACCCTGGGCGCAGTTCCAGCTCTGGATCGACGGAAACCTCCAGCAGTCGACTTCCGGGCAGCTTCCCGCCGGGAAACACGCCCTCCGCATTGTTACTGGTTCCCTTGCCACCGAGACGAGCCTCGATTTCCTGGCTGGCAAGGCCTACAGCTTCGAGCCATTTATCGGGCTAACGGTCAAATAGGCCGGAAAAAAGCATCGCGAACCCGGTTCCCCAAGGACGCGGTTCGCGGCTCGGCCGTTTCCGCCGCCGGAAGTGGTGGCGGAAACGGCAACATTTAAAAAATCTCCCGTTTGGACAGTGGCCTGTCCGGGAGGCAATTCCGAGCTTCGAGCCGAACATCATTGCTGATCAAAAGGTATGTAGAATGACGGACATCAACGAGTATGCGCGTCTGGCCCAGGAAGGCGGAGCCTTTAAGGATATCGAGCTCGAGATACTCAAAGAGTCGCTCCTGACGTCAATCGAGCGGCCGGGATTGCCCTATCGCTCGGTCGAGCTTAGGGACGGCAAGCTTCTCGCTGGCTTTGGCCTCCTTTTCCGTACCCCCGGAGCCGATTTCACCTTTGATGTCGCCGCTCTCTGCGTCGACGCCTCCTATCTCGACAAGGGGATAGGGCGGAAGCTCATCGACCTCATAGAAGAGGAGGCTCTCCGCGCCGAGCCCTCTGCAATCGTCCGCTTCGAGATTTCCACGCGCAAGCGGAGCGCGGCCGGGCCGGGTCTTCTCGAGGAATGCGGATACTCCCTCATCGGCCATATCGCCGACTTTTATGGAAAAGAGGATGATTACTACATGTACGCCCGCCATCTTTTCCGCCCCCGCCCCCCGAAAGAAGGCGAAAAAGCGGCAGAAGTGGCCAAGCTCCCATGATCATCGCGGCGATCGAGGCGGGGGGCACCAAATTCATCGTCGGCCTTGTGAGGATCGAAGGAGCTGGGGATGTCGCTCCAGCACTGCTGGCCAGGGCCTCCATACCCACCACCAATCCGGCAGAAACCCTGAAGGCCGCAGGCGATTTCCTTGAGTCGGCTTCCACCGGTCACGGAGGCTTCGGCGCTTTGGGGATCGGTTCCTTTGGACCCGTGGACCTCCGCCCCTCAAGCCCTGGCTGGGGTCATGTCACGACGACCCCAAAACCGGGCTGGAGCGGCGCGGACGTGGCGGGCTATTTTCACGCCCGCTTTGGCATCCCGGTGTCTTTCGACACCGACGTCAATGCCGCGGCCTATGGCGAATACCGCTGGGGCGGGGCAAAAGGGATCCAGGATTTCATCTATATAACCGTCGGCACGGGAGTCGGCGGGGGGGTTTTCTCCGGAGGGAAGCTGGTGCATGGCCTCTCCCATCCCGAACTCGGGCATATCAGGATCCATCGCGACAGCGATGACAGGTTCGAGGGTTGCTGTCCCTACCACGGTGATTGCCTCGAGGGGCTGGCGGCAGGACCGGCCATAAGCACGCGCTGGAAGATGCAGGCCCAGGACCTGGCCCCGGACCATGTGGCCTGGGAACTCGAGGCAGGCTACCTGGCCAAGGCAGTGGCCACCTTCTGCCTTGTCGTCTCGCCGCAGCTCGTCCTCCTGGGCGGCGGCGTGGGCATGCGGGAAGGTTTGGCGGAGAGGGTTTCCATCCTTGTCGGCAAGGAACTCGCCGGCTATGTGCCCGCCTTGGCCGATCCGGCCTTCCTGTCGAGTTTTGTCCGCCGACCCGCCCTCGGCGCAGATGCAGGGCTCCTTGGCTCGGCCGCCCTCACCCTCGTCTAGCCAAGCGGAAAGGGCAAAAAGGACGGCTTTCGCGGCCTCGTTTGCCTGGCAGGGCGGCATCCGCGCCGAATAGCCCTGTATTTTTTGGCAGAACAGGCCGAAAATGAAGGGAATACTTTTATCGTTCCAGCCAAGGATGGGCATCGTGGATTCATTTTCGTTGGATGGCTCGACACTCGTAACCCCGAGCGCCCTTCATGCCAGGACTTCCTTGGTCGTGGACGGCGAACTGCTCGTGGCGTCCGGTGCGAAAGCGCGCCACCACATCCCCGTAGGCGGACAGTCCTACATTTACCCGGCACTCATCAACGTCCATGACCATATGCGCGGCAACTACCTTCCCCGCGTCGGACCCAAGGGCGACGCATACTACGCAAATTGGTCTCCCTGGGACAACGACCTCAAGTCATCGGGCGTCTATGACGAGCGTTCCCACCTCAATGTGGAGACGATGTACTTCCTCTCGGCCTACAAGAACCTTTTCTCGGGCGTCGCCACCGTCAATGACCATTTCCCCCATGAAATCAACGATCCCTTCATAGATCGCCTGCCCATCCGCGTGATCCGCGAATACTCCCTGGCCCACGAATGCTCCTCCTATGACCTGAAATGGGGCAGGGGCATGATGATCGAGCATGGAATGGCCGTCGAACGCAACTGGCCCTTCATAACCCATCTGGAGGAAGGCTTCGACGCCGAGGCCCAGGATGGCGTGGGCATCCTCGAACGCGCCGGCTGCCTCACCGAGCACGACCTCCTCATACATGGCATCGGCTTTTCCGACAACGACATCAAGACCATCAAGAAGGCCGGTGCCAGTGTCTCCTGGTGCCCCGCCTCCAACATCCTCATGTTCAACGTAACCTGCAAGATCCGGAAGCTCCTGGCCGCAGGGGTGAACGTGGCCCTTGGCACTGACTCGACCCATTCAGGCTCCATCAACACCCTTGCCGAGATGAAATACGCGCGGGCGACCTACCGAGCGCTCTATGGTGAGGACCTCCCGGCCAAGCTCCTCGTGAGCATGGTCACCGAAAACCCGGCAAAAGCCTTCCGCATGGACGTCAGGACCGGCAAGCTGGAAGCGGGCATGCTGGCCGATATCGCGGTTTTCAAGGCGCGCGACGATGACCCGTGGGAGAACCTTTGCGCCGCGACGATGGACGATCTTGAGCTCCTGGTGGTCGCCGGAAAGCCTGTGTACGGGGAAGAGGCCAGATTCGGCGAGCTTGTCGCGAATGATCTTTCCGCCGGACAGGAAAAAGGCTATAGTCTGATAGTGGTCGGCGGCAGGAAGATGTTCGTCAAGGGCGATCCGGCGGGCCTTTACCGTGGAGTGCGGGCGGCTGTCGGTTTCCCGAAGAGGCTCGACTACCTGCCTTTCGAGGTTTAGCCCTGCCGGGAGCGCGTTGGGCGCTCCCGCCAAGCCGGATTCCATACCGTGGACGCTTTCGGCCCACGGCTAGTACAACAATGGCCTTGCCCGCCGCGGACCTCTGGTCCGCCCGGGCCGGGATTTCAGGGAGCGCACGGATGCCGAAGGCAGGACTCTACAGGGCCAACTCGGTACTTTACTTCCAGGGCGACTTGAGCGACAAGATATTCATCCTCCAGTCGGGTACTGTAAGCCTGAAATACACTGATATCGAGAACGGCAAGGAAGTCCACGAGAACATCGAGAAAGGCGAATTCTTCGGCGTGAAGAGCGCCCTTGGCAAATATCCCCGCGAGGAGACCGCCCAGGTGCTTACCGAAGCCCAGGTCCTGGTCTTTACGGTTCCGGAATTCGAGGTCTTCGCCCAGGCCAACACGCGCATCATCATGAAGATGCTCAAGGTCTTCTCGAACCAGTTGCGCCGCGTCCATAAGCAGGTCGAGACCCTCCTCGAGAAATCCGAGGCTGCCAGCCCAGAAGCCGGCCTTTTCGCCGCCGGCGTCTACTACCTCAAGAACAAGCAATACAGCCAAGCCAAGTACATATTCGGCCGCTACCTCACCTACTATCCTGGCGGAAACCTCGCCGAGCAGGCCAACCGCTACCTCGAGATGGCGGAAAGCGGCAATGCCAAGTACGGCGACGGCAAGGGTCCCGCCCCCTTGGTGGTGGAAGGCGCCCGCAACGCCCCCGCCGCCCGCAAGCCGAGCGCCGCCGAGGCCCCGAAGGAAGAGGCCGAGGAATCCGTTCCCGGCGAGGAGCTGTCGAGCTCCGCCAAGGCCTATTATGACGCGGTGAGCCTTTTCAGCCAGGAAAAATACAAGGACGCCCTCCTCGCCTTCAAGAAGATCGTCGAAGCGAACGATGACGAGGAGTACTCGGCCAAGTCCCTGTACGACCTGGGCCGTTGCCTCTTCATGCTCGGCCAGTTTGATGCCACGATCAAGCACTACACCCAGTTCATCCAAGCCTACCCCAAGCATCCCGACCTCGTGGACAGCCTCTTTTTCCTCGGCCAGGCCTACGAGAAGAAGGGCGACGCGGAGAGGGCCAAGGGCTTCTACAAGAAAATCATCACGATGGAAACCGACGAAGACGCATCGGTCCGCCTGAAAGCCAAGAAGTCGCTCAGGCTCCTCGAGGAGGGATCCCGTGGCTGACCTCGCCTCATTCACCCGGTTCGCGCGCACCATCAGCGCCGGTGAGATGATCTTCTCCGAATACGAGCCCGGCGATTCCTTCTACCTCATCCAGTCGGGCCGCGTGAAGATCTCCAAGATCGTGGGCGACATCGAAAAGACCATCGATATCCTCCAGCCTCCCGAATTCTTCGGCGAGATGGCCATCCTGGAAGGCGCCCCGCGCTCCGCCACCGCGACAGCCGTGGACACGGTCAAGGTCCTCGAGTTCAACCGGGCCAATTTCGAAGTCCTCATGATGGGCAACCCCCAGATGGCCCTGCGCCTCCTCAAGCTTTTCACGAAGCGCATCTGGGACCAGAAACGCCGCTTCATGATCCTCACCCTGGATGACCCCCAGGCAAAGGTGGCAGACGTCTTCCTCATGCTCGCGGAGACAGGCGCCGCCGTGGCCAGCGCCGAGCAGGACGGCGAAAAGCGCGAGTTCAAGGTCACCGTGGACGACGTGGCCCATTGGGCCGGCATGAGTCCGCCCCAGGTCCAGACCATACTCGGCCATTTCGCCAACCAACGCCGCGTCGAGATGTTCCCCGACCGCATCATGGTGCGCAACATCAGCGACTTCATCCGCTTCGTGAACTCGAAGCG
The DNA here is from genome assembly GCA_025358255.1 of Spirochaetaceae bacterium. GTDB lineage: Bacteria > Spirochaetota > Spirochaetia > Treponematales > Rectinemataceae > JANYKC01. Next base: position 125,816 of record JANYKC010000039.1, read on the forward strand.
CAAGAAGTAAGCACGCGGCTCCACTTGATTTTCCCCTGACAGCCCGGTATAGTCCTTCAGTCTTGTCCACGCCGAGATAGCTCACTTGGCAGAGCGGCGCACTCGTAATGCGCAGGTACCGAGTTCGATTCTCGGTCTCGGCTTGAAAAAGCTCGACCCCGCCGGGGGGCGAGCTTTTTTATTGGCCAAGGCCGGGAATCGAAAGAAAGTCGCTCCCTCGATCTTGCGAATCGATGAACAAAGTCCAGCGAGCATTAGCGAGATCGATGGTCGAGGCGGTATGGCAGGACGCGAGACTAGCAGCGTCCTGCGCGATCATGTGTGCGCGCGGCGACGCAGAGAGCGACTTCCCCGGGCTGGAGTCTGAGGACAGGACATCCGAGGACGAAAGCCGATTCCCGGTATCGGCTATACAGGATAATGGATTACGGCTGTCTTAAAACCGGCGCCGGTCATCTTGCCACGACTGTCGGGAAGACTGTCGGAAGGAAACAGGCCATGCGCCGGTTCCATATTTCCAAGCGAAAGTCCGCGCCCTATCTTTTAGCCGAATTTGTCGATCCCTTAGCCGGTCGGCGCACCGCGGCCAGGCCCACAAAGACCCGGGACCGGACAGAAGCCGTCATCATCGCCATGGAATGAGCATAAGCCATTCATACTCCCTTCACGTCGGCCTGATAGAGTGTGTTGAGGAGGTTATAAATGTTTCAACCTAAACGCAAAATTCCCAAGGCCATTATCGCAGCCTTTTTCGCTCTTGTGGTTCTTATCCCCGGGGCTATCGCCCAGACGGTCGGCCCGGCCAAGCCTGGAGACTGGGGTATCGTCATCCAGAAAAGGGACATAGGCTCGACCGCGAAATTCTATCCCTATTCCGTCAATGGGAAGCCGATGGAGATCTTTGCCGTCAAGGCCTCGGACGGCTCAATCCGGACTGCCCTGAATACCTGTCAGGTCTGCTATGCCTCTGGGAGAGGTTATTACAAGCAGGAAGGCTCAGTCTTTGTCTGCCAGAATTGCGGCAATCGCTTTAGCCTGAACCAGATCGAGCTTATCAAGGGCGGCTGCAATCCCGTCCCCATCCTTGGAGCGGACAAGACCGACCTGGGGGATTCCATCGGTATATCCAAGGCTTACCTCACCAGCATGGCGCCGTACTTTGCCCGTTGGAAGAAGTAGCTAGCGGCCAGGGTACATGGCGGGGGAGGGTCACAATAAAGCTTGCGCCACCTAGACTGGCCCGCTCTATAGTGATGCTTCCCCCGTGGGCCTTGACTATCTCCGAGGCGATCGCCAGGCCAAGGCCCCGTCCGCCCGTCGACACGCCACGGGGCTTTCAGCCCGAGAAGCTTCTCGTAAAGTTCCTTGTCCTGCATGCCTGCAGGATTTCACATTTCCCGGTTTTGATCACCCTACCCACACAGAAGTCCGAAGCCCCCTCTCGAATAGGCAATATATTTGCCGAGTAAGTAATGAGACCGTGAATAACTCTCCATACCGCGGGCTCGAGACCCACGGATGGGGGCGGACGAAGTCTTGCGAAGCGATAGAGCGCTTTCCGCGGCCCGCAGGGAGGAGACAGGATGTCTCCGACCGGAGGGCGGTTCCCGGCCTCGGCTTAGGATTTTGGCAATCGCTGGGTGGTCTTCCCCCCAATCTCATGGACATCCCGAATCCTTCCCAGTGGAGCCCATCTCGCCCATCATCTACATAAAGCGAGCGTCAGCCATTCATAATGCCTACACATTAGGGATGTAGATTTATGCACGAGATAGACGGCTAGAGTCGGAGGGTTCGTGGAATGAGTATTCAGCGAGAGACTATCTTTGTGGACGGCATGACCTGTTCGGCCTGCGAGGCGAGGATCTCCAAAAGCCTGCTCGCTATCAAGGGCGTTTCTCGGGCTGAAGCCCGGGTCCAGGGGGGCAAGGTCAGCGTTGAGTTTGACAATAGCCTGACTACCCTGGCGGCCCTGAAAGCCGCGATAGAAAAAACAGGGTACGCTGTCCGGGAGCGGAAAGTCGCCTCGACAACGATAGCCCTGGGCCTAGGCCTCCTCCTTGCGGCGGGCTACCTCATAGCAAGCTCGAGCGGGCTTTTCAACGCCCTGCCCAAGGTGGACGCATCTATCGGCTATGCCATGCTCTTTGTCGTTGGGCTCCTGACCTCCATCCATTGTGTCGCGATGTGCGGGGGGATTGCCCTCTCCCAGAGCATCAAGAACCTGGAACCGGTCTCGGCCGCCCCCGCCGAAAGCCGACTCAGCCAGCTTACCCCGGCCCTCCTCTACAACGGAGGCAGGGTCCTGTCCTATACGATCATTGGCGGAATCGTCGGAGCCTTGGGCGCGGCCTTCAGCTTTTCCCCGACCGTCAAGGGGCTTATCGCCGGCCTTGCCGGCCTCTTCATGATAGTGCTTGGCCTCAGGATGATCGGCATCCTGAAGAGCCTGCCCAAGGCAAGCAGTCTCCTTCCCAAGGCCCTTAGGGATGCCACAGCCAGCTTCACCTTGGGATTCCGGAATCGTGGCCCCTTTGCCGTAGGCTTCCTCAACGGCCTCATGCCCTGTGGCCCCCTGCAGACCATGCAGCTCTATGCCCTCGGGACGGGGAGCGCCATCACGGGGGCCCTTTCCATGCTCATCTTCTCCGTGGGGACCGTTCCCCTCATGTTGCTCTTTGGCATGACCGCGACCCTCCTGCCCCGTAGATTCGTGCCCATCATGGTCAAGGCCAGCGCAGTCCTTGTCATGTTCCTCGGGGTCGTCACCTTTGCCCGGGCCGCTTCTCTGGCAGGCCTAGCCCTTCCGGATTTTCCTTCCCTGACCCAAAGTGCCTACAGCGCCAACACCTCCCTTGCGAAATCGGGCGTATCGGCCGTTCCGATATCGGATACCACCAGCCCTGTCTCCTCCCAAAGCAACATCATCAAGGCAGTAGTCGTAGACGGTGTCCAAACAGTCACTACCGAATTCAAGGACGGCTACTATGTCCCCTTTGTCGTCCAGGCCGGCATCCCAGTCAAATGGACAATCCGTGTCACTGAGGAAGAACTCAACGGCTGCAACAATCCCGTCACGATTCCGAGCTACGGGATCAAGAAGGAGCTGGTACCCGGGGACAACCTTGTGGAATTCACGCCCAAAAAAACCGGAACCATCGGCTATACCTGCTGGATGGGGATGATCAGGAGCAAGATCACCGTGGTATCGGACCTGGCCACGGCGGATGCGGGTAAGCCCAGCACGACAGATCTCTTGGCCGAGGGACTTGGGGCCCAGCCTGCCGGGGCCAGCTGCTGCTCTGGCAACACCAACCCAGCCTTCGCAGGCGGCAAGATCCCGGTGGAGAATATCGGGATGCCCACCATCAAGGATGGGGTCCAGGAGATCACCATAACAGTGAATTCCCAGGGCTACAGTCCCGCCGCCATCATCCTCCAGAAGGGCATGAAGGCCGTCATCCGGTTCAAGGCCGATTCCTTGACTTCCTGCAACAACCCCGTAGTCTTCCCCGAGTTCAATGGGGCCCTCGACCTGGCCAAGGGTCAACTCGAGACCCCGGCCATACCAGTGAGCGGGGATTTTACCTTCCAGTGCTGGATGGGCATGATCCATGGCTACGCCAAGGCCGTCGACGATATCTCCAAGGTGGACATCGACAAAATACGCGCCGAGCTCGGCAACTATCGGGCCAATGGCGGTGCCGGTGGATCATGCTGTGGCACTGCCGCAACCGCCAAAAAATAGCACCTTAGGGAGGAGATACACTATGGTTACCGCAACCCAGCTCAAGATAAACGGCATGACCTGCGCGGCCTGCGCCCAGGCATCGGAACGGGCAGTCAAGAAGCTTCCAGGTGTCACCGAAGCATCCGTCAACTTCTCGACGGAAAAGCTCCTTGTGAAATTCGAGGCCGCCAGCCTCAGCCTAGAGGCCATCAAGGCGGCAGTCGCCAAGGCCGGCTATGAGGCCGTGGACGATATCGTTGAAAAGCAGGTGACGATCCCGGTAGGAGGGATGACCTGCGCCTCCTGCGCCGCGGCCATTGAAAGGGCGCTAAAGAAGCTTCCTGGCGTCAAGACTGCCTCGGTCAACCTGGCGACTGAAAAGGCCCAGGTTGGCTATGACAGCGGCACCGTGAGGCTCTCCGAGATCAAGCAGGCCATCAGGAAGGCAGGCTATGAGCCCCTGGCTATAGAAGCCAATACCGCCCAGGCCGTGGACGAGCACAAGGCGGCCAAGGAGAGGGAGATCCGGGTCCTATGGACCAAGTTCGCGATCTCTGCCTTCTTCTCCATTCCCCTCCTCTATATCGCCATGGGAGCCATGCTGGGCTGGCCCCTGCCTGCGGCCATCAACGCAATGAACTATCCCCTACGCTACGCCTTCCTCGAGATAGGCCTTGTCATCCCCGTGATCGCGGCAGGCTATCGATTCTACGTCGTGGGCTTCAAGGCCATTATCCATCGAAGCCCCAACATGGATTCCCTTATCGCGATGGGCACCTCGGCTGCCGTAATCTATAGCCTCTGGTCGGTCGTCGCGATCATGGGCGGCGACTTTAAGCTTGTGGGCAGCCTCTATTTCGAGACCGCCGGAGTCATCATCACCCTCATCCTCCTTGGAAAATCCCTGGAGGCTGTCACCAAGGGCCGGACCTCGGAGTCGATCAAGAGACTCATGGGCCTCCAGCCCAGGACGGCCACGGTGATCCAGGATGGTGCCGAGCTCGAGATCCCGATCGAGGAAGTGGAAGAAGGCGACGTTGTGATGGTAAGGCCCGGCGAGAAGATCCCCGTAGATGGCGAGGTCCTTACCGGCAACACGGCCATAGACGAGTCCATGCTCACCGGCGAGTCCATGCCCGTCGAGAAGTCCACGGGTGACAAGGTCTTTGGCGCCTCCATCAACAAGAATGGCGCAATCACCTTCAGGGCGACCAAGGTAGGCGCTGACACGGTCCTTGCGCGCATCATAAAGCTCGTTGAGGACGCCCAGGGATCGAAGGCTCCAATAGCCCAGATGGCCGACATTGTATCGGGATACTTTGTCCCGATAGTCTTTGCCATAGCCCTTCTCACGGCGGGGACTTGGCTCCTCCTGGGACACAGCGTGGTTTTTGCCCTCACGGTCTTTGTCGCCGTCCTGACCATCGCCTGCCCCTGCGCCTTGGGCCTCGCCACGCCGACCGCCATCATGGTGGGCACGGGCAAGGGCGCCGAATACGGGGTCCTCATCAAGTCCGGGGCCGCCCTCGAGACGGCACACAAAATCAACACCATCGTGTTCGACAAGACCGGCACCATCACCAAGGGCCGTCCTGAAGTGACCGACATCCTGCCCGCCGCCGGCTTCAAGGAATCCGAGATCCTTGCCCTGGCCGCTTCTGCGGAGAAGGGCTCCGAGCACCCCCTGGGCGAGTCCATCGTCAGGGCAGCCGAGGAGGGGGGCGAGATCCTGTTCGCGGTCGAGGATTTCATCGCGGTTCCTGGGCACGGCATTGCCTCCACGATAGGCGGAAGACGGGTCCTTCTCGGCAACGCCCGGCACATGGCGGCGGAAAAGGTCGCCGTGGACGCACAGGCCGCTGATGCCCTTGCCGGCGAGGGCAAGACCCCCATGTTTGTCGCGATAGACGGGCGCTATGCCGGCATCATCGCGGTGGCTGACGTGGTGAAGGAATCCAGCGCCCGGGCCATAGCCGCCCTCCACGGCATGGGCATAGAGGTCGCCATGATCACAGGAGACGCCCGCAAGACCGCCGAGGCGATAGCCAGGAAGGTGGGCATCGACCGCATCCTGGCCGAGGTCCTCCCCCAGGACAAGGCCGAGGAAGTGAAGAAGCTCCAAGCCGAGGGCCGGAAGGTCGCCATGGTGGGCGACGGGATCAACGACGCACCCGCCCTGGCCCAGGCCGATGTCGGCATCGCTATCGGCTCGGGCACGGATGTGGCCATGGAGAGCGCAGACATCGTCCTCATGAGGAGCGACCTCATGGACGTTCCCACGGCAATCAGGCTCTCCAAGCAGGTTATCCGCAACATCAAGCAGAACCTCTTCTGGGCCTTTGGCTACAATGTCCTCGGCATTCCCGTGGCCGCCGGCATCCTCTATGCCTTTGGCGGTCCCCTGCTCAACCCGATCATAGCGGCCGCGGCGATGTCCATGAGTTCCGTCTCCGTCCTTACTAACGCCCTGCGCCTGAAGCGCTTCAAGGCATTCAATTGAGCCATATAGGAGGTTTCTGATGAGAAAGCTACTGACAATTGAGGGAATGAGCTGCGGTCATTGCGTGATGCATGTGCGGTCGGCCCTTGAAGATGTCGCGGGCGTGACGAACGCCGCGGTGGACCTGCTCAAGAAGAGCGCCATGGTCGAAGGTGAGGGCCTCAATGATATGGCTCTCAAGGCGGCCGTTTCCGAGGCTGGCTACAGCGTCTCCGCTATTTCGGGCAGTCACTGAGGCCGGCCACCTGGACTCCTGCCCAGGCGGCCTGGATGGATATATTTTCCCCGGCTTCTGGCCGGACTAGCAAAGGAGTACCTATGAAGATTCGCCTTATCGTACCGATCGTCGCGGCCCTGGCCGCCATCACCATCGTTCTGGGGAGCTGCGCCGCGACCGATGTCGTCGCCAAGGTCGCCAACACATCCTTCAAGGCTGTCGCTGATGCCTCGGGAGACAGGGTAAAGTGGTCTGAGGAAGACCAGGCCTGGGTCCTGGGATCGCCTGCCGGGGACACAGTTGCCTTCTCCTCGGATTTCGCCCGCAACGCCTCTTCTGGCGGTATGGCTGACATGGACAAGCCCGATGTTGAGTTCTCCTTCGACGCCGCGCCCTTTGTCGCCGCCGGCCTTGATGTCGTGAAGCTCCCAAAAATAGAGGGCATTAAGTACGAGATCGATGAAGGCCGCTTCATGTACCACTTTGAGCTTGGATCCGACAAGTTCAGCCCCGATGCCAAGAAGTCCTTGGAAGCCACCTTTGCCGAGCTCGTGCGCACTCAGCGCGCCAGGGTCGGTTACCACGAGAAGCTTGACCACTACGGCATCAAGCTCGGCAACGGCAACATGTTCGAATGGGCCAAGGATATGTCCAAGAACGACAAGGACATTGTCTGGGTCCTCAACCCCGAGCCCTTCATCGCCGCCGGTGTCGATCCCGCCAAGATCCAGGGCTGGGCCTTTGCCAAGGTCGAGACCAAGGACGATGCCGGCAAGACTATCTTTGTCGACAAGCTCCTTAAGCCCTTCAACCTGAAGTAATCGCTTTCGGCCCTCCCCGGCAGGCGGCCTTTGGCCTTGATCCCAATACGGCGGGGATCGAGACTAAAGGCCGCATCTTTTATGCCAAGCCCCTAAAAGATGATTGATTTTCAATTTTGATTACCCATCTGATATTGATTATATTTATTATAAGTTTTCAGCTATCCACTATTTTGAGGGGGATGCAATGAAGAAATCAGTATTTATATTTATTCTGGCTATTTCGCTTGCAGGGGGACTATGGGCCCAGGGCATGCCAATGGAGCCTCGCTCGGTTGATGCCATTATCGCCGATATCGAAAAGCAACAGAGTGTCTCAACGACGGATATGGTGAATGTGGACAAGGTAGCGCCTTCCCTCCTGGAGGAACTGGGTGACGCCGTCATGGGCGTCATAATAGGCGACCCAGCCCATCACGACGTGATGGACAGGATGCTCGGCGGTGATGGCTCCCCCAGGCTCACGGCCTTCCATACCGACCTCGGCCAGCAATATCTCAGGAACGGCGGCCTTAACGGCGTACGCATGGGCGGCTCCTGGGGCATGGGGCGCTTTGGGATGGGCTGGGGCAACTATGGAGACAGGATTTCCGGCAAGGCCAGGAACATTGAAGGTAAGCTCGCCTTCGCCGATGGCGGGCCCGTGATCCAAACCAAGGATGCTAGCTATGTGCTCGGTTTCCCGGATTTCTACTACTACGCCTACACCGACGGCATCAAGGCAGGAGCCAGCCTCAAACTCGAGGGCTTTGAGTTCGCGCCGGGGCCTGGTAGCCCCAAGCCATATTTCGCCGTGACCAAGGCCAGCATCAACGGAAAGTCCTATGATTTCTCCGGCTTTGGCGGCGGAGGCATGATGGGTGGCCGGGGGATGATGGGCGGCTATGGAGGCGGGGGCATGATGGGCGGTTGGGGCGCTCGCTGGTAGTCGCAGGTTGATGAAGACATGGGTGCATTATTCCTGATCATCTTCCGGGAGAGCCTTGAGGCGGCGATTATCATCGGGATACTCGCCGCCTTCATAGCCCGGCTCGGCCTCACTAGGCTCAGGTTGGCCCTCTGGGTGGGCGGCATGCTTGCCTTGGCCTCAAGTCTAGGCATAGCCGCCCTTTTCCTGAAAATCCTTGGGGAATTTGAGGGCCGGGCCGAGCAGCTGTTCGAAGGATCGATCATGCTCGTCGGTGCGGGCTTCCTCACGAGCCTCATCCTTTGGATCCATAAGGGCGGCATGCGCTCGACCCTAGAGGGTCGGATACCTGGCGGTGAGGGGCGGGCGGGGTGGTGGGGCATGGCCCTCCTCGCCTATGTATCCATCCTCAGGGAGGGCGTGGAGACCGTGATCTTCCTCGGAGCCTCCTTGAGAAATTTGGGAGTAGGAGGAGGCTTGGCGGGCCTTGCAGGCCTTGTCGCCGCATCCTTCCTTGGCTACCTGGCCTTCGCGGCCGGAAGAAGGATTCACGCCTTCTTTAAGGTTACGAACATCCTTCTTGTGCTTTTTGCCGCAGGACTCGTGAGCAGGGCCGCGGGAAAATTGGGCGAGGCGGGCATCCTCCCGCCCTTGCTGGCTCCCCTGTGGAACCTGAATCCACCCCTCATAGGGACCTCCTATCCCCTATTGCACGAATATGGGGCAATTGGGTCGATCCTCAAGGGCCTCTTTGGCTATAGCGGCTCGCCCTCGCTCATGATGGCAATTGCCTATTTCGTCTATCTTGGCGTCGTTGGGCTCATACTGTCGGCGCGCAGGATCCATCGTGACGCCTAGGCACTGATCCCCGCAGGTGAACCGCCCCGGGTTAGCCGGAGACCTGAATCTCTGCGAGGATTGAGTCATGAGCAAGGCAAACAGGTTTTCACCGGAGGTGCGGGAGCGGGCGGTACGGCTGGTCGGCGAGCGAGCGGGAAGAGCTCAAGGCGCTCCAACGGGAGAACCGCGAGCTCAA
>JANYKC010000093.1 GCA_025358255.1 Spirochaetaceae bacterium
ACCAGCCAGTTCTTGCCGGCGAAGGGAAAGCGTTGGCCGCCTCCAGGCACGTCCACGGCGGCCATGGCGTGGGAATAGTCGCGGGAGAGCATGAGGACCGTGTCGATGCCGCGCCTTTCGAGGACGAGGGCCATGAGCATCGCTCGGGAATCGCAGTCGCCTCGGCCCTCGGTCGCGGCGGTCAGGGGATCGATGAAGTCGATGCCGGCCTGGTCGCGTTCGTAGTGAAAGCCCTGGACCCACTGGAGCAGGGTTCTCGCCGCGTCGGTGGGATCGTCGGGAAGGAGGGGATCGATGGAGGCCACGAGCTGGTCGAGGCGCCGGGCAGATTCTCGATAGATCAATCTATAGCAGCGCGCCCAGGCCTCCTTCCAAAGGTTGGGCTCGTCGGTGTAGGCCTCGACAAGGCGGAATTCGCGGCCGGCGGTTTCCGATATCTGCACAGCCTCGTCGGCGTTCCAAGGAAGGTCGAAGCCGGCCGCGCCGAAGGCGACACGCTTGGTAGCGTCGCGCTTGGCTGGAAAGGTCTGAATGTACTGGGACAGGGGGCCGGGGGACCGCTTTGCCACCCGATCCACCGAAAAGCAGTCGAGGCTTGAAAGGATGAAGTCGGCGTAGCCGTCGAAGGCATCCGCACCCGTCCAGGCGACGAGGGCGTAGCTTGGCTCGGCTGGATTGGCGCCTACCGCGGGGCGGCCCGAAATGGCCACCGCGTAACCCTTTTTTGGCACTCCAGCCATGGCAAACCCCAGTTCGATGAACACGGCTTTTCGACCTTCGTAGACGAAGTCCTCGCGCTGGCCCTTCGAGACGAGCTTTGCGGCTATGTTGTCACCGATGGCCCCGGCCGAGGCGAAGCGACCCGGTTCGTAGACGAAGAGGTCGAATTCCATGCCGCCGAGGGGATCGGAGAAGGCGAAGCGGCTCTTTCCATCCCCATCGAGGAGCTTGAAGCCCTCGGGAAGGTCGACAAAATAGCCGCGCTGGGAAGAGAGCTGCTCCCCACTGGCGGGAAGGGGGGCTACGAGGGCGACACCAAGGCTTATGGCAAAGGCGATTGCTAGATAGAGGGCGAAGGGAAGGCGTTTTTTCACGCGGCGCTCCTCGGTTCGCGCGGGCAATGGCCGACGCTTACCCTTACCCTGAATGTCGGCGCGGTGGGGTCTCGACTGTACCTGCTCCGCAATCAGAGCCCGGCCACCTTACCCTCATCGACCCAGTCGCGAATCCGCTCGAAGCTTTCGAGAACCTCGGGGGGCGCCGACTTCGTCAGGGCGGCCTGGGCGAGGATGGCCAAGGCCATGGTTTTGCCGGCCTCGAGGACTTCGCGACGCGGCAAAATCGCAGCGTCGTCCACGGCGTCGAGGAGCTTGCGGGCTACGCGGTTGGGGAGGAGTTCGAGGATGCGTTCGTGGGCTCGGGGCTCGAGACCCTGCATGGCCAGGGCGAGAATGCGGCTGTCGCCGTCTTTGAAGACACTGCGGAGGGACTTGTCGTCGAGGGCCATCACGGCTCGCGTCAGTTCTTTGACAAAGCCAGGGTCGCTGGAGAATTCATCCTCGCTCCCCAAATCGAGTTCCCCCCCCTCCTCGAGGTTCTTGACTACCTCGATAAAGGTGTTTTGGGCCTGTCCGATTTCATCGCCAGAAAGTCGGCGCCTTAGGTAGTCGGCGTCATCCTCGAAGGCCGCCGCGCCGGTTTTGCCATAAAATCCGGCGGCGAGGTCGACGCTTTCCTGGGCGCATCCGGCCATGGCCGCCACGGCCAAGCCCCAGCCCGCGGCGCGCAGAGTGCGCTCTAGGGAAGGGGGATCGAGGGCTAGGCTACGCACGAGGTCGGGCATGTCGCCGGGAACGAGGAGGCTCTGATTGCGCTTTCGCCTCTTTCCTATCCGGCCCGCCATCCATGCGCTGGCCTTTTCGAAGTATTCGAAGCCCAAAAAGGCCGTCATGCGCCTCACTATGAAAAAGGGGTGCTCGCCCGCGGCTATGCCCCCGAGGCCTGCGCGAATGGAAGCTAGTTCCATTTTGGTTCCCGCGTCGAGGTCAGCGGCGACCAGTGAATGCCCGTAGGCCAGGTCGAGGCGCTCGGGGTCGGCGCCCTCGGCGATCAATTCAAGGCCGAAGCGAAGGGATTTGCGCTTTTCCGCCTTGGCGTCCGCCGCGAGGCTGGCGCCTTCGCTGGCTCGCGAGCGTTCGGCGACCTGGGCAAGGCGGCAGGCAAGCTCGAAAATCGCGTCCTTTTTCTGCCTAGAAACGGGCGTGGCAGGTCGTGGCGCCTCCCATGAGGCCTCGGTGATAGCCCGAATCATGTACCGCTTCCCTCGAGCTCCTGGAGCAGGGCCAGGGCCCTATCGGCCCCGTAATAGGCGACCAATTTCCTTATCATGAGGGGGTTGTCGTCGCCTTCAGAGAGGGAAACGAGGCCCTCGATGGTGGCGCAGGCCTTGAGGAAGGGCCAGCCCTTCTCGTCCCCCGCGAGCAGGTAGGTCGCGAGAATATCCTCGAGGGCCTCGCCAGAAACACCCTCCGCGACGAGGCGAAGGCCGACCTTGAGGAGGGGGTCGTCGGACTGGGCGGCGTCCTCCTCGAGGGCCAGATAACCGTCCTTTCGGGCCTTGCGCGCAAAATCGATAAAACGCCTGATTACCGGCCCCAAGGCGCGTCGCTCGTCCTCGCTACAGGCCAGCCGCCTCGCAAGTTCGGCGTTCCAATGAATCATGGTCTTCTTACCTCTGTACGAAAGTATAGGGCGGCTCGTCTCCGCTTTCCATGTGCTTCTAAGTCAGGAGCCACGCTGCCCGCCGCGCCGCTGCCGTCGCCTCCGGTCGGCGCTCCGCCGCTTCTTTTCGCCAGGGAGCGAGGGTTCCGCGGCGGGCTCGTTTGCGGCCCTGAGGTTGGCGTCCTTGAGGCGGCGCGAGAGCAGCTCTATCATGCGGCGCGAAGTGCCAGCGTCATTGGCGAGGAGGCTTTGGAATAGATCGGGCGGGAGGACGAGGACCTCGAGTTCGGTCTCGGCCTTGGTGGTCGCGGTGCGACCCTCCGCGATGAGGTCGGCGATCTCGCCGAAGAGTTCTCCTTCATATATGGTAGCGACCTTCCTTCCCTCCGGGGGTCCTCCCGCTCGATCGGCGAGATAGACCCCGACCTCGCCTTCGAGCACAAGACGCCGATGCTGCGCCTGCT
>JANYKC010000027.1 GCA_025358255.1 Spirochaetaceae bacterium
TACCTTCCATGAGCTGACAGCCGAAGACGCCCGTATTTCCCTCGCTTCTATCCCGATCGCCAGTCAGCAAGCCTGACCGATTTCCGCCACCTCCGTTCGCAAGCCCGGCGCGACGTGGGTGTGGAAGAATTGACGGTTACGAATCGAATACGCTTCGTCCAGCACCGGTACGGGCGCCTGGACTCGAGGAGGCACCACTCCGGTACTGAGCAAGGACGGAGTGGTGGCATGGGACAACTATTATGTCTGGTTTGGCAGTCCAGTAATCGTGAACGGCAAGATCTGGATGTACTATGGCGCTACCCCTGCCGGTGGTCCTTATGCCATCGGCCTTGCGCAGATGTTGAATTGATTTTCGCAAGAACACTTTTTGCAGCGGACCATGCGGTCCGCTGTTTCTTCACGTCCATTGGCTATTCTTTCTTGAGAGCGCTCTCCGGCCGGAAAATCCCTCCGAGGGAATATGCCGAGACCAGGTACACATAGGCCGAACCCTTGCTCCTCACATAATAGCGCTGCCCTTCTGCCGCTTGGCCGACTTCCACAAAAAGAGGGCCTCCTTGGGCTTGCCCGATCTGGATGCGCCCGAGGATCTTCGAGAAGGCATCGACGGGGGTCCGGGCGACCATGTCCTCACCGGAGAGGTTCTGGACCGCGCGGAGGACACTCTCTACCGCGATCGAGTCCAGGTTGGCGGCCTTGCCCGACCAGGCCCCATCCTTGCGGATGGCCTGCCAAGAGAAGGGCTTCTGCGCCTTGCCCGACGCATCATTTGGAAAACTGGAATCAATTCTGAGGTCCTGGACAGTGTCCGCAAGGAGGGGTGTTGATAAAAGCCTCAGGTCGAGCCAGCTTGCACGGGGCCTCGAGAGGTAGGACTCAAAACCCGTTTCCACCGCGTAGATCGCCTTGCCGGATCCCGGCCTGACATAGAGCTCTTTTCCGGTCGGGCCATAGCCGCCGACCGCCAGGTCGGCGAGGACCTTGCCCTTTGCGTCCTTAAGGACAAGCTTTGCCCCTTGACCTTCTGCCAAGCCAAAATCCCCACTTCCTGAGAGGCCATCAGAGCGGAGCGAGAGTCGATTGATGCCGGACAGGACGGCGAGGAAGGCATCGACCCTCCCTGCCTGGGCGGGAAGACTATCTGCCCCGTCCTGGCAGGACCACGCGGATCCGTCCTTCCTGAGAAGGAGCTTCTCCCCGGCAGAAGAACCCTCCTTGGACAACTGGATTTCGATGGAAGCCACCTCCGCCGTTTTTGCGGACAGGAGCCGGCCGGTCTCTGCACGCGCCTGGCGGCGGACGGGGGCAAGGAGGATCCCTGCGGCATAGATGCCGAGGAGGACCGCAAGGCAGGCCGAAAGCGAAATCACCTTCCTTCGATAGGTCATGACGAAGCTCCCTTCGTGTCATTCGGGACTGGCGCGGTGCCGCCATTGGCTGCGCCGCCGCCATTGGCTTCGCCCATGCCCGTGCCGCCCATGCTGGCGGCGGCTTTCCTGCGCCGGGAACGCACGATGCCAAACAGCGCAAAGGCGCCGGGGATGATCGCCAGATTAAGTCCAATTATGAATAGCTCAAGGGTTGCCTTCCGTCGGGGATCCTTGATCTTCACGAGCCTCGGATCGCGGGATCCCCTGGCCTTGAGCGCCGCGAGTTCCTCGCCCCATGAGACCAATTCCACGGCGTTCGCCGCGAAACTCGCGTTGAAGAGGCTGTCGGTGAGGGACATGAGGTCGGTCGCGAAATCGGCGGAGCCCACGACGATGAGCCGGGAAGCCTTGGCTTCCCTGGGCAGGGGTGGGAGGGCGGCCGCGCCTCCTCGCGCGGGCAGGGCCTTTCCGGCGTAGGCCATCGGGAGCCTGCCCTCAAGGCTTGCGGCGAGGATGTACTGTCCCGTCGTGGCGGGGGCTTCCTGGGTGTAGCGCCCCTCGTCCTCGGGCGCGACGGCGAAATCCTTGGTCTGCAGCCAGGCATTGGAGGTGCTGCGAACCAGGGGCAAGGCAACGACCCCGACCGGAGGAGAGAGCTCCAGGGGGCTTGGCCACATGAGGTCCAGGCCAGGGAAATTCGCGGTCAAGGGGCTTTTGGGGTCGCAGTCCTCGGCACGGATGACGATCCAGTGGGGATAGCGGACATAGCGTATGTTCTGGCCGCCTGAGGCAGTCTGGTCCTGGAAAGGAAGGCTGCGCGCCGAGACATCGAGGACAAGTTCCTTGCGGACCTTCACCCCGTATTTGGAGAGGTTTCCAATAAGCGCACCCTGAGCGAGGGGCGCGGCGGCAAGGCCCTGCTTCGTGTCGATGCCGACACCCCTGACCGCCATGAAAGTGGCGCCTCCCCCGGCGAGCCACGCATCGATGCGATAGGCGGCATAATCATCGAGGTCGGCATTCCCGAGGACGATGAGGACGCCCGCTTCCGCGGGGACTTCCTCTCCGGAATTGAGAGCGCGGACCTTCCACCCGGCGGCGCGCAGGGACTCGTCCAAGGCCCGGTAGTCCTGGGCGTAGCTCTTGTCGGCGTCACCGACAAGGACGGCGGCTACCTGTGGCTTGCCCGAGACTGCGCGATAAACCGCCTTGACCACGCCGTACTCAAGGCCCTCGATGCCGAGGACGAAAGGAAGGGATTCCGACCTTCCCCGATACTGGACGACCACGCCCGAATACACCGTGGCTATCCGCGCCTCGTTGTCCACGATGACCTGCATGCGCTGGGGCTGGATCCCCAGGGATTCCAGCGCGCCTGCGTTCGATTTCGGGTCTGCGACCTCGACAGTGATCTTGCCCCTGCCCTGACCCTCGAACTTGCGAAGGTAGTCCTCGACCTGCCTGGGGCCGGGGTGGCGGGCCACGAGGTCAGGAGAGACATAGTAGGTGATGAGGAGCTTGTCATCGAGGCTCTTGTAAAGGTTGCGCGAAACCGAGGAGAGACTGTAGCTGCCCCTCGCCGTCAGGTCGAGCGGCACGTGGAAATGGTCCAGCACGAGGGCCGCGGCCGCGAGGACCGCCGTGGTGAGGGCGAGGAGCACAAGGCTCCTCCGCTTGCCTATGCTTGCGGTCATCTCTTCAGCTCCATTTCCGGCGATGGACATTCCATGCCGTCAAGTACAGGAAGAACAGCGTGAGGATCAGGTAGAAGGAAAGGTCCCTGGTGTCAAGGACGCCCCGTGCCAGGGAGGAATAATGCGCGGAAAGCGAAAGCCATGCGAACAGCGCGGCGGCCGCCCCTTGTGAATGAACGAAGGCTCCGAGCTTGTCCACGAGGACAAAAGCGAGGATGAGGAGGCTGGCTCCCACAAAGGCGCTCACCTGGTTCTTGGCCATGGAGGAGACCCATTCCCCAATGGCAGTGGCCGCGGCCGCGGCGAGGAGGATTCCTAGATATTGGCCGAAGATCGCGCCTGCGTCGAAACTCCCGAGGAGGGAGAGCGAGAGGGGCACGCCAAGAGAGAGGAGGAGGGCAACGGCGAAGACAGCGAAGGCGGCGATGAACTTGCCCGCGACGAGCTCCGCTTCGGAAAAAGGCAGGGTGAGCAGAAGTTCGTAGGTGCCAAGGCGGCGCTCCTCGGCCCAGCTCCGCATTGTCGCTGCCGGGATGAGGAAAGCGAACATTACAGGCATTATGGAGAACCATGGCCCGAGGTCGGCCTGTCCCCTGGCGAAATAGCTTTGGAATATGAAAAGCCAGGCTGAGCTGAAGACAAGGAAGGCGACGGCAAGGACATAGGCTATTGGAGAATTGAAGGCGGAGCGGAATTCGCGCCTTGCGATGACGAGAGTGCCCTTCATGCGCGACCCCCTTCCTGGGTGAGCTTGACGAAGATCTCCTCAAGGGAGAGCCGGCGTCGGGACAGCTCAAGGAGCACGAGGTCGCGCGAGACGGCCCAGTCGAATACCGCCTCGCCGAATTCATCGGCACCTTGATCCCCGCCATGCCCGATTGCCGTACCGGCCTTGGCAAAGGAGATCTCCGCGGCGAAAGCGGGACTTCCATCCCCTTCACAGCGGAGGATCGCGCGTATCCCTGGGATGGTCCCCAGCAAGGCCCGGAAATCCTCGAGGCACAGCGCGTGGTTCCTGGCCTTTATCCTGAAGCCGAGCCTTTCCTCGCCTTTCAGGGCTTCGCCTATTTCCTCTGGCGTGCCCTGCGCGGCCACGAGGCCTTCGTTCAGGATAACCACCGAGGAACAGACAGCCTCGACTTCCTGGAGTATATGGGTCGAGATGATGACGGTCTTTTCCTTGCCGAGCTCCATGATGAGATTCCGGATCTCGAGGATCTGGTTGGGATCGAGGCCCGTGGTGGGTTCGTCGAGGATGAGGACCGGGGGATCATGGAGGATTGCCTGGGCGAGGCCGAGGCGCTGGCGAAACCCCTTTGAGAGCTCCTCCACGGGCTTTCGCCAGACGGAGGACAGGCCGCAGGCGGCGACCGCCTTTTCGATGGCTGCCTTCCGGGCTGCGCCCTCAAGCCCCCGGGCATCCGCGACGAAGGATAGGTACTCCTCAGGATTCTGGTCGGGGTATAGGGGGGCGGATTCCGGCAGGTAGCCTATGAGTCGCTTGATCTCAAGGGGATGCTCGCCGACGTCCAGGTCCTCGACCATGGCGCTGCCGCCATCAGGGAAGTGGTATCCGGTGAGGATCTTTATGATGCTGGTCTTGCCTGCGCCATTGGGACCGAGGAGACCGAGGATATCGCCCCGGTTGACCTCGAAGGAGACGCCGCGGACCGCCTCGGTCCTGCCGTAGCTTTTCACGAGTTCGACGGCTCGGATCACGATTGCTCCTTTTGAGAATTTTTACCGTGCAAGACGGGATATCGGGGGAAAACAAACGAGGGCCGATCAAGGTTACCGCAAACAGCCCTAGTCGACATACTCGATCGGGAAGGCCATCCGATCCCTTGTAAGGACCGTGGCCGGAAAGACCGGAACGGCTTCCTCGAGGAGCTTCTTGAGCTCGCGGTCCGTATACCGGGGACTGTAGTGGATAAGGCCGAGCTTCTTCACCCCGCCAGCTTCCTTGGCTATCTGCGCGGCCTGGACAGCGGTCATGTGCTTTTTCTCGACGGCGCTCGACAGCAAGGAATGCTCGAACATGCCTTCGCAGACGAGGAGGTCGGAATCGGCGACCTCCTTGGCGATCTCGGGAAAGTAGAGGCTGTCCGTCACATAGCTGAATTTGCGGCCCGAGCGCTTTTCGCCCATGACATCCCCGGGATGGATCACGCGGCCATCGGGGAGGTTCACGTCGCTGCCCCCCTGGAGGGTGGACCACAGTGGACCTCGTGGCACTCCCAATTCCATGGCCCTGTCGGGATGGAAGGCACCCGGGCGCGTTTCCTCCTCCATCGCGTAGCCAAAGCAGTTCTTGGTGTGGCGCAACTGGAAAGCGCGCACGGAGAATCCATCGCCCTGCCAGATGACCTGGGGTTCGGTGATCTCCTTGACGATTATTTCGTAATTGATGTACATGTCCAGCACTCGTCGGCTTTGGTCGATATACTCGGCGATCCGAGGCGGTCCAAAAATATACAAAGGATCGTCCCGGTCGACCTGGCTCGAAAGCATGAGGATGCCCGGAAGCCCCGTGACATGATCGGCATGCATATGGGAAACGAAGATGGCAGTGATCTTCTTCCATCGGAGGTTCAAGCGACGGATCGAGACCTGGGTGCCCTCGCCACCGTCGAAAAGGAAGAGTTCCCCCTCCCGCCGCAACAGGACGCTCGTGAGCGAACGTTGGGGAAGGGGCATCATGCCGCCGCAGCCGAGTACAAAAGCTTCAAGGTTCATCGCGCGAAACTATAGCCTGCACGCGCCGGATTAGGCAACGCCCGCCAGGGAGGCAATAAATAGGAGATGGCCCTCAATGAAGCCTGGAAGCCGCCATGACTGCCGCAGGCAAGCGGAGGGTCGCGATCGCCTCGAAGCCCTTGTTGTCAAGGGCCACATCATGCGAAAGTGATGCCATGGACGCATTTACCGGACTCGGCCTACCCGAAGCCATCGCAACGGGCCTTTCATCCCTCGGTTTCGCGGCGCCGACTCCCGTCCAGACCCAGGCCATCCCGGCCCTGGTCGCGGGCCGCGACATCCTCATGGAATCCGAGACGGGCACCGGCAAGACCTTCGCCTACCTGGCGCCTGCGATGGCAATCTGCGCCGAGGCCAAGGGCAAGTCCCCTCCTTTGGTCCTCGTGGCGGCTCCTACCCAGGAACTTGCCGTCCAGATCGGCCGGGAATCAGAGCGCTTGGCCAAGGCCTGCGGCATCACGCTGCGCAGTGTCGTC
Organism: Spirochaetaceae bacterium; assembly: GCA_025358255.1. Classification (GTDB taxonomy): domain Bacteria; phylum Spirochaetota; class Spirochaetia; order Treponematales; family Rectinemataceae; genus JANYKC01. The sequence goes on from JANYKC010000027.1 coordinate 6,301, forward strand.
ATCCTGGGCGGCACCCCCCTTTCGCGCCAAGCCGGACTCCTCCACGGCGGCCCATCGCTCCTCGTAGGAACACTTGGCCGCCTTGCCGACCATGTAGCCCTTGGCACGATCAAGACCGCAACCCTCCGCCTCCTTGTCCTCGATGAAGGGGACCGCCTCCTGGCCCCTGAGACCGAGGAGGCCGTCATCAAGCTCCTCTCCAAGGTGCCCAGGACTTGCACCAGGGCGATAGTATCGGCAACCCTGCCCAAGCGTGCCCGGGACAAGGCAGCGCCCTTCCTCAGGGATCCCCTCGAGGTAGCGGTCGCCGCCGATCGCGCGGTCATAGCGGGCGATATTGAGCACTGGGCCTTCTATTGCGATGGCCGAAAGCGCCTCGATTTCCTTCGCCGCCTCGAGGCTGCCATAAAGCCCGAGCGCTGCCTGGTCTTTTTGTCCGCAGCCGCCCGCGTCGAATCCGTCGCCGAGCGTCTGGAGGCGATGGGGCTGCCCGTCGCCTGCATGCAGGCGCGGCTCAACAAGGAAGACCGAAGGGTTGCCCTCGAGCGCTTCGCTGAGGGGAGGATACGCTACCTCGTCACGAGCGATCTCGGCGCGCGCGGACTCGACATACAGGGACTCAGCCATGTCGTGAGCCTCGACCTCCCCGAGGAAGGCACCGTATACATCCACCGCGCAGGACGGACGGGACGGGCTGGCGCCAAGGGCATATCCATTGTCCTGGCCGACGACGTCGAACTCCAGCGGGCTTCGCGGTTGGCCGTACGCGAGGGCTTCGTGTTCCGCTGCAAGTTGCTCGAGGGGGGCGAGGTGCTCGAGCCTCCCACAGTGGAATTTTTCGCCCGGGTGGAACGCGCCGAACTTGAAAAAGCCGCGCATAGGGAGCGTCGCAACAAGGCGGACGCGGATGCCGCGGCCGGGGCGCCGCGAGGGAAATTCTCGCCCTATACGAGCACCTACAATTCGCGGACAAATGCCAGCCAGCCCCGCACACAGTCCGGACGCGACAGTAGCGCGCCTGAGGGTGGCCAGTACGAAGCGCGCCGAGGCGAGGCACAGCCCCGCGAGAATCCTTTGAGGGATACTGATCCCCAAGGCAGGCCTGAGAAAAGGCCAGCCAGGCATTTCCACCAGAAGCGGGAGGATGGACGGCGTTGACCCGCCCCATCCCTCCCCGACTCGCCTCGGGCCTCATGGCGACGCGCTCCCTGGTCGAGGAAGGCGCGGAGAGCCTTGCGAATCCCGCGTTCGAAAAGGCGACCGGAAGGATCCTCATCGTCAGGCTTTCGCCTTGGACCGACGTGGATCGATCCTCTTCCCACCTTGTCCTCTTCTCCGAAACTAGGAAGGCCCTGCCCGGAGCCTTCATTGATTTCGCCTTTTTCCCCGGGCGCCATGATCGCGACCTCCTTGCAGCCGGGGATTTCCCCTGGTTCCATGGGATAGCCTCTGGACGAGGCCCTGATCATTTCGACCTTGTCATGGTCTCGAATGCCTTCGGCCTGGAGCTCGTCAACCTGCCCTGGCTGTTCAGCACCGCCCACCTTCCGCTTGGCAGCGTCGCCAGGGCCAAGCTGGACAATGCGCCCTTGGTCATCCTGGGCGGATCGAACGCATCCGCCTGCGGTCCCCTAGTCGGCGCGGACGATGCAATGGTGGATGGGCTTTTTTTCGGCGAAGGTGAAGGCGCTATAGGACCACTCGCGGCAATCCTTGTCCGCCCGGAAGGCTCGCGCGCCCAGAGGCTCGCCAAGGCCGAGGGCATCGCCGGTTTCAAGGCTTTTGGGGCGGCGATGGGCGATTCGATCGTTGTCTCGCGCACCTTGCCCTGCGCCCCTCCAGCGACGGGGGGATTGCCCCTGCTCAATTCCCCCGAATCCTCGACGGTCAGGCTCCAGATCTCCGCAGGATGTCCTGGCCTCTGCTCCTTTTGCTTTGAAGGCTGGGACCGGAGACCCTATCGCGAAGTGCCATTCGCTGACATCATCGCCTCGGCCCGCGAACTCAGGCGATCAACCGGAGCCGACTCCCTCGAGGTCTACAGTTTCAATTTCAACACGCATTCCGAGATCGCCTTGCTCATATTCGAGCTAGGCCGCGTGTTCCGCCGGGTCAATCTCATGAGCCAGCGACTGGACATCCTCGCGGCGATGCCGGCCCTCCTCAAGGCCGAACTGGCCGCGGACAAGCGGTCCTTCACCCTGGGCATAGAGGGCATCTCGCAAAGGATGCGCGCCTTGTACCGGAAAGGCCTTTCGGAGGAAGGACTCGAACGGCTCGAAAGCCTTCTTGTTGTCCCAGGCGTAAAGGAGCTCAAGCTCTTCTACATCGTTTCCGGTTTCGAGTCGCAGGCCGATATCGCTGAATTCCGCGCCTTCATGGAGCACCTGTCCGCGGAGCGCGGCGATCGAGCCCCCGGGTTGAAGATCCTCGCATCCGCAGGCTACCTCGTGCGGCTTCCCCGCACCCCCCTCCAATACGCGCCTTTGGCGCTCGAGGAAAAGCAGCTGCGCCTGATCGCGGATGCCCTGCGAGAATGCTGCGATGCCGCCGGCGTCGAGTTCCGCCTTGCTGCGCATTTCGACGAGTATTGCGCCGACCAGCTCCTTTCGCTTGGGGACGGGCGGCTCCTCCCATGGCTCGGCTCGGTGCCGGCCAAAGGCCATGTCTATGACGGCAGCCTCTCCCGGGCCGCCTGGCCATCCCTGAAGGATGCAGCCCTCGCATCGGGACTCCTTTCGGCGGCCTTCCTTGACGAGAAGCCTGATACCTATAGGGGCGGCCTTCCCTTCCTTACCGCGGACAGCGCCGTCCTCCATCGCGAATACATCGCGGCAAAGGCCTTCCTGGACAGGGAGGCATGCCTGGGCGAAGGCTGCTCCGGCTGTGGAGCCTGCCCTGACCCTGGATCGGCGTCCTTCATCGGGAAGCACGTGATCAGATTACCCGACACCGTCCTCATCGATCGCATCATGCGCCTCGAATCCGCCAAGAGGGCGTTCGCGCCCGTCTTCGTGGAAGCTGTCATTCCGGAGGGACTCGCCGGGGCCACGACGGCCTACCTTGAAGCATGGTTGTCCCGCAGCTTGCTGGCTTCGGCTCCCGACTCCGAGCTGTCGCTCTTCGCCTGCCGCGAAATGCTTTTCTCGCCAGGGGATTTCCTCGGACTTGGAGAAGGGTTCACGGGAAAGGCGGTGTTCGGGCTCTTCGGGCCTTCAAAAGAACGGCTATGCGCCCTTGCCGCCGGATGCGGCCTTCATATCCTCGATTGCCTTCCCGCACCCCGGAAGGTCCGGGTGAGGATCGGCATCCCTTGGGGCGAAGCCGAGACCCTGGAATCCTTCCGCGAGTGGCTTGCGTTTTCCCATGTAACCGGCACGGAAAGCCGCATGGCCATCGGACGCCGTTTTGTAGTCTCCACCCGCGACAAAAGGAAAGCAGTCATCCACGAGGCGGATTTCACCTGGGAAAAGGACAGCGCCGCGATTGACGCTGTCCTCGGGCAAAAAGCACGGCTCTCGGATTGGTTCAGGATCTGCGAAAAAAAGAGGGCCCCAGGAGCCCTGGGATTTCTCCCTCGCGTAAGGGTGGAGTCCTTGTAGCCAGGGTTTGTCCTAGGGCTTAGGGCTCGTATCGCGCCATGTTGATATCCGTCTCGAAAACCTCGACGGCCGAGAGGGGCGCCTCCGGCAGGAGGCGCGCGATTCCCTCGAAGACATACCGTGAGATGCGTTCGGCGCTCGGGTCTCCCTGGAAGTATTCGATGTCGTTGAGGAGCCCATGGTCAAGGACGGCGAGCACCTCGCGGAGTGCCGCCTTGAGTTCACCGAAGTCCAGGAGCATGCCGCCCTCGTCGAGCCCTGGTCCTGCCGCGTATACCCTGACCTTGTAGTTGTGCCCGTGAAGGCGCTCGCATTTTCCATGATAGCGAGTGAGGAAATGGGCTGCCGAAAAACCGCCCTCGACGCGGACGCTGTACATGGGGGCCTCCGTCAAGATGATATTAGCGAAAAGGCGCCGTCCTGAAAAGCGCCTGCGAGGACCTGACCTTGGGATGCCGCCGCCTCGTGGCCCTTGCCCGCCTCCTCGCGCCGGTGCTATGGTTTCGCAATGTCCCCAAAACTCCTTTCGCTCACGGGCGGCATAGTCCCCCTCGACACTCGAGGCCAGAGCGATCCGGAAATACTCGGATTGGCCTATGACTCCCGGGCGGTCAGGCCCGGATTCCTGTTTTTCGCCCTGCCCGGCCTCCATGCGGACGGCAAGACCTTCATCCAATCCGCAATCCAGGCCGGGGCCGCCGCCGTCATCCACGAAGGCAATCTGGAAACCTACGACCCTAGCGTCTCTTACATCAGGGTCGGATCAAGCCGCGTCGCGATGTCGCCTGTCGCGGCTGCATTCCATGCCTATCCATCTACGAAGCTGGCGGTGATCGGCGTCACCGGCACGGAGGGAAAGAGCACTACAGTCTACCTCGCCTGGCAGCTCCTCAATCTTTCCGGACACCCAGCCGGCTTTTTTTCCACTGTCATGTCCGATACCGGGGGGGGAGAGAGGCCCAACCCCGAACACCAGACGACTCCCGAGGCTCCCGCGGTGCAACGGATGCTCGCGGAGATGGTGGACGCAGGGTATGGATACGCGGTCGTCGAATCCTCCTCGCACGGCCTCTCTCCCCGGCTCAGCCGCCTAGGCGACGTCGCCTTCGACGTGGGGATCTTCATGAACGTCACCTACGAACACCTGGAGTTCCACGGCTCATTCGAGCAGTACCGTGACGACAAGGCGAACCTCTTCCGGGCCCTCGATCGCACAACGCACCACAAGGCCGTGATGGGACGGGACCGCGAGCTTCCCTCCTTCGGCGTGGCCTGCGCGGACGATCCCTCCTTCTCCTATTTCGCTTCGGTGACGAAGAAGCCCACGCGCCTGTTTTCCTCGAAGGGCAATCCCGCCGATTTCCATGCGAGTTCCGTCGTCTGTGACGAGTCCGGGGCCTCCTTCGTGATCGAGGCGGGGGACGAAAGGGAGGCCGCGCGGATCGAGCTTCCAGGTGGTTTCAACGTGGACAATGCCCTTGCCGCCCTGTTGGCGGTGAGCGGTGTCACGGGAGAGGACTGGAAGGACTTCCTCCCCCTTCTTCCGCTCCTTCGCCCTGTCCTTGGCCGCATGACGCGGGTGGACCATGGCCAGCCTTTCGAGGTCATAGTCGATTACGCCCATACCCCTTCGTCCTTCAAGGCCGTGTTCCCATCGCTGCGAGGGCGGGCGAAGGCGCGCATGATCTGCGTCTTCGGATCGGGCGGCGAGCGCGACACGGGAAAAAGGCCACTCCAGGGAAGGATAGCGGCCGATTGGTTCGATATAGTCATCCTGGCGGACGAGGATCCCCGCGGCGAGGACAGCATCGAACTCCTCGAGGCGATCGCGGCCGGTTGCCCGGAACGCCGCCGAGGCGTGGACCTCTTCATCATCCCGGACCGGCCGACCGCGGTGGCCAAGGCCCTCGAACTGGCCCGGCCTGGCGACATAGTGGCCCTCCTTGGCAAGGGTCATGAGAATTCGATCATTTACGCGGAAGGCCCGGTCCCTTACGATGAAATAGGGTGCGCGCATGAGGCCCTTTCGGCACTCGGCTACAAGGAGCGAACATGAAACGCGTAGTCGTCCTCTATGGCGGCAAATCGGGGGAGCATGAGGTCTCGCGGATATCCTCGGCGAGCATCGTGAAGCACCTTGACCCCCGTCAATTCGATTGCGTCCTCGTCGGTGTGCAAAAGACAGGCGAATGGACTTTGCAGCCGCCTGGATTGGCTGCCGAGGTCCGTGCCGGCCGCAACCCCATCCCGATAGGAGACGGCCAGAAGGTGATGGCCTCCCCGGGGGCAGGCCTCTTCGTCGAATCGCAGGGACGCGTGGAAGCGCTTCCCTGCGATGTCGTGTTCCCTGTGCTCCATGGTACCTTCGGGGAGGATGGCACGATCCAGGGTCTCCTCGAGGTGGCGGGCCTTCCCTATGTCGGCGCTTCGGTGATGGGCTCCGCCCTCGGCATGGACAAGGACAGGGCAAAATCGCTGTGGGCAGCCGCGGGGATTCCAGTGCTGCCCTGGATCACCGCGCGCCGTCGCGACCTGGCAGAGGCTCCTTTTGCGTCGCTGTGCGCGAGGGTGGGCGCCGAGCTCGGTTGGCCGGCCTTCGTAAAGCCAGTCTGCGCAGGCTCGTCGGTCGGCGCGTCCAAGGCCAAGGATGCCTTGGGCTTGAGGGCGGCCCTCGACCAAGCGCTGGAATGGGACGAGCGAGCCATCATCGAGACTTACTGCCATGCCCGCGAAATCGAATGTTCAGTCCTTGGCAACTCGGGAAAAGGGGGCAACGACCTTGTGGCCTTCGAGCCTGGGGAAGTGATACCGAACCACGAGTTCTACGACTACGAAGCCAAGTACATCGACCCCGACGGCGCCCGCCTCGACATCCCGGCGCGCATCGATCCACAGGTCGCGGAACGCGTGCGGAAGATCGCCATCGCCGCCCACGAGGAACTCGAGATCTCCGGCCTTTCCCGTGTGGATTTCTTCATCGCCCGGGACACCGGCAGGCTCTACCTCAACGAGCTCAACACGATGCCAGGCTTCACCTCGATCTCGATGTATCCCAAGATGTGCGAGGCCGGAGGCCTCCCCTACCCAGACCTCCTCTCCCGGCTCATCGCATTGGCGCTCGAAAGGCACGCGGAGCGAAGCGGCCTGCGCTTCAGCTACTGATCCATGAAGGCGAAAATCCGCCTGGATGTCATCAGCCTCCTGTCGACCCTCGGATTTTTCGGCATCTTCTCCACTACGATCTCGAAGAGCCCGGTCCTTCCCCTTTTCGTCCGCTCGATGGGCGGCTCAACAGACACAATTGGTCTCATTTCGGCGATATCCCCGCTGGCGGGGATCCTGTTCAGTTTCCCGATAGGATTGCTGGCGGATCGCCTTGGCAGGAAGCGGCTCCTCGTGGCGGCCGCCCTCGTGTTCGTGGGCGCGCCGGCCCTCTACGTCTTCGTCACGAATCCCTATTGGCTCATCCCCATAAGGTTCTTCCACGGCATCGGCACTGCCATCCTTGGCCCTGTCTCGTCGGCCATCATCATTGCCGAATACCGTGGTTCCAAAGGCGAAAAGCTCGGGATCTATTCATCGGCGACCCTCGTGGGCAGGAGCCTTGCGCCCCTTGCAGGCGGGGCCATCATCTCGCTATTCGCCTCGATGCAGCAAGGCTGGAATTTCCGGCTTGTCTATGCGGCCGCCTTCCTCCTCTCCCTCCCAGTCCTGTTCCTCGCCTTTCTCATGCCGGACAAGGCCGACAGCGGGGTCAAGCGGCTTTCGCTTCTCGATTTCGCCTCGAGCCTTGGGACCTTCCTCACGAACCGGCGGCTCCTCGGGACCGCGATGGTGGAGATGGCCACCTATTTCGCCTATGGCGGGTTCGAGACCTACCTGCCGCTCTACCTCCAAGGCAAGGGCCTCCCGAGCTACCAGATAGGCCTGGTCTTCTCCCTCCAGATCCTCGCGATCGCGCTCTCGAAACCCCTTTTCGGGAAGCTCTCTGACCGCATTGACCGGAGGATGCAAGTGCTTGCCGGCATAGTCATCCTGGGAGCATCCTTCGCGGCCATTCCCTTGGCCACGGGCATAGCGGGAGCGACGGCCATCGGCACCCTCTTCGGCCTCGGCCTCTCCTTCTCGACCGTCGCCACAAGCACCTATGTCTCCGACGTAGCCGCCCAGGAAAACCTCGGAGCGTCGCTGGGCGCCTTGTCGTCCATCATGGACATCGGCCACTCGACAGGTCCCCTGGTGATCGGCATCGTAATCCAGGCAGCGACGATGGGCGCTGGATTCATCGCAGGCTCCGCCGTGTGCGCCGCATCGGCAATACTATTCGCATTGCTCGCCTTCAGGGACAAGGCGCCATCGGCATCCGACTAGCCATCCTCACCGATACCGAGCCGCGCGCACATCTTTGCTCCGCGGTCCCGCCACTCCATGCCCGGAGCGGTGCTGCCCAGGAGCTCCCCTGCATCCACGAGGGTATGAGCCAGCTCGACGGCGGCGCCAAGGCGCGTGGCTTTCCCGATCGCGAGATGCCAATACCGGACGGCCTTAGCCCTCGAGCCGACATCCACACATCACCGCTATGAGCATAATTGCATATCCATAAAATACTTAATTGCCTTGCTCTGGCGCAATATCCCAATTGATACTACACTAAGGTATTGCTTGCATATCGGTAAGCAGGAGGCTGATCCATGAATTCCCAGGACTGCATCGCATTGGACGAGAAGTACGGCGCGAACAATTACCATCCGCTTCCCGTAGTCATTTCGTGGGCAGAAGGCTGCAGGGTCAGGGATCCCGAGGGAAAACTCTATTACGATTTCCTCTCTGCCTATTCGGCAGTCAACCAGGGGCATCGACACCCCAGGATACTCAAGGCCGTGCGGGACCAACTCGACTCAGTCACGCTGACCAGCCGGGCTTTCCACAACGACCGGATGGGGCTTTTCCTCAAGAAGCTCTGTGAGTTCACCGGCTTCGAGATGGCGCTCCCCATGAATACCGGGGCCGAAGCGGTGGAAACCGCCCTGAAGGCCGCGCGTCGATGGGGCGTGGAAGTGAAAGGCGTCGAGAATGGCAAGCAGGAAATCATCTGCGTTGACGGCAATTTCCACGGCCGAACGCTGGCTGTCATCTCGATGTCAAGCGATCCTGATTCCACGGTCAATTACGGTCCTTATATCCCCGGCTTCAGGCGTGTTCCCTACGCGGACGCCAAGGCGATGGAGAAAGCCATTACGCCCAATACCGTCGCCGTCGTCATCGAACCGATACAGGGCGAAGCCGGAGTCCTTGTGCCGCCCGAAGGCTACCTCAAGGCGGTGCGCGGGATGTGCACGAGGAACAAGGTGCTCTTTGTCTGCGACGAGATCCAGACCGGTTTCTGTCGGACCGGCAAGCGCTTCGCCTGGGAGCACGAGGAAGCCCGGCCAGACATAATGTGCCTTGGGAAAGCCCTAGGAGGCGGCATCATGCCCATCTCCGCCATTGTCGCAGACAAAGAGGTGATGGGGGTCTTCACGCCTGGGACGCATGGATCGACCTTCGGCGGCAATCCGCTCGCATCAGCGATTGGCATCGCCGCCCTTGAGGTCCTGGAGGACGAAAAGCTGGATGAGAAGGCCGAATGGCTCGGCGGGATTTTCCGGAAGGAACTTGGAAAGATGCAGTGCGCGAAGATGCGGGAGGTCCGCGGCAAGGGTCTCCTCAACGCCGTGGTATTTGAGGCCGGGTTCGAGGCCTGGAATGCCTGCATCGCCCTCCTCAAGGCTGGCCTCCTTGCCAAGCAGACCCATGGCAACATAATCCGCTTCGCGCCGCCGCTGGTCATCAGCGAAAAGGAACTACAAGAGGCGATTGGGATCATCAAGGGAGTTTTCGAAAGGATCGGCTGACGCATTGCGACGAGGCGGCAAGGTGGGCTATATTTCCGCCATGTTCGGCAGCGACCTTCCTGGATCGCGGGAGTACGGCGATGGACTCGAAACTTGTCAATGCCAAGGCTCAAGAGTTCGCTTCCCGCAGCGTCCGGCTTACGCCCGCCCTCATCGCACAGCTCGGGCTTGAAAAAAAGAGCGTCCAACTCCGGTTGGATGAGTTTTTCCTGTCATGCATCCCCTTCGACCTTTCCCTGACCAAGGCCAGTCTCCTATCCTTCCTGAGCGAAGCCGAAGTCGCATTCTTTTCCAAGATGAGGGACAAGGCGCAAAAACTCTCGCTCACCTTTGCCTTGCCCTACACCTCAAAGCCTGCGACCTTTTTCATCCTGTGCTCGATTAAAGCGTTCCGAAAGCCTGCCCCGAATTCACCCTACTGCTTTGTGGACGTCGAATTCCGCGAAGCGCCATTGGTCCTGAAAGAGATACTTGTTGGCTACTTCCTCGAAAGCGACGAAGCAGAGCGTTTTTACCAGGGAAGCACCGATACGGCGCTGACCGCGGAGCAGTGCCTCTCCATCTTCGACAGCGGTCGCCTTTCGATCCTGGCCGAAGACAGCTCCAGGGACAGGCTCAAGGTCTGCTACCTGTCCCCGAAGCGGCTCCGGCTGTTCGGCGAAATCGAGGGCCAATTGCCCGCGATCGGCGCGGCCATCGAGTTCGAGCCATATGAAGGCGACTCATCCTGCCTTGTTCGCGGGATCGTCAGGGGAATCACGCCACTCGTAGAGGCGGCCGGTTTTGCCTTTCTGGACGTGGAACTCGATTATTGCCCCAGGCTTCACGCCAAGATGAGAAAGGCTGTCATGTCCGCTGGCCAGGCGGCAAGCGTCCCGCAGGCCAAGCCCTAGGCCTCATCGCGTCCGCCATCCTTTTTTCCCCGCAGCTCCGCGGGCAATACGAGATTAAAAACGGCCCCTGGCCTTGCCGCGGCAATCGCCGCGCTTTCATGTCCGGACCGGTATTCCAGGCCCCCCCCCGCCGAGACGGCGAATTTCCGCGCAAGGGCGAGCCCGATACCCGAGCCCTTCTCCTTTGTCGTGAAAAAAGGCTCAAAGAGCCGGGCTTCCGCTTCCCGCGATATGCCTGGACCATTGTCCGAGATTTCCATATGCCAATGCTTGCCCTTGAGGGCTAGGGATATCTCGACCTTCGGGCTTTCCGATCCGGCTGGGGCCAAGGGATCGATGGATGCTTCGTTTGGAGAGGCGATGGTCGCGAGGGCATCGAAGGCATTCCGGACCAGGTTATCGAGGGCCTGCGAAAGCTTTTCCGGATCGACACGCACCCAGGCCTCATGGGTCTCCGGCTGGGGAAGAGTCAGGAAGATAGGACCTGGGACAGCTCCCGCATAGCGGTCACAGTAGTCCAGGAGGAAGCCTTCTAGTTCCACGGCTTCCTCATCGCCTGCGCCGCTCTTGAGGAAATCCCTGATCCGATCGCTCAGGGCCGCGAGCCGACCCACCTCTTCGTCAATCAGGTCAACCTTGGGGAGGCTGTCCACGGGCAGGCCCAGGCGTCGAAGCGTCGCCGTCTGGATACGGATCACGGCCAAAGGGTTCTTTATCTCGTGTGCGATAGTCCTGGCGGCCTCGCCCAATTGGATGAGTTCTCCGTTCTTGCTTTCCCTTTCCCGCAATTCGGCGTTCCGGCGGTAGAGTAGGAGAAGCAGGAAATACAGGCCTACAAGCCCGGTGGAAATCAAGGCGGCAGCGCCAAGATTGACCGTCCTTGAGCGGAGAAGTCCGCTTGTGGGCAATTCGAGCCAAAGGTAGCGCATCTGGGAACGGCCTGGCCTGTCCTGGAAGCCTGGCATAGGAACGGCACCTTGGGGAAAACCCTGGCTTTGCCTGGTCATTCCCGGCCCTTGTCCGCGCATCATCCCCCTCATGGGGGGCTGGGATTCCCCGCCCCCCAAGGGACGCAGGAGAATCGCTGACTTTCCACCTGGCAGTATGGTGAAAATGGAGGACAAGGACGGAAGGGATTCGATCGAGGACGGGGCGCTGCCCTTGCGAACCAGGACATCCCCACGGGGACCGTAAAGCCCGAAGCCGAGCACCTCGTCATTGCCGGCTATCGATGAGGGATCTTGAAGGTACCCTTCCACGAGATTAGCGCCGATCCTATAGGCCTCGAATTCCAGATCGAGGCGCCGAACCTCATTTTCGCGGAGGGCCATCGCCCAGACAAGGCCGAGGATTGAGGCCAAAGCCGATCCCGAGAGGATGAAAAATCCAAGCCTTGGCCTTCGCAGTGTCGCCACGACGCCAGTGTAGAGTCCCGGCCCCCCTGGACGCAAGGCGTCGGCTTCCTCCCAACGCGCTTCGCCTAACCCAAAAGCAAGGCCCCATTGCGAAGCGCCCGGTCGGGATGTACATTGGGACAATGCCTGAATCGAGCACGCAAAAGCTTCTCCGGGCCGCCTTGAGGGCCGGGGAGGCGAGGGATTACCGGAAAGCGGCCGAGTTGCTCACGGCGCTGATTGCCGAGGATGGCGCTCCGGCCGAAGCCTTTCTCTATCTTGGCCGAAGCTACCACGCCTTGGGTGAATGCGAAAAATCCATCGTGGCCTTCCGCAGCTTCCTTCACGCCGGCGGAGACGCCGGCGCGGGGAACTTCTACCTCGGCAGGGCCTATCTTGCGGCCGATCGGCCGGAGGAAGCTTCGCTCAGGCTGAAGCGAAGCCTCGAACTCAACCCCGATCGAGCGGCGGCCTGGGCATTCCTCGGGGCTGCCCAACTCAGGCTCAGGAGGTCCAAGCTTGCGGTATCATGCCTCGAACGCGCGGTGAATCTCGCGCCCGAGGACACGCGGATATTCCGCGGATATCTAAATGCCCTTTTTGTCCGCGCCTGCCGGCTTGTGGACCGGGGCGACGCCGACATGGCAAGGCAGATACTCGGCTTTGTCCTCGAGAATGGCATCGACGGGGCCGGACCCAGGCTCTGGCGCGCCAAGGCCTTGCGAGAACTCGGACGTTTCGCCGAAGCGCTTCGGGATTGCGAGGCGGCTATACTCTTTTCGCCGGACGACGGCGGGCTTCGTTGGCTCAAGGCCAGCCTCCTCCTCGCTTCAGGCAGGCAAAGCGAAGCCCTGTCGGAATTCGCCGAGCTCAAGGAAACCTATCCCGAACTGCCCGGACTCCCCGCCGACGAGACATCCCTCGCCCGTTTGCGGGTTTCCATAGCCTTCCGTGACGAGCGCTGGAAGGAAGCGGCATTGGAGGCCCTGGCCCTGATCAGGACCGAACCCGAGGATGCTCCGATGCGAGCCATGGCCGCCGAAAGCCTTCGCGCCCTCGGGCAGCTGGAAAAAGCCAGGGACCATTGGCTGCGGGCGATCGAGATCGATCCGGTCGCCGCGGATTTCCGGCTTGGCCTAGCCTTGGTACTCTATGAGCTGGGCGACTTCGAAGGTGCCCGCGCGCAGGCTGAACGCGCTCGCAGGCTTGGAGCCGACAGCGTCGAGGTGGAATACTGCTCGGTCCTTGCGGCCTCGCGGATGGAGAAGGGAGGAGAGAACCTCATCCCCCGCCTCCAGGCCCTCATCCGGGATCGCGGAGCCGATCCGCGGCTGATGTTCGCCCTTGGCGAATGCCTGTACCGTGGTGGCCGGCCGGACTTGGCCTCTGGCTGGTTCGAGAAAGTCCTCCTCCTGGTCCCGGACCATGAGTACTCGCTCCTGTACAGGATTTCCGTGGCCGAATCTCTTGAGGATGAAGCGGCGCTGTCGCCCGCCTATGCGGCCTACCTCAACGCCTATCCTGACAATGCGGGCCTGCGCCGCGAATACTCCGAAATCCTCCTCCGCGCAAGCCGATGGGAAGAGGCGGTTCCAGTCCTCGAGAAGGGTTTCGCATACGGCGACGACGGGGACAGGGCCAAACGACGCTTCGCCCTTGCCTTGCGCAACGCCGGAAAATACCGGGAAGCCGCGGTGCACTACCGGGACCTGCTTCGCGGAAGTCCTGAGAACCCCGAGTTCCTCCTGGCCCTCGCCTGGTGCCTTGAGCGCAACGGAAAGGGCGAATATGCCTTGGCCCTGCTCGAAAAGGCGCCGGCCGCCGCGATGAAAGGCGCAGGTCCATGGATAGTCCTTGGGCTTCTCCACGAACGTAGAGGCCGAAAGGAAGCCGCGGTAGACGCGCTCAGGAAAGCAACAGAGCTCGAACCGCAAATGGCCCGCGCATGGAAAGACCTGGGTCTTCTTTACCGGCGGATGGGCCTCCTCGAGTTCTCCGCCAATTGCCTTGATCGCGCCCGCGCCTTGGGCGCGACGGTCGAAGCCGAACCGCCGAAATCCAGATCCAGGACGGCAACCATGGGGGGCATACCAAGCCCGACGCGTCCCGCAGGGGCCGCCTCGGGCGGCAAACCCAAGTCGGCGCCGGCTGGCAGAAAAGCCGCCAAACCAAAGGGCTGAAAGACCCGGAAGCGCCCCGTGCCTTGCACTTTCGGGCTAAAATGCTATACTGCAGCAAGGGGGAACATGCCAATGCCGATAAAAGCGATGGATCTCTTCGATGCCTACCAGAAAAGCGCACTTCCCAAGGAAGAGGGATTCCTTGTCTCCTCGTTCTTCAGCACGCATACCGCCTATAGCCGCTATGAGGTGGTTTCCTACGCGAACGTGAAGTCCATCTATCCGAATGAAGCAGGACTCACCTTCCAGACCGATGGAAAAAAACTCTACATCCTCGTAGAACCCTCGAACTACCACCAAAAAGGGATGGAACCCTACGTCCGTCCATCGAACGAACAGATCCCCCTCCGCTTCAGCGAGCTCGAGCTCCACACGACAAAGAACCAGTCAAAGGTTTTCTACGGCAAGAACTGCGTCCATACCTATGGCTCTTTCACGATCATGCGGCCCACAGGAATGAATTTTTCCTTCGTTTTCTACAAGTTGCCCGACGTCTATGAATCCCTCCAGCTTTTTTTCGAGAAGACCTTCAACAAGGAAGCCGGCATCCCCCTCGCCGACTCGAAAAAAATCGCTGCGGCGGTCACGGAAAAGGTCAAGGCCGAGATGTACTGGGACCACGCGGAAAGCACCTAGCCGCCATATTCGCGCAGCGAGGAATCGCATAACTCGATGGCCTCGGCGCTTCCCGCCTCCTCCGCGCCTGGCGGGCCGGGTTTACGCAAACCTACTGGCCAGGCAACCAAACATAGGCTTCAGCGCATCCACTGTTATATTGCCGGGTCAGTAAACAACAGACCGCCCCCCGCACATGCGGGGGGCGGTCATTTTCGGCTTGAGGATTCCGTGGTCAGGCCTTGGCAACCCTCTTCTTCTCGATCTCCGCCTGGGCTACCGCCGTGATGGACAAGGGAACCTGGTAGGGTGAGCACGAGACATAACCGAGACCCGCTTCCATGCAGAAACGGATGTTGTCAGGGTTCGCCCCATGCTCGCCGCAAAGCCCGGTGACCAGCCCCGGGCGGGCCAGCTTCCCTCGGCGCTCCGCTGTAAGGATCAGGTCCTTGACCTGGGGAGACAGCACCGAGAAGGGATTTCCGTCAATGAGGTCGTATTGCGAGTAATCCGGCATGAAGGAATTGAAATCGTCGCGGCTGATCCCGAGGGTTGTCTGCGAAAGGTCGTTCGTGCCATAGGAAAAGAACTCGCTGTAGCGGGCGAGTTCCCCGGCCCCCACGGCAGCCGCAGGCAACTCGACCATGGTGCCGATCTTGTAGGGGACGGCCTTGGCGCCGAGTTCCTTCCTCACCTCTTCCTCGATCTCGACAAGGCCGCGATAGTGCTTCCCTTCGATGTTCTTGCCGTAGACGATCAGCTTGAGCTCGGCGGCGTTCATCACGATGGGAATCATGACCTCGGGCCGGACGTCGACCTTTTCTTTCTGCAGCTTGTAGACTGCCTCGAAAATGGCCCGCACTTGCATCTCGTAGATTTCGGGGAAGGAAACCGCGATGCGGCAGCCACGGTGGCCGAGCATGGGGTTGAATTCCTCATTGGAGTCGATGCGGGCCTGGATGTCGGCTTTCGTGAGCTTTTTCGTCGCCTTGCGCGCGCCGAGGTACTCCACGAGGGAATCCATCTCCGCGTTGTTGTGCGGAAGGAACTCATGGAGAGGCGCGTCGAGAAGCCTGATCGTGACTTCCTTTCCCGCCATGACCTTGAAAAGACCATAGAAATCCTCGCGCTGCATCGGCTTGAGCTTGTCGAGCGCCTTCACGCGTTCCGTCACGGAATCCGAAAGGATCATCTCCCGGATGACATTGATGCGTTTCTCGTTGAAGAACATGTGCTCCGTACGGACAAGCCCGATGCCTTCGGCCCCGAAAAGCAAGGCAAGGGTGGCATCCCGCGGGGTATCCGCATTGGTCCGGACATGAAAACTCTTCATCTGGGCCTTGGCCAAGGCGATGAAATCAAGGAGGCCCGAATCCTTGGGATCCGGCTCGATGAGATCGGCCTTGCCGAGCCAGATCTGGGGCTCGCCGTAATAGGGGACATTGATCGTGATGTAGTCGCCTTCGGTGACAACTAGATCGCCTATCGTGGCTTTCCTGCCGCGGATCTTCATCTCGGGCTTTACCATCGAGACCTTGCCATACTGCCGCGCGACGACAGAAGCGTGGGCGGAGAATCCGCCTTCGCAGGAAAGGACTCCGGACGAGACCTCGATCGCCTTCACGTCTTCCGCGAAGGTCGACGGCATGAGGAGGATGAGGCGCTTGTCCTGGCTTTTTTGCTGGGCGTCACGGAATGCGTCGATGAGGCTCTCCGTCGAGAAGAAGACACGGCCGATCGCCGCGCCCGGCGCTCCGGCGATTCCGCCGTTCACGCCCTTGAGCTTCTTTACGCTGGCCATGTTGACGATGGGGTGGAGGATCTCGTTGAGCCGTCCAGGCGCGATGGATTCGACCACGAACTCGTCGGATACGACCTTCCGGGAATCGAGGTCAAGCAGGAGCTTGAGGTCAGCCTGGGTGGACTTGGCCACCACCTGTCGCTGTTCGATGAGCCAGAGCTTCTTGTTTTCGACCGTGAAGCGGATCTGCCGGATCTCCATGTGGCGATCCTCGAGCTTGCGGGCGATCTTGTCGAGTTCCTTGAGGTAGGCGGGGTCGATCGTGTTGATGTCCTTGCCCGCCGCTCCCAGCTCATTGAAGCGCTCCTGGTAGAACTCGCCCTGGAGTTTCTTCTCGCCCGAAACTATGTCTCGGGTATAGAAGGCGCCGGAGGCCGATCCCTTGCCGTAATTGCCATAGACCATCGGCTGCACGATGATGGCGGTGTCGCCCGCATCCTGCTCGTCCAGGTCGATCAGGCGGGAGACCCGGCGAAGGGCCATCTCCATCTGCGCCTCGGCATTGTCGAAGAATTTCTCAGGCATGACCGCGCTGTAGGCGTCCATGAGGGCCGAGGCGGATTTCGACACCTTGTCGGAGCCAAGGGCCTTGCCAATCTCCTTTTCGGCCGCGGCAAGGGCTTCCTGGTCCTTCGGCCGGGACTCGAGCTCGGCGATGCGGCACTCCACCGCGAGCATGCCCTTCACGAGGAAAAGAACTTCATGCGCGGCGAAATTGTCGCCGACCCATGAGGCGAAACCGGCCACCGTGTCGCGCGCCAGGCCGAAATTATGCAGGGTCGGATAATTGGAGATCGCAAGGTTGGGCGACACCACGATCTTGAAAAGCAGGGGGTTCTTGGCGTCGCCGAGCTTCTTCCCGACGAGGTCCTCGACCTTCTTGAGCTGGGTCTTGGCAAGCTCCAGCGGCTTTTCCTTCTGGATGGCGGCGGCGATCTCCGCATCGAAGATGAATCCGGGCAATATGGGCAACGAGAGCTCGGCGAACTCGTTCGCCTGCCTTCCGCGCTGCCCCAGTCTCTCCAGGTCCGAAACCTTCTTAACCGTATCGTTCTGGCTGAAGAAGTGGATGTTATCCTTCATAGTTATTCCCTTCTCTCGAGCATCGTCGCTCAGAAGAGCTGTAGCACGGCGTTGACAGGCCCGCGGAGGAAGGCCTCGAACTGGTGACTGGCACCCTGCGCGAGATAGCGCTGGAGCTTGGCCACATCCTTGATCTCCTCACCGGTTATGGCGAACTGGATGCTTGATCCGTGTTTCACCTTACCCCACTTGAAGAGCGCGTTCAGGTTCGTGATGCGTTCCCCATCGTAGTAGACAAGGACTTCCAGCCCGACGTTCTTGCGGGTGTAGCTGTCGATTATCCGCTTCCAGGCCTCGACGTTCCCGTTGTGGAAAAGCTCGTTGGTGACGTTCACCGAGTACATGGGGGTCATCCGGGAACCCGGCTTTACGGCGCGTTCGGCGAGGATGGCCGGCTTGAGCTCGGGCTCCGGAGCCTCTTCCACGACGACAGCCGCCGCTGCGGCCTTCTTGCCCTTCGCGGGCGGTCCTTTCGGCGCTGCCGCTTTCCTTGGCGCGCTCTTGGCGGCGGCTGCCGACTTGGGAGCCTTGTAGGAGCAATCACCCTTGAGGAAAGAGGGCTTGGCCTTGGCCTTGTGCCCGGAAAAAAGCTCCACGACGGCCCTTGCCGCGTCCTCGAGGATCGCGGCATCGCCATCCTTGGCGAAACAGCCGGCCCAGACGACGAGAAGCTCCGAGCGCGTAAGGCGATCGATCTTTTCAAGGCTCTGGGGGTTTTTCGGGTTGACCACAAGGGGACCCACATCGGGGTGGTGATAGACCACGACCAGGTCGACTCCGTTCCACGTCCCGGTCTCGGTGGCGATGGACGCAATATCCTGCGCGACAGAGAGGAGGTTCGAGGAAACGGCCTTGTACTTGAATTTCGAGCCGAGGATCATGTTGACGACCGGAAGGACGTCATCCTTGTCCAGCGTCTTGCCCTCGATCAGGCCATTGATCACGTCGGCGAGGTTTTCCTTCGAGGACACAGCCTCGATGGCGCCGATCACGGTCTTGATATGCCGGACGGAGGCATTGAAGCTCCCCCTGTCGGCCAAACCTTCGAACTGGTTGCTGAGGCTTCGCATAGTGATGTAGCCCCTCCTTCTTTAATGGAAAGGCCGCCCCAACCGTTACCGGCAGGACGGCCATGCAAGTCAATATATCGCAGTCCGAGTGGCACCGACAATGTCGGTGCCATTCGGGGCACGCTCAAACTCCATTAACGAGTTCGACGCCACGATGTATCAGACCTCCTTGAGCCCGTCCTCGCCACGGCGACCGCGACGGCCCTGGGCTTTCTTTCCGGCATCGACGACTCCCTTGCTCTTGGGTGCAGGGGCTGGCCGAGAGCTTGCCTTGGGAGGCGCGACCGGTTCCTCGAGGGCAGGAGCCGGTTCGGCGTTCAGCATGGAGAGGTAATCGTTGCCGGCACCTCCACCATGTTTCGGGTTCTCTTCCTGGGCCCCGAAAGCCTGGCTGATGTCATCGCGCACCGTGGAGCGGCGGCGGCTGAATCCAGCGAAGGCGGCGTCCTGGAAACCCTTTGACACGCCATGGAGGAACTCATTGAGGACGTTTGCCATGCCGTCCAGGGTGGCTTTCTTCCGCTTGATGGAGCTGATGTCCACGTCGAGGAGGAGGCCAGGCTGGATGTGGTAGGGGTTGATCATGTAATCGAACTTATCGAATTCCTTGTCGAGGAAGGCGAGGCGCTCTTCCATGACACGGCGCTCGATCGGGTACTGGAAGGAATACATGCTCTTGAGTTTCCCGCCCATGAGGATGATCTTGTTCCGCACCTTGTCTTTCTCATACAGGTAGGTCCGGTTCATCTTCTCGACATCGGTGATGGCAGGCTTCACGAAGGATATCTCGTCCCAGACCTTTTCAAGGTCCTCGTAGACGGGATCATTCGTCTTGGCCTTGATCCGGTTGCGGATCTTGCCCTTGTAGATCTTCGCGAGGTCGTCAAAATCCGTGATGCGCTTGAGGAACTTGGTATCCTCGTACTTCATCTCGAGGACGTCCCAGAGGTGCTCCACTTCCGTCTCGAAGCTCTGGAGCTGCACATCGTAGGCCTTGCGTTCCTCGATGAGCTGGGCGTTGTCGTAATACTGGAGGCGGACCTGGTAACGCTCATCCGGAAGGTGCGCGGCATCGGTGTCCTCATACTCGCGGATGATGAGGAGGCGGGCATTCTTGAGGTTCTCTATGTACTGATAACCCATCTTGGAAACATCGAGAATGGAGGTAATGGAGTTGACCGCGGTGTTGTAGCCGCGATTCCTGATATTCTCGATATCCACGATCTTCTTGAGATTCTCGCGGATGTTGAGCTGGTCGAAGGTCGAGGGATCGATCTCTGCCCGGAGGTTGGAGATGCGGTCCTGGAGCTCCTTGGCGATGATCGAGTAGCGCTTCGACTTCGGATTCTCGGAATCGTCGTCCGTGTAGTCGCGGACCCGGTTCATCTTCTCGAAGATGATCTCGGTATCGCCAAGCTCTTCCTTCCCGGCATCGATGAGGCGGTCCTTGAGCTTGTCGATCTCATGGTCGATCTGGTCCATCAAGTTCTTGGCGACGAGATCCTTGATCAGGTACTCGACCGTGACCTGGTAGTGGAAGATCGGGCTGATGAGCTCGGAATCAAGGATATTCACTGAAAGCTTGACGTCAGCGACGGTCTTCGGCTTGTAGATGTTGTCCTTGAAGGAGCACTTCACGACAGAATAGGCGTTCTCGCCGCGGATGAAGGCACCGACGTCGGTCTTCTGGCGGAGCAGGCTATTCGTGACATTCTCAAGGTCGTTGACTCCGCGCTGGATATGGCCCATGAGGTGGCCATACATGTTGACGATGGATTTCTCGACTTCGCCGGTGTTGAACTTGTCCGCGCCGCCGACCTGGTCGAGGAGTTCAGAGATCTCCTTCGGGGTATAGCGCGCCAGGCCCTTCATCTCTTCCTTGTCGATGAAATTCCTGACCTTCTTCACCATCTCGTCTTCAGTGGTGACCATGAAGCGGTTGAACATGTTCTGGTAGTTCTGGTTGAAGTAGTTGTAGAGCTTCTCTTTCACACCGCCCATGACGTCAAGGCGCTCAAGGACCTCCTTGGGGAGGCGGGCACCGAGGTGGTGGAGGACTTTATTGGTCTCTTCCTCAAGGAGCTGGTTGACCTCACGCTGCTGGTCGCGGCCTTCCTGAGCAAGGGAGTTCCTGGAGCCGACGGCGCTCGGTTTTTCAGGATGGAATACATTCGGACTCTTTGGCAGATCTATCGCACCCATACGATCTCCTTTTCCCAAGTTCTGTTTCTTACGTTATAGTATCGAAAGCCGTAGAAACTTGTAAAGGCCGAAAAAAAAAAAACGAGCCTTCATTTTCGCTATAATATGGTAAACTACGACGAGCTAGGGGTCTTTCGCCCCCGGAAAAAGGATAGGCGCCATGCGACGAGGCTTTTTCCTGGTCATTTTCATGCTCGCCACGGGTCTCCCCGCCCTTCAGCTTTGGGCCGAGGAGGCGCGTTCGGCGAATATTGACGTTATCCTCCTCCTGGATAAAAGCCTCTCCATGGTGAGCGCCGAACCTGCCGTCAAGCGTTATGCGGCCGGGACCGTGATCGGCCCCATCCTCGTCCCCGGCGACCGCCTCATCGTCGAGACTTTCTACGGCAAGGTTGACCGCCTTTATGCAGGGACCATCCGCTCCGAGGACGACAAGGCAGCCATTGTGCGGAGCCTGTCCACGATCTCGCCCGATGGGCGGTTCACCGATATCGGCGTGGCCCTCGACCGCGCGGCGGCCGACCTCATCGAACTTGGCATGCCCGAACGGGAAAAATACGTCCTTCTCCTCAGCGATGAGCGGCAGGAGGCTCCCGCGGGCAGCAAATACGTATCACCCGACTTCCGCCTATCGCATCCAGCCCTTGAATACGTGAGGCGCGTCGATATGGGAGGCTTCAGGGCCATCACCGTGGGCTTCGGCATCGCGGAAAGACTCGATTCCACCGCGCCTCAAGTTATGCGCCTCCTTGCCGAGCCCCCCGAGCGCCGCAGCGCCGATTTCTCGACAATGCCCGCCGGCACGGATCCCGGGCTTGCCGGAGCGGCAACGAACCCGAAGGCCCTGGCTCAAGGCCCCGCAGACAAGACCGGAGGCGCCCCGTTTCCGCTGGCAACGCCGCTCATAGTCCTTGCATCGGTTTTATTCCTCCTTTTCCTTGCGATCATCATCAGGCGAGTAGTACAATTGGGGAACAAGAACCGGAAGGACGCAGAGCGGGATGACCCTGATTGAAGCGGCCGAATACCTCAAGGCCAACGACAGCTACATCATAGTTTCGCATGACGGGCCCGATGCCGACGGCCTTGGCGCGGCCTACGCCCTGACGCTGGCGTTGCGCTCAATCGGAAAAAGCGCCTGGCCCCTCCTTGCGGGGCCAGCCTCCGCGAAGTTCGCCTTCATCGACCAGGCCAGGCTTTTCCTCTCGCTCGAATCGGGACTGGACTTGCCGGTGGAAGCCGACAACGCCACCTTCGTCGTCGTGGACACCCACGACCTGGGCTATCTCGGGCCCAAGGTGGAATCCCTCATCGGTCGCACAACGCGCCTCCTCGTAATAGACCACCACGAGCCCAAGAGCGCTCCGGAGCGCTACCAATTCATCGATTCCGCCGCCTCGAGCAGCTGTGAGCTTGTCTGGCGGCTGGCGACGATGCTGGGGGCCCGAATCACCGCAGACGCCGCGGAAGCGCTTTTTGCGGGCATCGTCTATGACACCGGCTCCTTCGCCTATCCCAAGACCAGCGAAACGACCTTCGCCTGCGCGGTCGAGCTCACGAGGCTGGGGGTGAGGCCTTCCCTCATACACAGGCGCATGTACGAGTCCTCGTCCATAGGGCTCCTCCTCCTCCACAAGATCGTCCTCTCAACCCTCGAGCTGCTTTCCGGGGATCGCATCGCCGTCCAGACGCTGAGGCGCGGCGACATGATCTCGTCGGGGGCGAGCTACGAGGACGCCGAGGACCTCATCAACACGCCGCTCCAGAGCGCATCCGTGGAGGTTTCGGTGTTTTTCAAGGAAAACCTCGATGGGAGGCTCCGCTGCTCCCTCAGGTCCAAAGGCCTGGTGAACGTGGCGAACATCGCCCAGGGCTTTGGCGGAGGGGGCCACAAGACCGCCTCGGGGTTCAGCTGCAACCGCCCACTTGAATCCATGAAAGAAGCCGTGCTAGAAACCATCATCCGCGCATTCGACGCTTGATTCGACCGCGCAAGCCGAAGGTTCAATGAAGAAACTCATACAGGCCCTATTCTTGCTCTTCAGCGTCGCCGCCCTCGGAATTGCGGTGTACTTTTTCGTCCAGGCCCGTTCGGCGGCCGCGGAGGCGAACCGTCCCCTCGCGATGCGCAAGACAGTGCTCGGACAAGGCGAACTGGACCCGGAGGACGCCGCCGCGAAGGCCAAGGCCGAGGCCGCGATGAACAGGATCGCCGCCCTTCCCAATGAGGTCATCCTCGATACCTTGAGCGTGAACCTCGACCAGGACGAGGTGGATGAGCAGATCCTTACAGTCAGGAAGACCGACAAGAGCGGAGACCGCCTCTCCATCGTCGTGGCCGACTATTCCCAAGGAAGGAGAACCTGGGTAAGGGCCTGGGAAGGCGAAACGCTCGCCACGAAGTTCACGACCTTCCAGATACAGTCCGAGGACCTCATCGGCGACCACAATCTCGATATCGTTTGCAGCGGAATGGATGACGCAAATGACCAGACCATGACGGTTTTCCGCAGGGTCAAGAACCAGGATGCCGAACTCGTGTATTTTGCGCCCGTATGCGCCATCGCCGCTGACTCCATCCTCGTGAACAAGCTCGATCGATCGGAAGGCTACCAGCTGGGCCAGACCAACGGCGTCAGCTGGCCCATCCACGCCTTCAAGGGCGACAAGAACTCCGACAACGTCCTCGACCAGGTCAAGACGGATTATGTCTGGGATTTCAAGAGCGGTACCTACGTGGAGGCTGGAACTCAAAAAATCCCCGGCGCCTTGGTGGAAAAGGAGATGGCTGCCAAGGTCCTCACCGGAGTAGAGGGGGATTTCGAGGGCTTCCTTCAGGGAGCTTGGTGCGAGAGCGGCAAAGGGGCCCTTGACCCAACGGCCCGCATACTCGTCTTCGACAAAAGCGCCAACTCCATCATTTTCTATTCGCCGGACGCCCAGGAGGACTTCGACTGGAACGAGTCGCATTCCACCCGCTATGGCCTGTACGTAAGTTGCCAGAACGAATCGGTCTCCGATCTTCGCCGGCTCATGGACATTGAATTGACAGGGGCCGACGCGATTTCAGTGCGAATTTTTGAGGATTTGCAGATGAAAGTCGACTCGCAGGGCAACTGGGATGGAAGCTACCGGAAAATGCCGCCCCAGCCCGTCCAAGGCGCCCTGAGCGCCACACGCTCCGCCCCGACCCTCAAGCTCGAAGGCAGCTATCGCGGAAGCGACGGTACGACCCTCAGCTTTGACAAGCAACGCTTCACCTTCCAGACAGGCGATATGGTCAAGAAGGGCGGATTCATCCTGTTTTCCCTCGGGAAGGAGATGGTCCTCCAGCTGACCATCCTCCAGGATCCGGGCATCCTTGAAGGGCGAAAAAGCTACCGTGTGCGCTATTCGGAGACCAAGACCGGAAAAACGACCAGCAGGCACCTCCAGCTGTCGCCGGCCCGCGCCACGATTGAAGGCCTGGAACTCCTGCAGGAACCGGAGCTTTCCCTTGACCAGCGCTGAATAGCCGAACTCTCCGGCAGAAACCGGGCCCCGGATGTCCCAACGGCAATGGCGGGCTAGAAAAGAGGCCAGGATTCGTATCCGGCATCCTTCAGCCGCAGGAGGGTCGCGTCCGCCTCCCCTTCCACGATGACCGCGAGAAGGGCCTTCCCAGCCACAGTCCTCTTCTCGATTTTTGGTGAAAAGCCTTTTTTCTGAAGTTCGGCGACAAGCTCATCAGCATGGCGAAGGTCCGAAAAAATGCCGACCTGGTAGCGGCGGGTCAAGGCCGGCGAGCCGGATGCCGCGGGCGTGGCGACGGGCGAAGCAGCCAAGCCTGGGCTTGCCGAGGCGACGGCTTTGGCAAGAGGCGCCGGGACGGTGGACCTGCCCGAACCCGCGCTCCCCTCCTCCCGAACGGAAAGCACGCCGCTCAAATACCAATGTGGCAATGGAGCAAGTTGAGCCCAAGCCTCCGCTCTCCGGGACGCGTCAGGGAGGCTTCCGTCCGCGATGGCCGCTTCGGGGCTGCCGGGGAATTCCGCAATGAGGGCAGCGGCGGCGGCTGGCCGTGAAAGGACGGAAGAGGCCGCCCATAGGATGAAGCGCGCCTCCTTTCTCTCATCGCTGCCGGCCGGACAGGGAGGGCCCGCAAGAAATGGCTGGATTCCCGGCGCACCTCCTCCTCCCTGCCCGATGAGGGAGGCACACAGGGCCAAGGTTTCTGCGCTTTCCCCCATGAACAGGAAAGCCCAAGCCGCGACGAGGCGCGCCTGGAGGAGGATGGCGGGAGCCGAGGCCGAACGAAGGACGATATAAGCGCGGTCCTGGGCCTTGGCAGCCTCACCGGAGGCCAGGCGCGACCGTGCGGACTTGATGAGAAGTGCATCGTCGCGCGCGGTGGGGAGCTTGAAAGCGGCGGCCTCGAAAAAATCGGCCGCTCCTGCCTCATCCCCGAGAAGGAGCCCTAGCTGGCCGCCCCGCACGAGGAAGGCCTTGGAGGCCTTGGCATCGGGCAGCTGGGCAGCGAATTCCTGGAGAATGGCCAGGGCGTCAGAAGGACGGAGGGAGTCGACGAGGCTTGAAAGGGCCGAGGCCGGATCGGGCTTGCCCAATGCCAGCGCCATGGCTTTCCTGGCGGCATCGAGTCCCACCGCAGGGGAAGGCGGTGCGGACGGGACAGCCGCGAGGGGGTCTGCCCCGAAGGCCAATGCGGCTGCGAAGAGGAAGAGAAGAGCGCAGATCGCCGAACTAGCTTGCCGTCTCCCCATGCGTCTCCTCCGCCTTGAACGTGTTTCCTGCAAGGGACAGCAGCCGGACCTTCGCGAAGCCGCCTACCCTCGAGGCCGGCGCGGAAAAGACAACCATCTCATCCCGCTGTGTCCGACCGAGGACTTCGCTTTTTTTCCGCCGCGAGACCGATTCGATCAGGACTTCCTCAACTTCGCCGACCCTTGCTTCCATGAGGGTCCTGGTCAGGCCCTTCTGGACTTCCATTACGCGGGCAAGGCGTTCCTTTTTTGTCTTATCGGCAACTTTCCCTTCCATTTTAGCGGCGGGAGTCCCTTCGCGGGGATTGAAATGGTACATGTATGCATAGCTGAAGCCGACTTCGCGCATGAGACCGAGGGTCGCCTCGATGTCGTCCTCGGTCTCGCCGGGAAAGCCGACAAGGATGTCCGTCGAGAGGCTGAGTCCAGGGAGCCCTGCCTTGAGGCGCTTCACGAGATCGAGATAGAAGCGGCTGTCATAGTGGCGGTTCATCGCCTTGAGCACGGGATCCGAACCGGACTGGACGCAAAGATGGATGTGCCGGCAGAAAAGCGGCTCGGCCGCGATCACGGCGATCGCCGCGTCGGAAAGATCCTTGGGATGGCTGGTGAGGAAGCGTATCCAGCGGATGCCGTCCTTGCCACGGTTTCGCAGGTGCGCGGCGATGAGACGGAGGAGGCCGGGAAAATCTAGGTCGGCTGGTCCTTTTCCCCTTGCTCCGTCCGGGTCCTTCCACGCATAGGAATTGACATTCTGGCCCAGGAGGGTGACCTCCCGGACGCCCGATGCCTCCAAGGCGTCCAGTTCGTCTAGGATGTCGGACGGTCTGCGCGAGATCTCGCGGCCCCGGAGATAGGGAACGATGCAGTAGGTGCAGAAGTTGTCGCATCCGTGCATGATCGGAAGGAATGAACGGAATGCGCCGGCTTCGTAATAGCTTCGCGAAAAGATGAAAGCCGGGCTTTCTTCAACATCGCCAATATGTCGACCCAAGGCTGTCGCGTCAAGGATGAGGCCGAAAGCCTGCTTCTGGAAGGTCCCGACGACATGGTCGACGCCGGGCTGCCTCGTCTTTATCCCTCGCTTCATGCGCTCGGCCATGCAACCGGTCACGATGAGGGACAAGGGCCTTTCCGCCGCGGCCCGACGCTCGCGCTTGATGGCGGCATAGTGGTCGATGCGTCCCCACGCGCGGTTTTCCGCGGTGATCCGCACCGAGCAGGTATTGATGAGGACGACATCCGCCTCGGAAGGCCCTTCAGCCGGGCTCCAGTCCCTCTCCCGGAAGATGGTCTCGAGGGCGGCGGATTCCGCCTTGTTCATCTGGCAACCATAGGTTTCGATAAGGTACTTCATGTCGCTTGGGGAGGAGCTTAGCCCGGCAGGGGCAGGAGCTTCAACAGGCCGATCGGAGGGGCCGCGGGCGGACCTGAAGGCAGTTCCGCATGGAATACAAAAAAGCGCCGGCCCTTGGGCCAGCGCAGCTATATAAAGCCCGCTTTCGGCGGGAATTGCGCGGAATCAGCGCCTCGACTTGAGGCCCTTCGCGAACTTGACGATATTGAACACGCCATAGCCGATGAGGCCGAGGGCCCCTGCGCCGATTACAAAGCCCGAAAACCCCGCCGCCACCTTGAGGAGGGGCCCCATGATCGGCACAAATCCGAGGAAGTGCCCAAGCCCGGGAAGGGCCATGACGGCACCAGCGATCATGGCGATCGTGCCGCCGCGCTTGTCCGCGGCCGACTTGGACGCGAGGCTCGAGGCACCGAGGACAAAGGCGACGCCACCCACGGCAAGCCCCACCAGGCCGCCCAGGAAACCTGAAACCCCTTGAAGGACGATAAGGCCCACGCCGCCGATTGCCGCGCCGATCCCGCGAACACCGGCATTGGTGATATCTGTGCTTCCAGCAGGTTCAAGATCCCTCATGTTCTCTCCTTAGGCCCGACGCATGTAAGATACGAAAAACGCCGTCCTTCGTAAAGCGCTTCTGGATAAAAAAAGCCGTACTTTTCGCCGCACGGCCCGATGGAAGGCGGACTCAGGAGGACCCGTGACGCAGGCATGTCGGATCCCCCGCGATCTCCAGCCCTGCCTTTGGCGCGCTTCCCTCGAAAAGGACTTTCCCGCCCTTGGTCCATCTGAGGGTGAGCACCGCATCGACGCTTTCGGTTATCCGCCTGGAAAGGCTTCCTTTTACGGGCGCCTTGAGGATGCCCGCGAGGCTCCGTTCAACCTCTATCTCGAATCTCTCGTCACGGTTTGTGACGGCAAGTTGGACCTTCCGATCCTCCACGACCAGTTCCTCAAGCCTTGCGCCCGTATAGGTCGCCTCGCGCACCGTGCGACCGGAAAGGGATCCGGCGCAGAGGAAACCGGGGAAGGAGGCCCCAAGCCAGGGTATCGTCGCCACGGAAAACATGAATGAGTCGCCGGTTGCCGGAAAATTGTTCGACTGGGTCCAGATCCAGTCCTTGGGCATCGAAGAGCCCCAGTCCTTTTCCAGGTAGCCCCTTCCGCCTTCCATATCCACCCGGCGTCCATCGATCGAGAACCCACCCTCAAGCTCGTGGTCGAGGGAGATGAGGCCGTGACGGCATTCCATGAAGGGCAGGAAAGAGAAGGGTCCCATGACTCCGGGAGAGAAAATATGGAAAGGAAGGCGCTTTGGACGGCGAAATCCGATTTCTCCCAAGAAGTGCTGGCCCTCCACCCCGATGTCGAGCTTGAGGCCTTCCCATGAAAGCTCGGCCTTCCCCACCCGGACAAGGAAGCGGGAAGTGGAGGATTGGAATTCGTCCACCGGCCCTTCCTGCCACCAGGTCCTGCCCGTCGCCCCTTCGATCACCTGTAGGATCGAATGTGCGTCCCCTCGGTTTTCTCCACGGGAGATCGCCAATATGAAGGACCAGGACTCGCCCAGGTCCATTGTCACGTGCTTGGCATACCAGCCCTCGAAGTATCCCCTCGCGCGCCTCGAGCCCTGATAGAACTCGGGATGCCAAAGATTGAAAGACATGCAGCCTCCCGATAGCGACCAGTCAGTGCTTGAAACATCTTTGTGCGGTGAATTTCATCGCGGCGCCGTATTCGTTGCAGGCTTCGATGGACTCGAAGTCGCGCAGGGATCCCCCGGGCTGGACAACGGCGCCCGCTCCTTCGCGCAAGCCCACCTCGATCCCGTCCCTGAAGGGAAAAAACGCGTCGGAAACCATGACCGCGCCCTTGAGCCCGCCGTTGAGGGAAGCGACCTCCTCCCGGACGGCGGCCTTGGCGGATTGGTCCCTGCTTTCGTTCCAGGACTCGCCGCTTCGTTCCCACAGGAGCCGGTCCTCGAGCTTCCGGTACGCCTTGTCCCGGGCAAGCTCGGCCACGCCGACCCGGTCCTGCTCGCCGGCGCCAACGCCGACTGTGACACCATCCTTGACGAAAATCACCGAATTGCTGGTGGCTCCCGTCTCCACGGCCCAACCGAAGAGCATATCGGCGAGCTCCGTTTCGCTTGGCTCGCGCGTGACCGTCAAGGTCCGACCCTCCTTGGTGGCCGTTGCGGGAAGGAAGTCCGATTTGTCCGCGACACGCGAAACGAAGGAGGTCTGGACGATGACGGCCCCGTCCAGGAGGGACTTGAAATCAAGGGTCGAAGCCCCCTTCCAGCGCTCCAACCTGGCCATTCCGGGTATTCGCATGACACGGAGGTTTTTCCTTGCCGAAAAGTGATCCATGGCTCCGGCCTCGAAATCGGGAGCCGCTACCACTTCGCAATAGGATTGCGCGATCAGGGCGGCTGTCGTGGCATCCAGGGCCCGGTTGAGGACCACCGCGCCGCCGAATGCGGCGACACGATCCGCGAGCCAGGCTTTCCGATAGGAATCCTCGGCGCTGGAGCCAAGCGCGACCCCGGAGGGATTGTTGTGCTTCATGATCGCGCAGGCGGGGCCTTCGCCAAGGTGTCTGAGGATGCCCAAGGCAGCGTCGACGTCGGTGAGGTTTATCTTGCCGGGATGCTTGCCGAACTGGAGGAGGTCGGCGGTGGAGACCAAGCCGCCTCCTTCGCCCACAAGACCGCACACGCCGTTTACAAAGGCCGCCTCGCCGAGGATGAGGTTCGAGCCGACGGGGCGATACAGGGCCGCGCCCTGATCCGGGTTCTCTCCATAGCGGAGTCCCTTCGTCTGGCCTTCGACAAGCCATTCGACCTTCTCGTATACCAGGGCAGAACGATGCCCGCCATCGTCGTAAAAGGAGATCTCCATCCTCGCCGGGAAGGGATCGTCGGCAAAGTCGCGATAGGCGGCCGCAAGGCTCGGGGCTTTCATGCGCGGAGTATATAGGGGCCCAAGTCCTTCGTGAAGGGGACGGTGAGCCGGGATGAGGCGGTGCCGGCTTGGAGGGGCCGGCGTCGGCGGCTGCCGGGGACTAGCCTATCCGGTAGCTTGAGGAAAGCTCCTCCGCGCCCAACGCAGAAAGCCGATCGGCTATCGCCGAATCGAAGGCGGATACACGAGCGAAAGCCGCGGCGGCAAGATGGAGCCTGAATCCGAGGCTACTCGCCCCCCCGAAGGCCTTCAGCTCGGCGAGAAGCTCCCCGTATTGCCGCGGAGACGAAACCGAAGCCACGCGAAGGAAATTCTTGGCGGCGGCCCGGATCATCGCCGGTCCTCCGACATCGATGCGCTGCCTGAGCTCCTCGACGGTGGCGGTGGCCGAGGCGACTGCCGCCTCGAATGGGTAGAGGTCTCCCACGACGAGGTCGATGGCCCATGCTCCATGCCGCTCGAGATCGGCTTCGTGCTCGGCGTTGCCCGGCTCCGCCAGAAGGCCCAGGTAGATCTTCCAGTCCAGGGTCTTCACGAGTCCGCCCGCCATCTCGGCCTGTCCTGTGTAGGCGCTTACCGGGACAAGTCTGGCGCCGGCCTTTGGCTGAAGGCTTTCAAGGATGGCGGCTATGGCGGAGAAACTCCCCCCTGTGGAAAGGATTTCAATGCCCGGCGCGGCCTCGACCAGCCCTTTCACAAGGGGTTCCAGGCCTCCCTTGTCGTACACCGATATGAGGGCTCGACGAAGCGGCACGAGATCCTTGACCTCCCCGACACTGTTGAAGCCCATCCCGCCCCCCCTCCTTGGCTATCCGGACGGGTATTCCACGAAGGCATAGGCGGAGTGGTTATGGATGCTCTCGTAGTTCTCCGCCTCGACGGAGAAACGGGGGAACTTCCCGAGGTCCACGACGCGGAGATAGACTTCGCGCACCAGGTCCTCGACAAACCGCGGATTCTCGTATGCCTGTTCCGTCACATATTTCTCGTCCTCGCGCTTGAGGAGGGTGTAGACTCCGCTCGACGCCGAGCCTTCCACGAGTTCGACCAAGTCCTCGATCCAGAAAAAGGGGCCGAGGGCGACCGTCAGCGAGACGATGCCGCGCTGGTTGTGGGCACCGTGCGCGCTGATCGCCTTCGAGCAGGGGCAGACGGTCTGGATGGGCACGGCCACGCTGACCTCGAAGTCCTTCCTGCCGCCCGGACCGACCTTGCCGATATAGCCGCAGTCATAGGACATGACGGCCGATTGGCCCGAGATCGGCGCCCTCTTCTCGATGAAGTAGGGGAAGTGGAGGTCGGCATAGGCCGTCTCCGCCTCGAGGCTCACGCGTATCTCCTGGAGCATGTCGAGGAAGCGGGGCATCGAGAGGTCATGCCGGTGGTCATTGAAGACCTCGATGAAGCGGCTCATGTGGGTGCCCTTGAAATCATGGGGCAGGTCGGCATAGAGGTTGACGAGGGCGGTCGTGTGCTGGACGCTGTTCGCCTTGTCCCGCAGGACTATGGGATAGCGCAGGCCCTTCACGCCCACTTTCTGGATCGGTATGCGCCGCTCGTCGCGCATGCTCTGCACGTCGATCATGGGATCAGGCAGGGCCATCGCCATGTCCCGCTTGCCTGCCCTCACCATGCTCGGCGGCGGCGCGTTCGGCGGCCAAGGTCGTGTTGTCGAGAAGCATCGTGATGGTCATGGGCCCGACGCCGCCGGGAACAGGCGTGATCCAGCCCGCGACCTCGATGGCCCCGGCGTATTCCACGTCGCCCTTGAGGCGGAAGCCGCTCTTCGCGCCTTCGTCCTCGACCCGGTTCACCCCGACATCCATCACGCAGGCTCCCGGCTTGATCATGTCCGCCGTGATGAGGCCCACTTTTCCGGCGCAGGCGATGAGGATGTCGGCGCGCCGGCAATGCGAGGCCAGGTCGACCGTGCCGGTGTGGCAGGCCGTCACGGTCGCGTTGAGCGATTTGCGGGTGAGTATGTTGACGAGGGGCCTGCCAACGAGATTGGACCTGCCCACGACAACCGCATTCGCGCCCTTGGTCTGGACCCCGCTCCGCCGGAGGAGCTCGATCACTCCGGCAGGCGTGCAGGGCAGGAAACAGGGCTCATCGAGGCTCATGCGGCCGATGTTGATCGGCGTGAGGCCATCCACGTCCTTTGCCGGGTCTATCGCCGCGATGACCCGCCGCTCGTCGATCTGGGCAGGGAGGGGCAGCTGGACGAGTATGCCGTGGACCTTCGGGTCGTGGTTGAAGCCATCCACCAGGGCGATGACATCTTCGGTGCTGGAGTGGGCGCCCAGGCGGCGTTCGAAGGAAAGGAGGCCGTTTTCGGCGCAAGCCTTTTCCTTGCCCGTGACATAGGAGACACTTGCCGGATCCTCGCCGACCAGGATGACTCCGAGCCCCGGGACGATGCCCCTGGAGGCCAGGAAGGCGGTGCGTTCCCGGATCTCGGCCCGTTTCTCCTCGGCTACCTTCTTGCCATCGATGATTTTCGCAGCCACGGGATACCCCCTTCCTCTAGTTCCGCACTATACGCGGCCGCCCTCAAAAGATCAACTCAGGGAAAGGATCCTCTCGAACCAAGCGGCATAGCGCCTCGCGGCGTGCGTGAAGGCCGCCGGTTCAAGGATGAGGCTGAGGGCGAAGAATGCCTCTCGCTCCATATCGAAGTAGTAGCCCGGATGGACTATGAGGCCTTCGTCGTGCATGAGGCCGAGGGCGAGCTCGTCCTCGGACGCCACCCTTGGCGCTTCGACGAGGGCGGTCCAGCCGCCCTCGCAGCGGAGGACGCGGTGGGGAGAAGTCGGCCCCTCGAGGATGGAGCGCAGGCTGGAAAGGTTGGCAGCGAGGCGCTCGCCAACCCTTGTTTGCAATGCGGGGACGGCGCCGAGCCATGCAGGGAGGGCCCGCATGACGGGTGTGCCCGCCGAGAGGTAGGTGTCGGCGACGATCTCTAGCCTGCCAGTCGCCTCCTCGACCTCGGCGCGCGGTCCCGAAATGGCAATCCAGCCGAGCTTCATCTGGGGGAGGCAGAGGAGCTTCGAGAGGCCATCCAGGACAAAGGTGAGGACACCCTCCTCCCCGAGGAAGGTCGAGCGCTCCCTCGACTCGAGGGGAAAACCGAAGAAGACTTCGTCGACGATGAGGGCCGCGCCATGGCGGCCCGCAAGCTCAAGGATGGCACGCCTTTCTTCGGCGGCGATGAAGGAGCCGGTCGGGTTGTTGGGGTTGATGAGGACTATGGCACGTGCCCTGCCCCCCTCGAGGCCGGCGGCAAGGGAATCGAGATCGATCCTCCAGCCATGGGGATGGGCGTAGGCAAGCCCGTAGCGCCTCGGCTCCAATGCCTCGAGGCCCGCAAGATAGTCGAAAAGCGGATAGCCTGGCTTGGGCACGAGTATCGCATCGCCCGGCTCGGCGAGCAGCTTGAAGAGCCAGGAATAGGCCTCTGAGGTGGAGGCAGCCAGGAAAATGCGATCCGGCGCAGGATCATGGCCTGGAAACCGCAGCCCAAGGAAAGCTGTCAGTGCCTCGCGGGCAGGCAGGAGGCCACGAGGATCTGGCTCGTAGCGCAGGATCGAAGCTGTGGCAAGGGCGGCCAGCCCAGACGCCGCCGCGACCTCATGCGGCAGGAAACCGGGCACGAAGGGCGAAAGCCCGACGCGGCTGGGGTTGGCCTCGACGAGATTTAGCAGTGCGCGGCCTTCTGACAGCAGCCTTGCCCTTTCGCTCGACAGGGCATTGGGCGGGCTCGGCCAGGGCAGGCGCGTGGAAAAATGGGCGGCCATGCCGGCATTATAGCAGGCGTCCCCCGCTTTCATCCAGCCGCGGATCCCGCCTCAAGCGAGGATCGTCATGAGCGCAAGCATGAGGAAGGCGGCCGCAAGGGCGAGCTTCACGGCGCCCATATGCGACTGGAAAAAGGATGTCACCTTTTTCGAGACCACGCCGAACCAGGTGGCAGCGAAGACGACAAGGAGGGGAAGGATGAAGGCAAGGTTATAGGCCAGGAGAAGGCCGATGGCGTCCGCCCTCTTGCCCATCCTCGCGATGTAGGCAAGCGTCGGGAAATACACCTGGCCGGTGCACGAGAACTCGAAGAGGGAGACGAGGAATCCCATGAAGAGGGCCGAGCCCGCCATCGCGGCCGAGCGGACTCCGCTCCGGATGACCGAGTGGATCCGCTGCTTAACGGCCAAGGGGAGCTGGAGCAGCATCTCGGCGGCCTTTCCCTTGCGGATAAGCCGCCAGTCCCAGATACTCAGGCCGGCAAAGGCCAGGAGGGCCGCGAAGAGGATCCATCGAAGGGCGGCGGCCACTACAGGGTAGCCGCTCGCGGTCCTGAGCGCCGAAAAGAGGCCAAATCCGACAGCCGTGTAGGTGAGGAATACGCCGAAAGAGAACAGCAGGCCGATGACCAGGATGTCGACCCTTCTTTTCCCGGCGAGCACAAGGGAAGCGAGGAGGAATATGAGGGTCGTGAAAGCGCAGGGATTGATTCCATCCACGAGACCTGCCATGAGTATAGGCAGGATAGAATACTTGCCTAGGAGGGCTTGGCTCGGGACGGCCAGCGCGGCGGGCGCGGCGGGCGCGGCGGGCGCGGCCGGCGCAGCGGGTTGAGCCACGGACTGCCCCCCGCTGCGCGCCGCGACAAGAAGCCCCGCGTACCTCTCCCGGACAGCCTTGTCACCCTGGACCAGGATGCCGCCGACGGCAATCGCGGGGATGGCCTCCACCTTTCCGCCCCCCGCCGCGGCGAGGGCCTCGAGCTCCGCGAAATTCTCGCTCTGGAGGACATCCTTTCGAAGCATTACCACCTTTACGCCGAGGCGCGCCTCCTGGATCGGCACCTCGGTGGAGAGGAACTCCTCGCAACTCCGGCAGCCTTGGCTGTAATAATAGGAAACAACTATCGCGCCATCGGGTTCGGCGGCTCCGGCAAGGCCGCCGGATTCCTCACCGGGGGCGGCAGACCTGGCTGAGGCCGCGTTCCCGGCGCGAACGACACCGGTCAGGTAATAGTGGAAAGGCTTCACCCCTGGCTCGTCGGTCTGGATGAGGTAGCCACGCTTCGTGATCCCCTCATAGTCGCTCGTGTCAAAGCCAAGATCGAAACCGCGCTCTTCCCCAGGCGCCAGCTCCCTCGAACCCGGGGAGACTACGAGGCACTCGCAGGTCACTACGACCTGGACCTTGACGCGATGGCGGCCGCGATTCGCGATGACAATCGTGGTCCTGGCCATGGCGCCTTTGTCGACCATTCCATACTTCCACTCCGGGGGGGATATCTGGATAGCGGACTGCCCTGCCCCTCCTTGGGCCTGCGAGACGCAGGGCGAAACAAGGAGAAACGCAAGCGCGGCGACGAGGATCGCGTGGAAATTTCTGACATTCAGGCCAAGGTTCATGAGCAATAGTTTAGCAGGCGAAACGCAGTTATGCAGGGAATTCCGCGGAGGGAAAAGAAACGAAACGCTCTTATAAAAAGATACAAACTGCCTTTCGTTCCCTTGACAGCGGAATTTCGCGATGCTAACGTAAGCCAATGTTGCGCAAAGCCATGTCCGGGCCAATCGCGGTCCCTGTCGTCCTCATCCTTCAACTCGTTCCACTCGTCATCTTCCCGCTTGAGTCCTACAACTTGGGCTCCCAGGAATGGTGGCTCCCCGTGCTTCTCTCTGTCTTCGCCTTGGTGGCGATATTCAAGCTCCTCGTTCGCCGCAGCCATGCGCAGTGGCCGTGGTATCTCCTCTCCTTTTCCCAGGGTTTCAACATCATCAGCCGCCTCATGATGGCCATGCCCCACGCGACCTCGACGGCGCAAGGGGGCGGGATCGTCATCAACAGCAAGTACTTGGTCATCACCTTTGTCGCGATGGCGCTATCGGCTTTCATGATCTGGTACTGCGAGCTTCCCGAGGTGCGCAAGCGCGTCTCGGCCTCCGCGGCCGCGCGCCGCGCATGACGAAGATCGGCTTCGTCGCATAAAGGGATTTCGGCAAGCGAAATATGAGTCCAACGAAGTTTTCGAAGGAGGCAACATGAAGCGTGTTCTGACCGTAGCTCTCGTCCTGGCCTTGTCCGTAGGATCGGCGATTGCCGCCGATCTCAAGATCGCCGTGCTGGCGCCACTGTCCGGCCCGGTCCCCTCTTTCGGCCTCTCCACCAAGGAAGGCGCCTTGCTCGCCATCCAGGAATGGAATGCCAAGGGAGGCGTCCTCGGCAGGAAGATCGTCCCGATTGTCGAGGATTCGCAGTGCACCGCCGACCCCGCCGTCAACGCCGCCAACAAGGTCATCAACCAGGACGGCGTCAAGTTCATCATCGGCGAAGTCTGCTCAGGCGCATCGATCCCGGTATCCGAGATCGCCAATCCCGCCAAGGTCATCGAGATCAGCCCGACCTCGACGAACCCGAACGTGACAGTGGACAGCAAGGGCAACACCAAAGCCTACATCTTCCGCGCCTGCTACATCGATCCCTTCCAGGGCGGCATCCTCGCGCAGTTCTCGGCGCAGCGCCTCAAGGCCAAGAAAGCCTTCATCATGTACGACCAGGGCAACGACTACACGGTCGGCCTTGCCAACGCCTTTGAAGCCCAGTTCAAGAAGCTTGGCGGGACCATCGCTGGAAAGGAAACCTACACCAAGACCGACACCGACTTCTCAGCGATCCTCTCCAAGATCAAGGATGCGAATCCCCAGGTCGTCCTCCTCCCCGACTACTACAACATCGTCAACCTCGTCACGAAGCAGGCCAAGGAGAAGGGAATCAATGTACCCTTCGTAGGCGGCGACGGATGGGACTCCTCCGACCTCGACCTCGTCTCGTCGGCGGGCTGCTATTACACCAACCATTACGCCCCTGACGATCCCCGCAAGGAAGTCCAGACCTTCCTCAAGGCCTATGCGGCCGCCTACAAGGACGATTCCGGCAAGCCCAAGGTCCCGGATGCCCTCGCGGTCCTCGCCTATGACGCCACCAATCTCCTCCTCCAGGCCATCGCCACCGCGAAGACCGACGACACGACCAAGGTGAAAACAGCCCTCGAGGCGATCAAGTTCAGCGCCGTCTCCGGCTTGATCACCTTTGACAAGCTGCACAACCCCATCAAGGCCCTCACGATCCTCTCCATCAAGGGCGGGAAGGTCGTCTTCGACTCCGTGGTCCAGCCCTAAGACCAAACGACCGCCAGAACGCAGGGAGAGGGCAAGCATGGCTTGCCCTCTCCCTTTGAAATTACCGCCAAGAAGGTAGCGAATGCCAGGACGCAACAAAGTGACAAAGAAAACCCTCTCTGCAGGACAGCGGCGCGGACCACCACTCGCGTGGGTAGGCTGGTCCTTCCTGATCCTGCTGGCCGTTGTGACCGTCCTTTATGTCGGATTGAAGGCGGTCGCCAACCCGATCCTCTTCCTCCAGAACCTCCTTGATGGGCTGAAGCTGGGCTTTGTCTACGCCCTCATCGCGCTCGGCTACACGATGGTCTATGGAATTGTCAAACTCATCAATTTCGCCCATGGCGATGTCTTCATGGTCGGAGCCTTCACGAGCTACTACGCGGTCAGCCGCTTCAACCTCCACATGTGGCCCGCCGCGGCCTTTCCCTCCATATCGCCCAACCTTGCGGTTGTCCTGGGCTCGTTGACGGTCATCCTTCTTTCCATGGCCGTCTGCGTCATCCTGGCGGTCACGATAGAGAGGGTCGCCTACAAGCCCCTCCGCGACGCCCCACGCATCGCCGCCCTGATAACTGCCATCGGCGTCTCCTTTTTTCTCGAGTTCTTCGGGGCCCTGCCTTTCGTCTTCTCGGCCCGTTTCATCCCCTACAAAGCGCCATTCTCGACGCACGCATGGTACATCAAAGACGGCATCCATCCGATAATCTCTGGACAAGCCTCTCCCGACAACACGATATCCTTTTCGAACATATTCCTCATCATCGCCGCGGCATCCATCCTTGTGCAGGTCCTGCTCCAGTACATCGTGAAACGGACCAAGATCGGCATCGCTATGCGGGCGGCCTCCTATGACAAACCCACCGCCAGGCTCATGGGCATCAACGTCGACCGCGTCATTTCCTTCACCTTCGCGATCGGCGCGGCCTTCGCAGGCCTTGGCGGAGTCCTCTATGCGATCGCCTATTCCTCGATCTATACACAATTAGGCGTATTACCTGGCCTCAAGGCCTTCGTCGCCGCTGTCCTTGGCGGCATCGGCTCCATCCCGGGAGCCTTCGTGGGGGCCCTCATCATGGGCCAGGCGGAGGCGATGACCATGGGCTACATCTCGACGCCGATGCGCGACGCGGTCGCGTTCTCCATCCTCATCATCGTGCTCCTCGTGAAGCCCACGGGACTCTTCGGCGAGCCGGCCCAAGAAAAGGCATAGGAACACAGCATGGAACAGCTCGGATACCTGCTTTCGTCCACGGTCAAGATCCTGGGGCTCATAGCCTGGATCTTCGGCCTGCTCTGGGGCCTCGGCCGCAAGCCGCTCTGGCAGAAGCTCCTCACGATAGTCGCCGCCTTCGCCGTCATCCAGGCGCTCTTCGGGTTCAAGATCGGATCGTTCCAGTTCTTCTCCGCCTTTGACCAGGGCCTTCTTTTCCAGGCCGTGACCATGGCCATGGTCGCCCTCGGCCTCAACCTGATCTATGGCTTCAACGGGCAGTTCAGCCTCGCGCAGTGGGGATTTTACGGGCTCGGCGCCTATTGCTCAGCCGACGTCACCTACCGCTGGTCAAATGGCGATGCGGGCGGCCTGATCGTCGTCGGGCTCGGCGTCATCCTCGCCGGCGTGGCGATAGGCCTTGTCAGGATGTTCCTCAACCGGAAACGGGGCGTCCCCGTCCTCTCCGCTTTCACCTTCTACCTCTTCGGGATCCTTGCGGCGGTCTTCATCGCCGTGCAGGTCGGCAAGCCGCTCGCCACGGCCTGCTTGCCCCTCTTCGGGACCGTGGACGCACCAGGCCCGCTCTCCGCGCCGATCTTCCTCCAGATCGTCTTCCCGCTATCGGTCATCTTCGCAGGCGCCTTCGCGGCGGAGGTGAGCTTCCTCTTCGGCCTTCCCGTACTCAGCCTGGGATCCGATTATTTTGGGATAGCCACCCTCGGTTTCTCGATCGTCGTCCAGACGCTCATGGTCAACTCCGACACGATCCTGCCCTTCCCCGAGATGAAGGGCGGCCGTGGCATGATCGGCATCACAAAGCTCACGACCTGGTTTTGGGCCTTCGCCTTCCTGATATTCGTGATCATGCTGATACGGAATTTCGTCAGGTCGAGCACGGGACGCGCGACGCTCGCGGTCAGGGAGGACGAGATCGCGGCGAGGGCTATGGGCATCGACGTGGCCAGCTCCAAGCTGCTCGCCTTCGTGCTCGGCTCCTTCGTCGCGGGCATCGGCGGCGGCATCTACGCCCACTACATCGGATTCCTCTCACCGAACACTTTCAGCTTCATCAAGGGTTTTGACCCCCTGATAATAGTGGTCTTCGGAGGCCTCGGATCCCTCACGGGAACGGTCGCCGCCGCTTTCGGCTGGATCTTCTTCCTTGAGGGCTTCCTCCGCGTCCTTCTTGGGCAGCTAGGCACCGACGCGCCTTCCTGGCGCTTCGTCCTCTACCCGATCACCCTCCTCCTCCTCATGCTCCTCCGCCCCAAGGGCCTTTTGGGCACGACAGAATGGGGATTCTTCCAGGCGTCGATCGTGAAGAGAAAGATCGCCGCGCCGCTGGACAAGGGAAAGGGCGAGGGCGTTGCCGCCACGCCGCCGCCTCCAAGCGAGGTTGGCAAACCCACCACGGGCAACAAACACTAAAGCGAGGAAAGACCAATGGCTGACATGAATGGCGACCAGATCATCCTCGACGTCAAGCAGGCGACTAAGGCTTTCGGCGGTCTCCTCGCCGTCAATGGGCTCGACTTGCGCCTGCCCAAGCGGGCGCTCCAGGGCCTCATCGGACCCAACGGCGCCGGAAAGACCACCGCTTTCAACCTGATCACCGGCATCATCCCCCTCACCAACGGCGCTGTCGAATTCAAGGGCGAGCGCGTGGATGGCCTCGAGCCTTTCGAGATCACGCGGCTCGGCATCGCCCGCACCTTCCAGAACATCCGGCTCTTCTCGAACCTCTCGGTCCTCGACAATGTGCGCATCGCCTACCACGCCCATGCCGGCTACGGGCTCGTGGACAGCATCTTGCGCTCGCGGCGCTTCACCGAAAAAGAGGCAGAGCTCACCGAAAAGGCCCTCGACTTCCTTGACATCTTCAAGCTGGCGGACATCGCCGACGAGACGGCGAGGAACCTGCCATATGGACAGCAGCGCCGCGTGGAGATCGCACGGGCCCTCGCCTGCAACCCCGCCCTCCTCCTCCTTGACGAGCCGGCGGCGGGCATGAATCCGAGGGAGATCCTCGAGCTCATGGAGCTCATCCATTTCATCAGGGACCGTTTCGAGTTGACGATACTTCTCATCGAACACCAGATGCGTGTCGTGATGGGCATCTGCGAATACCTCACGGTGATGGACTTCGGCGAAGTCATCGCGCGCGGCACACCGCGTGAAATCCAGGAAAACCAGACAGTCGTCGAGGCCTACCTCGGGAAAGGAGCGGGAAAAAGTGCTGCGAGTTGAGAACCTCCACGTCTATTATGGCGCCATTCACGCGCTCCAAGGCGTATCCTTCAATGTGGAGCAGGGAGAGATCGTCACGCTCATCGGCGCAAACGGCGCCGGGAAGTCGACGATCCTCCGCACCATCTCGGGCCTCCTCCGGCCCCGCGAAGGCTCCATCATGCTCAACGGGACGGAGATAACCACCATGCCCGCCGAGAGGATCGTGTCCATGGGCATCAGCCAGGTGCCGGAAGGCCGCCGGATATTCGCGCCCCTCACCGTGAAGGAAAACCTCACGATGGGCGCTTACACGCGCAAGGACCAGGCGGAGATCCAGGCGACCCTCGAGCGCTCCTACAAGAGCTTCCCCCGCCTCAAGGAGCGCGAGAGCCAGTATGGTGGCACCCTATCGGGCGGCGAGCAGCAGATGCTCGCGATGGCCCGCGCCCTCATGGCCCAGCCCAGCCTCCTCCTCCTAGACGAGCCTTCCATGGGGCTCTCGCCCCTCCTCGTCGAGGAGATATTCCGGATCATCGTCGAGATCAACAAGCAGGGGACCAGCATCCTCCTCGTCGAGCAGAATGCCCAGATGGCGCTGTCGATCGCAAACAGGGCATACGTCCTCGAGACGGGGAGCATCGTGCTTTCCGGCGATGCGTCCGAGATCGCCGAGAACCCCGACGTGAAGAAGGCCTACCTCGGGATATGAGCCCAGGTCCGATCGCTTGAAGAAGCCGATCGGAAAGACATAAACGGCTGCCTTAAAAAGGGGCAGCCGTTTTTTTCGGCTTTTGCTGGCCCTACAGGATCCGCGAGGAGAAGCGGCCTCCCCACAAGTGGCCCGTGATGCCTTTGGCCCGGTTATGGCTCATGGCAAAGGCGCTCATGATCCAGCGCATGATGGCTGAAAGGCTTTCTCCCTCCCCGGGCCTCAGCACGAGGTCGAAGCGCTCGCCGCAAAGGGAAAAACCCTCGATGGCAAAATCATATTTCTCCTTGGCCTTCTTGAGGACCATGAAGAATAGCTCGATCTCCGGAGCGGAGTCAAAGATGCGCTCTTTTCGGGTGGCGCTCACGATGACATGGTAAAGGGCCCCGACCCTGGTCTCACGCCGCGTTTTCATGCAAGTACCACGCACGAAAATGCCCACGACGATTGAGGCCCGCGCCCAAGCCTTGAAGAATCCGCCGATCCGACCTAGGATAAGGCTCCTTGAAGGAGGCCTCCATCAAAGCCAAAGCCGTATTGCTCGTCACGGGGGACCGCTACGAACCCGATGGCATCGCGCTTGTGGAAATCGAAAAAAAGGGCGATGGGTATTATTTCTCCTGGAAAGCGGTGGATTCCGCGGAGACGGATATCGCCGAAGACCACAAGCTCCTTGCCTTCAGCTCCATGGACAACGCGCAGAAGCCCCACGCCTACCTTGAGCAGTACATAACCACGAATATCCAGAAAACGGTGCTGAAGCGCAAGAACAGGATGAAAGTCTCCGAGTGGACCTGGATCGAACGGTAGCACAGGATTGTTCAGGACGGGCCTTCGAGGCGAAGGCCATCCTCCTACTCCACCCCGCCGTACTGCAGCCGGTACAGGTTCCAATACAAGCCCCTCTTGGCGAGCAGCTCCTCGTGCCTTCCCTCCTCCGCGACCCGGCCCGCCGCCAGGACAATGATCCTGTCGGCATGCCTGATCGTCGACAGGCGATGGGCGATTACGATGCTGGTGCGGCCTGCCAAGAGGCCCTCGAGTCCCCTCTGGATCATCCGCTCCGTTTCGGTGTCCACCGAACTCGTGGCTTCATCCAGGATGATGAGGGCGGGATCATGGGCCAGGACGCGGGCGAAGGACAGGATCTGCCGCTGCCCGGAGGAGAGGTTGGTGGCGCCTTCCGAAAGCACCGTCGCATAGCCGTCGGGGAGCACGTCGATGAACTCGTCGGCGTGGACCGCATGGGCGGCGATGCGCATCCGCTCCTCGCTTACCTGCGTCCCGAGCCGAATGTTGTTTTCGATCGTGCCCGAGAAAAGGAACACATCCTGCAGGACCGGTTGGACAGCGCGCCGGAGGTCGTTGAGAGGCAGGTCACGCACAGGACGGCCATCAAGCCGGATCTCGCCCTCCTGGACATCCCATAGCCGCGTGATCAGGTTCGTGACCGTGGTCTTGCCCGCGCCCGTGGAGCCGACGACAGCCACCATCTCGCCCGGCTCGACACGGAAGGAGAGGTCCTTGAGCACCCACTCCCCTTGCTTGTAGGCGAACCTGACGTGGTCGAACTCGACCCTTCCCCGCACGGGATCGCCCATCTCGGCCCTGGGCTCGTCAGGGATGCGGTCCCGCGAATCCAGGAGCTGGAAGACCCGCTCTCCGCCGGCCATGGCGCTTTGGAGAAGGGTGTACTTTTCCGAAAGGTCCTGTATGGGCGAATAGAACATGCCCACGAGATTGATGAACGCGATGAGGGTTCCGAGGGAGACAAGCTCCAGGCCGAACATCCTCGAGCCGAAATACAGGATGACAGCTGTCGTGACAGCGCCCAGGAAGTCCACTATTGGCCTGAAAGTCGCATAGACATACATCTCGCCCAGGTTGGCGCGGAGGAGTTCGCGGTCACGCTCCTTGAACTCAGCGCTGGTCTGGGCTTCCCGCACGAAGAGCTTGACGACCGTGATGCCGGAAAGCCGCTCGGCAAGGTAGGAATTCACCTTGGAAAGCCAGGTGCGCTGACGACGGTAGGCATCCCGGGCCCTTGTCCTGGATATGACCGTCACCAGGACGACGGGAGGAAGGGTAGCAAGGGTGATGAGGGCAAGCCGCCAGTCGAGGATGAACAGCACCACGAGGACCCCGACCATAAGCGAGGCATCCTTCAAGAAGGCGCCGAGGACATCGGTGAAGAACTGGTTGATCGTCTCCACGTCGCTCGTCATCCTCGTCACGAGGCGCCCCACCGGCTGCTTTGATAGGAAGGCAAGCGACCGGGTCGAGGCATGGCGAAAGAGCTCCATGCGCATGTCCTTCATGATCCTCTGGCCCATGAGGCTCGCGAGGAAGACCTGGAGGAAGGTGGCCACGAGGACCGCGAGCAGGACCACGAGGAGTATTGACACGTTATGCGATATTATCCGGGAATCCCCAAGGCGCAAGGCTCCCGCGTCGGAGGGAGGAAGGACCTTCACTATGGAAAGGAGGAGGACGGCCGCGTCGCGATCGCTCACCACGCCTGGGGTCGGGCCGCCGCCCCCCCAGGCTGGAAGTGGAACTATGCCCCTTGAAAGCTCCCTGGCCGTGAGCAGGGCCTTCTCCTGGGCCTCCCTGGCCGGGCCATGTGGCTCGAGCGCCACGAGATACAAGGGCTCCGCGCCGATGGCCCCCTTCGCGACGAGCTCTTTCCTCTGGGCGCCAGTCACCGCCTTGAGCCGTGAGACAGGCACTATGGACCGGCCTGCGAGGACCGGGTCCCCCGGATGGACAAGGGAAGCCTTCGATCCAAGCATGGCAGGGTCTGCATCGATGTAGGAGACCATGAGGGCATCGTCCACCGTGGATTTCACGAGGACGGGAAGGAAAAGCTCTCCCGCGGTACCTACCACCAGGGCAAGGACGGCCCCCAGGACCACCTTGAGGTAGGGGCGAACATAGCCGACGATCCTTCCGGCTATGACCCTGTCATAGCCCTTGGTGACGGTTTCCTCGTTGTCGAAATAATCAGCCACGGCCCTGCTCTCCCTTCTCCGCGGCGCGTTCCAGCTCCTGGAGGCGGGCGATCTCCGCGTAGAAGCCCTCCTCCT
This sequence comes from Spirochaetaceae bacterium, assembly GCA_025358255.1. Lineage (GTDB taxonomy): Bacteria > Spirochaetota > Spirochaetia > Treponematales > Rectinemataceae > JANYKC01. The sequence goes on from JANYKC010000027.1 coordinate 50,548, forward strand.
GCGCCAATAGCTCTTCGTGGCTGCCATGTTGGCTTACCTTTCCCTTCTCGAGCACAAGGATGAGGTCGGCATGGCGGAGGGTGGAAACCCGATGGGAGATGATGATGTTCGTCCGGCCCCGCCGTTCCTCGATCAAGGCGGAAAGGATCCGGTCCTCGGTCTCGGCGTCCACAGCGGAGAGTGAATCGTCAAGGATGAGGACGGGCGGCCGTGACGCGAGGGCCCGCGCTATCGCGATGCGCTGCTTCTGCCCTCCGGAGAGGGTAAGTCCCTTCTCCCCGACGACCGTCTCGAACCCAGAGGGGAAATCAAGGACGTCCCGGTCCATGGCGGCGATTGCGGAGACCCGCCGGAAATCAGTCTCGGAGAGTCCAGGCATTCCATAGCGTATGTTGGCCGCGATCGTGTCGGAGAAAAGGAAGCTGTCCTGCGGCACGAAGCCGAACACGGCCCTGAGGACGGGAAGTGGATAGTCCCGGACATCATGGCCGCCCACGAGGACGCTTCCCGGAGGCGGATCGATGATGCGCGGCAGCAGGCGGATCAGGGTGGACTTGCCGGAGCCTACCCGTCCCAGGATGCCCAGGGTCTTCCCCTCGGGCAGGAAAAGTGAAACGTCCCGCAGGGCGGGCGTTTCGGCCTTGCCATAGGCGAATGAGAGGGCGCGAAATTCGATGTCGCATGACGCGACAGCATTGTCGGCATGGTGGGCCGACGCCCCCGGGAGGGAAACGATGTCCGGCACCGCCTCAAGGATCTCGTTCACCCTCTTGAGGCTCGCGGCCCCACGCTGGAGCGTATTGACCGTGAAGCCCGCTCCAAGCATGGGCCAGACCAGCATCTGGAGATAGGCGAGCATGGCCACGATGTCGCCCGCGCTCATGCGGTTCCGGAGGACAGCGCCTCCACCCGCGGCGAGGAGGATCAGGGTCGTGAGCCCGGACAGGAAGGCTATGAGCGGAAAGAAGAAACCGAAAACTTTCACGAGGCCCATGGAGGCATCCCGATAGAGGTCATTCGATCCGGAGAAATCCTGGGCGAATTTCTCCTCCTTCACGAAGGCCTTGACCACGCGGATCCCCGCCATGGTTTCCTGAGCGATCTCGGACATTCGCGAATAGATCGCCTGCACGCGCTCGAAGCGCTTCCCGACCATCGAGCCAAAGAAGATGATGAGTATGGTGATGAGGGGAAGGGGGATTATCGTGAGAAGGGCCGTCCCCGGATTCTGGGCGATCATGATGGCGAGGATGGCAATTGCCATGAAGGTGCCGTCCACGAAGGAGACGAAACCCATGCCGGTCGCCTGCCGGATCGCTCCCATGTCGTTTGTCGCCCTCGCCATGATGTCACCAGTCTTGTTGGCCTGGTAAAAGCCGCCGGAGAGCTCGAGCAGATGGTCGAAAAGCCGGTCGCGCATCTCGGTCTCGATGCGCCTGGATGAACCGTGGATGAAAAAGCGCCAGAGGAACCTGCCACTCGAAATCAGCACGGCGATCCCGACCATCGCAATGCTGAGGAAGAGGATGGAGCGCAAATCGAAGGCACCGGCGGAGACAAGGTTGATGGCCTTCCGGATGATCTGTGGAATGAGAAGCTGGGCGGCATCGACCGTGACAAGGCAGAGTAGGCCCACCGCATACTTGATGCGGTACTTCCTGAGGTAGGGAAGGATGGTCGCGTATTGTTTGAACATGCTTGGGCGAGTCTATCCCCCGGCGCGGGACGGATGCAAGTGGATCCACTCCAGGAGCATGGCATTGACCTGACGCTGGCCTCCCGAGCATACTCGCCCCCATATGGCGAACATTGAGATCTATACCGATGGCGGCTGTTCGGGGAATCCCGGTCCCGGGGGCTGGGCTTTTGTGTTGATGTCAGGCAACGAGGTGATCGAGCGTTCGGGCGGGGAAGCCAATACCACCAACAACAGGATGGAATTGACAGCGGTCATAGAGGCGCTCTCGGAGGCGGAACGGCGTGCGCCCGGCGCTTCTGTCGAACTCAAGACGGACTCCCAGTACGTCAAGAACGGCATCACGGCTTGGATCAAGTCCTGGGAAAAAAATGGCTGGCTCACCTCGGACAAGAAACCCGTCAAGAACCGCGAGCTCTGGGAAGCCCTGGATGCGGTCAACTCGCGGGTGAATCCCGTCTTAGCCTGGGTCAAGGGGCACGCGGGTGTGGAGCACAACGAGCGCTGCGACGACCTCGTGCAGGTTGAGATCGCGAAATTCCGCTAAATCGCGGCAGTCCACGGAAGCAGGGGCGGCTCCATGGGGGGGCGGCTCCTTTTCATTTTAGGCGCTTGAACCCATATCAAAAGCCTTCAATACGGTGGCCGAACGGCGGGAAGATCGTATAAAGCCCCATTCTCGATCAGGCACATCAAAAAAATGGCCGCCCGGAAAAACGTTCCCGGGCGGCTTTTCTCATGAGGACAAAGCGCCCTAGAAATGCAGGAGGAACTGGATGTTCCAGAAGAAAGCCTCGGTGGAGGTATAGGTTGTGTAGATGGAGGACCCGTCGGGCAGCTTGAGGCCGGCGAAAGCGCCGAGGTTCACGAAATCGAAGACATTGAAGTTGAGGCCGGCGCCGGTCGACATGATGGCGCCGCTTGCGTCCTTGTTCGCGCCTGAGTCGTTGGCAAAGCCCGAGTAATAGCCCGCATCGAAAAACCCGTAGAGCATGGAGACAAGCCAGGCCTGGTGGAAAAGCGCCGGCAGGATGGCCCGGACTTCGCCATTGGCCACGAGCTTGAGTGAGGAATCGAAGCTGTTCGAGGGATACCCGCGTACGCAATCGCCAAGGCTGCCGCGCAGGTCGCGGCCACCGAAGCTCTGCATGACCCAGATAGGCACGTGGCCCCCACTGGCATAGTCCGCGCTCGCGAAGCCGGCGAGATAGAGGGAAAAGGCATTGAGCTTTTCGTCCGATGCTTGCCCCGTGGACACGAGGGGAAGATATCCCTTGGCCTTGAGCGTAAAGCGCAGGAAATCGGATTCACGGGCCGCTTCATTCAGGGCATCTGGACCGTATTCCCCCGAAAGCTCTGCGAAGACGCCCGAGTATACCCGGCGCGAATCCCTGGCCGTGTTGTCGTATGCCAGTCCGGCAAGGAAGGAATTGCCAAAGATGCCCTCCATGTCCGTGAAGGCAAGGGCGGAAAGGCTGGTGTCATAAAAGTCATAGCGGCCGCGATAGAAGGCGAATGCCTCGACCAGGTTTCCTTTTTCCTTCTGAGCAAGGCCCAGCGTCGCGCCGAGGGCCCACTGGAAATTGGGCGACTGGTAGCGATACGCACCGTCAAAGGCGCCGGGTTCGGTCCGGACATCGCCGGTGACTGGATCGCGGAGGATGCGGCCATCCTCGTAGCCGCCACGGAGGCGGGCAACCGCAGTGAGGGGGGAGTTGCCCAGCGCCCCGATAGGAAGGCCGAACTGCAGGTCGGCGCCGGTCGGCACCGGCAATCCCGTCACTCCCGGGATCGCCCAGTCCAGGGCGATTCCCTTGAAATCGAACTGAAGCCCTTCCGCGGACAGGGCTCCAAGGAAAAGGGCAATAAGGGCTGTACATGCGATGCTGCGTTTCATGCTGGCCTCCTGACGGAAGCGTCAGTATAGACCGTCACGCTCATCGATCGCAAGCAAAAAGGTGGACATGGATGCAGGACGACTGCCATCCGACGTGAAGGTGCTTTCAATTAAGCGAAGTTTACCCCAGGCGAGCGGGGCTGATTCCACCCTTCGCCCGGGTCTTCCTTGAAGTCGCAGCCGGTCTGGCCTGTGCGTGGGCAGTCGCGCCATTCAAGGCTCCGCCACAGTCTCCGGTGATTCCGCATGGCCGAAGCGCCGCAGCAAAATAAAAGTTGCGCAGGCCTTGCCTGCGCAACCGAAGTGGGACCAGCCCGGCTCGAACGGGCGACCTGCTGCTTAGAAGGCAGCTGCTCTATCCGGTTGAGCTATGATCCCCCGTGAACGAAGCGCTCAAGTCGCTTAAGCGCTCCGTTCACGCGCAATTCCGCTTTTTAAGGAATTGCGAACATGGCATCTCGAAAGCTCCTGCGGCGCATCGACCGGGCGACGCATTCGCCGTCATGCGGCCTTTTCGCCCCGGCTCCTGCCCTCTAGCGGAGCGCAGGCCTTGCGCCGCTCAGGCCTTGCGCCGCGCACATTGATCCCTGCGGCTCGCGGCAGGCAAAACGCAGGCAAATCGGGACGGGGGGATTCGAACCCCCGATCTCCTGGTCCCAAACCAGGTGCCTTAGCCTCTAGGCTACGTCCCGGAGCGCATAAATTAGTCCGCGAGCGGCATATATGTCAATAAGCAGGGGGAGTGCCTTTTGTGGAGGGATTTTCTCCTTGACAGCGATAAATTCGGGTCTTAACATAGCAAGGCCTTTTTATTCACATTCAGGTGACAGTCATCGCTGAGCACCCTCCAAGGAGCAATTATGGCGTATTCGACCGACCTCATCCGGAACGTGGCCATAGCCGGTCACGGCGGCACGGGCAAGACATCCTTGCTCGAGCACGTCCTTTTCCAGGGTGGAGCGATCGGGAAGCCCGAGACGATAGAGTCCGGCAAGACCGTGAGTGATTCTGGTGAAGACGAGATCGCCCGCAAGATCTCCGTCCATGCCTCCCTCTCCCATGTGACGATGAAGGACGTGAAGATCAATTTCATCGACACGCCGGGCTCCTCCGATTTTGTCGGTGAAGTGATCCTTGCCTTCCGTGCCTGTGAATCCGCCCTCCTCCTCGTGGACGGAAGGTCGGGAGTGCAGATGGAGACCATCAAGCTCTGGAGGAACCTCGATTCGCGCAAGCAGCCCAGGGCGATCTTCGTTTCCCGCCTTGACGAGGAAAGGGCCTCATATGCGAGATCCCTAGAGGACCTGCATGACAGGTTCAAGGTGACACCCGTCGCGATCACCATCCCGATCGGTGAAGGCGCAGGCATCAAGGGCGTCGTGGACATCCTGAACCAGGTCGCCTATGCGGCCCCCGCCACCCACGACCAGAAGGAAGTCCCCGGTCCCGTCCCCGCTGAAATGCAGGCGCTGGTGGCTGAATACCGCGCCAAGCTCTACGAAGCCGCGGCCGAAGGCGATGACGAGCTCATGGAGAAATACCTGAGCGAAGGGGAACTCACCCAAGAGGAGACCCTCAGGGGTTTGCGCGAATCCATGGCCGCCGACACCTGCTTTCCGGCGTTCGCGGGAGCGGGAGCGAAGAACATCGGCACCGAAGCCCTCCTGGAATTCATCATCGCATCTGCTCCCTCCCCCCTGCTGGCCCACAAGGAGACGACGGTCGATCATGACCAGAACGAGGTCGAGGTTCCGATTGATCCGGCAAAGCCGGCAAGCGCCCTTGTCGTGAAGACTCAGATCGACCAGTTCTCGGGCCGCCTTTCCTACGTGAAAGTCGTGACGGGAACCCTTTCTCCCGATCTTGAGATCATGAATCTCCGTGACGGGCACAGGGAGAAATTCGCCAAGCTCTATACCGCCCAGGGGAAGAAACTCGAGGAAGCCGGAAGCCTCGCTGCCGGAGACATCGGCATCATCGCCAAATCCGCCTCGCTCAAGACCAATGACACCCTTGCGGCCGGCGACAAGGCGCTTCCCTACAAGCGCCTTACGCTCCCCACCCCCGTCCATACCCTCGCGATCACCGCGACCAACAAGAAGGAAGAGGACAAGCTCAACGAGAGCCTCCTCAAGGCAGCCGAGGAGGATCTCACCTTCCAGGTGCATTTCAACGTGGAGACGAAGGAGACTGTCATCGCCGGCATGGGCGAGCTCCAGATCAACATGATCCTCGACAAGATCAAGAACATGTCGAGGATTGTCGCCGAGACCAGGGTTCCGCGCGTCGCCTACCGGGAGACGATCACGAAGAAGGCGACCGCGGAATACACCCACAAGAAGCAGACCGGGGGTCACGGGCAATACGCCCGCGTCGTCTTCGACCTCGAACCCCTCGAGAGGGGAACCGGCTATCAGTTCGAAAACAAGCTTTTCGGCCAGTCCGTCTCCAAGGGTTTCATCCCGGGCATCGAGAAGGGCATCCACCAGGCGATGGAAATGGGCGTTGTGGCCGGCTACCCTGTGGTCGACGTGAAAACCGCGATCACCGACGGGAAGGAGCATCCGGTAGACTCCTCCGAAATGGCCTTCAAGCTGGCCTCGCGGGGAGCCTTCCGCGAAGCCAGCCGGAACGCCGGGGCGGTGCTCCTCGAGCCCATCATGAACCTAAGGGTCTATGTCGAGGAAAAAAGCCTTGGCGACGTCATGTCCGACCTTTCAAGCCGCCGCGGCCGAATCTCGGGACAGAATCCCTTGGGGGGCGGCATCGTCGAGATAGATGCGCAGGTCCCGCAAGCGGAACTCCTTCGCTATGCGATCGACCTCCGCTCCATGACAAGCGGCACGGGGTCCTTCGCGGTCGACTTCGACCACTACTCGCCGATCACGGGCAAGATCGCAGAGGATGTCACCAAGGCCGCCTCCGCCTTCAGGACGCACGAAGAAGAGGAAGAATAGGCCCAATTAGGATATAAAAGCCCCCGTGCGCCATCCTGGCGGACGGGGGCTTTCCTTTTGACGCCGGCGAAGGGGACCTTGCCATTTCAGCCGGTTTTTTGTACCTTTCGGGCATGAGCAAAAGCGCGACGGCATTATGCTTCCTTTTGGCCTCCTTGGCCCTCGCCTCCTGCGCCAGCTCAAGGCCTGCCGCTTCGCCAGACCTGCCGCCCGATGCGATCGCTCGGTCGAGCGACGCCGTCATGGCCGGAAGCCTCCTTGAGTGGAGACCGGGAAAGCCCACTTTGCCTGCGGAAAGCCGCCGCCTCCTTGCGCTTTTTTCGCCTTCCCTCCTCAAGACCCAATTCGGGCAGGAAGTCCTGGATGCGGTTGGCTATCCTGCCTGGCGCAAGGAAAGGAGCCCGGGGCTTGTCGGAACCCAAACCATCGTGGTGGGTTTCGCGGCCCGCCAGATAGCTGGCGGCCTCGACCGGCAGTCAGGGAGCATATTCCTTCCGAGCGATTGGCAGGAAAGCGACAAACCTCTTAGTTGGGTCCTTTTCTTCAAGGGAACGGAGCTCCTGCGCGATGAGACACCGTCCAACGGCAAGGGCCTTGAGTTGCCCATCATCAGGCTCCTCGCCTCCCTTGGATACGCGGTCTTCGCGCCGGATTACGTGGGGATGGCCGCTTCCATGGGCATCCAGGAATATTGCGTTCCGGATTCGCTGGCCAATTCCGGGAGCGATGGCCTTGCGGCGGCGAGAGCTTGGCTGTCGAAGGCGCGGCGGGGAGGGAAGGATCCACTCAAGGAGAGCGGCCGCCTTTACATCGTCGGCTATTCCGAAGGCGGGCTTTCGGCCATGGCCGCGGTCCAAAGCATTGCGTCGAAAAGGCTCATGGCGCCGGGGTTGGAGCTTGCCGCGGCTTGGCCGATGGCGGCCCCCCTCAACCTCATGTCCGCTGTCCCGTTCCTGACAGAGGAACCGGCCATCCTCCGCCGACCCGACTACCAGGTCTACATAGCGATGGGCTGGGCGAGGGCCTATCCCGGCATCGTCAACCTCTCCGACATCCTCCTGCCGCGAACCATTTCCGAAATCGTCCCCCTCTTTGACGGGAAGCACTCGGGCGACTCGATATGCGTCTCCATCGCAAGGACAGTCGGAAAGCAAATAGGCAAGGTCACGGACAAAGACCTCTTCACCGCCTCCTTCCTCCAAGGCCTGCGTGCCGATCCCTTGTCGCTGCCGTACTTCCTTGCCCAGGACAAGGCCCGGCTCGATCGCTTCATTCCCCCAGCCGGTCTCCACCTCGTGCTCATGGCCTCTGAGACCGATGAGATCGTGCGCTTTTCGAACAGCGAGGATGAGTACCTCTTTGTCAAGAGAATGGCCCCGTCGTCAAGCATCGAACTTGTGCGGCTTTCCGCACGGGATCATGGGCGCGGTGCCGTTGAGGGAATGCTGTACGCCATAGTCGACATGGATAGAAGGGAAAGGGCCAGGTAGCGCCGATCACGGGGAGGTGACCGGAGTTACCTCGCTACCAGGCGGCTTTTCCCGATCACCACCTAGCCGCCCAGTTCAGCCGAAAGCCCGGCAAAGCCCTGAAGTATCGAATCGGCGACCGTCCCGCTCGCCAGCTCGCCCCGGGAATCGAACTCGCAGCAGGCGATCAGGCTTTTCCTGAACCTGGCATCGTTCCGGGTCGCGTCGCGGTGCGAATGGAATATGAAATTCCCGAGACAGCGGAATATGGGCTTGCCTTGATATAATTCTGGCCCCTGAAGTACAGGGGCGCCAGGCCCACGAAAACATCGGCGCCTGCGTCCACGCAAGCCCGCGCGAATTGCCTGGTCCAATCGGGGACAGTTTCCCACGCAGGCAACCAAGGATGGTGGTGGAGGCTCCCGATTCCAAAGTCGGCGCTTGCGCGCGCCGGCCTGATCGAGTCGAGACCTCTCTCCTTGTCCGAGGCATCGACAGGGCGCGTTTCCTCCACGGCCTCGCCCCGCTCCACACGACTGCCGAAGAAATCGAACGCCTCGCTCGCGGGGTCAAGGCGCTTCCCGTAGCCGACAAGGGCCTTTGCCGCCTTGCGCGCCTCTTCGCCGCATGCCTCACTGATGGCGCACAACCTGTCGTAGTCCTTGCCCGGAAGCCGCAGCGCCTGCCTCACGAGGAGGCGGTTGATGCCGGCCCGGGCCGGGTTTCCCGCGGCCGCGTCGCGGGCGTAGACGAAGTCGGGTGGGGGGGACGCGTCCTTTGCGACATGCGCGATTCGGCCGGCGGGAAGGTCAAGGTAGCGGGGGACCGCCGCTTCCGTCGCGTTTATTCCCGTTCCGCGTGCAGGAAGGCGCGGGCCGACGCTTCCCCGCAGGTGGAAGTATGCCTCCCGGCCCCAAGTCAAAGGCACGGTTGTTCGCGAGGGAAAGCTAACGGAATCCTGTCCAGGAAAAGCAGTCGAGCAGCTCGGGTCCCGGATGGGCGTGATAGCCGTCCCTTTCCCTCCGCCTCTCCCGAGTTGGGCTTGACGTCAGAGCGCGGGAAGTTCGAGCTCGCTATGTCGAGCCGGATGCGATGTCCCTTCACGAAGAGGCTGCCCGTCGGGAAGGTCTCGACAAGGACTTCATAGCTCTTCCCGGGTTCCATGAGCCTGGGTTCCTCCCAGGAATCCCGGTACCTGGCTCGGGGTATCCCATCGGTGATGTTCATGCAAAAACCGCGTGGATAGTCGGCATTGGCTGGATATGCGTCGACAAGCCCCATGGTGAAATCGGTGTCGGGGCAGTCGGAGGAAATCCAGAGCCGCGCCTGTATCGGACCGGCAACCTCCGGGTCAGCCTCGAGGGGAGCCGTCTTGAAGACCAGCACGTCGGGCCTCCTGCCGAGGGGAAGGAAGGGAGGCTTGCAGCCGAAAAAACGCCCGTCCTCGACGTCCTCGACCTGGTCAAAGGCGCCGCTTACCATCACGGGCTCGCCCGAGGTTATCGCCCCACCGATCGTCGGCGCGGGCCGCTCGAGGTCATGCCGCCAGGACAGGCCGACCGACTCGCGGGAAGGAGGGGAATGCTCGCGGCGGCCGACAGGTCCAAGCTGCAGTCCCATGGGAAGGGTCTTGGGAAGCGGCCAGCCAGCGCTGGCCTTCCAGGCTCCGCCATGGTCCATCCTCCCCGCCTGGTTCCTCCGCCTAGAACCTCCGCCCATGCGGAAATAGCGCACTTACGGCTCGGCATCAACGCCATTTTCGGTCATCCTGAGCCAGCGGTCGAACCAACGCAGCCTGAACTCGTCCAAGTCCGGGTCGACGGTTCCGTCCAACGTGGCATCAGGGCCTAAATCGACATCGCCGGAATAGGCCAACGATCGGTTGCCGTGGGTCCATGGTCCGAGGACCAGGCGAAGCGGCCCCTTGCCGAGGGCCGAGAGGCCGATGCAGTTCTCCGTAGCCGTCCTGGGATAGGGGTCATACCAACTGGACAGAATGACGAGAGGGACGTCGGCGAACCTGCCGTACTGGCCGGCCGCCCAGAGGCCGAGCTTCTTCCAGTGGTCTCCGAAATCGCCGCTTGTCCATCGCTCGAGGAGTTAGTCCTCGTATTCGGGCACGGCGCTGATGGGTGAATTGCCAGGGCGCCAAGGCAGCCGCGTGAACCACGCCGCGATGTCCTGCGCGTCAAGGGCAGCCTGGGTATGGGCGTTGTAGGAAAGGCCCATGGTCCCGACCTTGCCATCGCACCACGCCTGCCTCGCATGCCATTCGACCGTGTCGTAGCCATCCTCGGCCTCGCCGAAGTACTTGGCAAAGACGCCTTCGGAGCCGTAGCGGCTCCTGCAATCCTGGCCGGCGACGACATATCCACGGGCGGCGAACCATCGCGCCGTCGTGGCCTGTGACTGTGGCCGTGGATCCTTGGCCGTTATCGAGCTCCGGATGCCGCTGGCGCGCTTGTCATAGGGGGTGCGTTCAAGGATTACGGGAAATGGTCCACGGTCTGGAAGCCCCTCGCCAGTGGCAGGCCGATAGATGTCTGTCGCCAGCCTCACCCCGTCACGCATGGGGACCATGACATCGCCTTCGAATGCGACAGCCCAAAGTCCGCCGTCCATCCTTTCAGCCTCAGTCATGGCCACCCCCGGCATTGGAATTCTTGGGCTAACTTGGAAGCCGGGTACAGGTCCATCGGATTCGGCCTCGGGATGCCCAACCCTGGCTTGAATACGAATCCCTTCTTCGTTGCGAACGCCGAGGTCTCAATAAAACGGGAGCTCGATGGACGCTCTGGTCAGACATCCCGCCGCGATGTCCGAATGGCCGTATTCGAATACATTGAGGAGCATTGCAATCGTTTCAGGATTCGCTCGCGGAATGGCTTCAGGCCGCCCGCAGCCGTACCCAGGAGAGCGGCTTAACTAGCTCTCCACCAAAGCCGGGCAAGTCCCTGCAGGCCTCGAAAGCGAGACGCACCGAATCGAAACGCGACAACCCTCCCCCTTCGAAGCCAACCAGGAAGGAGCCATCGCCGTCCTCAATGAGGGCAAGCACCGGAGGCGAGCCCATCGGGGCCGCGGCGGTGTTGGGTCGGAATGTCGAGAAAGCATGGCCATCGAAACAGGAGATGCCCCCGTTTCCACCGAACCAAAGGAGGCCATTCGGGTCCTGGAGCATGCAGTTCACCCTTGAGCCCGCAAGCCCCTGCCCGATGCCCAGCGATTAGCATGAAAGGCGCGAAGCGTCAGCCCCCGCAAGGTGCAAGGGAAAGCCGATGGCAATGCATGCCGCCATCCCCGAAGGACAAGAAGCTACCAGAGAGACATCCGCCCCCTGTCGCTCTCGAACCCTGCCTTTGCAAGGTCGCCGGCCCAGGGAGAATTGGCGGATTTCTCTCCGTTCACGGTCTCGATGCATAGTCGCTTCCCGGTCCGGGACCGGAGTCCCGCCAGTCCCTGAATGACCGTGGCGGCGCTTTCTGGCTCAAGCCCTTGGGCAAGGACGAGTTGCCTTCCCGAACGAAGAAGGAGGGCAACCACGCGGCCAGCCAAGACGCAAAATCGGTTGCCCAGGATGCGGCCGGGCAGGCGAAGCGGTTCCTGCCCCTGGACGCTGTCGACAGCCTCGGTCCGCGAGGCGAGCGAAAGAGCAGCCGCCGCCGGGTCGAGGGCGCAGAGCCACAGCGCCGGAAGGGGCGACCACTCGTCTATGTGGTTGAACAACTCGAAGGCCTCGATTGTCATGAATTGTGGCCCTTCGAGGCCCTCGAAAAAATGCCCGCACAGGAGTTCACCGCGGAGCTCCATGCGCCGCATGGCGGAAAAGAGGGAGCCGAAGCGGAGGGGCGGGGGCTCCCGCTCAAGCAGGGCCCTGGTCAGGAGGCCATAGCGCTCCGCCACGATCCGTATCCTCGCCGCATTCAGCTCTTCCTCGTCAAGGGCATCCACCTCCCCTCCGGGAAGCTCCAGCGAGAACCATCGCCCCGCTACGGGAGCGCCGCTTCTCCAACGCTCCCTCAAGGCCCGGGGGATGCGTCGGGGAAACCCCGGCTTCCGCGGGTCCATGCCACCGACCAATGCATTGGGACCCGGAGCGGCGGTGTCGAACTCGGGGAGGTCCTTGCCGAAACCGTCGCGCATCCCCTTCCTGAGGACCTCGAAGCCCTCGCCTGCGCAAAGCCCGGTCCATGCCTCCTTCCAGAGGGCGAGGGCGGCGGCCTTCGACTCCATGCCCAGCCCTTCCTTGATCGCCCAGAATTCCTTCTTGCCCTCCTCGGCGTCAAGCAGCCTCGAAGGCAAGGACCCGATCCCGAAAAGCTCCAGCTCGTCGGCACGGCAGAATGCGACGGTTTCCTTCCCTGCGCCGAACCAGAGACGCGGCTCGGCGGCGAGGATTGCATCAATGTCCTGTGGCGCATAACGCGACAGTCGGAGTGGGAGGATCTCCCCCTCCCATAGCCTCAAGGGAAGCGGATAGCCCGCAAGGCTGTCGAGCACGCCGGACAGTCCCTTCCCCCCGATGTCCCCAAGGCCCTGGAGGCGCGCGACGAGGGAGAATGCATCCCGGGAGGGCCTGGCTGCGACGTCGGGCCGCGCAGCCTTGCGGGAGAGCCTGAGCAGGATCTCCAGGTTTTCCGCGTCAAGGACCTCGACCTCCTTCGATCCTGCGCGGAATTGGTCTACGACAACCTCGCCCCCTTCCTCCAGTTCGGAGAGGAGCCCGCGCAAATCGTCGCTGGTCAAACCGAAGAGGCCCTCGATCCTCCTCGCGGGAACAGGCCCTTGGCGCCGCAGCCACTCAGCGACATGGGAAAGCGGATCCCGCTCCAGGCTTGCCTTGCGCTCGACATGGACAAGGACAAGGTCGCCGCCCTTCCCGAGGGAGAGGCGGACAAGACGGCCCCCTACGCCGGGATCGGCATTGTAGTCCTCGCGCAGCCCTTCCGCGCCTGCTGCCATGAGGGCCTCGACTTCATCAAGCGGCAGGAGGACGGCTTCCTTCGCCCATTCCGCGAGCTCGAAAGGACTCGCCGGCCCCCACCCCGGGATGAGCCGCCTCGCCTTCCGCGAGAAGCCTTCCACAAGCGCTTCATCAAGCCTCGGGCGCAGGCGCGATGAGGCGAGGGCGGCCTTTATAACCTCATCCGAGATGGACGAGGAAGGGCTGGCCAGAAGGGCATCGCCTCGATACATGTACTCGCCCGTCTCCCGCCAGATCGCCTCGCGGGCAAAGGGCGAAGGTATCCTTGAGGCGAAGGAGTGCACCTCGATGCGCGAGGTGGCTATGCCGTCAACGAACTCCGCCAAACCCGGCATGTCAAAGAGGTCGACAAGGCAGGACCTCCAGGTCTCGGCCGTGATGGGAAAATCGGGGAATCCCCGCACCGCCTCGAAGAGCCGCTTGGACCGCAACCGGGTCATCCAGAGGGGTATGCGCTTCCCATAGCCGCCACGCGGGATGAGGAGGGCCCTTCCCGCGTTTTCGCGGAACTGGGCACCGAAGAGCCCCGAACCCTCAAGGCGGCCGCGGACCAGCGACTCGAGCCTTTTCGAGGGGCCAAGGCTTCGGAGCATTCGGACAACGCGAGGCCCCCCTCCTTCGCGCGGATCCCCTCCAAAGTCCGGCTCAAGGCCAGGGTTATGCCCGAAGCCTGCCGACGGAAAGATGAGGAGCACAAAGTCGTCATCGCTGATCACGTCAGGCGCGATGCCCCCCGATTCCTCGAAGGCGGAGGCAAGTGCAAGGGCGAGGGGCTCGTTTATTCCTCCTCCGCGGAGGGTGTGGATGACCACGCAATTGGTATCGCTTTTCCGTGAGGGGTCGGTGTATGCCTCCACACAGATCGCATGACGCCCCGGCAAGCCAAGGCCCTGGCCCGGTCCTCGGCCCAGGCCGCCACAGGACGCGGCCGCCTGTGCGGCCACGAAGGAGGCGGCCACCCGGGCCGCCTCCGCGGAAAAATGGAACTCGCCCACAAGAAGCGCCTCGGCGGCCTCGCGGTCTAATCCGCCAGCCGGGGACAACCGGTCAAGGAGGCCAAGGAGGCGATCGGACACTATGCCGCTGCGGAAGAGGGACTCGGCCCGCCAGAAGGGGATAAAATCCGTTCCCTTGCCCAGTGGCAGGACTTCCACCGCCTCCGCGCCGATTTTTACGATCCGCCATGACTGGGCTCCGAGGGTGAATGCGTCGCCCAGCTTCCTTTCGTAGACGAACTCCTCGTCCAGCTCCCCTATCCTGGTCCCTGACCCCGAAAGCCGCATCGAGTAATGCCCGCGGTCGGGTATGGCCCCTCCCGAGGAATAAAGGAGGGTCCGGATGCCATCCCGGGCGCGTACAGTGCCGGTCACGCGGTCCAGGAAGACCCTGGGCTCGAGTTCGCGGAGGCGGGCAGCCCCTGAAACTGCGCCATCCCCATCCGGTCCAGCGATCGCGAACCTTCCTCCCAGCATGTCGAGGGTGGAGTCGAAAATGGTCCGCGCGAGGCGCTCGAACGGAGGGAAGGACAGGATGGTTTCGTACAACTCGTCGACCTTCCATCCGCGCTCCGCGGCCATGGAGAGGAGAACCTGCGCCAGTATGTCCAGGGGAGACTGGGGAATCCGGATGGACTCCACGTCACGGTCCTCTGCGCCCTCGACGACGGCTGCCGCGCGGAGAAGGTCCATGCCATGGAAGGGGAAAATGACGGCCGTGCTGGTGAATCCGACGCCATGTCCCGAACGGCCCGCGCGCTGGAGCGCGGCGTTCACCTCGTTGGGCGAGCCGGCGAGGATGACCTCGTCGACACTGCCCATGTCGATGCCAAGCTCAAGGGATGCGGTGGCCACGACGCATTTCAGCTCGCCCGCCTTGAAGCGTTCCTCCACGACAAGGCGCGCTTCCCTTGCAAGGGAGCCATGATGCGCATAGGCCGTGCCCTCCCCCATCTCCTCGTTGAGCAACCAGGCGATGCGTTCGGCCCGGCGCCGCGAATCGGTGAATAAAAGGACGCTCCTCACCGCCGCTATCCGCGCGGCTATGGCCGGGATGACGGCGTCATACCGCGTCGCGTCCTCGACATCGACAGAGGGAAGATCCGAAGCGCCAGGGAGCTGCGTCTTCGGCCGCGAAGCCGGCCATTCAACCAGGAAATCGATGCGCTTCCCGATTGAAGGGGCGACAATGGACACATCCCTCTCGGTCCAGGAGATGCTGCCGTCCGCTCGTCGCACCGCCTCCCGGCCTCCGACATAGCGGGCGGCCAGGTCCAGCGGCCTGAGCGTCGCTGAAAGCGCCACGCGCTGGAACTCCCCGGCAAGGAGGGCAAGGCGTCCTACCGAGCAGGCAAGGAGGGACCCGCGCTTGGAACCGGCGACCGCATGCAATTCATCGAGAATGACCAGCCGCACGCCTGCCAGGATGGGCCGTGCGCGCGGGGAATCAAGGAGGAGGGCAAGGCTCTCGGGCGTCGTACAGAGTATCGAGGGAGGCTTGGCGAGGAACCGTCGCCTTTGGGATTGGGGCGTATCGCCTGATCGTGTCTCAACCCTAGCCTCGGGCATGGGCAGGCGACGCTCCTGGAAAAGCAGGGCGATTTCCGCGAGAGGCGTCTCAAGATTGCGGCGGACGTCCTCGTTCAATGCCTTGAGGGGGGAGACATAGAGCACCGAGAGGCCGCCCGCAGGGAAGGCTCCCGAAACCGTACAGGAGATCGCATGGAGAAAAGCGGCCAAGGTCTTGCCGCTGCCTGTCGGGGCCAAGGCCAGGACATGTCCGCCCGACGCCAGGTGGGACCAGGTCTCGGCCTGGACGGCGGTCGCGCCGCCGTAGCGCCCGATGAACCACTCCCGCACCAGCGGATGGAAGGTGTCGAAGCCGCTGCCCGGATTCAAGCGTGCGGCCTCGCTTGCCCGCGGATCCTCGCTTTCGGCGCCACACCGCGGATGAGGCCGAGGAAAACCTCGAGCACGGTCTCCGGATAGGGCAGGACCGAGTCCCAGGCGGGATCAAGGCAGGCGCCTGGCCGGAAGGGCTGGAGCACCACGTCGTCCCGCCTTTCGAGTACAGCCATCAGTCCATCGAGGTCGGGGAGGTCGAGCACACCCGGCGCACAGGTTATGCGGACTTCATAGGGATGGCCGGCTGAGCGGATCAGGGCGAGCGACTCCACGACAAGGTTCCCGGCGTTCCGCAGGGCAGGGGCGACCCGGGCATAGCTGGACGGCGAGGTTTTCAGGTCGAGGGATATGAAATCCGCGCGCACTCCGGCTATGCGATCAGGGAAAGAGCCATTGGTGTCGAGCTTCACGGCGAGCCCCAAGGCCGCGATCCGGCGGGCGAGGAAGGCCAGGTCGTCATGGAAAAGGGGCTCCCCGCCCGATAGGACAACCCCCGAGACAAGGCCCGCCCTCTTCTTCAGGAAGGCGAGGGCCCCATCCAGCGAGAAGCTTTCATCCACCTCGCCCGGCAGCGCCCCGACCGGACATTGAGGCTCCCCTGAAGTCCGGACAAGATCGGCATTATGGCAATAGGGACAGCGGAAGTTGCAGCCCTTCGTGAACAGCACGGCGGACACCCGGCCTGGAAAGTCGATGAGGCTCGTCTTTCTCAGGGCCAGCGTGGTCATCATGCGCCTGTTCCCGCTCCCGGAAACCTCGCCTTGAGCTCCATGAGGCCAAGGGCACGGAAGGCTTCCCTTCCCTGACCATCCAGCCCCAGCACCATGGGGGTGGAAAGGATGCCATGGCGTCTGGCGAGGGCCAGACCTTCCTCGTCGTCCACGTCCACAAAAACAGCCGGCAAGCGGGAGCTCGTCACGTAGTCCGCCACCGGGGGACAATTGGGACATGCCTTGCGGGTGAAGACAAGCATCCCACTCCCCGCAGCCTCTCCGGCATGGGCGGGCGCATCGCCACAAAGCGCGAGTGCCGCAGCTGAGGACCTTGGCTCGCCGCCGACGCGGTGGCTCTCCTCGCCGGGGAAGGCATCGGACGCCTCAGGCATCCCGAAGGCCAGGCGCGATCGATATTCCTGTCGCTTGCCCGCGTTCCAGTTCCGGACAGAACGGTAGTAACCGACGATCCGGCTATAGACCTCGGTCGGCCGCCCTTCCACCGCTTCCAGTTCCGCCCGCAGTCCGGCAAGTTTCTCCTCAAGTCCCTGACGCGTATCCAAATTCCCTCCCCTTTCCCTGTCTCATGCGCTTCCTGGCCGGGTCCGGCAGTCATGCGCTCGGGAGCGCGGCCAATTCCCTCTCCACCGCCAGGATCTCGGACCGCAGGCGTTCTTCGCTTTCGGCGCGGCATTTAGGGCATGTCCAGGTCTCGCCGGGCAGGTAGCCATGGACCGGGCAGACCGAAAAGGTCGGCGACACCGTGTAATAGGGGATCCGGTAGCGCGAGGCCACGGACCTGACAAGCTCCCTGACCGCCCTCCAGTCCTCCGGCGCCTCTCCGAGGAAGATGTGGAACACCGTCCCCCCCGTGTACCTCGACTGCAGCGCCTCCTGGTGGTCGAGGGCGTCGAAGAGGTCTGCGGTCTTGCCCACCGGGAGTTGGCTCGAGTTGGTGTAATATGGCACGCCTCCGTCCTCCCCATCCGTTTCCCCAGGGACGACGCCGGAGACCAGCAGGTCCTTCCAATTGGCGTGGTCGTGCTTCGCAAGGCGATACGAGGTGGATTCGGCCGGCGTGGCCTCGAGGTTGAACAGCTCGCCCGTCCTTTCCTGCCAATCCTGGAGCCTTGTGCGCATGTGTTCGAGCACCTCGAGCGCGAAGTCCCGGCCCTTGCCGTCGTCGATGCCGACGCCGAGGAAATTCAGGCAGCATTCGTGCATTCCAACGAGGCCTATCGTGTTGAAATGGCTGTCGAAATTCCCTAGGTAGCGCCGGGTATATGGGAAAAGCCCCCCGTCCAGGAGGCGGGTGATGACTTTCCGCTTGATGCGCAGGGACTCGGCGGCCAGGTCGACGAGGCGATCGAGGCGCGCGTAGAAGGAGTCTAGGCCATGCCGCCCGCGGCCGTCATCCCGGCCATGAAGGCCGCTCGAAAGGTAGCCGATGCGCGGCAGGTTTATCGTCACGACGCCGATCGATCCTGTGAGCTCATCCGAGCCGAACAAGCCCCCGCCTCGCTTTCGCAGCTCCCGCTTGTCCAGCTGGAGGCGGCAGCACATGGAGCGGACGTCCGAGGGATCGAGGTCGGAGTTCACGAAATTCTGGAAGTAGGGGGTGCCGTACTTCGCCGTCATCTCGAAGAGAAGCCTCGCGTTGGGCGATTCCCAATCGAAGTCCTTCGTGATGTTGTAGGTCGGGATCGGGTACTGGAAGCCGCGCCCGACCGAATCGCCTTGGAGCATCAGCTCGATGAAGATGCGGTTGATGCTGTCCATCTCCGCCCGGCAATCGCCGTAGGTGAAGGGCATCTCCTCGCCGCCGACCACGGCGGGACGGCCCGCAAGGTCCTCCGGGCAGGTCCAGTCGAGGGTGATGTTCGTGAAGGGCGCCTGGCTGCCCCAGCGGCTGGGCGTGTTGACGCCGAAGAGGAAGGACTGGACGCATTGCCGCAATTCGAAATCGCTCATCGCGTCCTTCTTGACGAAGGGGGCGAGGTAGGTGTCGAAGGAGGAGAAAGCCTGGGCTCCGGCCCATTCGTTCTGGAGGACGCCGAGGAAGTTAACCATCTGCTGGACGAGGGTCGAGAGCCTCCGCGCGGGCTTCGACGATATCTTGTCGGGGACTCCTCCGAGTCCTTCCGCAATGAGCTGCCGGAGCGACCATCCCGCGCAGTAGCCGGAGAACATGGACAGGTCATGGATGTGGAGGTCGGCGTTGCGGTGGGCATCCGCGATCTCCTCGGGATAGATGTTCTTGAGCCAGTAATTTGCGGTGATGGCGCCTGAATTGTGGAGGATGAGTCCACCCAGGGAATAGTTGACATTCGCGTTTTCCTTGACCCGCCAGTCGGCCTGCGAGAGGTAGCCGTCCATGGTCCCGTTGATGTCAAGCATGAGGCGCTTCGCGTCGCGCATCGCGTCATGGCGGGAGCGGTACAGGATGTAGGCCTTGGCGGCCCTCGCCTGGCCCGCTTCGATAAGCGCCTCCTCCACGAGGTCCTGGATCTCCTCGATCGCGGGGATGGAATTGGGATGGCGTGCCGACATGAGATCGCGCAACTTTGCCTCGACACAGGCCACTATCGCGGGCAAGGCCTCAAGGGCGGCGGATTCAAGCCCGACCGCGCCGAAGGCGCTCCTGACCGCCACATCGATCCTGGATCGGTCATAGCGCTCTATCTCCCCGGAACGCTTGGCGACGTGGCGGACGGGGCCGGGATCCGCGCTGCCAAGGAAGGATCTCCACTCCGGGAAGACCTCCTGGCTAGCCATCGAGGCTACCTTCAAGCTCGCTTGCCTTGGCCCGGTGCCCCAGGGCGCTTTCGCCCGCCAGGTTCAGCTCCCCAAGGAGCTCGATCTCGCGGATGAACTCCCCAGTGGTCTCGAATTTCCGGTACACCGAGGCGAAGCGCACGTAGGCCACCTTGTCGAGGGCATAGAGCTTGCCTAAGGACATCTCCCCGAGCTCGGAGCTCGCGATCTCATTCGAGGTCTTTCCCCGCATGGCCGCTTCATCCTCGATCTCATTGACGAGGTTCTCGATCGAAAGCTGGGATACGGGGCGTTTTTCCAGCGCACGGATGATGCCGCGCTCGAGCTTGGCGCGTTCGTAGGGCTGGCGCCGGCCGTCGCGCTTTATCACCATGAGGGGCTTTTCCTCGATCCTCTCATAGCTGGTAAAGCGGAAGCCGCAGGAGAGGCATTCCCGGCGCCTCCGGATGCTCTCGCCGTTGGCCAGGGTCCTTGAATCGATCACCTTGTCATCCATGCTTCCACAATGAGGACAGCGCATTTTGCTCCCACGTTTGGTATGATCTTTGCATACATCAAACCACTACACATTGAGTACTGAAAACCAATAGGTACAGGATATAGTGGGTGGCTCGGGCACTGTCAAGCAAAGATGGAGCGAAAACTACCCGATTAGCACGGGAACACATTCGGAACCGAGGTAAGTGGATTTTTTGGATTATTTTGCCCGCCAAGCACGCGACAAAAAAAGTCCGGACCACCTTGCGGCCGGCCCGGACCAGTCCCATCGTCCCGCCACCTCGCGGGGATGATAGGACGCCTCAGTCCTTTTTCACTGCCTCGAAAAAGCGCAGCAATTCCATTGGCAAGGGGAAGAGTATGGTCGAGTTCTTCTCGACCGCTATCTCGGTAAGTGTCTGCATGTAGCGCAGCTGGAGGGCCGCGGGCTGGGTCGCTATTACGGCGGCGGCTTGGGCGAGCTTTTCGCTCGACTGATACTCACCCTCGGCCGAGATGATCTTGGCCCGCCTTTCGCGCTCCGCCTCGGCCTGGCGCGCGATGGCGCGTTTCATGGTCTCGGCGAGCTCGACTGCCTTGATCTCGACGGCGGTGACCTTGATGCCCCAGGGGTCGGTCGCCTCGTCCAGGAGCTTCTGCAGCATGATGCCGAGCTCCGCGCGCTTCTGGAGCATCTCATCGAGCTCATGCTGGCCAAGTACCGAGCGGAGGATGGTCTGGGAAAGGAGGCTCGTGGACTTCACGTAGTTCTCGACCTTGGTCACCGCGAGGATGGGGTCGAAGACGCTGAAATACACGACGGCGTCGACCAGGACGGGCACATTGTCCTTCGTGATGACCTCCTGCTGGGGAACGTCGATCGTGAAGGTGCGGAGGTCCATCTTGCGCACAACGTCTATGCCGAGGGGGAATACGAGGTTGAGGCCAGGGTCCAGGATGGCCTTGAGCTTGCCAAGACGGAAGAGGACACCGCGCTCGTACTGGATGATGATGCGGACCATGGGCGGAAGGATGAGGACAGGGATGACGAAGAGCACGAAGATCGCGGGGCTGAAGAATTCGCCCGAACCGGCGATGAAGGTGCCGAGGGACCAAAGTCCCCCGACGACAATGAGGAAAACGAGCATTGGAATAGCCTTCTTGGCAAGGGCGATTCCGGCCCAGAGAACCCACCACACGAGGGCCATGGCCCACAGGGTGTAAAAAATACCTGTCATGATTCCTCCTTACAGAGATGGATCTAGCATAGTCCTCCCCTCAGGGTCAGGGAAGGGGGAAGTTATTCGCTTTCATCCCAGGACTTGAGGAGATCGGCGTAGATGGCGATCCAGCCCTTTATCGCGCCGCAGGTGACGCCTCCCGCCAGGTCGAGGTCGCTTTGCACGCAGACATCGTTTTCGCTGTCGTAGTAGGCGCAAGAGAAGCGGTAGCTCTCGTTGAAGCGGTTTACCCGTGCGGGGTCGGCGGGGCCGGCGAACCAGGTGTAGAGCTGGAGATCGTCGTTGTTGACGCTTATGAAGGACGAAAAGCCCCCTATCTCGAGCTTCAGTGTCCTTTCCTTGACGTTCGACGGGGCATAGCCAAGGCTGCGCAGGAATACGGAAAGATCCTCGCGCGAGATTCCCGTGATGACCTTCCCGGGGTCAAATTCCTGGGCGGCAAGGGGGGCGGCAAGGAGAAGGCCCATGGCCAGCCAAGGAAGGATCTTCATTTCGGCCTCCATTCCCACAACTATCGCCCATGGGGTATTCCTCTTCAAGGGCAGGCGCCGCTCCGGGACCGTTTTGCCCTTTTCGGGAAAATGACTATATTCGGGTAGGTGGGACATATTTTCCAGGAGGGATGCTTGACTTTTTCCCAAAGAACGCAGGACTTGATCAGCAAGGGTATCGCGGCATCAAAGGACATCGCCATGCGCGCGGGCGAGCAGGCCCAGGCCTGGGGTGAAATGGGGGTCCTTCGGATCGAGATCATCCAGCTCCACAGCCAAGCGGAAAAACTCACCGCCCGGCTAGGCGCGGAAGTCTACGGCCGCTTTGTCGAGGAGAGCCAGGAAAGCGTCGCCGCCAATGATACTTCCATCAAGGCAGTCCTCGCCGCCATCCATGAGGCCGAGGTGGCCATCATTGAGAAGGAAGGCCGCTACCGGAAACTCGGGGGCAAGGACAGCGACCTCGAGCCTGAAATCCAGGAACCAGGCCGCTAGGAAGGGATTTTTGGGGATTTGCGCATCTTGAAAACGTACATCGGGCCTCTTCCGACAGCGTGATCTGGCAGGACCAGGACACCGTGTTCGGTCGCTTCCCCTCCGCTGAGGCTAGCCCGCTGGACGACCAATGACGCGCCATGCTTTTTCACGAGCCGATCGACCACTCCGTCGTTCTCCCCTGGATTGATGGAGCAGGTCGAGTAGACCAGGCAGCCTCCCGGCGCGAGCATATGAAAGGCCGAGGAGAGCAATGCCCACTGGCGGTTCGCGAGCGACCGTGGCCGGGAGGCAGTCCATGCCGCAAGGGCTGATGGATCCTGGAGGACGTGGCGTTCGCTGGAGCAGGGAGCGTCGAGGAGGATGGCGTCGAAGGCCGAGGGACGCCTAAGGCAGAGGGCCGATGCGTCGGCGCCAAAAATGGAGACGCGGACACGGACCTCCTTGGGCAGGAAGGCGTCAAGGACGGTCTGCAGTCGGTGACGGCGCTCGGACGACAACTCGTTGGCAAGAAGGCGGACTGAGGATCCCATTCTTGCCGCTATGACGAGGCTCTTGCCGCCCGGAGCGGCGCAGGCATCGAGGACTTGGCCCGTTGTAGGCAAGTCAAGGGCCAAGGCCGCCTCGACGGAGCTGGGATCGAGGAAATACCTCGCCGTCGGCCCGGCCGTTGGCTCGTCATCCGAATCGCAGCCATCGATGCCGGCAGGCGAGAGATCGAAACCGCCGCCTTCGAGGATCCGAAGTCCAACTTGGGGGGAGGGGAAAGCCAAGGCTGCCGCAAGCCCCACCCATCGCTCGCCGTAAAGCCCCGAATAGAAGGCTTCAAACGAGGCGGGACACGGGATCGGCTTTGCGCCACTGCCGTCTTTTTGGCGTTTCACGGGAATTGACGCTCCTCGGCGCAAGAGGATAGTGTCTCAAGGCCTATATATCAGCTTCTTCATGAGCGATGACAAGGTTCCCTGGGGATCCGCCGCGAGCGGCATTTTAGCCTGCTTGTCCCGCTTCGGGGAAGGTGCCATGCACTTCAAGGATAGTAATGCCAAGCGCAGTCATTTTCGACCTTGATGGAACCCTCGCCGACACCATTGAGGACCTGGCAAATTCGCTGAACCGCTCGCTGGCCGCACGGAAGCTTCCCATTCACGATTTTCCGGCCTACAAGATGATGGTCGGCAACGGCTTCCGGAACCTGGTGATCGCCGCATTGCCTGAGGATAAAAGGCAGGAAGCTCTCGTGTCGGAAATCCATGCCGAAGCCTCTGACTGGTATGCTCATCACCTTGTCGACGCGACCCGTCCCTATCCAGGGGTGGTGGACCTTCTCGCGGCCCTGGCCGAGAAAGGCATCCCCCTGGCCATTCTTTCGAACAAACCGGAAAAACTGGTCATCAGCATGGTGGAGAGCCTTTTCCCGCAGGCCGGCTTCGCCTTCGTGCGGGGCGAGACTGGCGTTTTCCCGCGCAAACCCGCGCCTGACCAAGCCCAGGACCTGGCCCGCCGCCTGGGCTTGCCAGCCAAAGACATCGTCTACCTCGGCGATTCCGACGTGGACATGATGATGGCGCGGAACGCAGGCATGATCGCCGCCGGGGCAGGTTGGGGATTTCGGGGCGCCGCGGAGCTTACCGCTTCGGGCGCCGAATTCATTGTCCAAAGCCCGCTCGAAATCCTCGCTCACTTCGATAAATGGCGCTAAAATGGTATCCGCGGAGCGAAAAGCCGCATGGGCGCACCGCAATGCATTCGCGTAAGGAGAAATCATGGATCGAGGGCAGATAACCGCCAGGGCGAAAGAATATGTCGCGCGCGAAAGCGAAACAGGCTTCAGGACCGAGGTCGAGCAGCTTCTTGCGAAGGCCGATGGCGCCGCGGGCGAAAGCGAGTGGAAGGAGCTGGAGGACCGCTTCTACCGGGACCTCGAGTTCGGGACCGGCGGCCTTAGGGGCGTGATAGGCGGCGGCTACAACCGCATGAACCGTCTTGTCGTTACCCGCGCTACCCAGGGCCTCTGCGACTACCTGAAAGCCACTTTCCCCGGCAAGCCCCTCTCGGCCTGCATCGCCTATGACTCCCGGCGCTATTCGGCGAGCTTCGCCCTCGACACGGCCCTGGTCTTCGCCGCCAATGGCATCAAGGCCTGGCTCTTCAGCGCTCTCCGCCCGACGCCGGAGCTCTCCTTTGCGATCCGCCACCTCAAGGCCGATACGGGCGTCGTGGTCACCGCCAGCCACAATCCACCCAAGTACAACGGATACAAGGCCTACTGGAATGACGGCTCCCAGGTCACGCCTCCCCATGACGAAGGCATCATCGAAAGGGTGAACGCGGTCAAGGAAGTGAAATTCATGGACAAGGAGGAGGCCCTCGCGAAGGGACTCCTTGCCGTGATCGACAAGGATGTGGACGAGCCCTATGTGGCCATGGTGAAGTCCAACCTCTTCCGCCCCGAGCTTTTCAAGGAATTCGGGAAGCGGGTGAGACTGGTCTATACCCCCCTCCATGGCACAGGAGCCCTTCATTTTGAAAGGGTTATGAAAGACCTGGGCCTCGATGTGGCCACGGTGCCGGAGCAACGGGAACCCGATGGCGAGTTCCCCACGGTGGCATTCCCCAACCCCGAGGAAGCCGCGGCCCTCAAGCTCGCCCTGGAACTCGGCAGGAAGCTCAAGGCCGACTGCGTGATGGCCACCGATCCAGACGCTGACAGGCTCGGCATCGCCGTTCCAGGCAAGGATGGGACGGGGGATTTCATCCTCATCACCGGCAACCAGCTCGGCAGCCTCCATCTCGATTACATCCTCCTCACCAGGACTGAGCTTGGGATCATGCCGAAAAAGCCCGCCGCGATCCGTTCCATCGTCACCACGGACCTTCAGGCCAGGATCGCCCACAAATACGGCGTCGAATCCCATGAATGCCTCACGGGCTTCAAGTGGATCGCGGAGCTCATGCGGAAATTCGAGCTGGATGGGCGTGGTTTCGTCTATGGCAGCGAGGAGAGCTACGGCCACCTCATCGAGAAAGAGGTGCGCGACAAGGACGGCATCTCGGCGGCGGCCCTCACCGCCGAGATGACCCTGTACTGGAAGAGCAAGGGCAAGAGCCTTCTTGACCGTCTCGACGAAATCTACCTCGAGTACGGCTTCTACGAGGAAAAGGGCGTCAGCAAGTATTTCGAGGGCGCTTCGGGGATGGACGTGATGCGCGGCATCATGGAGGGTTACCGGAACTCCCAGCCGGCGACCTTGGGAGGCATCGCGGTCACATCCATCCGCGACGTGAAGACCGGCCTGGCCTGGGATGTCGCCGATCCTGCGGATCCGCAGGCGACCGGCATGGCGACGCGCAAGGTCGACCTCCCCGCAAGCGACGTCATCCAGTGGTACCTGAAGGATGGCACCATGGTCACCGTGCGCCCGAGCGGCACCGAACCCAAGATCAAGTATTACATCCTCCTGCGCACCGATGCCGGGATGACGGGCGGACTCGAGGTGGCACGCGCCGCTTCGGCGAAAAAAACCGCGGCCATCCTTGCCGACATCAGGAAAGTGATAGACCGGTGAGTTCCCGTTCGGATAGCGAAGCCCCCGCGGGCAAGATCGCCATGGACGGCCTTGTCCTGCCGACCCCGCCTCCGGTCAAACGACCCACCTCGCCCTCCTATGCGGCCGCCTTCGGCCACGACTGGCGGAGGGATTCCTGGCTTGCGCTGGACTTTGAGACCACGGGCCTCGATCCCCACCGTGAGCGCGTGGTCGAGATCGGCGCCCTGCGCTGGTCCGACGGACAGGAGACCGCGACTTTCTCGAGCCTCGTCAAACCTGGCATCCATATCCCCTCCGTGGTCGTGGCCATCCATGGCATCCGGGACAAGGACGTCTCCTCCTCGCCCCGCTTCCTCGATATCGGCGCTGTCCTCATGGCCATGGCCGAAGGTGCCACGATTGTCGCGCATAACGCGCCATTTGACCTCGCCTTTCTCCGGATGGAACTCGCCAAGGCGGGACTCCCCTCCCCGGAAAACCGGGTCCTCGACACGCGCCTGCTGGCCAAGGCGGCATGGCCAGGGCTTTCGAGCTACCGCCTCGTGGACTTGGCCGCCAGGTTCGGCATCGATACAGGCAGGTCACATCGCGCCCTCGATGACGCGCGCGCCTGCCTGGGCCTCCTCCTCCTCTGCGCACAGAGGTTGGCGCCGCGTGGCAGCTGATCCGGCCGGTAGGAGGGGGAGCCTCAGGTTCATCGCGATAGTCCTCCTCCTCGCGACCATAGCCGCCGCGTCAGGGGGGCTTGGAATGGCGGCTCCTCCGGGGCCGAGGGGAGCCGCCGCGGATTCGGAGACTTTGGCTTCCCTCCTCTGCGCCGCCGCGGCCAACCAGAGACGGGGCGGGGAAATCAAGGAATTGGCGCGAAGCCTGGGAGAGACCTTGCGCATCGAGGGCCTGGACGCCGGGGAAAGCTTCCTCACGGCGTTTCCGCCCTCAGGTGCCGTGCTTTCCATGCTTGCCCTGGACCGCGACGTGGAGGACTTTGCGGAGGCCGGAAAAGGCATGAGCCTGGCCGCGGCCCACTACCGGCGTGCGGCGATGGAAGCGGAAGTGTTGCGCCCCCTCCGCTCGAACTATGCCCTCCTGTATGCCGCGGCCTGGAAGGAAATCACGCGGTCGCAAATTGGCAGGGAGAGGGAGGAGCGCCTCCTGGCTTCGCTTTCCCAGTCTCCCGACCTGGCTGCGCTCGGCGAGGAAGGCGCGCTGAGCCTGCCGCCCAAGAGCGACCTCGAATATTCCCATCCATTCGCGCTCGATATCTTTTTCGACGAAATCGAGACCCGGGGGATGGTGGAGCGCGGACCCCATATTCGATCGCTCGAGGCCGGAATCGTCGTGGCAGCAGCCGATGATTGGCGCGGCGGAGCGGGCGCGGTGGCTTGGGAAAAGGGCGGCCTCTCCCCTTCCTCGGGCAACGGGGTAATCGTCTTCAGTCCGGGCTCGGGCCGGTACTATTCCTATTTCCATTTCTTCGAGGTGGCGGTCAGGCGCGGCGATGCGGTTCGGGAGGGCGATATCCTCGGTCGGGGTGGCAACACCGGGGCAAACGCCCGCAAGCCGGGCCATGGCGGCCACCTCCACCTGGAGATATATGACAGCGTCCGCGATCGGGCGCTTTCCGCGTGGGAGATACGGGCGCTCCTGTAGACAGTGCCCTCGGGAACTTGGGAGACGCCTCTTTCCAACAAGGCATCCCTTTCGCTATCATTCCGCCATGGCTTCCCAAACCGACACATTCGATCACGTTGTAGTCGCCGGAGACATCGGTGGCACAAACACCAACCTTGCCCTCGTAGGCGCGAAAGACGGAAAGTTCCGCATACTCTTCGAACGCCATTACCGCACGAAAGAGGAGTATTCCCTCGCGGACCCATTCGGCCGCTTCCTGGCGCAGGCCAGGCTAGAAATGGCGGGGACAGTCCCGACGGCATGCTGCATCTCGGGCGCCGGCCCTGTCGTGGACCGGCGCATAGAGCTCACCAACGCCCCGTGGAGCATCGACGGAAACGCGATCGAGCGCGAGTATGGCATGCGTGTCCGCGTCATCAACGACTTCACCGCCATCTCATACGGCGTCGTCCTCCTCGATCCCGAAAGGCCCGAGGAGGTGACCC
Organism: Spirochaetaceae bacterium; assembly: GCA_025358255.1. Taxonomy (GTDB): domain Bacteria; phylum Spirochaetota; class Spirochaetia; order Treponematales; family Rectinemataceae; genus JANYKC01. Next base: position 78,311 of record JANYKC010000027.1, read on the forward strand.
GGTTGCCCCATCTGGACGGCAGCCGACCTCTTCCGGAGGAGGGCATCAAGCTCGTCGTCGGCGCCGGTACGGGACTTGGCGTCGGATTCCTCGCCCTGAAGGGCGACCACCTCGAAGCCTATCCTTCGGAAGGCGGCCACATCACCCTCCCCGTCTATGATGAGGAAAGCCGCGTATTCCAGCGCTGGCTCGAGTTCAAGTCCGATTTCGTCCCGGGTGCGGAGGCCGGGGTATCGGGCACGGGGATAGCCAACCTCTTCCTCTTCTTCTGCGAACGCGAATCCGGGGAGCTCGGCGAAAGGGCCAAGCTGGTCTTGGCAGCCAGCGAGCATGACAGGCCTGCCTTGATCGCCGCGAACGCCGATCTCGACCCGGTCTGCGCGCGGGCGATGGATGCATTCGTGAGGCTCTACGCGCGCGTCGCCGCCGACCTTTCGGCCACTTTCATCCCGCGCGGTGGCGTCTATCTCGCCGGCGGCATCGTGGCCAAGAACGAAACGCGCTTCCTCCAAGGCTACCGATTCATGGCCATGTTCGAGAAAAGCTACCGCGAGCACATCAGGTCGATACTCAAGGGCCTCCCGGTCATGATCGTGAAGGACTACTCGATCTCCCTGTTTGGCGCGGCAAGCGCCGCCGTGCTCGAGGAAAGGAAATGACGTCCGGTGTGGTCCGCGGCCTGGGCGAGGCCCTGGTGAGGGACATGGAATCCCGGGGGATCGACATCGACCTGTCGCTCTCCATCCTTGCCGACTGCAATTCGGGGCGCCATGGCGGCGCGGGGGCGGTCAAGGCACAAGGAGTCCCGCGCGTGGATGGTGAATCGGTCATCGCGGCCGGACAGGGGTTGGCATGCTCGATCCCTGTCGCCGAAGCGGAAGCCCGGCTCAAGGCACTCGGCCTGCCGCTGCCTCGTGCGGCGGCCCTTGAGGGGGGACGCCTGACCTTTCCACGGGCCGCGCTGGAGGAATTGGGCGAGCGCCTCTACCCCCGCACCGCCTGGGGATTGCTCAATGGCGGCTCAGCGACAAGTTATGCGGACTCCAAAAAGAACCTCGCCTTCGGGCAGGATGCATTCCTGGCCTTTGCCAAGGAGTTCGATGCCCTGGCACCCGCCTGCAAGGACAGGCCAAAGGGCCTGACACCAGCCTACGTCAACCCCGACGGAAGCCCGGGGGTCTCCTTCCTCGTCCTCAAGGCGCGGGCCCGCCTCCTGGCCGCGAAAGCCTACATCTCGAAGTACGGAAAGCCCAAGGGCGATTTCCTGCCGTTCTTCCAGATGTCGAGCGTCGGCAACGACGACGAGCTAAAGGCCGCTTTTGAGGCCTATGGAAAATCGCCCTTCCTCGCGGACCTGGCGGCGGAGACCGGACTCCCCGCTTCCAGCTTCGCGACTGGGGTTCAACCCCTTGTCGCGGCCTTTACGCATTCCTCCGAGGGAAAGCCACGCCGCATCTTCGACAGGGCCTGGGACAAGCCGGACAGCTCCATCGCCCTCCCCGGTGGCCATGGCCAATGCTTCCGCGTCCTTGCGCCGGTCCTGCGCGCCCTCCACGGGCGCGGCATCCGCTTCGCATGGCTCGGCAACGTCGACAACATCGGCTATCTCCCCGAAGCGGCGGAGTTGGCCGTGCTGGCGCTTTCGGGGAAGCCGGCCGCCTTCGACTTCGCCCTCAGGACGCCGATGGACGTCAAGGGCGGCATCCTCGTCGAGACAGAAGGCGGAAAGAGGACGGTAGCGGACATTGGACCGGCTATTTCCTTCGAAGAAGTCAAGCGCCTTGAGGATGGGGGGGCGGCTATCCTCTTCAATTGCGCCACCGGCCTATTCGATCTCGATTGGCTCGTTCCCCGCCTCGAGGAGGTCGCGCGCGGACTTCCCGTGCGCGTGACAGACCAGGACAAGGACGCAGGCCGCTATTCGCAGGCTGAACAGGTGACGTGGGAAGTCACCTCCCTCCTTCCTTCCTTCATCGCCTTCGCCGTGGACAAGTACGACCGCTTCATGGCAGCCAAGCTGCTCGCCGAAACCCTCCTCACGAGCGGCATCGCGGCGGCAGACCCCCGTATACCGCCTGAACTGGCGGAGACCTCCCGCCTCCTCAAGGCGGGCCTCGAGAGGAAGCTCTCCGGTCCCTGCGGTCTTGTGCTCAGGGACGGTGCATGGCATCCCATCCCTGGCGAAGGGGGCTGAAATGGACCTGGATTTCGCTGCCGGAGATCCCCGGTCGGGCCTCCTCTTCCTCTTCCTCTGCTCGGCCTATGTGGCGTACATCGCCTCAGGGGCCTTGCCCTCGTCTTCCCGTCCGGCAAGGAGGAAGCCCGGCCGGGTCCTCCTGGATCGCGCCGGCTTCGCCCTCGTTTTCCTCGGTCTCCCCTTCGCCGCCTTCTTGTTGGCGGGGCTTGCCTTGCCAGGCGCAACCTACCTGCGCATGGAAGCTCCCCGCGCCTGGCTCCTGCCCACCGCGGTCCTCGGCGGCCTTGCCTGGGCGCTTGGACGCTATAGCCGGAAAGACGCCGCCGACATGGCCAATTATCCGCAATTCCTGCCTGTCCGCTGGGGCGTCCGTGCGTTCTGCGCCGAGTTGCTTTCCTGGCTTGCCTACCTCTTCGCCTACGAGTTCGTCTTCAGGGGGATGATCCTCGAACTGCTCCTTCCCTTGGGCAGCCTCGCGGCGATCGGGGCCGATACGGCCCTCTATGCCTTCGCCCACCTGTCCAAGAGCCCCAAGGAAGCGGCAGGATGCGTGCTTTTCGGGGTCGTAGCGTGCGTGCTGACGCTGGTCTTCGGCTCGCTCTATCCGGCCTTCCTGATCCACGCGGCCCTTGCGCTCGGCAACGACCGCGGCGCCTACCTGGCGTCCCGGGCGGCCTCGGCGCCCCACGCCAAGGCGGCGCGGGAGAAACCCTCGCGATAGCCGATCGACGGACGGAATCCGAGTATTCGCCTGGCCTTTTCATTCGAGAACACATACTCGACCGTCGAACGTCTCACGCGGTAAGGCGTGAGCGGCGGCGCGTCATGGCTTCCAGCCAGGCGCGCGAAGCCCGTCATCGTCGCGGCGGCGAGCGCCGCAAGGGCTTTCGGGACGTGGCGGGGATGGCCATCCGCCCCGCTCGTCTCGTACACGACGGAGGCCAGTTCGCGCCACGAGACCGCCTCGTCCCCCACGATATTGATTGCCTCGCCGGCCACGGCCGGGTTTCCAAGGGCCGCGACCAGGGCGGCGCAGGCGTCGTCCACGTAGACGAGGCTCGTGCGCGACTTCCCGGAGCCGATCCAGCCGAAGGCGCCGCGCCGAGCGGCTTCGAACATCCGATAGCTGCTTGTCGTGTCCCCGGGGCCGTAGACGTAGCCCAGCCTCAGCGAAGCCACGGAGAAACCTGGCCTGTTCCGCCCGAGGGCCAGGCGTTCCGCCTTGAGCTTCGATGCCGGATAGGCGTCCCGGAGGGCATAGTAGGGACCTTCCTCCGTGCTCGCCGCATGGCGGCCGAAACCATGGACGGAGACCGAGCTCACAAAGACCAATTGGGACAATCCGCATCCTTCGGCCGCGTCAAGGACGCATACGGTCGCACGGACGTTCGCTTCCTCGAATTCCCGCCGCGTGCCCCAGTCGCTGGCGAGGGCCGCGGCGTGGATTACCGAAGCCGCGCCTTCAAGCGCGGCCCTTGCCTCCGCCGCATCGGACAGGTCCGCGCGGACGAGCTCCGCACCTTCCGCTTCCAGGCGCCTGAGCGCCACAGGCGCTTCCCTACGCCGATGGATGGCGCGAACCTTGAACCCGCGCCCGAGCAGGATGGCCGCGAGACGTCCCCCCACGAACCCCGAAGCTCCGGTGACCGCTACGACGCCGTTCATAGCATGCCCCGGGAACGGAACCATTCGCAGGCCGCGGCGATGGCAGCGCCGATGGGCGCGACCGCATAACCGAGCTCCCGCGTGGCCTTGGCCGAACTGTAGTACTGCGTCTCGCACGCGATGCGCGCCATTGCCAGACTCACCTGGGGCGCCTTGCCCGTCAGGGAGGCCGCAAGGGATCCAAGCGCCCCGAAAGCGAGGACTGCCGCCCTCGGCATCCTGGCCCTCGGGGGTTTCCGTCCCAGGACGGCGGCGATTTCCGCGAACACCTGCGCGTAGCTGAGGTTCTCCCCGCCGAGGATATAGCAATCCCCAGGTATTCCCCTTTCCAGCGCGGCCACGGTGCCACGAGCCACGGCCCGCACGTCGGCGAAGCTCCTCCCTCCGGGGGAGGAGCCTGGCACGCCGCGTTTGGCCAAGGCCAGTATCATCGCTCCCGAACCCGGCTTGGAATCCCAAGGGCCGAACATGAACGTGGGATTCACTACGATGACCTCTAAGGGCGGCCGCGACATGGCCAGGAGGAGCTCCTGGGCCTCTCGCTTTGTATCCTGGTAATCGAGCCCGAAATGGCCTGCGTCATAAGGGCCGCTTTCGTCCCCGGGCATCTGCGCGCTGCCGGAGGCGAAGGAATTCGCCGTGCCCACATGCACGAAACGCATCGCGCTTCCACCTGCCTCCCGATCCCTCGCGGCGGCCTCGGCGGCCCGCGCAAGTCCCATTGCCGCATCGACGTTGAGGGACCTCATCCAGGGGTCGCGGGAGGGCCAGACGGCTGTCGAAGCGACGGTATGGATCACGGCATCCACGCCTCGGCAGGATTCGGCGACGAAGGCTGGATCGAGAAGGTCGCCGCGCGACTCATCGACGGCAAGGCCGTCCAGGCTTCCGGTCCGGCGCGACGGCTCGACCATCGCACGGACGCGATAGCCGCCATCCAGGAGGACGCGGACTATGTTCGAACCCAGGAAACCGTCTGCGCCTGTCACCAGGACGGTCGTCTTTCCTTGCATGGCTTCACCTCCGCCAGGCGGTGCGTGCACACCTTCCTGAGAGTGTATACCGTCCAAGGGGGGGCGCGAAACGAAAAACCGCCGCGATGGCGGCCGCTCCCCACAGGATTTCCGCGATCCGTCCCAACGAGGGCGAGGGCCCATTCACAGACATCGCACACCACCGGAAGGCACTGGCGGCATCTATTCGCCGAGCGCGATCGCGATGACATCCTCCATCCTTTCCACGGGGTGGAAGGTGATGCCCTTTTTCACGTTCTCCGGGATCTCATCAAGGTCCTTTTCGTTCGCGGCGGGGATGATGATGTCCTTTATCTTGTTGCGTTTCGCCGCGACCGTCTTCTCCCGGAGTCCGCCAATCGGGAGGACCTGGCCGGTGAGGGAGAGCTCACCCGTCATGGCGAGCCTGTCCTTGATGCGTTTCCCGAGCACGAGGGAGAGCAGCGCCGTGGCCATCGTGACTCCCGCCGACGGCCCATCCTTGGGGGTGGCGCCTTCGGGGATGTGGAGGTGGATCTGCTTCGTCTCGAAATAATCCGCCCCAACATTGTAGCGTTCGGCGGCGATGTGCCTCACGAAGGTATAGGCTATGCCGGCTGATTCCTGCATGACATTGCCCATCTGGCCCGTGAGCTTGAAGCCTTCCTTGCCGGGATTCGCCACCGCCTCGATGATGAGCGTATCGCCGCCCATGCTCGTCCAGGCAAGCCCGATGGACATCCCGGCCATGGTGGCGCGCTTCATGTCGTCATCCCGGAACAGCGGCTTGCCCAGGTACTTCTGCACCGCGGCCTTGTCGATCGAGAATTTCTCGCCGCCCATGCCGTCCAGGATAACCTGCTTGGCTATTTTCCTGTGGATCTTGTCCAGGGCCTTCTCGAAGTTGCGCACCCCCGCCTCGCGCGCGTAGGATTCAGCGATGAAGATGAATGCATCGCGCGTATACCGCACGTTCGCCTTCCTCAATCCGTTCTTCTCGGTCGATTTCGGGACGAGGTAGTTCCGGGCGATCTCGATTTTCTCGGAATCGACGTAGCCTGGGAGCTGGATGATCTCCATGCGGTCGATGAGGGGAGCCGGGATCGAATCGAGGGTATTCGCGGTGCAGATGAAGAAGACGCCGGAGACATCGAAGGGCAGGTCGAGGTAGTGGTCACGAAACGAGAAATTCTGTTCGGGATCGAGGGTTTCGAGGAGTGCGCTCGAGGGATCGCCTTGGTAGGAGGAGCCCATCTTGTCGATCTCGTCGATCATGAAGACCGGATCACGGCTCTTCGTGATCTTGAGCCCCTGGACAATCTTGCCGGGCAAGGCCCCGACATAGGTGCGCCGATGGCCCTTGATCTCGGCTTCGTCACGCATGCCGCCGACAGAAAACCGGAAAAACTCCTTCCCCATTGCGCGGGCGATGGATCGGCCCACGCTGGTCTTGCCCACGCCCGGCGGCCCTACAAGGCAGATGATCGAGCCCTTCGCGTCCTTCTTGAGCTTGCGGACGGCGAGGTACTCAAGGATGCGCTCTTTCACGTCCTTGAGCCCATAGTGGTCGTTCTCGAGGATGTCCTGGGCCTTCTGGAGATCGAAGTCACCGGACACCGCTGCCTTCCAGGGCAAGGAGCAGACAAGGTCCAGCCAGTTCCGCGTCACGATGAACTCCGAGGAGTTCGGGTCCATTAGGCCGAATTTCTCAAGCTCCTGCTCGACCTGCTCCTTGGCCTCGCCCTGGAATTTGAAGGACTCTATTCTCTCCTTGAACCGTTGGACGTCGGAGGTCTTGGCATCCGTGGGCATGCCGAGTTCGGTCTTGATCGCCTTGAGCTCCTCCTTGAGGAAATACTCGCGCTGGCTTTTCTCTATCTTCTCGTTGATCTCGGTCTGTACCCGTTTCTGGATCTTGAGGAGCTCCTCCTCCTTCTTGATGAAGACCAGGACGCGTTCCATGCGCTCGCGGACATTGAGCGTCTCGAGGAGCTTCTGCTGCTCGGCCTTGTCGATGTTGAGGATGCTGGCGATGAAGTCGGCGATCTTCCCAGGGTGATCGATGTTGATCATGTTGAGGCGCATCTCCTCCGAGAACATCGGATTGTTCTCGGATATCTGCTTCATCTCCGAAAGCAGGGCCCGCGTCATGGCACGCACCTCGTCGGTATCCTCGCCTTCCTCATCGAGGTAGGTGATGGCCGCCACGATGGGCGATTCCTTGGACAGGAATTTCTTCACCTTGAAGCGCTTCATCGTCGAGATGTAGATGTTGGAGCCGCCGTCGGGGAGGTTTATCCGCTTGACGATCTTGGCCGCTGTGCCCACGAGATGAAGGTCATCCGACTTGGGCTTTTCGAATTCGTTCTTGATCATGACGAGGCCTATCATGCCATCGGCGGCCAAGGCTTCCTCGACAACTTTCACGTCATCCGGATTGCCTACCATGATGGGCGTAAAGATGCCGGGGAATATGGGACGCCCGAGGAGGGGGACGATCGGAAGCTTGTTCGGAAGAATCTGTTCGATGGGGATGATCTCATTTTCAGACATAGCGACTCCCTCGAGAATTGGGTTCTCAAGTCAAAAATACGCTTTTTGGAAGAAAGAGGCAATATTTCAGGGGCAAGGCCACGAAAAATAGGAGTGCTTTGCGTGTTTTTCGGGTCAAGGCAGGCGGGAACCAGGGCATAACACCACAGCCCGGCGGATCGTCAACCCGCCACCGAAGCGAGCGCCTTGACCAGGCGGGCTGGATCGATCGCGAGCCCAGGCACCGAGAGGATTTCCTCCGCGATCCTGTTGCCCATCCGTAGGCACCGCTCGGGGGAATAACCTTTGTCGAGCGCGGTCAGGAAGGCGGCCGCGAAGGCGTCACCTGCACCCGTTTCATCCACGGGGCAGATCGCGCGCACGGGGCTCTCAAGGCACAGACCGCCTTTCACATAAATGGCTCCGCGCTCGGACCGCTTGACGACCAAGGCTGGACCGGAATCGCCAAGGAGATCGAGGCCTTCGCCCAATGGAAGGCCGGCAAGCGAGCAGAATTCATCCTCATTCGCGAATAGCCAATCGCAATAATCGGTCAGGATCTCGAGGATGAAATCGCGTTCCGACTCGACAAGGGAAAAAGAGCCGAGATCCAGGGCGATCTTCATGCCTGCCTGCCTGGCGCCTTCGAGGCAGGCGACAAAGAAGGGCCGGCTCTTGAGGAGGAAGCCTTCGAGGTAGAGGATGGATCCGTGATGGAAGACGCCAGGCTGGGGGGCAGAGCGGCAAATGTCCAAGGCCGCGCCGGGGGCCACAAGGATTGTCCTCCCTGAATCGGGACGCACAAGACTGACAAAAAAACCGGTCGGCTCGGGAGAGGGCGAGAGGATGAGGTGGACGCCCGATTCGCCGAGGTCCCGCTGATAGTCCTGACCCTGCCGGTCATCACCGACCGCACCGCAAAAATGGGTTGTCGCGCCGAGCATGGATGCGACGCGGAGGGTATTGGCGGCTCCCCCTCCGGCATTCCACACATAGCCAGGGAGGCAGTCGAGCACGGCGGCGAGTTTCGCCGCTTCCATGTGGACCGTGGCTCCGTTGTGATATCCGAGGGACGGGGCGAAGTCATCATCGACAAAGGCGATGACGTCCATGAGGGCATTGCCGATGCCGACGATCTCCATGGCCTTCCCCCTTCTTCACCTATGCAGGATTTTATCACCGTACCTAATGGACAGGCAAGGTGGAATCTTTCCACGGAGCCGGAACCCGCCGGAAAGCCCAGGGGCCGATGCGCCACATTTGCACAGAAATTCCGGCGTATTCGTAGCAAGGATATTTTTCCTCTTATATACTTGGAGCGGCAACGGGCGACAATGCGAGCCGGGACGCCGGTCCTTGAGACTCCACGCTGCCGCGAAAAGGAGCATTCAATGTCCCTCGATTCCATCCTGGGAGTGTTCCAGGGTATTCAAACGCTCGCGCAAGCCTCCCCTGCCATGGTGATTGCCCGCATTGGACTGATCGTCCTCGGCCTCCTCCTCGTCTGGCTAGGCAAGAAGGGCGTCCTTGAGCCCCTGCTCATGATACCCATGGGTCTTGGCATGGCAACGGTCAATGCCGCTGTCATGTTCTTCGATCCCCTTGCGCTCCATGGCGGGATGGGAACCCTCTTTGTGGAAGCCCAGGCAGGCGCTACCTCCGATGCGGTACGGAACGCCGCCGACCTCATGACCATCATGCAGATCGATTTCCTGCAGCCGATCTATACCTTGATGTTCTCCAACGGCCTCATTGCCTGCTTTGTCTTCATGGGCATCGGCTCCATACTTGACATTTCCTTCGTCATGCTCCACCCCTTCATCTCGATGTTCCTGGCCCTCTGCGCCGAACTCGGGACAATCCTGGTCCTCCCCATCGCCCAACTCTTCGGCTTTACAGCCAAGGAAGCGGCGGCCATCGCGATGGTCGGTGGCGCGGACGGCCCGATGGTCCTTTTCACGAGCCTCAAGCTCGCGCCGCAACTCTTCGTTCCGATCAGTGTCGTGGCCTACCTCTATCTGGGCCTGACGTATGGAGGCTATCCCTACCTCATAAAGCTTATGGTGCCCAAGGGCATCCGCGGCACCCCGATGCCGATGGAGAGCAATGCGGGGACCGTCACCTCCGGGCAGAAACTCGCCTTCGCCGTCATCCTCTGCGCCTTCCTCTCTTTTCTCTTCCCGGTAGCGGCTCCCCTCTTCTTCTCGCTCTTCCTCGGCATCGCCATCAGGGAATCCGGCATCAAGCCCTTCCAGGATTTCGTGAGCAACACGTTGCTCTATGCTTCGACCCTCTTCCTCGGCCTCATGCTCGGCATCCTCTGCGAAGCCGGCACGATCTTCAGCCCGAAGGTCCTTCCCCTACTCCTCCTCGGCATGCTTGCCCTCCTCCTTTCGGGGATAGGAGGACTCATCGGCGGCTACATCCTTTGGTTCTTCAAGAAAGGCAAATTCAACCCTGTCATCGGCATCGCCGGCGTGTCCTGCGTACCCAGCACGGCCAAGGTCGCGCAGAAGGTCGCGGCGGAAGCCAATCCCCAAGCCATGATCATGCAATACGCCTTGGGCGCGAACATTTCCGGAGTCGTCACGACCGCCATCATCGCCGCGATCTACGTCAGCTTCCTCGGCGGGAAATAGGCAAGGAGACCGATATGTTGGCAACAGATGTCCTCATCGCAATAACCGTCATTCTCGCCATCCTCGCGGCGATCGCGACACGCATCGCGCTCAGCCTGAAGGACATAGGGAGCTCGCTTGACCGGATCGCGGAAGGGATGGTGGAGCGGCCTTCGTTGATTCCAGACCTGGGGCTGCACCTCCCCCTGGCAAGGCCAGATGATGCGGTTCCCTCCGACACCGAAATGGCCGCCGTCATCGCCGCTGCCGCCCGATTTTCGGGAGCTGCCCGATCCTCAGGCGCGCGAGGTTCTGACATCGCCACCCAGCCCAACGTAGAAAGGACCACGTGATGAAAAAGATCGAATTCATGCTGACCGCTTTCCGCGATGGCCTCCAATCGGCCTTCGGCTCCCGAGTCCTCTCCAGCGACTACCTTGGCGTGGTCGAGGCCTGCGCGGGCGCGGGCATCGAGCACTTCGAATCCGGCGGCGGAGCCCTCTTCCAATCCTCCTATTTCTACTGCAACGAGGACGCCTTCAAGGTCATGGATGACTTCAGGGCAGCGGCAGGACCAAAGGCCAGGCTCCAGACCCTCGCCCGTGGCGTGTATCTCGTAGGGCTGGAGGGACAGGGCTCGGACGTGATAAAGCTCCATGCGGCCCTCTTCCGGAAACACGGCGTGGATATCGTGCGCAATTTCGACGCCCTGAACGACATGGACAATCTCCGCTATTCGGGCGCCTGCATCCGGGAAGCCGGGCTCCGCCACGAGCTTGGCATCGCGATGATGGAGTTGCCCCCCGACAGCCCCGCCGTCAGGGGACCGGAATTCTACCTCTCGGTCCTGCGAAGGCTCATGGACGGCGGCGTCGACTTTGATTCCCTCTGTTTCAAGGACGCCTCAGGCACCTGCACTCCCCGCCTTGTCCACGATGTGGTGAAGGGAGCCCGCAAGATCCTTGGACCGAAGGCAAGGATCGTTTTCCATGGCCATGACACCGCCGGCCTCGGAGTGGAGTCCTGCATGGGAGCCATCGAGGCTGGCGTCGACCAGGTCGATCTTTCGATGGCGCCTTGTTCCGGCGGAACCTGCCAGCCCGATATACTTTCGCTGTGGCATGCGTTGAGAGGGACCGAGTACAGCCTCGAGATCGATCCGCACAGGATCATCGCGGTGGAGGAACGCTTCAAGGACGCGCTCAGGGACTACTTCATGCCGCCTGAGGCCACCCGTGTCGATCCCCTCGTCTCCTTCTTCCCGATGCCCGGAGGAGCCCTCACCTCGAATACTCAGATGCTTCGTGACAATGGCCTGCTCGACCGCTACCGCGACGTGGTGAAGGCCATGGGCGAGGCCATCGTGAAGGGAGGCATGGGAACCTCGGTCACGCCCGTCAGCCAGTTCTACTTCCAGCAGGCATTCAACAACGTGATGTACGGACCCTGGACCCGCATCGCGGAAGGTTATGGCAAGATGGTGCTTGGCTATTTCGGCAAGACCCCTGAAGAGCCGGATCCCGAGGTCAAGCGCCTTGCCATCGCCCAATTGAATCTTCCGCCGACCACCGCTAGCCCCCTCGAGATCGTGGACAGGGACCCTCGGCAGGGCCTGGCCGCCGCCAAGGCCATCCTCGAGGCCGAAGGGCTCGCTGTCACCGAGGAAAACCTCTTCATCGCCGCGGAGTGCCACGAGAAAGGCATCCTCTTCCTCAAGGGAAAGGCCCCTTGCCTCGTGGACAAGAGCGGTGTTGAAGCGAAGGGCCGAGCCAGCCTTCCTGTCCAGAAGGCCCATCCCACCGACGATGAGGTCACGGTCCGCATCAACAACCGCGCCTACGGGGTGAAGTTCTCAGGGGACCATGTGACCGTGAACGGCATCATGTACAACTTCCTGGTCGCTACTGGAATTGATGCGGAAGCGGTGGCGCGCACCGCGGTCTTGCCCAAGGGCGCGGATGCCCCGGCGATCGCCACGACGACATCCGTGGATTCGCCGCTTTCCGGCATCCTGACCCGACTGTACAAGAAGCCAGGCGACAAGGTCGCTGTCGGCGAAACCGTCATGGTCATCGATGCCATGAGCATCGAGGTCCCCGTCAATTCACGGTTCTCGGGGATCATGCAGGATGTCTTCGTCCACCTTGGAGAGCAGATAGGCACAGGCCATCCGTTGTTCCGCGTTTCCACCATCACCCACGGCAGCGAACGCACCGTATCCCACGCTGCAGAAGGACGCATCGTGGAGGAGGCCAGCGGCAGGAGATCCGCGATGGCTTCCCCGATAACCGGCCTCGTGCTTCGCATCTACAAGGAGAGCGGCGAACGGGTCCGCGCCGGCGAATCGGTGGTGGTCCTCGAGTCCATGAAGATGGAGACACCCGTGAATTGTCCCATAGAGGGGCTCATCGAATCCATCGTCGTGAAGCGCGGAGACATCGTCCGAGAAGGGGACATCCTCGCAAGGCTCGACCAAAAAAGGGAAGAACGATGAATGACGGCATGACGATAGCCTTTACAAGTTATGCGCTCGCGGCGGTCATATCATTCATCACCGCCGGCCTCATGGCCTTGATCCTCAAGGCCATCAATCTCACGATGCGGAAAAAATAGTCCGGGCTGCCCGGCGATCCTTGGGATTTCCGGGCGGCTTGACCGCTTTTGAGCTAGCATGCTAATTTCAAGCCCGTGGAAAGGCTTCGAAGCCCATTCGAACCGGGGCGCTTGGCTCAGCTGGTGAGAGCGGCTGGTTTACACCCAGTAGGTCACAGGTTCAAATCCTGTAGCGCCCAATATGACAGGACTGCCCCCGGGCGGTCCTGTCTGCCCATGAGGCAAATGGATTTGTCGCCGCCGCTCGCGTGGCTTTATCAGGCATGGCACCAGGCAGGAGCATGCCCATCGAAAAGTCGCGATAGGGGGAAAGTGCCCAAGCCCTCCGGCACGCCATCCCCATGATTGTCCCGATTCATCCCCATGAGCGAGCGTCCTCGTTTCAATGCCCCGGCCAAGGCCGGTACCAGTCAGCCAAGGATTCCCTGACCCTACCCTTATAACCGACAGCCCTTCGAGCGGCGAACATGGAATTGAGCACACTCTCTTCCTCGCATTCCGCGACAGCGCGGAACACCAGGTCCAGGCGGTTTTCATTGAGGATGCGATGGTCGAAAAAATCCTCTTCCGCGTCCTGCGCCACATGGTTCGCGGTGGAAAAAGCGAGGGCTATTTCACCGCTGCCTTGGCCGAGGAATGAACCGAGCCGAGCAAGCCCTACCCCGACGCGGCGGCAAGCCCGCCCGAGTTGCCTGCTCGACAGGGGAAGATCCGTGGCGATAACCGAGATGATGGAGCCGCGCTCAGGCATGGTCTCGGCAGCCATCCTCTCCATGAGCTCCCGGCCGACCGGGCGCCCCGAGATGGCCAAGTCGGGCAGGCTGCCATGATTGGAAAGTGCCAAGACGCCAAGCGTATAGTCCTTTCCACCGATTGAGAGCACGCGGGATGCCGACCCGATTCCGCCTTTGAGTCCATGGCAGGACATGCCTGTCCCCGCCCCGACCCCGCCCTCCTCGAAATCGGCGCATGCGCTTTCCATCGCCTCATAGACGTGCCGTCGCTCGACCACGCGCTTCCGGATGTCATTGAGCCAGGAATCGTTGCATTCCCCGACGACGGGATTGAAGGAGGTCAAGAGGCCGCCGGCCTTCAGGTCACTCGAAAGCGCGCGCTCCACCAAGGCATCGGCTACGATGCCGACACCCAGGGTATTCGTCAGGGCGATGGGGGATTCGAGGGTTCCAAGCTCATCGATCTGCACCAGGCCGACAGTCTTTCCGAAGCCATTCAGGACGCAGCACGCCGCCTCGAATTTGCTCCGGTAAAGATCATGCTCCGCAGGGAGGAGGACGGTCACGCCGGTCTTGCTCCCGCCATCGTCGATCGTCGCATGGCCAACCCTGACACCTGGCACGTCGGAGATCAAGCCCAGCTTTCCCGCCGGGAGTTCCCCGACCCGTATCCCGTAATCCGAGGCTCGATTCCTTCGTTCCATCTTGCGGCCTCTCTCCGTGGAATTGCCCACGTGCGTCTCAGATGCCCTGGATGATGCCCGCGCCCATGAGAAGCTCGGAGTAGTACCGGCTTTCGATGTCGGATTCGCTCACGCCGGCCTTCGCGAGGAGACCCTTGATTTCGCCCAGTGCCAAGGCTACCAGTTCCGGCGCCTCGCTTTCGAGCAGGGCTTCGATCTCGATGAAGGAGCCAAGGCCCTCAAGCTCGAGGACCTCGATGGTTATGGGCCTCTCCCCCCCAAGCAAGTCGGATTCCCATCTCGTGCCGCGCTTGCGTTTGGTGTAGAAGGGTTCGCATCCGAGGCGAAGGAAGAACTCGTCCGCAGCCGCAGGATCGGAGACCGAGAACTCCACCTCCCGGTTGACCTCGATGCCCCCCTCGCAACGCTTGGTCTTGAAGGCGACCAGCGTCTCTCCGTTCTCCGTCCGCACCCGGAATCCCTTGGTGCCTCGGGACAGCCGCCAATCGGGGCCATGCCAATAGGCGTCGAACTTCTCGAAGCCACAGACGAACTTCGAGAAGGTACCCACGCGCTTCACGACCGCATCCGGATCGCGGACATGAGCCTTGAGCTCCACTTCGATCATGCGGGCGCAAAGGAGGCGGGACGCCTCATGGCTCCAGGACCGAGGGATCGTAGCCGTCAGGGGGCACGAGGCCGAGGAGCTGGATGCAGGTCGCGGAAAGGGAGGAGATCCCCAAGCCCTCCCTGAGCGCCGTCGCGTACTCGCCCTTGCCCTCGGGGTCATAGATCACGCAGGGCACTGGATTGAGGGAATGGCTTGTCTTTGCGCGCGGCGTGCCATCGGCCTTGCGGACCACGGCTCCCGACTTCTTATCATGCTCGAACATGTCATCGGAGTTGCCATGATCGGCCGTAATCACCATGATGCCCCCGGCTTTTTCAACCGCTTCCCTGAGCCTGCCGAGCTGGAGGTCCATCCCTTCAAGCCCGCAGACGACGGCTTCATAGACTCCCGTATGCCCCACCATGTCTCCATTGGGGAAGTTGAGCCTGATGAAGTCGTACTTCCCCGAAGGGATGGCTTCAAGGACCTTGTCGGTGATCTCGGCGCATTTCATCCAGGGCCTCTGCTCGAAGGGCAGGCGGTCGGAAGGGACCTCGACGTAGTCCTCGAGCTTGTCGTTGAACTTGCCGCTCCGGTTGCCGTTGAAGAAATACGTGACATGGCCGAACTTCTGCGTCTCGGAGATGGCCAATTGGCGGAGTCCCGTCGCGGCGAGATACTCGCCGACCGTGCGGTCGATGGCGGGAGGTGTCACGAGATAGCGGGCGGGGACATGGAGGTCCCCGTCGTATTCCATCATCCCCGCATATTCGACGCGCGGTCGCCTCACGCGGTCGAATTTGTCGAAGCTATCCCGCTCAAAAGCCGCCGTGATCTCGAGGGCACGGTCCCCCCGGAAGTTGAAATAGACCACGGAATCCCCATCCTCGATCGTACCGACGGGCTTGCCTGAGGAAGGGTCCACGACCACGAACTCGGGAAGGTCCTGGTCGATGATGGAAGGCTTCTCGACGCGATATGCGGTAATGGCCGCGGCAGCGCTCGGGAATTGCCTGCCCTTCCCGAGCACATGGGTATCCCATCCCCTCTTGACCTGTTCCCAGTTCGCGCCGTAACGGTCCATCGTGATGTATTGCCGGCCTCCGCCTGAAGCGATGCGGTAGTCATGGCCAGCCGCCTTGCCTTTCGCGTTGATGCCGGCAAGGAAGCCCTCAAAAGGCTCCACATACTCGAGGGCACTCTGTTCGCCCACGTCGCGGCCATCAAGGAGTATATGCACGCGGGCCTTCTTCACTCCCTCTTCGGCGGCACGGGAGAGCATGGCCTTCAGATGGTCGATATGGGAATGGACGTTGCCGTCCGAAAAAAGCCCGATGAAATGCAAGGTTCCGCCGGTCGCCTTCAGGTTGGAGACGAGACGGGTCCAGGTCTCTCCCTGGAACATGGCTCCTGTCTCCAGCGATGCCGATACGAGCTTGGCGCCTTGGGCGAAAACCCTTCCGCATCCGATGGCGTTGTGGCCGACCTCGGAATTGCCCATGTCCTCGTCCGAGGGCAGGCCGACTGCCTTGCCATGGGCCTTGAGTTTCGTATGGGGACTCGCCGATTCGATGGCCTTGAAATGGTACATCTTGGAATCGGCTACCGCGTCACCTTCCTGGAATTGACCGTACCCGACACCATCCATGATCACGAGGAGGACGGGACCGCGACGTCCCCTCCATGCCGCATTTCGTTCAAGGGCTTTTACCATGAGTATTCTCCTTGTCGCGCGATCCTGGGGAAAAAGGCGGGAGTCATCGATTTCGTCGCTTTGGCCTTGGCCTTTGCATCGCCTCCGGCATCACTCGCCGTGATACTCGATGAGGGTTTTCACCGGGAAACCGCTCAGGCTTTTGGAGTATTCGAGGAAGGGAAGTCCCACGACGGCAAAGGCACCGACGGGATTCGCTCCGCCACGCCTGAGGAGTTGGGCCACGGCTTCCACCGTCCCTCCGGTGGCGATGAGGTCATCCACGATAAGGACCCTGCCCCCCTCCGGGATGTCCGCCACGTGCATCTCGATTTCGGCCTTGCCATATTCGAGGTCGTAGCTTGCGCTGATGGTCTTGCCGGGGAGCTTGCCTTTCTTCCTGGCAAGAAGGAGGGGGAGGCCCAGCTTTTCGCAGAAGGGCGCTGCAAAAATGAAGCCCCTGGACTCTATGGCCACGACGGCAGCTATACCCTCGTCGCGGTAGAGCTTGATCATCGAATCTATGCAAAACCGAAAAGCCGCAGGCTGTACCAGAATGCTCGTGATATCATAAAAAAGGATACCCGCCTTGGGAAAATCCGGGACTTTCCTGATCGCTTTGTCAAGATCGAAGGTTTCGGCCATACTGTACCTCAAGGGGGATGGGTTTCTAGAGAATCCGTCCAAGCCAGTCAACCACCGATGTCTGGCCCGGCTTGCCCTCTACAAGATCAGGACCGACGGTCTTTAGATCGGTGTCAGCCGCCATTTTTTTGAGGGAGGCCAAGGCGCTGGCTGATGCGCCAAAATAGGCAGCGGTCCGTCCCGCAAGGCTTATTCCCATAAAAACCCTTGCTACCTCTCCGTACGAGGGGCTGTTGGGGTGCTCGGCGCCGAAGAAATAGAACTTCGTGGCAAGGATATCGGGAATCGAGACGGAGGAAGCAGCCCGAAGGCACACCTCATGGCTGCGTGAAGACAATTCGGAAGCTATGAGCTTCGCGCTTTCTTCGAGGCTTTGCACACCGTCTTCGTAGACAACCATTGTTTTCATCATGACTACCACAACTGTTTAGACATACTAGTGCGGTCATACCCTGCTGTCAAGTTCGCCCTCACTTTGCGCAGCGCCATGGCCATGCGCAGCCTTCCCGCTACCTTTTCCCGGCCCGCAGGTTCACTTCAGCGCCAAACCCAAGGCCAATCCCACCGTAATCCAGATAGGAATCGCTCACCGCCAACCAGTACTCGAGCCCTGTTTCCAGATATAGACCGAGGGCATTGGAGGAATAGACCGAGAAACGGGCTAAAAGCTCGGCACCCAGATGGGACAATTTCCCGACGGCCTGGGTCGCCACGGCGTCCGCGGCAGATACGAAGGCGAACGTGAGGCCGCCGGCCAGCAAAGGCGTAAGGATGAGGCGGCCAAGCCTGAGTTCACCCTGGGCTCCAAAGGAAAAATTCAAGGACAATGCCTTCGGCGCGAATTCAGTGCCATAAACCAGGATGGGGACCTGCGTTAGCGCCACAGGACGCAGGCCGGGTCTTGCAGGGCCAAGCAGGACCCTGAGGCCGGGTTCAACAAGGATCGAAGGGGAAGTGGCCGAGGGAGTAGCCAGGACCTTGGCGAAGGGTTCCAGGTCGCCATTGGTCGCGAGCGCATCAAGGCCGGCTATCCCAAATGAAGCCATCGCGGCGACGGCAAGGCGGGTAAGTCGCTCGTCATCGCTAAGGCCGGCCGAAGTGCTGCTGGAAAACGGCCAAGGCGCATATTGGGCATCGAAGCTGTTTTGCAGGTAGCGCATCAAGTCAAAGCCCATGTTGGTATAAAAAAGGGCGATCGGCACACCGCCAACGGCGATGATCTCATAGCGCCTGAGCGGACTCTCCGTGGCTTTGCGGATCGCAAGGCCAGCGGGAAGCGCCGAAGGCGCAACACCCCTCCCAGGCGCAGCCTCAAGTGTTTCGCTTCCAGGGACCGTGGGCGTGGCTTGACTCGCGCTGTCCTTCCCTGGCGCGGAGAGGACCGGAAGGCCAGCCGTATCGCCGATTTCGGCATCGTCGACATCCACCGCCGAAAGGCCTGGGGCCGCGACTAGCATGAAAGCCGCGGCGCCCGCGAGAAGCAGGCGCCTGCCATGAGGCGGTCGCCTCATGGCGTGGCCCTCGAGCCAAACAGGGCCGTTCCAATCCTCACAAGGGTGGATCCTTCCTCAACCGCGATCGCGTAGTCGTTCGTCATGCCCATGGAGAGAACGTCAAAAGACACCGGGGCGAGCCTTTTCCGCACTTCGTCAAAGGCATGGGCAAGGCTCCTGAAAGAAGCCCGGATCGGCCTTTCGTCATTCGTATAAGGCGCCATGGTCATGAGGCCGCGAAGGCGCAACCCGCTCCCGGAGGTGGATTCCACGATGGTCTCAGCGGCGCGGAGGAGCTCATCCAAGGAGGCGAAACCGGCCTTGGACTCCTCACCGGTATGCAGTTCCAGAAGGATATCCAGGTGCTTCCCCAAGCTCCGCGCCCTCTTGTCCAGCTCCGCCACCAGGGGAATTGAGTCGACGGACTGGATGGAGGAAAACAGGGATACGGCACGCTTGGCCTTGTTCGATTGGAGACTGCCAATGAGCTCAAGCCGCGCGTCAGGATGGGCAAGGAGAAAGGGCTCGAACTTGGATTCTGCCTCCTGGACCCTGCTCTCCCCAAAAAGGCGAAGGCCCGCATTCCAGGCCGATTCAACAGCTCCGACGGGATGGAATTTCGTGACCGCCATGATGGCGATCGATTGACTGTCGCGGCCTGACCGCTGCGCGGCGGACACGATGCGCTCCCGAACCCGGGAAAGGTTGTCCGGAACAAGATCGTATTCGCTCATCGTTTCCTTTTGGAGGCGATGCTCACAGGAAATCCCTTAGCGACTCATCGATGCCCTTGCGCATCTCGAACCAGAAGGAAAGGGAGGCTTCCTTGGGATCCGCATCGAAGGCCGCGATCCAGCGGGCAAGCTCGGGATTCGTGTCCTTTTCCACATCGCGCCGACGAATCAGGAAGCTGCGGATGAAATCGATGTTGGCCTGGCTCTCCCAGTAAACAGCCGCATTGCGGCTGTTTATCCGGCTGGCTGCGACGGCTATGGCGGCCTGGTATTCCGCTTTTTTCCCGTATACAAGGCCTATCGCCTCAGGCATCATCTCCTCGCCCCAAGCACGATGGAAACGGCAAAGTCCTGCATTGTCCATCGCGAGCTCCTTTTTGAAACGCTCCGCGCAGGTCCGCCCGAGTTCGCGCGGAGCGATGAATTCCGGTCCATAATGCATGTAGTACTTTCCCATTATGGCCATGGGCGCAAGGACTCCGGCAGTCCAATACTGGTTTGGAACCATCCAGCCCTTCCTGCCGTTCGCGGTCGCCACGAATCTGTCGAGTATCCGGATGCCCTTCTCGCGGCGGATGCGGCGCGCCCACTTCCTTGGCCCTTCCGAAAAATCGATGTTGCCCCGCTTGCCGAGGATCGAGTCGATGAGCTCGATGCCAAGGTCCGCATTGTGCGAGGAGTCGGCGACTATCTCGAAGCCTTCGAGTCTCCAGCGGGGCTTTTTCGCGACACCGAGGTCCTCGGGGCTAAGCTCGCCGCGATCAAGGCAGTCCATGAGCCATGCCAGGACGCCTCCAAGGGAGATGGCATCAAATCCGGCGGAATCCGCCGCCCGGTTCAGCCTTTCGGCTGCGCGCTGGTCGAAGATGCCGCATAGGGGACCGAGGGCCTGATAGGGTTCGTAGTCCTTCTTGAACTCGCCGCGGAATTTCTTGCAGACCGCCGAGCATGGTTCGCCGCAGGTGGCCTGGCTCTTTGTCGCCATGGTCTCCTCGTTGAATTGTTTCAGGTAGTGGTCCAGGACGAAATTCTTGTGAAGCGCAAGGCGCTCGGCCTCGGTCCAAGACAGGCTTCGATAATTGAAAGCCAGGATGCGCCCGCCTACCGAGGCGTAATTGACGCCAAGGGTGCCGCCGGTCTCGAACTTGGGGTCGAAGCGATACTTGGTCGTGGCCTCGAAATCCTTGACCGCTAGTTTCTGCTTGTATTTCTCCTCGAACCATTTATCGGCCACGCTTCGGTCCCGGAAATCCTCGTCGATGACCGTGCCGCCGTACACCACTGCCGCGATGCCATGCTCCTGCAGCATCTTGGAGCCCAGCCCGCCCCTCCCTGCCCAGGTGTCGATATCGGTGGCCTTCCCGTCTTTCAGGGGCGCGGACACTATTCCGCCGAAATCGCTGGCCAAAGAGGCCGGTCCGACGGCGAAGGCACGATAGTCCGCCATGTAGCGCTTGCCATACTTGGCCAAGGCATGGTCAAGCAGCGCATAGGAACCTCCACGTTCCTTGGCGGCGAGTCCGCCAGGCCACAACTCCGCCAACTCAACGCTCTCAAGCTCTACTTCGATCTCCTCGCCATGGAGGCGGTTGAGATAAAGGATGGAAGGCCTCGCGGCCTTGCCGACAAGACTCACCATGTTGATGCCGAGGTTGTCGAAGACGAGACCGGCGCCTCCCATGCTCGATATGTAGAAACCACGCCAACACGGGGAGAAGCCGGTGAAGACCAAACGGTTCGAGCCAGGCAGGATCGATCCGGCGAAAAGACCCGTGCCGAAATTCAGGCTTTGGGTCCTGCCGGAGAGGTGGAGGCCCAGGTCCACCGGGCCAAAATACTGGTCGAGCGAATAACGGCGCAGGCGATAGAAGCCAGTCGCGGCATCGATACACAGTACTTTCTGTGTTGCGTCCATTGTTTACCCCTCGAGAAGACTCTAGGCTTTCCGCGGGTGACGATCAAGCAGGGTCGCATCCGGTCTGGCGATGCCGGAGGAGGGTCGAGCGAGGACAGCCTGGACGTCGCCCCATCCATGTCGCTTGGCTGCCCTATCAAGGGGCTTCTTGATGCAGCCAGGCCAGAGTCCGGCTGCCCATCCGCCCCAATTTACTTGCCGGATGACCTGGAACCCCTCTCCAGACAACAAGGCCACCAGCGTCGCCTTGGAAAAAAGGTAGAGGTGGTCATGGATCGCGCTCCTCCAGCGGCTTCCAAATGCGCGCGCCTGGAAGCCCGCCGCATTTGGCGTGGCCAGGACGAGGAATCCCCCGGGGCGCAACAGCCGGCGCGCCGCACGGATGAAGGAGCGTGGATCATTCACGTGCTCGATGACCTGGGAGGCATGGACCACATCAAAAGAGGCCTCGGGGAGTGAAAGGTCCTCCAGTGTGCCAGATAGAAGGTCAAGGCCAAAATGCTCGCGACCCCACTCCACGGCTTCCGCGCATACTTCGACTCCCGTGGCTGACCAACCTGCCTCCGAAAAGGCGGCGAGCAAGGCGCCGGTCGCACAGCCGACATCAAGGATCCCGGGCTTCCTTCCATTCCTATGGGCCTCCGCCACAAGGCGGCTGGCTTCCTGGTCAAAACCGAGATCGGCGAGTGCCTTTTTTTCCAAGTCCCGATAGATGAACTGCTTCTCCACTTCGTAGGCCAGATATTCCGCCCCATATCGGGCCAATACGGCCTTTCGCTCCGGCTGGGGGTTTTGCTGGATCAGGCCGCAGGTCCGGCAACGCACGAAGGAAAAGCCTTCAAGTCGCCAAAGAGGCGCGAAGGCGGTATCTCCGCAAAGCGCACAGGGCTGGGTCCTGCTGATCTCGGGGCGGACCGCCGTGGCAAAGGTTTTCATTCGAGGTTGATTGCCCAGCTTGCCTGCCGCTCATTGCCTGCGAAGTCGCGAACGAGGATCTGGATCACCGACCGACCCCTTGGGAAAAGCTTGCTTGCAAGGATGATCTTCCCGTCTCCCGCATAGAGCTCAGGAAAACCCCTTGGCCCGGTTGAGGAAAGCCTGAGCGAACCCTGCTTGACTTCCGCCGTGTCAAGGGAGAGCTCTGCGGCCTTCACTCCATCCACAATGAGGCGAATGTAGTAGGGGGCCGCGGCACCCGACCCGGATGCGACCGGATCCACCGCATCCACGATGATCGTGTACTGCCCCTGGGGAAGGCTTTTTGTCTCGCCGAGGGCCCAGGCTTTCCCGCCGCGCAGGAGATAGGCAGAGCGGATCACGGGCGCTGTCTTGTCCTCAATGGATGGCATGAGGAGAAGCGGATTTACCCATCGACCCGCGGTACGATCATACAGCGCGAAATCGAGCCCCTCGCCCTTCCTCCAGCCGGAAGCGCCGGTGGAACCGAGGATGCTGCCCTTCTTCAACTTTTTCAGGTAATAAGCGGCGGAGTCCGGTGCAAGCTGGCTATAGAGGCCTATCATGCCCCGCGCATGCTCGACGGCGACCCAGGTCCCGATGGTCGAAGGGAGGCTATTGATATGGAAATCACGCCCATCATGGACAAAGGACAGCTCTCCATCATCGGCTGACCTCACCAGGCTTCCCTGGGCATCCAAGCCAATGGCCGTCGTGAACCCTCCGGAGGCGGCTGTGCCGAAATGCGCCGACGGCTTGGGATTCTGAAGTGGCCAATCCAGTCCCGCAAGGGTAGCGCACGAGAGGACGACAAAAAGTGCCGCGAAAACCCAATCTATCCGCAGGCGGGAAAAACGGCAGGGAACCTCGTGCCTGTGGAAGAACGCCCATTTCCGGACCATCATTCCTCCTTGAAATCAAGCCTGAGCATGTTCGAAGCCCCGCCTTGGCTAGTCAGGCCAAGGAAGATGGCATCACTCGACAGGGCGATGCTGGAATCCTCCGCATTGAAGGGAAGGGTGAAAAGCCGCTTGCCCACGGGTGAAGCACAAAGGATATCCCGGCCCCCCTCCCCGCTTTCGATGGCGACGAGGATCTCGCGAGCCGACGAGAATAGCCCCAAATCCCCAAGAAATGCCGAATCGACCACTGCTTCCCTTCGTTTGGAAGGGTCGTAGACGAAGAAGCGCCCTTCCTGTTCATACAGGAGGAAGCGGCCGTCTTCCGTGAAGGACATATCGACCGCACGCCGGAAATTGGAATCAAGATACCTGTGGTAAGTGACGCGATAGGCCGAGCTTCGTTTTTCGAGGACAACAAGCCTTTGACTGTCGAGCCCTGAGATCGCCGCCGCAAGGAGACCATCGGGAGAAATCGCGCAACCGTAGATGCCCGGAATTCGGCTGCCCCCCGGCGAAAACCCGAGGACTTCATCCCCTTTCGAATCAAGTCCGACGAGGCTTCCATCGAGAAGACCGAAAAGGGCCATGGATGGGCAAGCGTCGAAGGCCGTTATCACCGAGGGGAAATCATGGGTCCAAAGCCTCTTTCCATCGGAGCCGATTTCGGCCACGGAGACCTGGCCGGGATGCATCACGAAGAGCCGACCTCCGCCCCAAAAAGGGTAGCCAGGTTCGGAAATCCGGGCGGTCTCCTGACCTTGGGCATTCCTGAGTGAAAGGTATTCCGGCAGGCGGTCGTAGGAGACATATGCCTCATCGGAGATGGCGCATCCGAACGACACGGGGGCGGCGAATATCGAAGCGCCAGCTTCGTCGAAATAACCGAAACTTCCCTTGAGCCGGAATGAAAGCCTGGAGCCATGGCCAGCCGTAGGCCGATCAAGTCCCAGCGTCGCGGCACCTGTGGGTATCGAGACGGCCCATGCGGGTTCAAGGATGAGTTCCCTGGACAAGGGAATCGCGCAGACAAAGAAATAGATGACTCCAGACAGGGCGACGAGGGCGATGGCCAGCTGCCTCTTCCCGTTTTCTTCCATAGTTGAACTCCGAACCTTTCGCCGCTTAACTCCGACGCGGGAATCGTATATACTGCTACATGCTGCTGTCAACCAACATGCGAGGATAGACATGGACAAGGACGGGCTTTTTGGACGCGCACTGCAGGCCGCGCAGGCCTCATATTCTCCCTACTCCAAGTTCCGCGTCGGAGCCGCCCTCGCTTGCGCGGACGGCACGATTTTCACAGGGACGAACGTGGAGAACCGGTCATTCGGCTTGACGATCTGCGCCGAAAGAAGCGCGATGCTGGCGGCGATAAGCGCGGGAAAGCGCGAGTTTTCGGGGATTGTCATCGCCACGCCGGACGCCGACTATCCTGTGAGCCCCTGCGGCGCCTGTCGGCAGGTGCTGTCGGAGTTCCTTCCGGCCGAAGCCTTTGTCCATTTCGGCTCTTCGTGCGACGATAAAGTGGAAACGACGATTGGCGCGCTCATGCCCTATGACGCGCTTCACGAACTGGGCAAGCGCTAGAGGGGAATGCTTGGCAGGCGAGACAGGGGGAAACTTGGCCTATCGGGAGGCTGTTTCCGTCTTCTTCTCGTCGGCATCAAGCTTGGTATTCCAGACATCGATCTTTCTTTTCAGGTTCTCGGCTTCCTCACGATCCCCTAAGGCTATGTTGAGTCGCCTAAGCGCCGCAAGATAGACCATGGCCTGACGAAAATCGGCCGGCTTGTTCGTGTAGAGTTCGTATTTCTCGCGATACCGGTCAGCGCAACGCTGGAATATCGATTTGACCAAGGCTAAATTCGCCGAGATGACCGGCCTGATGGGTGAGGAAAAATCCAGGTCTGATACCACGGTCCGCAGGTCGATGAAGTTCTTGGCCAGGGCGCCGTACTTGCCCCACAGCTCGATG
This sequence comes from Spirochaetaceae bacterium, assembly GCA_025358255.1. GTDB lineage: Bacteria > Spirochaetota > Spirochaetia > Treponematales > Rectinemataceae > JANYKC01. The sequence goes on from JANYKC010000027.1 coordinate 103,272, forward strand.
AAGGACCAGGCATACTTGGAGTTCTCACCGAAGGCTTCTTCATAGGACTGGATGGCGAAACCGAATTTGCGGAAAAGCTTGTTGCGGTCCTCCACGCCAAAATCCTTGATCTCGTCCAGGTTCTTCTCGTAGTCGGAAAAAGGAACATCAAGATAGGGCGGCACCGTGTCCTCGAGGTACTTGAGGGCACGCACGAGGGTCTTGCGCCCCTCGATGAGGTAATCTTCGTTCTTTATGCCCAGCAGGGAAACGGATAGCGTGTTGACCAGGAGATACCAGGAAGAGAGGTCGAGCACCTCTTCGGCGATGTGGATACGCTTGTATGCCACCGCGACTTCATCCTTGGAGAGGAGTTCGAGGAGGGTTTTTTCCTTGGCTAGCCCGGCTTCAATGGTACGCCGGTGCTCCTTGACCTTCTCGAAGTAGCGATTCCGCTGCTCTTGCGTGATTTTTCCCATCAGCTGTCCCGCCAATTTCCATATTTGCGCAGTAACTCCATCGCATGCACGATGGAAGCCTCTTCTTTGGGGTCGCCTGCAAGCATGCGGGCGATTTCCTCTGCCCTGACCCGGCCGTCCATACGCGAAAGCCGCGTGGATGTCCGTCCGTCCCGCACTTCCTTTTCGACCCTGTAATGATTATCGGCTCGCGCGGCGATGGACGCGAGATGCGTTATGCACAGGACCTGCCGCTTTTCCCCGAGGGCGGCCAAGTGCTCGCCTACGGCGACAGCGACTTCACCTCCTATTCCTGCGTCAACTTCGTCAAATATCAGTGTATCGACCGTATCGCTCGCAGCCAAGACCGTTTTTGCCGCGAGCGCTACCCGCGAAAGCTCGCCTCCTGAAGCGATACGCACCAGCGGCCGAAGCGGCTCCCCCTGATTCGGGGCGATGAGGTACTCAACCTCGTCGACTCCGGAAGGTCCAACGACGGGACTGCCTTCCTCGGGTTCCTTTCGCGTTACCCGCACGACGAAACGGGCATTGGGCATGCCAAGCGTTTTGAGGACGGCCTCAATCGCCTTCTGGAGCGAGCTTGCGGCTTCGCTCCGTTTCCGTGATATGGACAAGGCATCCTCGAGGACCCGTGATTCAAGCGCCGTGATCTCGGCCGCTAGGCCTTCCTTGTCTTCCTCCCAGGTCTCAAGCCTCGAAAGTCGGGCCTTGTCTTCCTCAAGCCGAAGAAGGACATCCTCCACGGTAGCGCCGTATTTTTTCTTGAGCTTGTGGATTTCGGCGAGCCTGGATTCGATCTCCTCCAGGCGTTCGGGGCTGTACCTTTGGTTTTCCAAGTATCGCCTCAAGGAATCCGCGATGTCTTCCAACTCATAAAAGGCGTCATCCGCGCGACGCGACATGTCGAAAAGACCGGGATCTATGGCAGATGCCGCTTCAAGGGAGCTGCGCAGGTGGCGGAGCGGCGCAAGCGCGGCGCCGGAACCCCCACCGACGAGGCTTTCATGGGCTTGACCAACTGCCCCATGGAGCTTCTCATGTTGCGCAAGGAGGAGCTCCTCGGCTTCAAGCTCGCTTTCCTCACCCCGCTTGAGCTTGGCCTTGCCGATCTCCTCCACCGCATAGCGCAGGAACTCGAGCTCCCTCGCTTTCTCCCTCTCGGAGGCAAGGGCGGATTCAAAAGCGCGGCGCTTGGCGGAAAGCTCGGCAAACCGGGCGGAAAAAGCGGCGACTTCATCCTCGATGCGCGCGAAACGATCAAGCAAGCGTCGATGGTTTTCGATGGCCAATAGGGATTGGTGCTCATGCTGACCATGGAGGTCTACAAGGAGGGAAGTCAGCTCCACAAGATCTGAGCGCAAGGCGCTTTGGTTCTGTATGAAAACCGATCCCTTGCCGTTGGACTTTATTCCGCGCCGAACAAGCACCTTGCCGTCCTCGGCCTGCAATCCGCGGGTCTCCAACCATCTGCCCGCTTCGGGATTGCGGGAAACATCGATGATCCCGGTTACGAGAGCCTCGTCAGCCCCTGTCCTTATGACGCCGGTATCGACCTTGCCACCGAGCAGGAATCCAATTGCCCCAATGAGTATGGATTTGCCGGCACCGGTCTCACCCGAGAGGATGGTCATCCCATCCCCCAAGGAAACCTGGAGTCGGTCTATGAGCGCGAAATCCCTGACCGAAAGCTCCTCAAGCATTGGGTCCCCCCGACCAATTGAGCTTTTCGCGCAGCACTTCGTAAAAGCCCAGTCGCTCCGGCGTATAGATAAGGGCGCGGCGCTCTGCATGGGTGAACGATATCTTGTCGCCGGCCTGCAAAATGAAGGTTTCCTGCCCATCTACTGTCAACATAACCCCAGTGCGCTTGCCCTCTTCGACCAAAATTTCTATTTTTTCCGAACCAGGGACCACAAGGGGCCGGTTGGAAAGCGTGAATGGGCAGATGGGGTTAAGGATCATCGCATCCATCTCCGGGTGCATGACAGGTCCACCCGCGGCCAGATTATACGCCGTGGAGCCCGTTGGTGTCGCGACAATTACGCCATCCGATCGATAGCTTCCCATCGGGGAGCCGCCGGCCTCGATATCAAGGCATATCACCTTGGCTATCCCCTGGGCCGAAATCACGCCGTCGTTCAAGGCCTTGAATGAAGCCAGGACCCTGCCTTCCCTATGCACATGGATCTGGAGCATGGTCCGGGCGGTGAGCCCGAGGCGACCGGCAAGCCAGCAGTCCAGGGCCACGACCCAATCGTTGCGGCCAAATCCCGCGATGAAGCCAAGCCTGCCTAGATTGAAAGGAAGGATTGGCACACCTTGGCCAGCGACGGCCCTGGCAGCGAACAGGACTGTTCCATCGCCCCCCAGCGAGATGACCAGGTCGATATCCTTGAAAAACGGATTCTGTATGGGCGCCCCGGCGAAGGCGTAGATTTCCGCCTGGATGCCGAGATTCGCCAAATGCGACTCGATCTCGTGAGCCACCCCAGAGGCATCGTCTTTCATGAGGTTGGCGAATATTAGAACTTTGCGCCCTGGCATGCGCGATCCTTTTCAGGGAAGCGTGGCAAGGACGCGGGCGATCTTCTGGGCGCCCGTCGTTCCTACCCGCTGGTGGACAGGGAAAAGAAGGGTACGCAGGAGGAGGGAACGCGAATTGGGACAGGAACCTTCGGGGACGAGGCCTTTGCCCATGAGGCTCGATTCAAATGCCGTCTCCGTTTCGATCTCCTTCTTTTTCGCGTAAGCGCTTGCGTCCTTCATGCCGGAGTCAAGGGCAACAGGGAGTGCCCAATAGCCGCATTCGCCTTCCCCTTCCTGAAGGAGAAGGCGGTGCCTGGTCCTGGCGACAGCCTGTGCGAAGCCCGCGTAGATGTCGCGGCGCTTCTGGATGTTGGCTTCCAGTTCGCGCAGCTGGGCAAATCCCAAAGCCGCATTATAATCCGTCATCCTAAGTTCAGGCTCGATCTTTTCATGGAGGTTACGCAACACCGCACCCTCCCGCTTGCCCTTCGCGAAAAGCAGGGCGCCGCCACCTGCGGTGACCAGGCCACCGCTTTCCAGGCCTAAAATGGAAAGCTGCCCGATGGAGCCCGCCTTGGTCTCTCCTCGGTAGCCGCCGAGTGCTTGGGACATGTCCTCGATGATGGGAAGGCCAAATGCCTTGAAGGCCTCTGGATCCGGTATGAGGCCGAGGGCCTCGAAGAGAAGAATCACTCGAGGTTTTTTTTCCGCCTGTCCGATAGACCCTTCCAGGGAGGAAGCGCTCAACGTCGCGCCATCGGCCTGGACATCGAAAAAAAGCGTCGCATAGCCTTTTTCCGACAAGACTCGCCCATAGTATGCGGGAGAAAGGGCGGGCAATGCGACCACATCGCCGGGCTGCAGGCCCAAGGCCTCCAAGGCCAGGCCTAAAGCCAAATAGGGACTGCGAAGCGCCATGCCATAGTCGAAGGAAAGGACCTCCCGACTGGCCTTCAGGAAGCGATCGGTATAGTCTCCAGGGCCGATTGAATCGGTGACCAGGCAGTTTAGCACCGAATCCATGTCTTTCCTGCGTATATATGAGCAAAAAACCGGAATAACCATGACGACCTTTGGCCTAGCGCCCGATTTCTTCTATCTTCTTGAGCTCTTTGGCGCTGAACAGCTTCCTGATGTCAAGGAGGATCAAATAGCCGCCCTCCCGGTTTACGACACCCTGGATGTACTCCGCTCCTATGCCGGAAAGCATCTGCGGTGGTGGCTGAATGTCATTTCCTTCAATGGTCACGACTCGCTCGACCTTATCGATGATCACGCCAAGTTTCATGCCATCGAGATCGATGATGATGAAGCCTGAAAGCAACTCATCGTCATCCCCTAGGTGCGCCCTTTTCAGGTGAAACCGCTTGTGGAGGGAAATGATCGGGATGATTTCTCCACGCAGGTTGAAGAGCCCTTCCACATAGATCGGCGCATTCGGGATCTGGCGTATTTCCTGGACACGGACGATTTCTTTCACGTCCATGATGTCGATTCCGTAGAGTTCGTCGCTGATCTGGAAGGTGACGAGCTGAATCTGGGTGTCCCGTTCGGCCATGAGCTCCCCCATTCTGTTTTCGCAAGTTCGCTGGGTCAGAGTCTAGCATCTTTCGCTTTCTCGAGCAAGGAAATCGCTTTTCCACATGGCCAAAAGCGATTTCCAACGATGTGTTTAAAATAAAAAAAGCCTGGCGATGACCTACTCTCCCACCTTTCGGCAGTACCATCGGCGTTGAGGGGCTTAACTTCCGTGTTCGGAATGGGAACGGGTGTTTCCCCCTCACAATAATCACCAGGCATAATTTACTGTAACTATGCTGT
>JANYKC010000035.1 GCA_025358255.1 Spirochaetaceae bacterium
CGCGACAAAAGCCAGCCCTCCGCGCTCGATGCGGCAGGCGATGCGATCGACGCCATTCCGGCTGTATTGCATGAACTCGAGGGCATCGGGACGGGGCATGGCCCGAGTTCCAGATCGGCACCGTCGACGAGGGCACCATGAGTACTGACCCGGCAACTTAACATCGGGTACTCTCCCATGATTCTGGCCCGTCGCTACGGGTCAGAATCATGGGCCCAAGCCAATGTTTGGTTGCCGGGTCAGTAATGGCACGCTATGGCAGGACCAAGTCTGCGCAATCCTTTTGCCAGGGTCCACATTGAGATCGCCCACGTCGCCACCGCTCATCCGGGCCAAATGCCCATGGAAAGGCATTTGTTGATTTTCGGACAGTTTACCAGTAAACTTATCCGAAGGAGTACCAGATGGGCGACATACGAAAGCTTCCGGTTGTCTACCTTCCCCACGGCGGCGGTCCCTGGCATGTCATGAAGGATGCCTTCGGCGAGGGCTCAGGCTATGGCCGCCTCGAGGAATACCTCGTCGGCTTCGGCAAGAGATACGAAAATGAGACCAAGGCCATCCTGGTCATCTCCGCGCATTGGGAAGAGCGGAGGCCGACTGTCCACTTCGGCGCAAGGCCGGGCATGCTCTATGACTATGGCGGCTTCCCGGAGCACACCTACCACATCAGCTGGCCTGCGCCCGGCGACCCCACGCTTGCGGCCAAGGTGGAAGGCCTCCTCGGGTCCGCCGGCATCGAGACGGCGCGCGAAAGCGAACGCGGCTATGACCATGGAGCCTTTGTGCCCCTCATGGTCGCCTTCCCTGATGCCAAGCTCCCGGTGGCCCAGCTTTCGCTCATCGCGGGCCTGGACCCCGCGGCGCATTTCGCGATGGGCCAGGCCCTCGAATCCCTGCGATCCGAAGGGGTCCTCATCATCGCTTCGGGCATGAGCTACCACAACATGGGCGGCTTCATGTCGGGCGACCCGAGAGTGGCGGGAATATCCAAGCGCTTCGACGACTGGCTTGCACAGGCCGTCTCCATCGAGGATCCCGAAAAACGGCGGCAAGCCCTCGTGGACTGGAGGAAGGCTCCGGGAGCCCTCGACTGCCATCCGCGAAGCGAGCACCTCGTGCCCCTCTTTGTCGCGGCGGGAGCCGCCGGAAAGGACCCTGGCCGCCGAGACTACGCAAGCGGGCTCTTGGGCGTCTCGGTCTCGAGCCACCTCTTCGGCGAAGCCTGGGAATGACGGCCAAGGTGGACGGCGCCGGGCGGCTGCGCGAGATACTCGATGCCTTCATCGAGGTGAAATGCCTCGTCGGCCGCAACATCGAGGCCGCGGCCAGCGCAACCGGCCTCGGGAGAACGCGCTTCCTCATCGCGATGGACGTCATCGAGCATCCCGCGACGACGCTCTCGGAGCTCTGCGCGAGGACAGGCCTCAAGAAAAGCGCGGCTTCGCGCCTCGTGGACCTCATGGTGGGCGAAGCCCTCCTCACGAGGGGCCGCCCAGGCGACGACAGGCGGAGCCTCTCACTCGACGCGGGTCCCGCGCTGGACCGCGATGCCTTCTGCTCAGAGTCCGCCCTCAAGGCGATCTTCCCAGGCTGGGGGCTTGTTGCAGGGAAGGACAGGCAGCTCGCCTCGATCGTCGGCGCCTTGCGGAGCCTGGCCGCCATGAGCCGCGGCGAAGGCGGTGAAGCGGGAGGGAAGTCGGACAGGAGGACAGCGCGTTAGGCGATGTATCTGGTCCGTCTCTTTGGGCTTCCCCGCATGGGGGAGCATGGGTTTCCAAGGGAGTGCGCGATGAAATACATGGGCGTTGGCAAGATCGGGGATCTGGCCCCGGGCGGGCACAAGAAGGTCGGGATCGAGGGCAAGGACATCCTCCTCGTCAACATCGGCGGGAAATTCCATGCCCTGGCCGACAAGTGCCCCCACATGGGCGGCTCCCTCTCCGAGGGCCTGTTCGAGAACGGCCAGGTCGTCTGCCCGCGCCACCATGCCCGCTTCGACCTCGAAACGGGCAAGAACATCGGCGAGGCCAAGCTCCTTTTCCTCAAGCTCATGGTCAAGGACGCCACGGTCTTCGAGGTCAAGAACGAAGGCGGCGAGCTCATGGTCGGCATCGATTGAATCCGGTCCGGGCGGCGGTATCCGCGCCGATACCCTGCCTCCTCGCGGCCTTTTTCCTCCTCTCCTCCTCCCCTCCCGAACCGACGGTCCGCACGGCGGTCATTTTCTCGTCGGCGGTGGTCCTCACCCTCCATGACCACGCAAAAAGCCGGACTTTCGATGCCTGCTTCGCGCGCCTGCGCGAGATCGACGCCGAGATGAACATGTGGGACGAGACCTCCGAGCTTTCCCGCCTCAACGCCCGCGCGGGCCAGGGGCCCGTCCCGGTCTCGCGGGACCTGGTCCAGGTCGCCGCCCGCGGCCTCGAGCTCGCCCGGGAGGCCCTGGGCATCTTCGACCCCAGCGTCGCCCCCCTTGTAAGACTCTGGGGGATCGGCAGCCCCGCTGCCCGCATGCCTCGGCCCGGGGAGATCCGCGACGCCCTCGCCTTGGTGGACTGGCGCCGCGTCAAGGTGGACGAGGCGGCCGGGACGATCGAGCTTGGTCCGGGGATGGGCCTCGACTTCGGGGCCCTTGCCAAGGGCTTCGGGGCCGAGGAGGCTGGCAAGCTCCTTTCCTCCTTCGGCGTGAAATCGGCCATCCTCGATGTCGGCGGCTGCATCCTGGCCCTCGGCTCCGCACCCAAGGGAAGCACGGGCGCGAGGGCTGGAGGCCCTTGGCGCATCGGCGTCCAGGACCCGCTCTCCGCGCGCGGTACCCCCTTGGGTTCCCTGGCCCTGCGCGACGGCGCGGTGGACACTTCCGGCACCTACGAGCGGTATTTCGAGGCAGGCGGACAGGCTCGGGATCGCCGCCGTCCTCATCGGGGCGGACAAAAGCCTCTACCTCTCCAAGGTGGCCCACGGCATCTTTACCCTTCTCGATCCGTCATATTCGCTCAAATAACACCTATTTCATTTTATTAAACTTTTACAATATAGCTTGTCTTATACATATAACTTGATTAACTTACCAACATGTTGGTAGGCATTTAGGATGAGTGGCCCCAATCCCCTGGAAGCGCGGACCCGTGTCCTTGACGCCGCAGAGCTCCTTTTTGCCGGCAAGGGCTACGATTCGGTGACGATGCGGGATATCGCCCTTTCCCTCGGGCTGACCCATGCCGCCCTCTACTACCACTTCCCCGGTGGCAAGGAGGAGCTCTTCGCCCTGGTCATGGAGAGGAACATCAGGCGGCATGGAGAGGGCCTGTCCGCCTCCATCGAGGGGGGCGGCACGCGGCTGCGCGGCAAGCTCCGCGGCGCGGCGGACTGGCTCCTCTCCCAGGCTCCCATGGACCTCATACGCATGGCCCAGACCGATTTCGCCGCCCTCTCCCCCGAGGCCGCGGGGCGGATCATGGGCCTGGTCTACGAGCTCATCCTCAACCGCCTCCAGAAGGTTTTCCAGGCAGCCAGGGACTGTGGCGAAGTCGGGACCTGCGATCCCGGCCTCCTTGCCGGCGGAGTGCTTGGCCTTGTGGAGAGCCTGTTTTCCGTTCCTGTCCATATCGTGCGGAGGGACCGTCGCAAAATGGCCTACGAGCTCATCGATGTGCTGCTGAAGGGTATCGAATACAGAGAAGGAGTAGCGTGATGCCGGTTGTCGAACTGAAGGATGTCAAGAAACAGTACATGCTCGGACAGACCCGCGTGGATGCCCTGCGCGGCGTGGACCTCGAGATCGAAAAGGGCGAATTCCTAGCCATAGCCGGCCCTTCAGGCGCCGGGAAGAGCACCATGCTCAACATGTTCGGCTGCATCGACCTGCCCTCCGAGGGGCTGGTGAGGATAGACGGCACAGAGGTCAACCGCTTGAGCGACAAGGAACTGACCCGCTACCGCCGCGAGAAGATCGGCTTCATCTTCCAGTCCTTCAACCTCATTCCCGTCCTCAATGTCTACGAGAACATCGAGTTTCCCCTCCTCCTCCGGCGCTCGCTATCGAAAAAGGACCGCGCCGACCTCGTGCTGCGCTTCATCGAGGAGGTGGGTCTTTCGGACCGGCTCAGGAACAAGCCCTACGAGCTATCAGGCGGCCAGCGCCAAAGGGTGGCTATTGCCCGCGCCCTCGTCACCCAGCCCCTCATCGTCCTGGCCGACGAGCCCACGGCCAACCTCGACTCGGAGACCGGCCTGCGCATCGTCGAGCTAATGCGCAAGATCAACGAGGAGGACAAGACGACATTCATCTTCTCGACCCACGACGCCCACATCATGCGCGAGGCAAGGCGGGTCGTGCGGGTCCTCGATGGCCGGATCGTCACGGCGGACGCGGCGGAGGTAAGGTAAGGCCATGTTGACACTCAAGCTCGCGCTGCGGACCCTTGTCCGGCGCAAGGGTCGGATGATCCTCATCGGCTCCCTTGTCGCTTTCGGCACCTTCCTCATCGTCTTCGGCAGCATCTTCGCCTCGTCGGCGAAGATTGCGTCGCGGGCGTCCATCATCGACAACTTCACCGGCGACTTCATCGTATACGCGGCGAAGGCCAAGGACCTCCCCTCTCCCTTCGCCTTCAACACGCCCCTGCCGAGGATCAAGGATTCCGACGCGGTGCAAAGGGCACTCGCCGCCCTTCCCGAGGTCGAGGCCTGGGCGCCCTATGCCCAGAACTACGGCCTCATCCAGGCGGAGCACAAGGGCAAGAAGGTCGACCTTCCCTTCATCTTCTACGCCGTCGAGCCGGCCAGGTACCTTTCTGTCTTCGGCCAGGCCCGAGAGGACAAGGGCGGCTTCTTCGGCCTCGGCCGGGGAACAGTTGGTGTCGCACAACGCGGAATCATGATCTCCGGCTACCAGAACCAGCAATACCTGAAGAACTTCGGCTTCCAGCTCGAGGCGGGGCAGGCCATCACCCTCCTCGGGATAACCGAGGGCGGCGTCAACACGACCAGGTCAAGCCTCGTGGGCGTCTTCGACCCCACGCATTACACGAGCGTCTTCAACTACATCAATTTCATGGACGCACAGACCTACTCGGACCTCTACGATTACTCGGGCGTGGCGGCCCTTCCTGACGCCTTCAACGCCGGACTCGAGGCGGCCAACGGCGACGAGAGCGCGATCTTCGGCCTGGCCTCCGATCCCGGCCTTGGAAGCCTCGACCTCTCCACGCTCAAGGCCGAGTCGCTCTCAGGGGCGACCATGATCGCGGTCAGGCTCAAGGACCACGGCAAGGTGGACAAGGTTATGGCCAGCCTCGCCCTGGATCAGGACCTTGGCATCAAGGTGGCGCGCTGGGACGCGGCCTCCGGCTTCTACGCCCAGATCGCCGCCGGGCTCCAGGCCTTCATCTATGTCGCCACCGCCCTCATATTCCTCGTCGTGGCCCTGATCTTCATGAACACCATCATCATCAACGTAACCGAGCGGACGGCCGAGATCGGCACGATGCGCGCCATCGGTGGCGACAAGTCCTTCATCCGCGGCATCTTCGTCGTGGAGGCCCTCTCCCTGAACGTGGCCGCGGCCCTGGTCGGCATGCTGGCCGCCGTCGCCGCCCTTTCGGCCTTCGCCAAGGGGGGCGTGCCGCTTCCCGACCTTGTCTCGCAATTCCTCATAGGCGGCGGTCCCCTCCAGCTCCAGGTCTCGGCCCTGCCCTTCGCACTGGCGTTGGCCGTCGTCGTATCCGTCTCGATACTCGCCACGATCTACCCGGTAAGCGTCGCCACCTCGGTCACGCCGCTGTCCGCGATGAACGAGCGATAAGGATTACGTCATGGGAAATTTCATCGCACTTGCCTTCAAGAATGTCTTCCGGAACGGGAAGCGCAGCTTCACCCTCGGGATCAACTACGCCATCGTCAGCCTGATCCTGACCCTCCTCTTCGCTTTTTCCCGCGGCGCCGTCACCAACGTCTCCACGAGCCTCGTTCGGGCCTCCGCGGGCCACATCACGGTCTCGGGGCAGTACGCCAAGGACGGCCGCGTCTACAACGGCATGCTCCGCGTCAAGGACATCGAGGCGGCCGCGAAGGAGGTCCTTGGACCGGCCACGGTCGTGCTGCCCCGCTACCTGGTGCAGTCGGCCGTCTACTTCAAGGGCCTGTCCAAGCGCCTCTCCTTCACCGGGATCCAGCCTGCCACCGACACCGGCTTACGCGAGCAGATGAGCTTCGCCAAGGGCGACTGGAATTCCTGGGCGGCAGACCCTTCCGGCGTCGTCCTTCCCACGGATGTGGCCGGGTATTTCGGCCTCGACAACGGCGACGAGATCGTCGTGTCCACGCGCACCCGTTTCGGGGCCTTCAACACCGGCATCCTCAAGGTCCGCGGCCTTTACTCCACGGACAACTACTTCATGAAGGGCCTCGTGCTGGTCCACCTGCCCTTCCTAAGGAGCCTCGACCTCGCCGACGCGGACTCAGCCACCACGATGTACCTCTACCTGAAAGACGGCGCCAACATCCGCCTCGGGCGCGACGCCCTCTCCACTGCCCTCGCTGGCCAGGGCTTCGACGTGTCCAGGCCCAAGACCGACAGCGAGGCCGTGGCCGCCGTCTCCGCGGCCAGCATCAAGTACGAGGCGGACAAGGAGGGCCGTGACCGCGTCATCCTCAAGCTATCCACCATCGACGAGGTCCTCGGCATCGTGAAGAGCATCGTCGGGGCCATCAACGCCGTGGGCGCCCTGGTCGCGGCCGTCATGCTCTTCGTCATCGCCGTGTCCATCTTCATAAACTTGCGGATGGCGGTCAACGAAAGGCTCCGCGAGATCGGCACGATGCGCGCCCTGGGCTTCACCTCCGGGAGCGTGACGGGCCTCTTCGTGATGGAGAGCGTGGCCTTGGCGGTCATGTTCTCGATTGCCGGGGCGGCCGCAGGCGCGTTGGCATCCCTGGCCGTGCGTTCCTGGCTGCCCATCCCCTCCAGCGGCAACCTCGCCATCCTACTCAGCTCCGGCCGCCTGGCCCTGGAGCCGAGGCCGGCCGACATGCTGGTCATCATACTTGTCATGGCCCTTTTCGCCGCAGCCTTCTCGTATTTCCCCGCAAGGCGGGGCGGCAGGATACGGCCCGTCGAGGCCCTGTCCTCGACATTCTGAATAAGGAGAACCAGATGCATTCCATCGATCGATCATCCCGCGCAAGCCTGCTTGCATTGGCCCTCATCGCGTCCCTCCTCGCCCTTGCTCCTCCGATCGCGGCCCAGGTGAAGGCCACCGATCCCCGCGCGGCCACCCTCGTGGCCGCCTTCGAGGACAAGCTCAACCTCGAAGGCCTTGATGTGACGAACACCTTCACCCTTGTGCAGAAAAAGGAAGGCGAGGCGGACCGCGTCCTGCGCATCCAGATCTTCAGGAGGGATGCCTCCGACACCTTCACCCTCCTCTTCCAGTATCCGGAGAGCGAAAAGGGCAAGGGCTACTGGCGGAGCAAGGACGACCTCTACCTCTATCTTCCCACAACCCGTGAGTTCGTCTACCGCAACCGCAAGGACGACGTTGGCGGCTCCGACGTGCGGGCCGACCTCTTCGGGAAGACCGACACCCTGGGGCAGTACTGGGCCAGCCTGGCCGGCAGCGTCAAGGTTGCCACCTGGGAATGCGACATCGTGCGACTCGACGCCAAGAAGCTCGACGTCTCCTATCCCGTCCAGAAGTGGTACCTTAGGAAGACCGACGGGCTCCCCGTCAAGGTCGAGAACTACAGCGCCGGCGAGACCTTGCTGCGCACGAGCTACTACCTGGACTACAAGAAGATCAGCGCCGACAAGTACATCTTCACGAAGCTCCTCGCTGTGGACGCCTTGGAGAAGGGGCAAAAGACCTACCTGACCAACGACGCCATCTCGACGGAGAAGATAGCCAATTATGTCTTCTCCAAGGCCTTCCTCGAAGAGAAGTCACGGTAAGGCGGAGCGAGGCATGAAAAGCATGAGCAGCGTGAACAGGGGCAATCAGGCGGCAGGGTTGGCCAGCTCCTTGGCCCTGATGGCACTTGTGGCCCTTTCCCTGGGCGCGGCCCAGGATATAGGGATTGATCCCTTTGACTCGGCGGCCTTCGATGCCGCTTCCGGTTCGCCCTCAGGAAGCATCGGCCCCGCAGGCGGCCCTGGCGGCGGAAGCGCGGCCGGCCAGGGGCTGAACGCGGCCAGGACAGAATACCTTGTCGGAGGTGCTGTCGCCGTCTCCTCGTCGACCTCCGTCCCCTCCGCATTCGACGGCTACGCCACCTCGGCCTCGGCCGGCGGCAAGCTTTTCGCCAAGGTCTCGGTGCCCGACTATGGGTCCCTGTATATTTCGTACAACGTCACGCAGGCCTTCCTCGAAGGGCTCTCCGGCACGGGGGCAAAGGCCCTCGCGCCGGCGGCCAGCCTCCTCTCCCCTACCTTCACCCTGGGGGAGCTCCACTACAGCTTCGACCTGGGCAAGGTCCTCTTCGCCCGCATCGGCAAGCAGCTCATCGCCTGGGGACCTTCCCGGGTCTGGTCTCCCGTGGATTTCATCAACCTCCAGCGCGCCGATTCCTTCGCGGCCATCGACCTGCGCCAGGGCAAGCCGGGCTTGAGGCTCCACCTCCCGATGGGCAAGGCCAACGCCTTCCTCTTCGCGGACTTCTCAGGCACTATGGCCGGCGGGACCGTCCTCGATCCGGTGGACAGCGTCCACCTCGCGGCGCGGCTTGACGCGACCCTGGGCGGCTTCGAGCTCGGCCTCACCGGATTCGCCGGCTCGCAGGTACAGGCGAAGGCAGGCCTGGACTTCTCGGGCGACCTCCTTGGCTTCGCGGTCTATGGCGAGCTGGCCTGGGCTCCTGGCTACTCGAGCTACGAGGATTCCTACATGGGCTCCCTTGGTTTTTCCCGGGCGCTTGGAGACCTGAAAGAGTGGACTGTCTCGGCAGAGGGCTTCTGGCAATCCACGGGCGCGGATTACACTGGCGATGCCGTTGCGATGGCGGCTCGCACGCCCCTGTATATGGGCGGGGCCTACGGCTATGTCGCCATCGCCGCCGCCGACCTTTTTTCGCCCCACCTCGCGACGACACTTTCAGGACTGGCCAATCTCACCGACCTCTCGTGGATAGTCCGCCTCGCCCAGGATTTCTCCTTTCCCCGCGCCGTCCCCTTCACCCTGACCCTCTCCTGGGTGGGCGGCGGAGCCGACAAGGAGTTCACCTTGCTGGGAGGGGACAACTCCCTGGCGCTGTCGTTGCGGACGCGCATCGAGTTCTGACGCCGACTTCCGGGATCACGGGAGGACAGCCCCGTTTTTACGGAAGACCTCGATGCTCCTGCGCACGCCGTCGGCGAGGCTGGTCGTGCACACCGGTCCGATCAGCCTTTCCAGTTCGCGTCCGTCCGCGTCCGGCGGGAAGGGAAGGGCCTTGTCTACGAAGGTAATGAGGCCCTTGGCTTTCGGCTCCGCAAGCTCGATCGCGTCGATGACCTCCCGCATATCGACCGCTCCACCGCCCAGGTTGTATGCGTCCGCGCCCTCATGGACGGCGCCCGCCGCGAGGATGAAGGCCTTGGCGGCGTCATCGGCATGCTGGAAATCGAAGCGCCCTCCGTAGGAGATCTCGTAAGGCTCCAGCCTGGCGGCCGCCTTCATGGCCGAGGTCGGGGTCGAGGTCATGCCCTGGTCCCGCAGGGGGCCATACACGACATAGGGCCGTATCCCGATGCTTGATATTCCATCCAATTCGTAATATACTCTAGCGCTCCATTCGTTCGCCTGCTTGTAGGCGCCGTAGAGGGAATGCGGGACCATCCGCGCGCCGTGGGGCAGGCGATCGTCGTCGTATTCGTCCCTCCTGCCATAGACCGCGGTGCTGCTCGAATAGACGAGGGACTTCAGCCCGCTTCCCTTCGCGGCCTCGAAGACGTTGATGGTCCCCTCGACGTTCACGCGCGCGCCCAAGGCCGGGTCGGCGCGGCAGAAAGGCAGCTGCATGGCCGCGAGGTGGATGATCGCCTCGATACCTTCCTCCGCGACGCGCTCCTCGAGGAGGCGGGCATCGGCCAGGTCCCCCCGCACGACGTGGACCTTCGCGATGTCGTCGCCCGACATTATCAGCGCCAGCTTGTCGAGGTTGCCGCCCCGGGCCAGCGCGAAGACCTCGTTTCCCGACTCCACGAGGTTCTTGACCACCCATCCGCCGATGCAGCCGGTGGCGCCGGTCACGAAAAAGCGCTTACTCATTTCGCCACCCATCCGCAGTCCACGAGGAGGTCCGATCCGGTGATGAAGGATGCCGCGTCGCTGGCGAGGAAATAGATGGCTTCGGCGATCTCCTCCGGCGCGGCCCAGCGCTTGAAGGCCTGTTCCGCCTCCCTGTTCCTCTTGACCACGTCGAAGGCCAGGCCGGTGCGCGTGGACTCAAGCTGGATGTCCGAGCGGAGCATGGGGGTGTCGACGGAGCCCGGGCTCACCGAGTTCACGCGGATGCCGTAGTCGGCGACCTCCCAGGCGACTGCGCGCGTGAAGGCGATCACGGCGCCCTTGGTGGCCCCGTAGACCGCGTGCTCGGTCTGCCCCACATGGCCGGAGACCGAGCCAAGGTTCACGATGGCGCCCCGCCGCTGGGCCTTCATCGTAGGTAGGACGTGCTTGCACAGGAGGAAGGTGCCTCCGATATTGACGTTTGAGACTATCATGAATTCCTCGAAGGTGGTCTCCTCGAGGGGCTTCACCACCACGATGCCCGCGTTGCAGTTGAGGGCGTCTATCCTGCCGTACTCCGCCACCACGCGGCCGATGAAGGCCTTGACGTCCCTCTCCACGGCCACGTCGCCCTGGAAGCCGAGGCACTCGCCTCCCCCCTTCCGCAACGAGTCGGCAAGCTCGGCCACGGACGCGCTCCGGTCAAGGACCGCGACCGCGTAGCCTTCCCTGGCGAACTTGAGCGCCGCCGCCTTCCCGATGCCGCTGGCCGCTCCCGTTATGACCGCGACTTTCTTGTCTGTCATATCCCTACCTCGC
Source organism: Spirochaetaceae bacterium (assembly GCA_025358255.1). Lineage (GTDB taxonomy): Bacteria > Spirochaetota > Spirochaetia > Treponematales > Rectinemataceae > JANYKC01. The sequence goes on from JANYKC010000035.1 coordinate 11,028, forward strand.
GTAGCCGAAGATCTGGCGCGCCTGGGCCGGCGTGGCGACCTCCCTTCCCAAGGAGCGCGAAATTGCCGCTATCTCCTCCACGAGCTCATGGGTCTCCGCCAGCTTGCCCTGGCGGGTCCATGGATAGTCCTCCGTGCCCACGCGCACGTTGTCGCCATGGGTGATGGCCGCGACGAGGATGTCCATCTGCCGCTCGTCCATGACGCTGACGGCCATCGCGCATTCCACGGGCATCTGGCTCCGCCGATAGAGGTACTCCTCGACGGTCGGAGGCGACCACGTCCCTCCCGGCCAGCCGAAAAACAGCGTCGTGATGTAGGGAGGGTCGAGGAGGCCCTTGTCGATCAGGCGCCTCAGGTTCCAGATGGAGCCCGAGTGCCAGACCTCGAACTCCGGCTTGACGCCGAGGCGCCTGCAGGCCACGGCGTATTCGTCCAGCTCGGCCTTCGTATGGAGCATGTTGCAGTCCACCTCGGCGAAGGCCTCGTCGTGGTGGTTGAGGATGATCGAGATCATCTCGGCCTTTTGCAGGAGGATATCCATCCTGTCCTTGAGGGGGATGCTCGACATACCTCCCTGGATGAGGATGTCGCTCCTTCTCCTGACTTCGGCGAAGACCTCGGTCCACTGGCCCTCGGCGTGGATATGGAGGACGGAGGCGCCCTTGTCCCTGCAGAGCCTGGCCTCCTCGGCGATGGCGACCGCTGTCCGCGGGTAGACGAGGTCCGGCTTGAGCCAGCAGATATTGGGTGTAGCTATGATCACCAGTGGCTTCATGGAATTCACTCCTTCACTTCGATGATGCGCTTGTCGAGGCTTGTCATTTTCCTGCAACCGGAGGCGGTCACGACATAGCAGTCCTCGACGCCGATGAGGTAGCCCTCGTACCTCTCCCAGGCCTCGATCTCGAAGACCATGTTCCTCTCGAAGGCCCTGTCCTGCGAGCCCATGGCTCCGAAAAGATGGAGGTCCTCGCACTCGAGGCCGATGCTGTGCCCGATGCAGAAGGCGATGCCCTCGGGGTATTTCCCCTTGTACCAGGCTACCGCCTCCTCGCCAAGCGCCTTCATCGGGACGCCGGGCTTGATCCTTTCCTCGAAATACGCCTGGAACTCGAGGAGACCGTCGATGAGCCGGGCCGCCTTAGGGGGAGCCTTCCCGATCACGGCTTCGGCGTTCACGTCCGCGACATAGCCCTTGTAGACCGCCCCGAAGTCCAGGCGCACGATGTCGCCGGCGTGGACGGCCGTACCAAATCCGGGGGCCTCGGGATCGGATCCGCCGATGGATAGGGTCAAGTGGTTCCATCCATCCGCGCCCGCCTCGAGCATCGACCTCCTGGCCATCCCCAAAAGGTCGTTGTCGGTCAGGCCTTCCGCGAGCGCCTCGACGCAGCGCATGATGGCCTTCTCGGTGATCTCCGTCGCCTTTGCGATGTACTCGATCTCCAGGTCCGACTTGATGAGGCGCAGGTCGCGGAAGGCGTCGTCGGCTTCAACGATTTCCATGCCCGCCTTTCCCTGGCCGAGGGCATCCAGGATGTATTTTGGCGCGGTCGACTGCACTCCCGCCCGCTTCCCCACGAGGCCCCATTTCTTGATGCGGAGGAGGAGGGCGCTTTGCACGTCCCTGGGACTGCTTATCCCGACGCTGTCGGCCACCCAGCAAAGCTCGCCTACGCTCTTGAAGACGTCCCAGTGAATCACGGTCCCCTCGCCCTCGCGGCGGATCACCGCGATGTTCGGGTACTGGTTTCCCAGGGCTTCAAGTATCGGGTTGGGCGCGCTGTGGAGCACCGGCAAGCCGCTCAGGTAATGGACGTTCTCCGCTGAGGTCGCGACCAGGAGGTCAAGGTCGTACCTATCCATGATGAGCGCCGCCCGCTTGGCGTCGTATCCGACAGCTTTCACTCTTTTCACCTCCGGCAATTTCGGGTTGATCGGGATGGAACCGGCCAGGCGCTCTAGGATCCCATGGGTCATGCCGCGGTCCGCGAGGTCGAGGATCTCCTGCCGCGCGACGGATCGCCCCTCCATGGACGAAAGGTATCCGGCGAGGATGATCTCGATGGCGCTCATCGCGTCCTCTGGACGGAATTCCGGCTCGAGGTCCTCGAGGATGCACCTGGCGAAGTATTCATCCTCGTGCCGCACCGAGATGGGATAGTAGCCGGGGAAGGGCGCATGCTCGATCTCGGGCTCGAAGAGGACCTGCTGGTTCTCCCCCATGTCCTTCGAGAAGGAGTAGATCCGTACCGGCCTCTCCCAGGCGTGGTTCTCGAAGATGCTGCCCATCGTCCCGTGGAGCTCCAGGCTGTTGAAGGGCGGGGTCATCTGCGTGAAGGAGACCGAGACCTCCCCGATCGCCCCGTTGTCGAAATTGACGATGGTGAAGGCGTTGTCCTCGGCCTTTTCGGGAAGGTTGATCGCCTGCTTGCCCAGGACGGCGGTGATCTTGGTACAGCGGCTTCCCATGATGTATTCCAGCGCCGCGAATTTGTGGGCGCCCATGTCCATGAGGGCTCCACCGCCGGCCTTGATGGGGTCGCCCTTCCAGAACCCGCTCATCGAAAGCCCTGGGATCTCGTTGACACCCTCATAGGCCCTGGCCACGAGGACGTCCCCGATCAGTCCCCGCCGCACGGCGTCATGTATCCATGCATGGGCGGGAAGGAAGCGGTGGTTCTCCGCCACCATGAACTTCACCTTGTTCCGCCTGGCCGCCGCTATCATGTTGCGGCAGCCCTCCACCGTCGTGGCCATGGGCTTCTCGCAGAGCACGTGCTTGCCGCGCTCCGCGCACTGGACGACGATCCTTTCATGGTAGGCATGGGGCACCATCACGAGGACCGCGTCGATGTCCGAACCGAGCATCGCATCGAGGCTCTCAAAGACCTCGAGCTTGCCCTCCTGGAAACGCCGCGCGATCTTTTTCGCGTTCTCGAGGTTCGCGTCGTAGACGGCCGTGAAGCGCAGGAGCTTCGAGTCCCTGATGCCGTTCACGTGGAAGCTGAAGGCGCTGCCCCCGCCGACTACCCCGAATTTCAACTGTTCCATCTTTGCTCCTGGTTCCCGTCACGCGCCCTGGTCCAGCTCGTCCAGGAAAAGCTCGAATATGGCCTGAAGCCTCACGGCGGCGTTCTTGGTGCCCTTGTAGCGGATATCGCCGTTCATGTGGGCCGCGGCCGAATTGATCCGCCCTCCCAGGAGTCCGAGCATCGTCCCATAATCCAGGTCTATCGTGACCCCGGGGGATCCGACATCGCCCGAATGCACGGCGCAATCCCCGCCGTCGAAGACGATGGCGCATCGCCTTCCGCCAATTTCCAGCTGGTAAGTCTCGGTGAAGCCGTCGAGCTCGAAACGGACCTCCTCCACATGGTTGCACACCATGCAGAACAGCCGCAGGCAGTCCCGAAGGTCCTCGACACCCAGCTTCCCGTCCCTGGCCTTGATGGCAAGGCCAGACAGCAATGCGGCTTCCAGGCCGCCATCCTTGTCCGCGAGCACGAGCATTCCGGGTCCCTCCTCATGGATCATTTGGGCTCTCGTCGTCGACCGCGCCATGGCGCGCGCCAGGAAAGCCGTGGGGCCGCGCCGGAAGCGGCAGGGTCCTTCCTTCCCCGGCCGCCCGATAGGCCAGGAGGATGACTTCCAGCGTGTCCCGGGATGCTTCGGGTCCATAGGCGGGCCGGTCCTTCCCTTGGAGGCAGTCCAGGAAATGGTTCACCCCCGCGGCCACGCTTCCTTCCCACCACGACGCCATCGCCTCCGTCTCCACGGGCCGCATCGCTTCCTTGCCCCGGCACAGGCGCAGGGGCGCATCGCAGTCCATCGTCACGTGCGCAGAGGCGTCGCGGAAGTACACCTGCTTGTCTTCCCGCCAAGGGTCCGAGGCGCAGGCATAGCTGACGACGATGTTGGCGAGCATGCCGTCGTAGCCCAAGGTCACGACGACGTTGTCGTCCGCCTTCCCCGGCGCTTCGACCACGAATCGGCCCCACTGGCATGACACCGTCCGAGGCCTTCCGAACCACCAGAGCATCAGGTCTACGATGTGGGTCCCCGTATCGATGAGGGCGCCCCCACCGGCCTTCGCCCAGTCTCCCTTCCAGCTTTCCGGATCGTTCATGCGCCGCAGCTCGTCACCGATGAGCTGGGCCGTCGCGAGGAAAGGCTTTCCTAGCCCGCCGTCCTCGATCATTTCCTTGAGCTTCCGATGGGCGGGCCAGAAACGCTCGTTGAGCGCCACGTAGAACTTCCTGCCGGCTTTCGCGGCGGCCGCGATCATCCGGTCGGCCTGTCCCAGGTCCAGGGCTATCGGCTTTTCCAGGATGACATCCTTGCCGGCCGAAAAAGCGTCGAGCACGACGGCTTCGTGCATGAAGTGCGGGAGGCAGATGTCGAGGGCGTCTATGGATCGGTCCTCAAGGAGGCTCCGGTAATCCCCATGGAGGCGGTCGCAGCCGAGGGCGGCCCCGACACGCGAGCGGAAAGCCTCGCAGGGGTCGGCGATGCCCGAAACGGCGACATCCGTCCGTCCGAGGAAAGCCTTCACATGGGCGCCCTGGACAACCGCCCCAGCCCCGATGATGCCGATTCTCAGCATGGCGCCACATCCTTCATAATTGGCTATTACAAGTCCAAGAGGGCTTTTACATCGGCCATGCATCGGCGGGCCGCTTCCATGGTGTCACCCTTCAGGACATGGTCGTGATAGGCGAAGGACTCGAACTCCACGGAGAGCCAGCCCTCGTAGCCGATCTTTGCAAGGGCCTCGAACATGCCCTTCCAGTCGACCCTGCCCTCGCCAGGGAAGGGAAAGAGGAACTTGCCCAGCTCAGGGATGCCGATGGCGTCCTTGATGTGGACATGCTTGATCCTGTCCTTGCCCCACTGCCGGACGACCCAGCCGGTGTCGGAATCGTTTTTCAGCGTTCCGTGGGAAGGGTCGAAGTTGACGCCGAGCCAGGGCGAAGCGAAATGGTCGATGAGGGACCGGGTGCTGCGGTAGTCGTCGCAGAGCATCCCGAAGACGCCTTCTACCGCCCCGTGGACCTTGTGCCTTTCGAGCGCCCGGACCACCTGGGAATAGGCATCGATGACCATGTCCCAGGCCGTCCCGTAGGAGAGGTCCTTGGGCACCCGCGGCGCGCTTTCGTCCCAGGGGGCAGGCCCGGTGAAGAGGTTCACCGTCGTGATGCCAGCCTCTGCGCAGGCGGCGATCATCTCGAGGGTGAAGGCGATCCGGTCCGAACGCTTCGCGTTGTCCAGGCTCACGTAATCCTGCTGGATGACCACCTCGCTGGAAGCAAGTCCCCCCTCTTCCGTCATGTCGACAAGGCGCCTCAGTTCCGAGGGTGATCGTGTCCGGGGATTGAAGTGGGCGGCGGTCCACTCGACCGCCCCATAGCCCAGGCCCTTGAGCCCTGCCACCACCCTCTCCGGGGGCATCGAGGCAAGACCCAGAGATGCCATAAAGCCGATCCTGTCCTCGAACATCGCCGCCTTCTCCCGGAAGCCCGAGGGCTATCCCCTGCCCGCCCTTCTCCTGTCCAAAAGGACGGCGATGATGATGATGGAGCCCTTGACCACCTGCTTGTAGAAGGCCTCGACGCCGAGGAGGTCCATGCCGTTGTTGATGACGCCGATGATCATGGCGCCGAGGACCATGCCCCATACGGTGCCGATGCCACCGGTGAAGCTCACGCCGCCTATGATGGCGCCAGCTATCGCGTCCAGCTCATACCCGGCTCCCAGGGCGGGCGCCGCCGATTTCAGCCGCATCGAAAGGAGGGTCGCCCCAAGGCCGATGAGCCCGCCTTCCACCAGGTAGGCCCGTATCTTGATCTTCTTGGTGTTGATGCCCGCGGCGATCGCGGCGTCCTCGTTGCTCCCGACCGCATAGATGTACCTGCCGAGCGGACGCTTCCTCATCACGAAGTTCATGAGCACGACCACGGCCAGGAAGATGAGGACCGACCAGGGGATCAGGTTGCCCGAATCGATTGAGGCGGTGCCGAGGAAGTTGTAGGAATCCGGGAAGCTCCCCACCGGCATGCCGTGGGCGAAGATGAGGGCCAGGCCACGCGCGATCGACATGGTCCCCATCGTGACGATGAAGGCGGGGATCTTGCCCTTGGCTACCGTCACGCCGTTGAAGAGGCCGAAAAGGACGCCGGTCAGGATGCCCACGACGATCCCGACGGGGGCGGGAAGTCCCAGGCCCTCCTTGCCCGTGGAGACCATGAGGCCCGCCATGATGCCGCACAACGCGAACAGGGAGCCGATGGAGAGGTCGATGCAGTTCATGATGATGAGGACGCCGACCGCGACGGTCGCGATCCCGATGCAGGCCACCTGGCGGAGGATGGTGATGATGTTGCCGTAGGTCAGGAAATACGGCGTGGCGAAGGACATGAAGATCACGATGAGGATGAAACCGATCAGGATGCCGTAGTTGTTCAGGCTGTGTGTCGCGCCGAAGCTCCGCGCCTTCGTCCGGGCAGTGCTCATGAAACCCATTTCAAACCACCTCGCCTTCTGTCTTGCCTACCGCATATTGCATGATACGGTTCGAGTCCGCCTCGCCCCGGTCCAGCGTGCCCGTGATCCTTCCCTCATGCAGCACGATGATCCTGTCGCTCATGCCCTGCACCTCCGCCAGCTCCGACGAGATCATGAGGATGGCCTTGCCCTGGACGGCCAGTTGCGACATGAGGTTGTGGATGTCGGCCTTCGTCTTCACGTCGATGCCGCGCGTGGGCTCGTCGAGGATGATCACGTCGGGATCGGCGTTGAGGACCCTTGCGATCACCACCTTCTGCTGGTTCCCTCCCGAGAGGTTCGCGCAGACCTGGCTGTCCGAGGCCGTCTTTATCTCAAGCTTATCGATATATTCGGTCGAGTACTTTTTTTCCAGTTTCCGCCTGATGAAGCCGTTCCTGACGCATTTCCGGAGCGCGGACATGAGTATGTTGTCCCGTACGCTGAGCTTGAGGGCGACGCCATTCCTTTTGCGGTCCTCGGGAACCATGATGATCCCCTTGCCGATCGCGTCGCCGGGCATCTTGTTCACGATCCTTTTCCCGTAGAGGAATATCTCGCCCGCATCGAGCCGCCTCGTGCCCATGATGGCCTCGACGATCTCGGTCCTGCCTGCGCCCATGAGGCCCGCCAGCCCCAGGATCTCGCCCCGCTTCAGCGCGAAGCTTATGCCCTCGAATTCCCCTTTGCGCGATAGTCCCTTGACCTCGAAAACGACCTCCCCGATCTTGGCTTCCTGCTTCGGGAACATGGCCGATATGTCCCGATCCACCATCATCCGGATGAGCCCGCCCTCGTCCATGTTGGACACGAGGTCCGAAGCCACGAACTTGCCGTCGCGGAGGACCGTCACCCGGTCGCAGACCCCGAATATCTCCTCCATCTTGTGGGAGATGAAGACGATGGATTTCCCCTCGGCCCTCAAGGCCGAGACGGTATCAAGCAGCTTCGCTATCTCGGTGTCGCTCAAGGCGGAGGTGGGCTCGTCCATGATGATGATCCTGGCGTTGTAGGAGACCGCCTTCACTATCTCGACCAGCTGCTGCTTGGCCACGGTCAGGTCGCGCACGAAGATCCTCGGGCTCACGTCGAGGCCCATGCCGGTGAGCAAGGCCTCGGAGTCCCGCAGCATTTTCCGGTAATCGATCGACCCTGTCCTCGTCTTCGGCTCCCGGCCGAGGAAGATGTTCTCCATGACGGTCATGTGCTTGACCTGGTTGAATTCCTGGAAGATCATGCAGATCCCGGCCGCCTGGGTGTCCGATACCGAGCGGAACCGCGCGGGTTTCCCGTCGAAGACGATCTCCCCGCCGTTCGGGGAATAGAGGCCGACCAGGACCTTCATGAGCGTCGATTTCCCGGCTCCGTTCTCGCCCACTACGGCATGGACCTCGCCGCGACGCAGGGTCAGCGATACGTCGTCCAGGGCATGGACCCCCTGGAACCGCATGTCGATATGCTTCATCTCGAGGACGATCTCAGGCTCTGTCATCTCGCCGGCCCCTCATGGTCGCCGCGCGCGGTCCCGGACAGGAAGGCGGCTGGCCGCCTCCCGGATCCGGGCGATGCGCACGGGAAACTAGAAATACTTCTTTGCCAATGCGTCGCGGTCCTTGGCCAGGGTCATGTAATGGTCGAGGTTGGCCTTCGTGCAGACCTCATACGGGAGGTAGAAGTCGGCGACCTTCTTGCCGTTGATCGCGTCCACCGCGAGGCGGACCACGTTCGAGCCCTGTCCCACGCCGTCCTGCCAGATCGAGTTGTCGACGATGCCGTCCTTGATGTAACCCATGACCAGTGGATCGCAGTCCATTCCGGCAAGGATTATCTTGCCGGCCATGTTGGCGTTCTTGATCGCGGTGACCACGCCGATGAGCTGGCAGTCGGCCATGCAGGCGATCGCGTCGATCTTCTTGCCCGTCTGCAGCCAGTTCTCGACGAGCTTCATCGACTCGTCCCCTGACCAGTTGCCGGTGTCGTGCACGACGAGGGTCACGCCTTTATGCTCCTTGAGCGACTTCGCATAGCCCTCCGAGCGCCCGATCTGCGCGGAATGCCCGAGCACCGCGTCGACATAGGCGACCTTGCCCTTCTCCCCGACCACGCTGATGATGCGGTTCATCTGGAGGTAGCCGGACTGCACGTCATCGGAGCCGACATGGGCCGTCACCTTCTTGCTCGTGGTGATCGTGTTCACCGTGAAGACCGGTATCTTCGCGGCCGCCGCCGCGTCCACGGCAGTGGCGCCCTGGACCTTGTCCACGGGGTTTATGATGATGGCGTCGACCTTCTTGGCGATGAAGGTCTCGACCTGCGACAGCTGCTTCGCCGCGTCGTCATCGGCGAAAACGACATCGAGCTTCACGTTGGGGGCGTTCTTCTTCTGCCACTCCCACATGCCTGAAGTGATGTACTGGACGAATCCGCTCTGGTTCCCCTGCATGGTGATGCCGATGACAACCTGCTTGGGGGCGGCGAAAGCCAGTCCCCCGCACATGACCAGGACGATTCCCAAGACCGCTCCGCTACGAATCCACTTTGACATTTTCCTGCCTCCTTGATATTCCGCTTTCCTTTCCTGGAACCGTAAATCCTCGACATGAAAAGACCTGATCCAAGAATTCCGCCCCTTCCTCCTTCGGCTTCGCGCCTGTGCGCCCGGCATCATTTTCGCATTCAGCGTCATTTCTTCGTGACGGCCCCTCCCCGGAAGCCCGCGAGTTCTATCTCCCGGCGCGACCGCGCCGATTCCTGGATGGCCAGGTCCATCCGCAGGACGTCACGGCCGCGTTCGGCGCTCAGCGCCGCCTCCTCGGAACCTATCACCGCAGAGACGAAATTTGCCGTCGATCCCCTGAAACCGGCCGCCCAGTCGGAATCCACGTCGGCGAACTCGGTCCAGCGGTCGTCGCGGAAGAGCCGTACCGGCGCGCCGCCCATGACCTTCCCCGTGCAGCGGGTAACCATGAGGATGCCCTCGCTGCCCGTGACCTCGAACCATTCGTCGTTGGCGTAGTAGTCCGAGGGCACATGGAGGGAGGTGCCGTGCGAGTAGTCGCAGGAGCCGTACTTTGGAGCTCCCTTGTATTTCCACAAGATCTCCGCCGGGCAATCCACCGTGCCGTCCACCGAGTCGATCCAGGCAAGGACCCTCTCCACCTCTCCCATGAGGTACCAGGCGACCGACCACATGTGGTGTCCATGGTCGAAGGTCTGCATCCCGAAACCGCGCCGATGCTCGTCCTTCCGCCAATCCCAGGCGGAAGCGGGCACATCCCAGCCTCCGCTCGAACCGGAGACGAACTTGATCCGCATGCTCGTGGGCTCGCCGATTCTCCCTTCATCGATAATGTCCTTTGCAAGGACCAGGGGCGGATAAAAGACATAATTCTCGAAAAGCTTGAAAACCTTCCCTCCGGACGCGGCAGCCGCCACCATCCGGTCCGCGCTGTCCATGTCCACGGTCATGGGTTTCTGGACGCTTACGTGCTTCCCTGCCGCCAAGGCGTCAAGGGCCATGGCCTCGTGGAAACGCTGGGGCGTGATGATATCCACCGCATCCACCCTGGGGTCAGCGAACATTGCCTTAATGTCCGTATAGCATGCCTCTGCTCCCCATTGGCTGGCCTTTGCCCTGGCCCTCGCCGGGTCGGAATCGCAGACAGCCGTCACCCTGGCCCTTGGGTCGGCCCGATACCCGGCGGCATGGAGATCCGAGATACGGCCGCAGCCGATGATGCCGATCCTCACTGTATCCATTGCTACACGCCCCACATCCAGCAATTTGACGGAATAACATTATCGTTAACGTAATTATTGATGGCTCTTCCATTTTTGTCAAGTTTTTTTTATACTTCCTCCATGAGGAAGCAATGAAGGGATACATCACGCTGCGCGACATCGCCGAAAAGGCCGGGGTATCCGTCAACAGCGTGAGCAGGGCCCTCAAGGACCGCGACGACATCGGCGACGAGACCAAGGCCAGGATCAAGGCGATCGCGGCCGACCTTGGTTACATCCCCCACGCGGCGGCCTCGAACCTCCGCTCCGGCACCTCCAAGTCGATCGGGGTGATCGTCACCCACATCGACAACGCCTTCTTCTCGGGCATCCTCCAGGGCGTGACCGATTGCGTCTCCGAGAGGGGCTACACCGTCCTCATCCTTTCGTCGAACGAGGAGATCGAGGTCGAGCGCCGGGCGATCACCTTGCTCTCGTCCTACCGCGTATCAGGGATGCTTGTCGTCCCGGCCAGCAACCTGAAAAGCAGGTTCGACTACGCTTCCATCCAGACGCCCCACATCGCCATAGTCAGGCCGTGCCGCATCCATTCAGACGTCCACTTCATCCTGGATTCGCACCGCTCGGGGGAGCTTGTCGCGGATCGCTTCGCCTCCATGGGCAGGAAAAGGCTCGCCTACCTGGGCTTCGACATGCCGGTGTCCTGCACGACGGAAAGGCTCAAGGGCTTTGCGGAGAGGATCAGGAAAAGAGGCCTGGCGCTGGACGCCCGGCGCGTGCGAGCCTGCGGATCCACAGCGGAGGACGCCTTCGCGGCAATGGTGCGCTGGATCGATGAGGGATTCGACGCCGACGCCCTCTTCGTCTGCAATGACGCGATGGCCTTCGGCGTGCTCAGGGCCTTGGCGGACAAAGGCATCCGCGTGCCCAAGGACGTCTCGGTGGTCGGCCACGACGACATCGAGGTGGCGCAGTCCTTCATCCCGCGGCTCACCACGGTCCTCGTGCCGAAGTACCGTCTAGGCTACGAAAGCGCGCGCGCCCTGCTCGACATCATCGAACCGGGCAGGGAGTCCCATCTCCCCCAGCACGTCGTCTACGACCCCGAACTCGTGGTCCGCGAGACCTGAGGGCTCACTTCCCCGTGAGGAAGGCCTCCGGGTTGTCGTGGCCGAAAAGGCGCTTCCATTCGTCGCTCAGCCCCGAGGCCGCGTAATGGCGGTAGTAGTCCGCGTAGGAACGCACCTTCGTCAGGCTCACCACGAAATCGCTCCCGAACATGATCCGGCTTGCCACAAGGTCGCGCATCGCGGCGGGCAGGCGTCCGAGCAGCTCCGACAGATGCGCGTAATAGGACGGATCGCAGCCGTTGAAGGATATGTCCGTGTAGACGCGGGGGTACTCGTCCATGAAGCGGATGATGGTCTGTGTCCACTCGGTGGACTGGAGAAGCACCTCCCGCAAGGACCGGGCCTTTCCCCTTCCCACAGGGCGCGAATACTGCGTCCCGAAGTGGGCGAAATCCAGGGTCAGGCCAGGGTAGGAAGCCAGGACGCCTTCCCATCGCGCCGGCGCGGCGTAGGACCAGGCCTCCTCGAGGGGGATGACGCGGAAGCCCTGGTCGTCGCAATGGGTAGTGATGGGGATCCCGCGTTTCTCGCAGAACTCGTACAGGATCCTGACCTTCTCGAGTTCCCCGCCGTCCTCCGGCCAGGGATCGAAGCCCAGGGGCGGATAGACCTTCACGCCGGCGAAGCGCAGGGGAAGGGCATCGGGTGAAGCCTCGTCGAAGCCGTCCATGGCGAGGAAGGCATCCCGCTGCGGCCGTCCGCCCGCGGCGGTATCCGGCGAACGAGGATTCCAGCAGGCGGGCCAGCGATTCCAGGTCATGGTTCACGGTGTTGACCCCGAGGAAGGGTCGGACCTCGAGGAAGCCCTCCGGCCGCGCCTTCCGGTAATCCCTGATGCCGGCCAGGATCTCGCGGACCTGGACCGCCACGGGCTTGGGCGGAGGCCGGTCCTAGTAGCAATCCGAGGGCGGGGATGCCATCATCCCGAAATCCATCACAAGTGGTACGATCACCAGATGGTCGAAACGGAGGCGTCCCAGCGACAGCTCCCCTCCCGCAAGCAGGGGCGGCGGGTCGCCATCCTTGGCGTACCGTCCCGCCAGGTCGTCCTCCATGAGGGCATAGATGGACCCCACGTCGTTCTCCATCACCGAGAGCATGTTCCGCATCCGCTCGCCGCCCTTGAGGAAGAGGGCGTCGTCAAGGTAGTCCGGGGAGGTGGCCTGGGCATAGAGGTTCTCCAGCCGCCGGCTCCTCACCGTGTCGATGAAGGCCGGGAAATTCGGATGCGAGAGCGTCAGGGCATGGAAATGCGAATCATAGAAAGTCATGCCCTCCATTTTCTCCCCCCGCTGTAGTTGGTCGCCCACACGCCGCCGATGATCATCGCCGCGCCGGCGAGCTGGAGGGGGCCGGCGAATTCCCCGCGGAAGAGGACGCCGGCCGCCAGGGCGACAAGGGTGGTCAAGGTGCCGAACACCGCGGACTGCGAGGCCTTGAGCTTCTGGAGGGTCAGGTTCACGAGGAAGAAGGCGACCACGGAGGAGAGGACACCGAGGTAGGCGACCGCCATCCAGGCGGAGGGCGTGGCCCGCGCGAGGATGCCTTCCGTGCCCTTTGCCAGGCGGGCTCCGAGGGCGAGGATGCCGAAGGACACCGCTCCGGACACCATCATCGCGAAGGTGGTCTCCGCAGGGCTGTAGCTGGAGCTGGCCCGGCGGGAGTAGATGTTGTAGAAGGCCGCGCTCACGACGGCGCCCACGATGAGGAGGATGCCAAGGAGGCTGTCCGCCCGGTGGCCGGCGCCTCCGCCGGACCCCGCGAGGACGATGAGGGCCACTCCCGCCACCGACAGGACGAGGCCGGCGACCTGGCGCGGCGCGAGCTTTTCCTTGAGCATCGGCACGGACAGCGCGGCCACCGCCGCGGGCAAGGCGCCCAGGATGAGCCCTGCCGTACTCGACGCGGTTTCGCGCAGGCCGAAGGTCTCGCAGGCGAAGTAGAGGAGGGGCTGGAAGAGGCAGAGGAGGACGAGGGTCCCGAAGGGCTTGCCGCGGTAGGAAAGGCGCAGGAACCCGAGGCGAGCGAGGACGGAGAGGACAAGGCTGGCCAGGGTGAAGCGGAGGAAGAGGAGCTCGAAAGGCGTCCATGCCTCGAGCGCGCCTTTCGTGACAAGGAAGGAGAAGCCGAAAATGGAGGACCAGGCGGCCCCGGCGAAATAGATCTTCCAATTATTCATGTTTTGCTTTCCCTTCGCTTATTCGTTTCGCGGCCCCTGGCCCGGTGTCCTTGCCTTCATAGGCCTTATGCCGTCCCGACTTCCCCGTCTCGCGGATCAAACCGGCCCTGGCGTAGCTGTAGAGGATCTTGCGCGCCCGGTCAGCGTCGATGCCCAGGGCCTTCCCGAGGCTCGCCGAGGTCCATGGCGCCTCGAGGCCGCGTGGGATCAGGGCGAGCCAGTCGGACCGTCCTTTCATGCAACGGGACTCGAGGACCTCCTCGAGGGCGCGCTCGATGATGCGGTCCCCCCGGCGCCGCCATGAACCCGTGCCGTCACGGCATCGGATCTCGCGGCAGCCGACGAGGAGGACTTCGATGGTCACGTTCCTGGCCCCTATGAGGGAAGGGGCCCTCACGAGCTCGTCGAAGACCGAGTAGAAGTCACCGCGCTTCGGGCTTTTCCTTTCGGAGAGGAGCTCTCCCGTCTCGGGGGAGACGCGGGAGATGACCGTCCTCGCGCATACGGGGTGCACGACGCGGACTCGATGCCCTTTCGCGAGGGCGAGGACCTTCGAAGCGATCTTGTCCAGGCGCCGGGTCTGGATCTCGACCACCTCGTCCCCCTTGGGGAGGCGGCGGATGAGGTCGACGATCCGGCCTTCCAGCGGCACTTCGAAACAGTCCTCGGGCCCTGCGTAGTGCCGCTTGAGCGAGGCATGGAGGGCGCTTTCCGCGTAGACGCCGATGCCCTCGAAGGCCTCTTCCGCCGCGTCGTCGGTCATGGCGCTGGTCCGGCGGCCGGCGAGCCAAAGGTGGCACAGAGGATGAGGTCGAGGCGCTTCAAGGCCTGGGGCCATTCGGCCTCGGAGAGGGCCATGAAGGACAGGCGGAATCGCCGCTTGAGCTCGGGTCCGAAGCCGAAGCGCCTGCCCTCCGCCCAGGGCGGCGAGACCAGCCTGGGCTCCCGGTCGCAGCTGACCCACAGGTTGTAGCCTGCGCTCCCGCCTTCGAAGGACAGGGCGGGAAAGCGGCCCAGGAGGGCTGCAAGCTCGGCGCGGCGCGCGAGGACACAGGCCGCGCAGCTCCTGAGCTCCTCCTCGAGGAGGCCAGAGGTGATGATGCGCTCCGCGAAGAACTGAAGCCAGGCCGCCGGCCCGGTGTCGATTTCCGCCTTGAGCGCGGCGATCCTCTCCACGAGCGAAGCCGGCGCGGATATGGCGCCGATACGGATGCCGGGAGCGGTGGTCTTGGACAGCGACTTGATCCAGAGGGTGCGTTCGGGAGCCAGGTCTACAAACCGGGGGATGCCAGACGGCTCGAGCTCGGAGAGGTAGTCGTCCTCGACGATCCATACGTCATGGCGGCGGCAGAGCTCCGCGATGGCCCGCTTCCTCGCTTCGGAGTAGCGGCGGCCGGTCGGGTTGTGGATATCGGGCACGGCGTAGAAAAGCGCGGACCCGCCCGATTTCCTCCCCGCGAAAAAGGCGCCGAAACGCCCGGGGTCGGGACCGTCGGCCTCCATGGGAATCGAGGCCTCGGGCCGGAAAAGGGTCAGTGCCGAGGGGAAGCAGGGCTCCTCCACGAGGATGGTCGGCTCCTCGCGCCCCCCCTTGCCGCCCCGGCCGGAGAAGAGGCGGCGGCAGAGGTCCAATCCCTGGAGGCCGCCGCCGGTGACGACGAGGGAATCCTCGGGAAGGGAGAATCGCCTAGAGAGGGCACGCAGGAGCCCGGCCTCGCCGCGGACCGGCACGGCGGAAAAGACCCTGCCACGCTCGGCCGCGAGGACAAGCGCCAAAAGGCGGCTTGCCTCTTCATAGGGAAAGAAGTCCTCGCACAAGCGTGCCGCCGAAAAGTCACCGGCGCGCTCGGGCGGCGGCGAGGGGAAGGTGACAAAGGAGCCTGAGCCTACGAGGTTTTCCACGGCGCCGGCCTCGGCAAGGAGGTCAAAGGCGCGCCCGGCGGTGAGCTTGTTGCAGCCATAGCGGGAGGCCACCTCGCGTATGGAGGGGAGGCGCTCGCTCGGCCTGATCTCGCCCTCGTCGATGGAGCGCTTCAGGTCTTCGTAGATTCGTTCGTAGAGGTGCATCGCGCGCACAAGCCCCTTGACTGTCACTAGGACACTTCGGATATTGTACTAGGACAATATCGCCAGTGCATATAGTAATATGTGGAATTCGCGTTCCACAGCATAGCACGGTCATACCTTGGGAGGAAACATGCGGGAAAAACTCAATAAGGGCTTCGCACAGATGTTCAAGAACGGCGTCATCATGGATGTCACGAACACCGAGCAGGCCAAGATAGCCGAAGACGCGGGGGCCTGCGCCGTCATGGCCCTCGAGCGCGTGCCCTCCGACATCAGGGCGATGGGAGGGGTGGCGCGCATGAGCGACCCCGGGATGATCGAGGCCATCATGGCGGCCGTCTCCATCCCCGTCATGGCAAAATCCCGGATCGGGCACCTTGCGGAAGCCAGGATCCTCGAGGCCCTCGGCGTGGATTTCATCGACGAGAGCGAAGTGCTCACCCCAGCGGACGACGAGGCCCACATCGACAAAAAGAGCTTCTCCGTGCCCTTCGTCTGCGGCGCCCGTGACCTCGGCGAGGCCCTCCGCCGCATCCAGGAGGGCGCGTCGATGATCCGCACCAAGGGCGAAGCCGGCACCGGCAACGTCGTCGAGGCGGTTCGTCACCTCAAGACCGTCAATCGCCAGCTCGCCGAGCTGGCCGGGATGGACACGGCGGCCCTCTCCGAAAAGGCCCAGGAGTACCGCGTGACGCCCGAGCTCGTCAGGCAGGTGCGCGACTTGGGCCGCCTTCCTGTCGTCACCTTCGTGGCCGGCGGCATCGCGACACCGGCCGACGCGGCCCTCATGATGATGCTCGGCTCGGAAGGCTGCTTCGTGGGCTCGGGCATCTTCAAGTCCCAGAACCCCGCCCGCACCGCCCGCGCCGTCGTGGAAGCGGTGATCAACTGGCAGGACCCCAAGCGCCTCGTCGAGATCTCCCGCGGACTGGGCGAACCCATGCGCGGCCTCGAGATCAAGACGCTCGAGACCGCGATGGCCTCGCGCGGAATTTAGTCCGCCGACCCGCATGGTTCGCCGGCAAGAGTTCTCAAGAGGAGGTAGCGAAACATGCGGGACTGCATAGTAGGCATCCTCGCGCTGCAGGGCGCCGTCCAGGACCACGAGGCGCCCTTTGCCCGCCTCGGCGTGCAGACGATCCAGGTCAGGCACCGGGAGGAACTGGAGCGCGTGGATGGCCTCGTCATTCCCGGCGGGGAAAGCACCGTCATGGGCCGCTTCCTCCACGACTACGGCCTCATCAAGCCCATCAAGGCACGCATCCGTGAGGGAATGCCGGTCTGGGGCCTGTGCGCAGGCGCCATCGTCCTATGCCAGGAGGTGGATGGGGGCCCCGGCTGCCTCGGCCTCCTTCCCGCCCGGGCCAGGCGCAACGCCTACGGCCGCCAGCTCTCGAGCTTCGAGGAGGAGGTCGACACGGCTGTCGGGCCCTTCCCCGGCATTTTCATCCGTGCGCCCCGCCTTGAGCCCCTCGGCGACACCGAGGCCATGGGCTGGCGCCGCGACCAACAATCTTCGACGCACCGCGGCGACGCTGTCCTTCTTCGCAATGGCAAGGTCCTGGCGGCCAGCTTCCATCCGGAGCTATCCGGGGACGACAGGCTCCACGCCTACTTCATGACCCTCTTCTCCTAAAAGCCCCCTCTCGATTGACCCCCCGGCCTTCTCCATGCGAACCTGTTTCCGTATGAGAATAGTCGCGAAAAAATACGATAGCCTCTTCATCGCCCTCTTTACGACCTTTGTCCTCTTCGGCACCTCCGCCACCGTGGTCGGCGCGGCCCTTCCTGCGATCCTCAGGGACCTCCACTGGAGCTACGGCGTAGCCGGTGCCATCATGGGCGCGGGCGCCTTCGGCTCCTTCCTGGCCCTCTACCTGGGCGGCAAGCTCATCGACCGTCTCGGCGCGCGTGCGCTCCTGGCCGGCGGCTTCGCCCTTGACGCCGCGAGCCTGGTCTTTTTCGGCGCCACGCCCTCGCCCATGCTCAACATAGGGCTCTATTTCGCCCTGGGCCTCGGCCAGGGCTGCCTTGAAGTCGCGGTCAACTGGGCCTCCCTCCACATGGACGAGGAAGGCGCAGGCAGGCCCATGAACTTCATGCATGGCGCCTTTTCCATCGGCGCGGCGGCCGGCCCCTTCCTCATGGGCATCCTCCTGGCATCGGGCCTCGGCTGGACTACCCTCTACCGCGGCATCTCCTTCATCTACATCGGCCTTTTCCTCGTCACCTTCGTCATGCCCCTCCAGCGCCTGCCCAAGGCAGGGAAACCTGCAGCTGGAAATGCGAAGAAGGCAGGAGGTGCGATCCGCTACCTCGGCTTCATCGCCCTCTTTTTCTACGTGGGCACGGAGCTCGGGCTCTCGAACTGGGCCGCCGAATATTTCGTCCGCGACTTCGCCTGGGGAGCCCCCGCGGCCTCCTTCATCGTCTCCATCTTCTGGGCAGGCCTGGCAGCCGGCCGCTTCGGCATCCCGATTTTCTGGAAGCGCGCGCGCCCCGATCGGCTCCTTGTGGTCCTGTCCATCCTCCTTGCCGTGGCGGTGAGCCTCCTGGCCACCCTCGGATTCGGCGGAAATGCGGCGGCGCCCCTTGCCGCCATCGCCGTCGCCCTCGCTGGCTTCGGGGCTTCCTGCGTCTACACGAGCATCATCACCCTCGTAGGCCGGGCTTCCCCCGATGACTCGGGATCCGCCATCGGTGTCGCGTCCTCAGGCGGCGCCTTCGGGTCCTTCGCCTTTCCCTTCCTCATGTCGGCCATCGCGACGGCTTGGGGGGTCCAGGCGGGATTCTTCTTCTATGCCCTCATGGCCTTCGCCTCGCTGGCCCTCTGCGTCGTCCTCGTGAAAAGCATCCAGGTCAAGCTCGCAAGGACAAACTAGAAGGCCAGCGTCGAAAGCGTCCGCTCCGCCCCAACCCGATTTGATCACCCGACGATATTGACAGGGATCGGCGCGGGTTCAATACTTCCAGATAGCTGCGCGGCGCTGGAGTAAAAATGGACGGTTCCATAGAAAAAACCATCCTTCTCGTCGAGGACGAGCCCATCATCGCGCTTGACGAAAAAGCGGCGCTCGAGAAATTCGGGTACCGGGTCATCTGGGCAAGCGACGGCGAAAAGGCGATCACCTCGTTCGCGGGGAATCCCGACATCGACTTGGTGCTGATGGACATCAACCTTGGCAAGGGAATCGACGGGACGGAAGCCGCGCGCCTGATCCTCGCGGAACACGATGTCCCCATCGTCTTCCTCTCGAGCCACATCGAGCCCGAGATCGTGGAAAAGACGGAAAGGATCACTTCCTACGGCTATGTGGTGAAAGCCTCGTCCAAGACCGTCCTCGACGCCTTGATCAAGATGGCCTTCAAGCTCTTCGACGCGAACAGGACAATGCGGGCGAAAATGGACGTATTGAAAGCCAGCGATGACCGTTTCCACATGGCGATGAACGAATTCGATGGCACCCTCTGGACCGTCGACCGGAACCTGCGCTTCACCTTGTCCCAAGGCCAGGCCCTCGCCTCGCTGGGACTCCTCCCCGACCAGGTCGTGGGCATGAGGCTCACGGACTTCCTGCAGTCGGAGGATCCAAGGAATGAGTCCCTTGACGCCCATCGCCGTGCCCTCCTCGGCGAATGCGTCCAGTTCGCGTATTCCCACCAGGGACGGACCTTCAGGACCGCGGTTTCGCCCATGAAGGATACAAGCGGAGACATCATCGGCGTGGTGGGCATCGGCACGGACATCACCGAGCGCAAGCGTTCGGAACAGGCGCTGCGGGAAAGCGAGGGGAAATTCCACAGGGTATTCGACGCGAGCCCCTATCCCATGATGATCATCGACACCGACAACGGCGACTTCAACGAGGTGAACGAGGCTATGGTCCGCGACCTCGAGTACTCCCGGGAGGAGCTCATCGGCGCGAACGTCACGCGACTAGGCATAATTGGTCCTGATGCCGAAACGCGGACCAGGGACCTGGTCATGAAAAACGGCGGCTATCGCGACCTCGAGATAGTCGTGACGGCGAAATCGGGAAAGCGGCGCTTCGGCCTTGCGACGGGGCAGGTGATCGAGATCGGCGGACACTACTATATCTTCCAGACCATCATCGACCTGACCGAGCGCAAGCTGGTCGAAAAGGCCCTGAGGGACAGCGAGTTCAAGTACCGCTCCCTGATCGAGTACTCGAGCAACATCGTTTTCTGCGTGGATCGCCGCGGGGAATACCTGTTCGCCAACAAGGCCTTCGCCCGGGCCTTTGGCAAGGACCCCGACTGGTTCGTGGGGAAGACCTTCTGGGACGTCTATCCGAAGGAAAACGCGGATAGGCGCATGGAGATCATCGGCAAGGTGTTTCGCTCAGGCGAAAAGGAATCCTTCGAGATATCCGTCCCGATCGAAGGGAGGACCCTCTTCTATTCCTCCACCGCCAATCCCGTAAAGGACGATTCCGGCGAGGTCGTCATGGTCCTCGCCCACGGCACCGACATCACCACACGCAAACTGGCAGAGGAGAAGGTGACGGACCTTCTCGCGGAGAAGGAACTCATCCTCAAGGAGGTCCACCACCGCATCAAGAACAACATGTCCACCATGATGAGCCTCCTCTCGCTGCAGGCGAACAACATGAAGGAATCCTCCGCGGTCGCGGCCATACGGGACGCGGAGCGCCGCTTCCGCAGCATGGAAGTGCTCTACGACAAACTCTACCGCGCGGAGGATTTCTCCCGGATTCCGGCAGGGGAATACCTGCCCACCTTGGCAAGGGAGATCGTGGACAGCTACCCCAACAGCGCGGCCGTGCGCCTGGAGACGGACATCGCCGATTTCATCCTGGCGGCCGACACGATCTCGCCCCTGGGCATCCTCATGAACGAGATCATCGCAAATGCCATGAAATATGCCTTTGCGGGCAGGGACAAGGGCCTCATACGGGTGAGCGCAACGGAGAAGGGAAGCACCATCAGCATCAGCGTCGAGGACGATGGGATCGGCCTGCCCGATTCGATCGGATTCTCGGATTCCAGCGGCTTCGGCCTCCTCCTCGTCAAATCGCTCGCGGACCAGCTGGACGGGACCATCCGGATCGACCGCGGGAAGGGGACCAGGTTTTCGCTCGAGTTCGAAAACCGCTGACATGGGCGACCAAGGGAGGCGACCATGACCGCATCGAGTTTCATGTTGAGGGATGCCGAAGGCGTCGATGTCTTCGTGCGCCGTTGGGAACCTGAGTCCGGCGGACCCAAGGCGGTCGTCCATATCGCCCACGGGGTCGGGGAACACTCAGGCCGCTATGCCTGGACCGCCGAGCGCCTGTGCGCCGCCGGATTTGCCTGCTATGGCGACGACCACCGCGGCCACGGCAGGACAGCCGAGACCTCAGGCGGCCTCGGGCGGCTGGGCAAGGGAGGATGGGACGCCTGCGTCCGCGACCTTGCCCTTGTGTCGGATCGTATCAATGCGGATCATCCGGGCCTGCCCCTCTTCCTCCTGGCCCACTCCTGGGGAAGCCACCTCGCCCAGGACTATATCCAGCGCTGGGGCAGCCGGCTCGCCGGCGTCATCCTCACGGGATCCACCGGCACCATGCCCTTCATCGTCACCGGCATCGGCCCCGTCTTCGGCCGCCTCATGGTCCTCCTCCGCGGCCCCGACACGACGAGCGACCTCGCGGACAAGCTGGTCTTCGATGGCTACAACCGGCCCTACGAGCCCTCGCCCACGAACAGCAAGGCCGACTGGACCTCACGCGACCCGGCGGAGATACAGGCGATCGTGGACGACCCCTACTGCAACTTCCCCCAGTCCACGTCCATGTCCCTCGAGATGGCCCTGGCCTATCGCCGGCTCTGGCGCGCGGAGAGGGAGGCGGCCATACCCAAGGACCTGCCCATCCTCCTCATGTCGGGAAGCGAGGATGCCGCGAACGCCCACCTGGCCGACCTCAAGCCCCTCGCGGCGCGCTACCGGGACAGGTACGGCATCAAGGACGTCACCGAGAAGTACTACGAAGGGGCACGCCACTGCATCCTCCACGAGACGAACAAGGAGGAGGTCGCCGCGGACTGCGTGGCCTGGCTCAACGCCCATGTGAGGCAAGGCGGCCGGCAAGGTCCTTGAAGACCTCGGCCTTGTGCCTTCCCAGCCGCCTGAGCCGGATCGGGCGGCCCTCCTTCAGCTTTATGAGGATCGTGTGCTTCTCCTCTAGGACCTCGTCGACCTGGGACAGCAGGATGGTCCCGGGATCGCCTTGTCCCTCTTTCGACCCTTGTATGCCGATCCTCTCGTCGTCCGACTCATAGAGGACCTTGTCCTTCGCCTGCTTCCGGTAGTTGCCGAGCAGCAATACGGCCAGCACGAGCTCGAGGAAACAGGCATAGAGCCATTGGCCGGGGCTCCGGACCAGCTTGTAGACGGGAAACAGCGAGATCCCGAGGAACCACAAGGCATACTCCAGCTTGACGTTCCGTTCGACCCTCATCGCGCTTTCCTTCCCTTGGCGAAGGCGAGGATGGCGCCGAGGGCGATCGAGAGGAAGGCGGCGGCGATGATGCGGTATTCGCCGGGCAGCATGAAGGTGAGGGTGTGCGCGGGTATCCAGAAGAGGGGAATGGTCCTGCCGACCACGAACTTCATGAAGCCGGGCCAGTCGATCCGGTCCACCGCGGCGCCGAGGCCTATCCTCTCACCCATGGCGCGGGCATCGATGAGGGTATCGGAGATGCGATGGCAGGCCATGAAGACGGGAGCGAAGGTGAGGTTCATGAAGACGCTCGTGAGGAAGGCGGCGAGGAGGGAGCCCCAGAAACCCTGGGTGGAGGGAAGGAGTCCCTTGGAGGTCGCCCCTGCCACGCCTGATGAAAAGAGGCCGAACATGAGGACGACGAGGAGCCCGATGACGCCCCACACGAAGGTCTTGACGAGGGGGCCGAGGGGCTTTTGCCAGCCCTTCTTCATGATGCGGATCGCGAGGAACTCGCCCATCGTGGCCAGGACCGCGAACTTGACGAAGCCCATGGGATAAGGCGCGGCGTTCGTCGCCGACACGAAGAGCCCATGGCTGCCAGGCAGGACAATGAAAGCGGCTATGCCCGCGAGGATCAGGGCCCACAAGAAATCACCTTTGCGCATCGCCTTCCCCCTGCCTTTCGCTTCGTTTCGAGGCGGAAGGATGACATGAAGGCCCGGCCCTCGTCCATCGCCCTTGCGCCTCGTGCGCGCGGGAGGGCACACTCTCCTCCATGTCCGCCTCCTGTGACGCCCTTGCCCGGCTCGCCGCCCTCGACCTGCCCCTCGCTCCCCGTCTCGCCGAGGTCCTTGGCCCCTTGCATGACGGCAAGGGCCTCGTGCTGACCGCGGAGCCAGGCGCCGGCAAGACGAGCCTCGTGCCCCTCGCCGTGGCCCTCGAGGCAGGGGCCATGGGCCTGCCCGCCGGCCGGGTCCTCGTCCTGGAGCCCCGGCGCATCGCCGCGGTCCAGGCCGCCTGGCGAGGGGCCGAACTCCTGGGGGAAAAGCCAGGCGGCAAGGTGGGATACCGGGTGCGGGGAGACTCGAGGCCCGGAGCCCTCGTCGAGTTCATGACCGAGGGGGTCTTCATCCGACTGGTCCAGGAGGATCCCGGCCTCCGTGGCGTGTGCGCCCTCGTCTTAGACGAATTCCACGAGAGGAGCCTTGCCGCCGACCTCGGCCTTGCCCTTGCCCTCGAGGCGCGCGAAGCCTTCTGTCCCCAGCTGCGGATCGTCCTTATGTCGGCGACGATCGCGGCAGAGAGGCTTGCGGCCCATATCGGGGCACCAGTCCTCGAGGTCGCCGGCCGATCCTTCCCGATCGAGACCCGCCACGTCGGTCCAGGCTTCCCCCGCAACCTGACGGACCGCGGTTTCGAGGAAGCCCTGGCGGGCGAAGCCCTCCGCCTGTTCGGCCAGATGGACGGCGACCTCCTCATCTTCCTGCCGGGAGGCCGAGAGATAGGAAAAATGGCCCAGGCCCTCGAAGCCCGGTCGAAGGGACCCGGGAGCCCCGCTATCCTTCCCCTCCATGGCTCCCTTCCCCTGGAGGCCCAGCGCCGGGTCGTCGCGCCCGGCGCGCAGGCGGGACGGCGCATCATCCTCGCGACGAGCGTGGCGGAGACCAGCCTCACGGTGCCGCGGATCGGCGCCGTCCTCGACGCAGGGCTGGCTCGCCTGACGCGCTACGACGCGCGCACCGGCCTCAACCGCCTGGTGACCGAGCGCGAGGCGGCCGATCGCGCCGACCAACGGCGCGGCCGGGCGGGGCGCCTTGGCCCCGGCCTCTGCCTCCGCGCCTGGGACAAGGCCGAGGTCCTGGTCGAACGCACCGAGCCCGAGATCCTCCGCGCCGAGCTCTCTGGCCTTGTCCTGGAAGCGGCGGTCTGGGGGGCGCTTCGGGCCGAGGAGCTCGAATGGCTCGATGCGCCGCCCGCCTCCGCCTGGGTGGCCGCACGCGAGCTCCTCCTTGAGCTGGGCGCCGTGGACGCCCAAGGGAAGGCGACCGCTTTCGGCGCCGCCTGCGCGAGGATGGGCGCGGAGCCCCGCTTGGCCGCCCTGGTCCTCCGCGGATCCGAAGCGGGGCGCCTCTCCGACGCAGCCGCCCTCGCGGCCATCCTCGCCGAACGCGGAAGCGGCGAAGACGCCGACCTGGGCCTGGCCCTTGAGGCCCTTCGCTCAGGCCGGGGCGAATACGCCAGGGCCCGCGACGAGGCGGCCCGGCTCGAGGTGGCTGCGCTGCGGGAGCGCGGCTCGAGCCCGCCGGCTTCGGCAGGCCCGCACGGCAAGTCGCGGTCGGTCGTCGCGGTAGATGGGGGGGCCGAAGCCAGCTACGGCAGCCTCCTGGCCCCGGCCTTCCCCGACCGCGTGGCCAAACGCATCGAGGCCCGCGGCGCACAAGCGAGCTTCCAGCTTCCCGGGGGCAGGAAACTCAAGGCCCGCGGGGCCCTGGCCGCCGCGCCATGGATCGTGGCGGCGGAAGCCGATTCAGGAGGCGTCGCGGGGAGCATCCAGGGGAGCCGGGACAGCGACGAAGGGACGGTCTTTGCCGGCGCCGCCCTCGATGAAGGCGAAGCCCTCTCCGCCCTCGCGTCATTTCTTTCGGAGACGACGGAACTCGACTGGACGGGCCTCGTGCCCCATGCGCGCTCGCGCCGCCGCGCCGGCGCCATCCTCCTTTCAGAGCGGCCCTTGAAGCTCCCGCCCCGGGAAAGCGTCGCTTCGGCCTTCGCCCTTCTCCTCAAGGGCACAGGGCTCTCGATCCTGCCCTGGGAGGAGGGAGACGCGGCGGCCCTCCTTTCCCGGCTCCGCTGGTATGGCCGGACGGCCTTGCCCGAATCGTGGCCCGACCTCTCGGATACGGGCCTCCTTGCGAGCGCGGAGACCTGGCTCCTCCCCTTTGTCGGAGGAGGGCCCGGCCCCGTCATCGACGGCCAAAACCTTCGGTCAGCCCTGGACAGCCTCGTCCCCGCCTCCCTGGAGCGCGCCTTCCGCTGCGACGCGCCCGGCCGCCTCGAGCTTCCCTCGGGGCGGAGCGCGGCCCTGGATTATGGCAGCGCCGCCCCCGGTCCCGGCGGCATGGAGCTCGGGCCTGTCCTCGAAGCCCGTCCCGCCGACTTCTATGGTCTTGCGGTCCACCCCGCCATCATGGGGCGACCCATGCTCATCCGCCTCCTATCGCCGGCTGGCCGCCCCATCCATGTGACGGCCGATCTTCCCGGTTTCTGGCGGGGCGCCTGGCTCGAGGTCCGCAAGGACCTGCGCGGCCGTTATCCCCGGCATGACTGGCCAGAGGATCCGTCGAAGGCGAAGCCCTCGAGCTCGAGCATAAAAAAGAGATCGGGAACCTGAGGCTGCCCCTCGCACGGACGCGCTGACCCGGCAACATGAGATCGGGCACTCGCCGATGTCCAGTTGCCGGGTCAGTCAGGCCAGCCTTGGCTTGCTCTAAGGCCGTATACATCGCTATCTTTCATCCATGGGCAGGGCAATGGATTCACTCGAGGCGGCGGGGCTGGCCGTCTACGATTCGGGATTCACTGCCCTCGACGCCTACCATGGCGTCAAGCCTTCCCCCCTGCGCTTTGCCCTTGTCGAAGGAAGCCTCCAGGACGTGGCCAGGACGAGCGAAGCCTTGGCCTTCCCCGGACTCTCCTACGCGGACGCGGTCCTTTTGCCCCGTGGCCCGAGGGTCGAAGGCGAAGAGACCGAATGGCCCCTCTATCTTCGCATGGTCGATTCCCTCTCGCAGGCGGAAAGCGCCGCCTTCGCGCCTCTTGATCTCCTGCGCGATCCAAGAAAACGCGCTTTCTACCACGATCCCAAGGGCATCTATCCCCTCCTCCGCGAAAGGCGACTCGAACCGCGGGGCGCCTCGGGCGAGGATCTCATTTTCCAGGCGGCCGGCCTCCTGGCCCGCTACGACTACTATCTTCCCAAGGATTTCCTCCCGCCGCCTCCGCGCGATTTCCCCCTCGGGGCCCAACGCGACCTCCTCTCCCTCATCCTCACTGGAAAAAGCCCGGAGCGGGCATTCGGTTTCCTCAAGGCCTGTGGCTTCATAGATGCCTATTGGCCGGAGATCGGCGAACTGGCAGGAGTCGACCAGGCCAAGGAATTCCATCCGGAAGGGGATGTCTGGGCCCACACGATGGAGACATTCCGATACCGCAAGACGACCGATTTCCGTCTCTCCCTGGCCCTCCTCCTCCACGACTCGGGAAAACCCAGGGCGAGCGCCGCAGGCGGAAAGCGCTTTGACCGCCATGCGGAGATCGGGGCCGAGGTAGCCAGGCGCTTTCTCTCCCGCCTCGGTTTCCCTCGTGAGATCGGGAACGATGTCTCCTACCTCGTCCGCTACCACATGCTGCCTGCGGCCCTCCCCCGCCTCCCCCTGGAGCGGGGGATCGAAGGCGTCGATGCCCCCCTCTTCCCCATCCTCCTCGAACTCTACAAATGCGACGAGCTTTCCTCCTTCAAGGGGCCGGAAGGCTATTACGAGGCCTGCGCGACCTACCGCGCCTGGCTGAAGAACAGCCGCAACCCCTGGCGCCATCCCGAGGCCCTGAGGCTCGCTCGTCTGTATCTCAAGCCTTGACGGCGGGGGCTTCACCGCCTACAGTTTCTCCAAGAAGTCTATTGAACTCAACAACAAGCTTCGAGGAACCAGGTATAGACGACGGCCTGTCGAGAGAGCGGGGCCGGCTCGATGGGAGCGCACATGAGTGAAACACATAAAAACCAGGACGAACTCTTGGCCCTGCGATCCATCGTGGAAGCCTCGCCGGCCTCCCTCGCCTTCATCGACCGCGAATACCGCCTCGTGGCCGCCAATCGCCGCCGCCTTTCCGAACTTGGCCTGAAGGCTGGACAGGGGATAGGGACATCCCTGTCCAGCCTCATGTCATCCGAGCTCTTCGAACGAAGGGCGCCCCACTTCGAGGCCTGCTTGGGCGGCGCTTCCCAGCGCTTCATGGAGTTGAGCCCGGACGGGAAGGTCGTGGACGAAGTCAATCTCCAACCGGTGCGCGGCGACGGCGGCGAAGTCTGCGGGATCGTTGAAAGCCGCCTTCACCGGGAAACCAAGGAGAGCCTTGAACGCAGGCTCGACGAAAGGGAGCATGCGCTTGTCGAGGCGGAGAACGAGCTCCGTCGCCTGTCGACCACCGACTCCCTTTCCGGGTCGCTCAACCGGGGGGCCATCCTCGCCGCCCTCGAGGAAGAGATCAGGCGGGCCCTTCGCTATGACCGCCCCCTTTCCCTGGTCCTCTTCGACCTCGATCACTTCAAGCTCGTCAACGACATACATGGCCGCGCGGCAGGCGACGAGGCCATCCGCCGCTTTTCCGCGATCTGCAGGGCTTCGTTCCGGAACACCGACTATGTAGGCCGTTACGGCGGAGAGGAATTCCTTGCCGTGCTTCCCGAAGTCGAATCGAGGGGTGCCATCGAGGCGGCCGAGCGGGTGCGCACCAGCCTCCAGTCGGAGCGCTTCCGCTCCGTGGCCGTGCAGGCGCCTTGGGGAGACGGTTCCGGGCAGGGCAAGGAAAACCCTGCCCACAGCCTGGGGGGAGACGAGTTCACGGTCACGGCCTCGGCGGGGGTCGCGGGCTGGGAAAAAGGTGTCGACTCGGATCGCCTCCTGGCCAGCGTGGACGCTGCCCTGTATCGGGCCAAGGAGCACGGCAGGAATCGAGTGGAGCCGGGCCTTCGCCATTGACGCCGCAAGGTAACGGAGGCTAGCATGGCGGAATGTTCGATGCCAGCACCTACCGGGACCGGCGCGCGGCCCTCATAAAAGCCTTGGGCCTTCGTGGCGAAAGAAGCGGTCTTGTCGTGCTTGTGGGCAACGGTGAAAGCCCGATGAACTACACGGACAATGCCTACCCATTCCACCAGGATTCGAGTTTCCGCTATTTTTTTGGCCATTCCAAGCCCGGACTCGCCGCGGCCATGGACCTCGGGAGCGGAGAATCTGTCCTCTATGGTGACGACCTTTCGATGGACGACATCGTCTGGACCGGCCCCGAGCCCACGATGGCCGAACTGGCCGAAGCGGCGGGATGCGCTTTCCGTCACCGCTCATCCCTGGCCACGGACTCTAGAGAAGCGCCCGCCATCCTCTTTCTCCCGCCCTACCGTGACGAAACCCGCCGCGAACTTGCCCGCCTCTTGGGGGTTTCCATCGAGGCGGTGGACGGCAAGGTTTCCCTCCCCCTCATCCGCGCGGCGATCGAGCTGCGCGAGATCAAGGACGCGCTCGAGGTGGCGGAGATCGAGGTCGCGGTGGCCACGACGGTGGCCATGCACCGGGCAGCCCTCATCCTTACACGGCCCGGCATGCGGGAATCCGACATCGCGGCCCGTGTCACGGAGATCGCCCTGGCCGACGGCGGGGGTCTTTCCTTCCCGGTCATCGCGACCACAAAAGGCGCCACCCTCCATAACCACCGCCACGACCGCAGCCTGGCCGCGGGCTCCCTCTTCCTCCTCGATGCCGGCGCCGAATCCCTGAAAGGGTATGCGGGCGACCTCACCACGACCTTCCCGGTCGGCCGCCGCTTTGACGAAAAGCAGCGCGCCATCTATGAAATAGTCCTGGCCATGGGCCAGGCGGCCATCCCGGCCATCGGCCCGGGCAAGCCCTTCATGGCGGCCCACGACGCGGCGGCCAAGGCGGCGGTCACCGGCCTGTCCAGCCTTGGCCTCATGCGCGGCGACCCCGACGAGGCGGTGGCCAAGGGCGCCCATGCCCTCTTCTTTCCCCACGGACTCGGCCACATGCTGGGCCTCGATGTCCACGACATGGAGAACTACGGCGAGGACTGGGTCGGCTACGACGGCGCCGGACGCTCGAAGGAATTCGGTCGCAAATCCCTGCGCCTCGCCAAGGCCCTCAAGGCCGGGATGGTGCATACGGTCGAGCCCGGGCTCTATTTCATTCCGGAGCTCATCGCCGCGTGGAAGTCCGAAGGACGCTTCGCCGAGCACATCGCCTTCGAGAAGATCGAGGCGTGGATGGGAGTCGGCGGCGTCAGGAACGAGGAGGACTGGCTGGTCACGCCTTCGGGCGCGCGCCGCCTTGGACCATCCTTCGACAAGTCCACCGCCGCGATCGAAGCCGCACGCTCATCCGGAGGGATCCATGGTTGAGGTATTCGTCTCCGTTTTCCAGGATGAGGCGATCGTGGTCAAGAGCCTCCTTCAATCCGCGGGCCTTGATCCCGAAATGATCGTCGACGGCATGCTCGACATCAATCCCCTGTTTTCCGTGGACATAAAAGGCGTGCGCGTCTGCGTCGCCGAGGACGAAGCCGAGGACGCGCTGGCCATCGTGGCGGACTACAACTCCCGCAAGGGTTCCCTCGAAGACGAAGAAGACTGAGAAAGAAAGGACTCACATGGACACGAGCGAAATCCTCGCGCGCTGCCGCAAGGCCGGAGGACGCATCATCGAGCTGCGCCGCGAGCTGCACCGCATTCCTGAAGTGGGACTCGACCTGCCGCTCACGGCCGCCCTAGTGACCCGGGAACTCGACCGCCTCGGCATCGGCTACCGGATGGCGGGCTCGGGCATCATCGCCGACCTTGGGGACAGGGGGCCGGTCATCGGCATGCGCGCCGACATGGACGCGCTTCCCCTCGAAGAGAAGACCGGAGCCGCCTATGCCTCGACGATCCCCGGCACCATGCATGCCTGCGGCCATGACGCCCATGTCGCCTCCCTTCTCGGCGCGGCTTCCGTCCTTGTGGAGGAGTTCCGCGCCGGAAAGCTGGCCTATAGGCCCCGCTTCCTCTTCCAGCCCGGCGAGGAAGGCTATCACGGCGCCAAGCTCCTCATCGCCGCTGGCTGCCTTGAAGGGATGATAGCCATCGAGGGAGGACACGTGGGCGACCTCACCGAGGAGCTTTCGCCGGGCCAGGCCGGCTTCCTCCCCGGCGCGATGCTCGCGGCCAGCGACAGCTGGGAAGGCGCCTTCATCGGCTCGGGCGGCCATGGTTCGGCCCCGCACAACAGCCCTGATCCCATCGCCGCCTTCGCCGATTTCATCCAGGCCCTCAACCACCACCGCAGCCGGGAGCTCGACCAGCGCAAGCCGGCCGTCATCTCCGTCTGCTCGGTCCATGCGGGACAGGCCTACAATGTCATCCCCGAGCGCCTCGATTTCAAGGGCACGACCCGCAGCCTCGAGCCCGCTCTCCGCGAAAGCCTGGCTGCGAGGATACGCGAGATAGGGACAGCGACCGCGGCACTCTGGAAGCTCCACTTCGAGTTCAGCTGGCTCGGCGGCTATCCTCCCCTTGTCAACGATGCCGATTCCAGCAACCGCATGGAAGGGGCCGCGCGCGGCCTCCTCGGGCCGGACCGCGTGAAACGCATCGGCAACGCGATCATGGGCGGCGAGGACTTCGCCTACTACCTCGAGAAAGTGCCCGGCGCCTTCTGGTTCCTGAACAGCCAGGCGCCCAGTCGCGGCATCAGCTTCCCCAACCACAATCCCCGCTTTGACTTGGATGAGGACCTCCTCGCGGACGCGGCGGCCTTGCACCTATCGAGCGCGGAGGCATTGGCGGCCCCCGCGAACTGACACTCGCGGGGCTTGGCAGGAAGAGGGTTCACGCAGAGAGCGCAGTGGCGCAGGGTAAGAGATGCGGGATTGGAGGAGGGCCGCCATGGAGTCCAGGAAGGACCGAAGGAGACTTCGCTTCCACGTGAGCATCCCGCCGTTTACGACGCTCGGGTCGGACAGGTCGATCAAGGCGGGAAGGGACTGATCGAGACCTTCCCATTCATCCTGGGTCAAGGCCTAGTGGACGAATTCGATCCTCTCGAACGCCATCGCGCCTCCGGACAAGAGCCGCAGGGCGCTTTTCTTCCTGCCTTCCCCGATGGCATCGACGGCGAGCGCCACCAGAGCATGCCGCGTGGACAGGGCCATCGCGAAGATCGCCGACCAGTTCCGCATGCAACGACGAAAGCTTCGCTCGATCCGTTTGAGGACCCTGATGTCCAGTCCCGCGGCCAACAGATGCGCTCCGGCT
>JANYKC010000046.1 GCA_025358255.1 Spirochaetaceae bacterium
GGGACCGACCTCTGGTAGGATGGTGGTAACCACACACACCACAACCAGAGGTAAGCCCCATGGACAAGGAGCATCGTATGCTCGAAGCCCGAATCCTTCAAGGACAAGGGAAGAAACAGGCCGAGATTGCACGGATCCTCGTCGGCCCAGCAGCGCTTCAAAACGATTCCATCGAGATAGACATAGGGGTATCTGCCAACAATCGGGCTTGAGCGCCACGCTTCAATCTTCTCGTAGACCTGCTTGTTGAATTTCGAAACCAGTCCCGCGGAGACCCGGGTGCCCCATAGGGCCTCGGTGATGTCTTCGACCCGCCTGACGGACACGCCGGCCAGGTACATCTCGATCAGGGCTTCCTCCACCGAGCATTCCCGGCGCTTGTAACGCTCGATGATCGCGCTCTCGAAGGGGATCGTCCTGAGCTTGGGAACCTTCAGTCTGACCTTCCCGGCCTTGGTGTCGAGGTTCCGTTCATAGTATCCTGCCCGCGTGTCCTGGCGCTTCTGTGTGCGCTCGTAGCGGGTCGCCTTGCAGAGTTCGTCCGCTTCGGCATCCAGCATCTTGTTCAGCGTCTCCTCTACCGTTCGCCGGACAACCTCGCCGAGCTCCCGCTTCACGAGAGCCTCGTCGATTTGTATAATCCTTCCTTGTGGATCTTCGTGGTCCATGGCGTCCCCTTTCTGTCACTTGGTGTGTGGTAACCCAATTGAACCAGATGAGGACGCCTTTTTCTAGCCAACAAATGTGCGAAACTTAGTTTACGTTATCCGCTTTCTTCGTCTTGCATCCGTGGCTGTTTTCCCTTTTTTGATTGTCCTTTCAGATTCACCGACCCATATGAATTCACCTGAACATCACTGTGCAGAGGACCCCAGCATTCGTCCCAACTTGTGACATGCTTTTAATGAGCTTGAGTCTCGCCAAAAGACGAGGGATCATGCCAAAAAAGGAAAGACACAGTCGACGCCCCAAAGACTAAGCCGCCGAAATTGTGCAGATGCAAAGACTGTCGGGCAAGAAGCCGCTAATCTCAATTCCATCGGGGAGACTCCGGCTCCGCGGAGCACCCCGATGAGCATTGAGCAAATTTCGACGCGAAGCCTACCACCGCCCGCGGTGGATCAGTTCGGGGCGGTACTTGTCCTTCGGGACGGCTTCCGTGCGGGGTTTCCCGATGGGGATGAAGGCGAGGGGGAGGACGTCAGCCGGAATGCCAAGGATGCGGCGGGCCTCGGATTGCCGGCCGGCTTCCGGGTAGAGGGCGGTCCAGACTGCGCCGAGGCCGAGGGCATCGACGGCAAGGAGGAGGTTTTCGCAGGCCAGGCTCGTGTCGATGACGGCGAGCTCGAGGCTCCGCTCGAAGGCGCGGGAGGGGACGGCACAGGCGACGACGGCGAAAGGAGCCTCGGCCGCCATCTTGGCGTAGGGCAGGGCCGCCGCGAGGGCATCGAGGGTAGCGCGGTCGTCCACGAGGATGAAATCCCAAGGCTGCTTGTTCACGGCCGAAGGGGCGGCCATCGCGGCGCGCATGAGGCTATCGACCTCGGCTGCGGTGAGGGGGACGGAAGTGAAAGAGCGCACACTGGCGCGATGGAAAACCGTATCGAAGAAACCTTTCATGGATGCCTCCTTCTTGATCCTAATTGGTCCAATGCCCCATCGCTTTCGCGAAGTCGCCCGTGTAACCGGAGTGCATGGGACAGAGGTATTCGACCCCGGCCAGCCGCGCCAGCTTCAGGATCGATTCCTTGCGCTTTTCGTTGTCCAGGCAGATGAATCCCCGGTCCAGGACGGCTTCGCCCCCGTCCAGGTTGAGTTCGTCGCCCACGACCAGGGCCGAGCCGTTGGCAAGGTAGGACATGGATCCGGCGGTGTGTCCGGGGGTCGAGATGCATTCGATCTTCGCGTTGCCGATGCCGAGGACCTGCCCGTCCACAAGGGCCTCGTAGGCGACCGGCAAGGCCTTGTTGAAATACCAGCCGAAAAACCTCGCGGTCCTCCGGTCGACCATGGCGACTTCGTCCATGGGGAAATGGACACGGGCCTGGGGAAAGGACCGGATACAGCCCACGTGGTCAGGGTCCGAGTGGGTGATGAAGATGTGCCTGATCCTTTCGGGATCGAGACCCAGCTTGCCCATCTCCCTGCGGATCGTCGTGCCCCACATCCCCACATCGAAGGCCACGAGGGATTCCCCGGCGTCCAGGATGTAACTGGTGACGAAACCGAGGTTGAGGAGGTAAAAGCCCTCGGCGATTCGCCCGCTTTCCGGTATCTTGTCTGCCATTTTTCCTCCTCTGTCCCCGCCATTCTAGCGCCTTTGAGCCTCAATCGGGGGACAGACCTCGGAATTTCCTTTGTTTTCGCCATATCCGCCCGGGAAATCCGACCTTCGCGGTCCAAGAGGCCAAAAAAGGCCCGCGCCTTCATCGAAAGGCACGGGCCGGTCAGCAGCTGCCGCTGTACTCAGGGGGTGGGAATGACTACCGGGTCGGTGCCCCCGGCCTCGGGGGAGGTAAATGAATTGTCCGTCCCGGCCCTTTCCTCGGCCGTCGTGACCACGTTGAGTGGAACGAAGACTTCCATATAGGGTTCCTTGCCCGCGATAAGCCGGGGAAGCGAAACAAGCATCATCTCCGAATCGAGGTCCAGGGAGATCCGCCGCACGACCTTGTCGGTTCCGGAAAGGCTCGTCACCGTGATCGTATGCCTTTGTCCCTTGACCTTTTCCATGCTGCGCTCCCCGGGGTAGATCTCCGAGGCTTCGCGCC
This sequence comes from Spirochaetaceae bacterium, assembly GCA_025358255.1. GTDB lineage: Bacteria > Spirochaetota > Spirochaetia > Treponematales > Rectinemataceae > JANYKC01. Next base: position 2,772 of record JANYKC010000046.1, read on the forward strand.
CATCGATCGAGACGAGGTTGCCCCCGCGGGCCGCGGTGAGCGAGCCATCGGCCAGGTTCTTGTTGTCCAGGATGAAGGTATGCAGCTTCCCCAGGTTGAACATGAGGACGACGAGGCCGGCAAAGACGACGATGAGGGCCGCGCGGACGAGGAGCCGCCTTGTGCGCACCTTGGGATCGATCACTTGCTTCACTTGGCGCCCCCTTTGGCCGTGTCGGCCGCGGCCGTCCCTGCGGCTGCCGTCGCGGAATTCCCGCCGCGCAGGCCTTCCCGCGCCCTGGCCGCGCCTTGCCGCGCCTTCCAGGCGTAGAGGACCAAGGTGAGGGCGATGACGCCATAGCCGATGAACTGGCGGAAATACTCGCCGATCATCGCCGAGCCGAAGAGGTTCTGGCCGGCCCTTGGGGTGACCACATAGAGGACATGGAGGAGGATGACGCCGATGATGACGTTGGGGATCGAGGCCTTCTTCACCGAGGCGCCACCCACGAGGATGGCAGCGACCGCGAAGAAGGAGGTCTGGTCATGGGCGTTGTAGGTGGCCATGTTGCCCATGTTCTGGAGGAAGATGATCTGGCCAAAGCTGGCAAGGACGGTGGAGATGATGATGGCGATGATGCGGGTCCTGTCCACAGGGACACCCGCGGCCTCGGCCACCGTCATGTCGTGTCCCACGGCCCTCATGTCCTGTCCCAGCTTGGTCTTCTTGAACCAGACCACGAAGACGCACAGGAGGCCGATGATGAGGAAGGTCGCCACCGGGATGAGGAAGCCCCCGACCTTGAGCATGAGGAGGTCGTCCAGGGATTGGCGGACGTTCTCCAGGTTGAGGGTGTTCCTGATGCCATAGCCCCTTGAAAGGACAATGGCGGGATTCTTGATCGGGAAGATGGAACCCATCATGTAGAGGACGACGAACTGGTACACGCCGTTGATGAAGAAGGCCAGGATATAGCCCGTGACCATCTCGCGGCCCTTGGCCTTGTTCAGCACCGCCCCGCAGATGTAGCCCATCAGCACAGAAATCGGGGTGCCTACGAGGGCGGCGAAGAGGAGGCCTTCCACGCCGCCGATGTTCCAGTTGATCGCCAGGATGAGGCCGATCTGGCCCGACATGGCGCCAAGGGTCATGCCGAAGTTGAGGCCCATGCCCGCGAAGATCGGGAGGAGGAGGGCCAGGACGAGGAAGGTGTTCCGCCCCAGCCTCGTGATCATCTCCTGGATTATGTACTGGAAAGACAGCCCTGAGGGCGGAATGGCCGCGATGGTCAAGGCCAGGAAGATAATGACGACCGCGTTCTCCGTGAAGAAGCGGCCCAGGCTTTTCTTACCGCTCATTTGGTCACCTTCGTTTTTCGGGTAAGGGCGTAGATGATGATGCCGTTCGACACGATGATCCGGATGACCTCCGAGATGTCGGTCTTCAGCGCCGAGTTGATGACGGAGGGCGTCATCGTGAGGAGGCCCTGGAAGAGGAAGGCTCCGACGAGGACATTGACCATGGTCGCCTTGTTGACCGAGGCGCCTCCGATCAGGATGGCCGCCACGGCCGCGAAGGGCATGGCCAGGGGGGCGGTGTAGAGCTGGATGAAGCCGTAGCTTTGCTGGAAGACCACGATGCCTACCGCCCCGAGGACGGTCGAGATGATGACCGACACCGTGCGCATGCGGTCTGCGCTGATCCCGGAGGCCCGGGCGAAATCGGGGTTCGAGCCCACCGCCGTCATCGCGGTGCCCGTCTTGGTCCGCAGGAAGAGCCACATCAGGAAGGCGCAGAACACCACGAAGAGGAGCATGCCCGTCGGGAAGATGAAGTCCGTGCCGATGCGGATTGCCCAGAAGTCGTTGAGGACCTGGCGGTAGTAGCCCTCGACGGAGATCGTCGTGCGCAGGCCCTTACCCGCGTAGCCCCAGACCATGGTGGAGTTCGTGTAGGGAAGTATGAGCCACATGATGCACATGAACATGACGCCGGCGAAGCCGACATACATGGCGATGGTCATCTCCTCGCCCTTGACCTTATTGAGGAGGAGGCCGTAGAACCAGCCGAAGATGACCGCGAAGGGGATGGCCAAGGCCACCGCGCCGAAGAAGCCCATGAGGCCGGTGAGGCCGAACTGCACGGACAGGGTCGAGCCGATGAGACCGGCGATGATGCCGATCGACAGGCCGAAATTGAGGCCGCATCCGGACTGGATCATGGGCACCATGGCCAGGACAAAGAGGGCGTTCTGGCCAAAGCGGTTGAAGACGTCGGAGATCGACGCGTCTATGCGCACCCCCACGAAGGGAGCCGCGATGAAGAGGAACAACAGGAAGAGGAAAATGATGATGCGCGGCCAACCGAAATCGGTCACGAACTGCTTGATCTTATCCACGATTCGCCCCCTGGACGGCTTCCGTCTTCTCGCCCGACATCAACAGGCCGAATTCCGCGATATCGGCGGTCGGCGCCAGGATGCCGGCGATCCGTCCTTCGTCGACGATCGCTATCCGGTCGCAGATGGAACGGAGCTCCTCGAGCTCGCTGGAGACCATGACGATCGTCATGCCGTATTCCCGGTTGTACTTGTGGAGGGTGTCGAGGACGAGCTTTTTCGCCCCGACGTCGATGCCGCGGGTCGGCTCGGACACGAAGAGGAGGTCGGGCTTGAGGGCGAAGGCCTTGGCCAGGCAGATCTTCTGCTGGTTGCCGCCCGATAGCTCCTTGGCCTTCTGGGACGGGCTCGTGCACTTGATGTCCAGGATCCCGATGTACTCCAGGGTGAGCTTCCTCATCCCGGCTTCGTCGCGGATCTTGAGGAGCTTGCCAAGGACGGGCTTGAGGTACTGGCCATGGATCTGCATGGCCGTGAAGGCGATGTTCCATTCGAGGCTCTCGTCCAGGAGGAGCCCCACGCCGCGGCGGTCCTCGGAGACGAAGGCCATGCCCATCTCGAGGGCCTTGCGGGGCTCGTCGAGCTCCACGGGCTTGCCGTGGAGCTTCACGGCACCACCGGCGGGGAAGAGCCCCATGATGCCGTTCGGGATGCCGAGCTTGCCCTGGCCTGCCAGTCCGCCGAAGCCGAAGATCTCGCCCTTCTTGACGGCGAAGTTGATGTCCCTGACTGTCTCTCCGGGCATGTCGACCCAGAGGTGCTCGACCGAGAGGATCTCGGGGCCAAACTCCCGCTTCTCGCCCGCGTCGAGGCGCTCCGCCGCGATGCTGCGGCCGACCATCCAGGACGCGATGTCGCGCACGGAGACGCCGGCGACCGCTGTGTCCTTGACGGCAAGGCCGTCGCGCAGGACCACGATGCGGTCGGCGACCTGGATCACCTCGTGGAGGCGGTGCGAGATGAAGATGATCGCGATGCCTTGCTTGGCCAGGTTGCGGAGGGCCACGAGGAGGACCTCGGCCTCGGTCTCGGTGAGGACGGCCGTGGGCTCGTCCAGGACGAGGATGCGGGTCTTCTCCCGGTTGATCTCGCGCGCGATCTCGGTGAACTGCTTGTGGCCCACGGGCATTTCGGAGATGAGCATGTCAGAGTCCAGGCGGACCCCGAGCTTCGCTATCGCGCTCTCCGCCCGTTTTTTCATGTCTGGCCTATCGAGGACGCTCATCCGGTCGCCGAACACTTCGTTGAGGAAGGTGGGCTTCATGGATTCGCGGTTGAGTACGATGTTTTCAGTGGTGGTGAAGCCGGGGATCAGGCTGAATTCCTGGTGGACCATCCCGATGCCGGCGTCGAGGGCGTCGAAGGGGTTGGAGAAATTGACCTCGTTCCCGTCGATGCAGACCCGGCCCTTGTAGCCGCCGGTCTGGGCGATGACGGGCATGCCGAAAAGGATGCGCATCAACGTCGTCTTGCCCGCCCCGTTCTCACCGACCAGGCCGAGTATCTCGCCTGCCTTGAGATCGAAGCACACGTCGTGAAGCACGATGTTGCCATAGAATTCCTTCGAGACATGCTCGACGGAAAGAAGCGGACCTTGCTGTGCCATATGTTCCTCTGGAAGGCTTTCTCGAGGCTCCTGGGCACCGTGCCCGGGAAGAAAAAAAGAGGGGCCCAGAAGGGCCCCTCGATCATAACCAGCGGTTATTTGCTCGGCTTGAGGGTGTAGTACTTCTCGGGAACGACCTGGGCGGTCGTGGGGAGGAACTTTCCGGGATTGCCCATGACGTAGGTGTCCATGAACACGAGGACCTGGTTCTTCGCCTTGACGCCGGTGCTGTTGTCCGTGTAGTAGGCTCCGTTCCACTTGGCGCCGGGGGTGTACTTGCCCATGGCGGTGAAGAGGTCGGCCAGGGAATCCTTCTTGGCCTTGCCATCGATCACGTTCTTGGCGAACTGGCCGATGCCGGCGGTGAGGGTATAGCCATAGGAGAAGGCCCAGGTGCCGAAGCGACCGGCTCCGCCCTTGGCGACGACCGCGGACTCGACTTTCTTGAGGATCGCGGGGAAATCGCCCATCTCGGCCTTGAGGTCGATGCCGAGGGCTCCCGGGTAGCCCATGAGGGGCGAGGGAAGGTCGGCTTCGACGAAGATGCCGCCATAGGCGAGCATCTGGCGGAGGAGGGGCTCCGTCTCGCCGTCATTGGTGCAGAAGAAGGCAGTTTCCTTGCCGTACTTCTGGATCCACTGGGGGGTCTTCTCCATGATGAACTGCTGGGCGCCAGGCATGCCGACGTCGGAGGTCGGGTCGGGGGCGGTCTCGAAGGCGGACTTGAGTCCGAGGTCCTTGCACGCTTCCTGCATGATGGCCCAGCGGCGGCTCATGGTCTCATAGGACATGTGGCGGGGGAAGGAGATGTGGACGAAGGTCTTGGCTCCGAGCTGCTTGGCGGCCCAGACGATCGTGTAGCCACGGGAGACGAAGTCATTGCTGACGACGAGGTCGGCTCCGGAGCCCTGGATGACGAGGGGATCCTCGTGGGCTTCGCCGGCGAAGCAAAGGATGTCGGCCCTCTTGGCCTTCACGCGCTTGAACGCCTCGGCAGTGCCGGGGATGGCCTGGTTGACGACAATGGCCTTCATCTTGGGATCGTCCGCGAGGGCGACGATCTGGGAAATCACGGTCTCCTGCTGCGACATGAAGTCGTCCGGATAGGTGATGTGCTGGACCATGCCGCCGTCCTTGACGGAGCCGTATTCCTTGATGAGCTGCTCAGCGCCGCGGAGGTCGTCCTCGGACTGGGAAACGGTGCCGGTCACGACGCCGATGTGGTACTTGGCCTTGGCGGGACCCGATTCCTTCTTCTGGCAACCGAAGAAGACGAGGGAGCAGACGATCGCAATCGCCACAACCGTCGCAAGTTTCTTCATAATTCCTCCTTAAGGATGTTCGAAAAAAACTAAGCTCATTGTAACGTTATGAAAAATCGCGTCAAGGGTCTAAAATGGGTGAATTTGCGCGTTTCACCCACCGTTTTTCCCGTCTCATACAGGTTTTTCCCGCATTTGGCACGGCTTTGTTGCTCTGCGGCATGACAAGGCGGGCTTTGCGCTTTTCCCGCGCTCCGGGTATGATGGCTTGCGGGAAAAAACAGGGAGGGAACCATGCGTTTCTCCATGAAGCGATTCATCGAGGAATTTTTCCTCTACTCAAGCCAGCTGGTCGTCTTTTTCATCATCATGCTTTTCCTCACGCCCTCGTCGGCCGATGCCCTCGGGGCCTACCCCCTCCTCATCGTCGCGGGCTTCCTTGTCATCCAGATCGTCCTTCTAGCGGGACAGGGCCACAATCCCATCTTGCGCTTCCTCTTCTCCTTCATCTCGCCTGCGGCCTACGCACTGGTCCGGGTGATATCCGGCGATTTCATCCTCCTCGACATGGCCAACGTCTTCCTCTGGGCAGCCGCCTTCTATGTCGGCCTCTTCCAGTCCCTCGCCATCGCCTCCCATTCGCGGGGCCTCAAGCGAGCCGCCGAGACCTTCCTGGCCATCGGCGCCGTCCTGGTGTTCGTCTTCTTTTATTTCTACCTGGACCGCCGGCTCTCGATGACCAACGCGCTGAACAGCGGCAGCCTCGACCTGGCAGGCTACGACAGCGCCCTTTCCATCCGCGCCTTCCCGCCCGCCTTCCTGCGCTTCATCAAGACCGCCCAGAACGCGTTTTTCGTCTACGGCGCCGCGACTTTCGGCCTCATGATGCTGGCCAGCAAGGTCGAAGCCCTCTCCCTCCGCAGCCGCATCGTCCGCCTCTTCGGGGAGACGAAGCTCCAGGGCCCGAGCCCGAACCCGGAGGTGAGCATGGCCCAGCAGGCGGAGATCGCCGTCATCTCCGCCGACATCTGGGACTTCTCGCTCCTGGTGGACAAGCTCTCCGCCAAGGGCGCGGTCGACATCCTCAACCGCTATTATGCCCTCTGGGAAAACCTCGCGGAAAAATACCGGGGCCGGGTCGTCGACCTCACCGGGGACTCGGTGCTGGTCGCCTTCGGTCTCCCGGCGCAGGCTGGCCTCCAGCCGAGCCCCGCCGACAGCAAGGACGCCGCGGAGCGGGCCATCTCCTGCGCCTGCGATTTCCTCGCCGAGCTGCCTGGCCTGCGCGGCGACCTGGCCGCCGCATCCATGCCTCCGCTGGGCACCGTGGGAATCGGCGTCCACTCAGGACGCGTGATCGCGGGCGACCTCGGCCTCAAGGAATCGCGCCAGCTCGGGGTCTTCGGCGACGCGGTCTCGGTCGCGGCCCGCCTGGATTCGCTGTGCAAGGAGTTCAAGCAGGAGATCCTCCTCTCCCAGCCGGTGTTCCGCCAGCTCGGACTGGAGACCCAGTCCAATTTCGTGAGGCTGGGCGAGGTCCTCCTGCGCAACAGCACCCAGCCGGTGCCTGTCTACGGGATGAAATAAGGGCTGCCCGGAAATCGCTTCCCGGACAGCCCTGCCTTCCCGACCCGATGCTTTCCGGAGTTACTGGGCCGCCTTCGCGGAGTGCCGCTTGATCTTCTTCGTCGTCGTCATCTCGAGGGCCTCGCGGAGCACCGTGACCTTCGTGATGCGCTGGTAGGGCAGGAGCTTCGCGTTCACCTCGTCCACCAGCTCCTTCATCCTCTCCTCGATCGCGATCCAGCCCTGGCCGCCCGTCTTGTCGGTGGGCGCGTCCTTGATGAAGAGGTCCTGGTTCGGGTAGAGGCGGGCCTCGATGCCCTCGCTCCTCGTGGCCTTGTCGATCTCGTAGCCGCAGACGAGGACCTGCTCGACCTCGTCGAAGAGCTGGAAGCGGTTCTCGATCTCCTCGGGATAGACGTTCTTGCCGCCCTCGGTGACGATCAGGTTCTTGGCCCTGCCCGTGAGGTAGAGGTAGTCCTCGTCGTCCAGCCAGCCGAGGTCGCCCGTCTTGAGCCAGCCATCGGGGGTGAACACGGCCTTGGTCTCCTCGGGCATCTTGTAGTAGCCCATCATCACCATTGGGCCCTTGATGATTATCTCGCCTATGCCCTCGGCGTTGGGCTCGAGGATGCGCATCTGCGCGCCAGGGATGACCTTGCCGACGCTCGTCACCTTGTAGTGCTCGATCGGGTTGAGGGCCACGATGGGGGAAGTCTCCGTGAGGCCGTAGCCCTGGACGAAGTCTATGCCAAGTTGGTTGTATTTCTTGAAGACCGCCGGGGCAAGCGGGCCGCCGCCTGAGATGCAGATGCGGTTTGTCTCGAGGCTGATCTTCTCGAGGACCAGGGAGCCGAAAAGCCTCTTTCCCGGATTCATCCGGAAGACCTTCTTCACGAAGCCGGAGAGGGCCATGAGGACGGACACGAGGCCCGAGACGACTGGACCTTTCTCCTTCACGCCCTTGACCACACCCGCCAGGAGCTTGTTGAAGATCATGGGGACGCCGAGGAACATCGTGACCTTGGCTTCCTTCAGGTCCTTCAGGATCTGCTTGATCGCCATGCGCTTCCCGAAGACCAGTTCCGCGCCCACGGAGAGGGTCTCGATGAAGACGGCGAGCATGGTGTAGGAATGGTGGAGGGGCAGAAGGGCATAGAAGACGTCTTCGGGGAGGATGGTGAGGTTGCCCTGGGCGAGGAAACAATCGGCGACGAAGTTGCGGTGCGAGAGCATGACACCCTTGGGGATGCCGGTGGTGCCGCTCGTGAAGAGGATGGCCGCGAGGTCTTCGCTCTTCGCCGGGACGAGGGGAGGGAGGTCCTTCTCGGCGGGAGCCTTGAGGTCATAGATGTAGCCCGGCTTGCCGGGGGCGAGGGAGTAGATGGCCTTGAGCTTCTTCTTCCAGAGGGACGAGAGCTCCTCGGCCTTTTCCTCGTCGACGAAGAGGATTTCGGCGTCGCTCGCCCGGATGAGATTGTCGATTTCCCCTACGGATATCTGGTAGTCGATAGGAACGACGACAGCCCCCGCCTCGAGGACGGCGAGATAGGCGACCGCCCATTCGGGCGAGTTCTTGCCGGTGACCGCGACCTTGGAACCCTGGGTCACCCCCAAGGAACGGAGGTGGCGTGAGACATGGAGGACCTTCTCTCGGGCTTCGCGGTACGAAAGGCTGATCCGGTCGGGTTCATAGACCGTGAAGCAGGGGCGGTCGGGAAAGCGGCTCATCGTGATGGCAAAAAGCTCGGGAAGGGTCGGCCATTCGCCTTCGAAGGCCGTTTGCCGGAAGTCGTCCAGGAATTTCCACGGTTTGGTATCGGTTCTTTTCATGGCCACACCTCACTGCGCCTAGGCTGTCGTACAGGATACGACACGGTAGGACACTATAGGTTGCGGGTCGGAAACTGAAAAGAGGGAGATCGCCAATTTGGTTTTCGCGGATGCCCACAGTAACTTGTAGGCTGTCCGTGATGTTACTGCTGTATGCGGGAGACCATGATGAACGAATCCGAAAAAAGCGACCGGAAATACCTGAACCGGAGGCGTGGCCCTTCCATCGTCGTCGATGGGGTAGCCGTGCACGACGGCGGCCGCAGGAAAAAAAGCGGACTCGTCCTTGCCCTCGGGACCTTCGCCTTGGCAGGCGCTTTCGTCCTTGCCAGCGCGTTTTTCTCTTCCTGCTCGGGCAGCGCAGGCATCGCTCTTACGGCTGGGGGCGGCGCGCGATTCCGCCTTGAGACGAGGGTCCCATCGGCCTTGGCCGCCAAGATACGGGCAACATCGGGCATCACGGCCGCGACGCCTCTTTTCGATGGTGCCATGGCGGCGAAGGCCGCTGCAGCCCGACCAGAGCTCAGCCTCATCTCCTTCACGAGCCCCGACCCGGACTCTATGCGGGCGGTGGTGGAAGCGGCCAACCTGCGAAAGCTCCTGGACCGTCCCGACCTGGCCTCATCAGGCGCGGTGATCCTCGAAAAGGGGCCAGCCTGGACCGAACTCCGTGTACATCTCGAACGGGGGAAGGTGGCTGCCCTCGTCGGCCTCGTCCCAGGCCTGGACCGCGACCTCCTGGACAGCCTTTCGCCGCCGGCCCTCGACCCCGACCCGCTGACAAAGGCCGAATACCGCAAGAGCCTCCTTCGCCCCTTCGGCGAAGCCGCGGTCCTCGCCCTCGATGCCGCGATCCTGACCCTAAGGCTCGAAGCTCCCGGCGCCATCCTCGCGGCAAGCGGAGGAAAGACAAGCGGGACAAGCCTCACGGTGGACATCCCCGCCTTCGATCTCTTGACCCTCGAGAAACCCATCGACTTTTCCCTGCGCTGGAAAAACTAGGGGAAGGCCCTCAGCCGGCATCGCCCAGGAGCCACGAGGGCCGGGCCCTGCCCTCCCTGAGGGCATCGACGACGCCCCCCAGGAGCTCGCCTCCCCGATTCGCCAGGCCGGCCTCGAAAAAGGCCCTGTCGAGCTCGAGTTCGAAGGCGCGCCGCGCCACGTGCTCGGGATAGTGGGCGTCCGAACCGGAAACCACGGTGAAACCCCGCGTGAGCGACCGCGCCGGATCGCGCATCGCCTCGACGGCCGCATAGGGACCCATGGGCAGGAAGCCGAGTTGGCTCCCCACCGAGAACATGGGCCGGTCGACATGTGCAGGGATGATCGCCCCGCCCCTGCGCGCTGCCTCGGCACAGATCTCGTCGTAGCCAAGGTCGAGTCCGCCGCCGAGCCAATAGCCAAGGAGGTCGAGGACATCGTCCCCGGCGTCCACGACCACTTCATCCCCGAGCCTTTCAGGGTCATAGGGAAGGTCGGGGATATGGCCGCGAAGGAAGGCCCCAAACTCCAGGGCTTCTCCCGGGCTGCCGAAAAGGCAAAGTATATGGACCTCCTCGAGGCTCGAGACCTCGATGCCGTGCAGGGCTGCGATGCCCTCACGCGCGCAGGCTTCCGCGAAGGCGGGGCAGTTGAGGGCCGCATTGTGGTCGGTGAGGGCCAGGAGGCGCACCCCCCGCTCCGCGGCCACGTGGGCGAGAAGGGAAGGCGACTGCTCAAGGGATGCGCACGGCGAGAGGCAGGAATGGTTGTGGAGGTCGGCGAGGAGTCTCACGGATGCTCGCCAGTGCGCCACATCGATGCGCCTCCCTCAGGCCGGCGCGCCGAGATCGGCCCACAGGAGGCCGGAGACCTCGAACTGCGAACGGGGCGTGAGGAAAATGGCCACGCCTTCGGCTGCCGCGGCCTCGAGCATGTCCTCGGGGACAGGCCTCCCGTTGCAGATGACGATGGCGGCCAGACCCACAAGGCTCGCGACGGCCACGGTGTTCCTGTGGGCCTGGATGGTCACGAGGACGGCATCGGCCGCCGCGCTGCCCATGACGTCAGAAAGGAGGTCGGAGGTGTAGGCGCCCGAAAGCGGCCTGTCCTCGTAGGTTTCCTGCAGGGGCGTGAAGCCCATCCTGGTGCCGAGCTCGCTCGTGCGCATCCTTCTCTCCTTTACAGCTTGTAGGCTATGGCGACCTTGACGACCGTGCCCCGCCCCGGCGCGGAATCGATGCTGAATTCATCGGAGACGCGCTTGGCATTGGGGAGTCCCATGCCCGCGCCGAAGCCGAGGGACCTGATCCATTCGCTCGCCGTCGAATAGCCCTCCCGCATGGCGACCTCGACATCGGCGATGCCCGGGCCGAGGTCCTCCGCGATGATCTCGATGACGCCGTCGCGCAGGTTGCAGGAGAGTGTGCCGCCCTCGGAATGGATCACCTCGTTGAGCTCGAGCTCGTAGCTGGCCACGGCGGCCCGGCGCACGGTGGCGGCGTCGATGCCATGGGCCTTGAGGAGCTTCTTGATCTCGGTGCTCGCCTTGCCCGCGTTCTCGAAATCGAGGCGCATGATGGGAAAGGAAAGCCGCTGCTCGCCCTCGGCCGGCGGCGCGTCGTCGGCATGGCGTTCGGCCAGGACCTCCTCGAGCCGCTGGACCTCCGCGTTCATCGCGACAAGGAGGGCCCGGATGATGTCTGAGGCGGAGACGACGCCGACAAGGTAGTGGTCCCGGTCCAGGACGGGGAAACGCCCATAGCTGTAGCGGTTGAAATAGGTGACGGCGAAGGCCAGGGGCATGTCGTCCTCGAGGGCGATGACCTGCTTGGTCATGAGGGCATCGACGCGGTCGCCGATGCGCCCGCCATCGAGGGCCGAGATCACGTCCTCCATGGCCACGATGCCCAGAAGGCGCTGGTCGTCATCCACGACGGGAAGGCCGGTGATGCCGTTGTCGCGGAGCCGGTACTGGATGGTCCGCATGGTCTCGCCCGGCGAGGCGGTGATGGTCGGCGAGGTCATCACGTCGCGGATCTTGAGACGGTAGATCAGCTCAAGGACGACGGCAGGGCCTGCTTCCGCGCTGATGGGCAATTCGGGCATGAAAGCGAGTATGCCCCGACCGGGTGCAGGCCGACAAGCGCGTCCAATGGACCGATTCCGGGGGACAGACCCGCACCGAATCCGGGCGTGGCCGCCCAAGGAGGGATATACTGGAAGCGGACCGGGCAACTCCCCAAGTTGCCTGTGCCCAGGGGGAGCACATGCGCTGGCTTTCGGAAAAATCGGGCTCGATGGATGTCAAAATCCGAGGTCTGTCCCTCGGGTTCCTCGGGTTCCTCGGGTTCCTCCTCCAGGCTTTCTGCCTGCCATCCACCCTCATCGCCCAAGGAGGCCCGCCCAAGGCCGGCGCCGGGGAAACCTTCGCCTTCACCTATGAGGCGGGTGACCGCTACCGCGTGCTTTCCGAAGTCCAGGAAGAGGTTCTCGTCAACCATAAGTTCCTGTCCCGCTCCACTATCCAGAACCGCATCGCCTTCGAGGTAGCCGAAGTCTCCACCGACGGCAAGAAGGGCCTCCTGCGCGGCACCTTCCTCACCGAGGAAAAGCCGGAGGGCTCCGCCATTCCCCTGATCCAGGAAAGCTACGATTCCGAATTCTGGCGTGACGCGCGCGGAAATTACACGATCGGCGACAACTACTACATGCCCGTAGTGCGGAACTGTCCCGTTTTCCCGGACGGGCCACTCAAGCCCGGTGACTCCTGGACAGCCCCCGGAGAGGAGCGCCACGACCTTCGCCGCTCCTTCGGGATCCCCGATCCCTACGCCATCCCCTTTGTCGCCCGCTACCGCTACGAGGGCATCGTGGACCAGGATGGCAAGGCTCGCCGCCTCATCACCGCCTCCTACACGATCTTCGCGCAGCCTGCCCCGCCCCGCGCCTTCAAGGACATCTATCCCATCCAGATCGCCGGCTTCTCTGAGCAGCGGATCTGGTGGGATCCCGAGATCGGAGAGCCTGTCTCCTACGAGGAGCGCTTCAAGCTCGTCTTCGACTGGTCGGACGGAACCCAGGTCGAATACCGGGGCAATGCCAAGGCCTCCATCGTCGAGGCGCTCCGCATGGACAAGGCCGCCGTCCAGTCAGCCGTGGAGGATGCCGTCGGAGACCTGGCCAACGTGAAGGTGACCGAGAGCGAACTCGGGGTGACCATCAGCATCGAGAACATCCAGTTCCTCCCCGATTCGGCGGAGCTGCGTCCCGAGGAGATCGCCAAGCTGGGGAAGATCGCGGCCATCATCGCCGGCTATCCCGAACGCGACATCCTCGTGGCGGGGCACACCGCATTGGCGGGCACTCCCGCCGGCCGGAAGAAACTGTCCGAGGAGAGGGCGGCGACTGTCGCCAATGCGCTCGCCGCGGCGGGGGCGGCAAGCCCGGCCCGCTTCCACATCGTCGGCTATGGCGCCGAGAAACCGGTGGCGGACAACGCGACCGTGGAGGGCATGGCCCGCAACCGGCGCGTGGAGATCACCATCCTGGAGAACTAGCCGCCGCCAGGCTCGCATTGATGGAGCGCCACTGGATCACCTCCCGTCGAAGCTGCCCTTGTCCGCCTCCATCGCGAGGTCGGCGAGGGCCTGCGAAACGGACACGACGTGCCGAAATTACCGAGGTCCGAGGCCAGGAAGAGGGTCGCGATCGTATCGCTCGGCTGGCGGTAGTCCCGGGGCTGCTGACGGGGAACTGAAGCCCTGTCCCTCGAAACGATCGTGAAGGCGCGCAGGAGGCGGTTGAGGCCTGCCACGGAGCAGAATCCCGTCATGTCGGTGCAGGCAGGGAGGGGCTCGGGCTCGAAAGCCAGCTTGTAGCCATAGCCTCCTTCGGCGGAGGGCAGCAGGCAAGCCTCGCTTTCGCCGTCGCGGTAGCCGGAGGCGGCCGCTCCGGCCGTAAGGCGGGGACCGTGGAGGAAGCCCACCGCGTCGCGGGCAAAGCCCGGGTCGCCGCAGCGCAATGCCCCCATGAAGTTGCGCTCTCCCGGCGAGGCAAAGAGCTCCCCTCCCGAAACGGAATCCAGGTTCACGAAGAGGACGCGACCAAGGCCGAAAACCTCCACGGCCGGGGAAAAGACATTGCAGGCGAATTCCGTGGAGCCGCGGAGGCCGCTTTCCTCAGAGCCCGTAAGCGCGACAATGAGGGCGGTATCCGCGAGGCCTGTCCACGGACTGCCCGGCTATGATTGCCTCGACCGCGGAGGCGATGAAGGAGAAGGCCGCCACGAAGGCAAGGATCCATCCGATGGCGCCGCGCATCAAACCGCCCTGCCGGTCCACGAGGCCCAGGATGGCCGAGGCGAGGAAGACCAGGCCCATGAGGCTATACGAAAAGGTTGGGATGAGGCCGATGCCGTTCTTGATGGCGGCCAGAAGGAATCGGGGCGGCGCGCCCTTCCCGGAAGTCGGCGGAAGGCAGCGAGCCGAGTCGTAATGGGCGGGGAGGATGAGTAGGCGCTTTCCCCCGCTCGCGGCAAGGCGCCGCTTCCAGCGCTCGACCTCGCCCTGCCTCAAGACGCTGCCATCCTCGCCCCCGGCCAGGCTGGAGACGATGCCACTGGCGGAATCCGCGTTGGGGACGAAAAGGCTGAAGATGCCCCAGCCTCCCTTGCCCGCCATGCGCCGGGAGACAAGGAAGAGGAGCGTGAAAAGGAGACACAGGAAGGCTATGGGAAGGTGGACCGTCCCCAAGGGTCCGTGGTCGCGGCGCCTTCGCCAGGGCCATAGGCAAAACCCACGCCGAGGCCGCCAAGCCAGAGCAGGGCAAGGATGGAGCAGAGAAGGGTCCCATGCAGGGCCACGTTCCAGGCGCCGCTCGAGATGTCCACGGCGAAGGGCTCCAGGTCGACGCGGCCGCGCAGCGTGGTGGATGCGCTGCGATGCGCTGCGATGCGATGCGATGCGATGCGCGAAAGGATGCGGGCGGCGCGTGCCTCATACCAGGTCCCGGAACCGCGGTGGGGCATGTCGGCGAAAGCCTCGAAAATCGCACGCAGGTAATCGCGGTGGCCGCTCTCCGCCGTGGCGCCAGCCTTGCCTCCTTCCATCATTGGCCGCCCATCCTCTCGACCTTGGCTTGGCCGACCTGGCGGCTCCTGACCGCAAGACATTGACCGTGGCGCTCTTGACCATGTCGTTGCGGATCAGGAGGCCACCTGCCCCCGCCATGAGGATGCCGGTGTAGGCACGGGCGAAGGAAACGCCGGCGAGGTTCGCCCGGTCCGAGATGTTGAAGCCCGCACCGGACAGCGCCCTCAGGACGACCATCACTGCCATCAGGGCCAGGAGGACCAGGCGGAAGACGGCGATCTCGCGCTCACCCTTGATCCGGTCGGCCTGCATCAGCTTGTGCACCCAGTTTCCCCTTGCGGATTGAGTGGCGGAGGTATTGCGCGGGATCGGAATGGAGAGAAGCGGTCAATTGGGCATCTTGACAATTTGTGGCGTTTCGCGCCTTTCTAGAGTGGTGTCAGGAGGTCCCATGATCAGGCTTGAAGGTCTTTCCAAGACCTATGCGAAAAGCGGCGGCAAAGCGGTCGACAACCTCTCCCTCGAGATCCGCAATGGTGAGATATTCGGCTTCCTCGGCCCCAACGGCGCAGGGAAGACAACCACCTTGAGGATGCTCACCGGGGCCCTCAAGTCCGATAGCGGGAGCATCGCGATAGACGGAATAGACCTCCTGGCCAAGCCCCTCGAGGCGAAAGCCCGCTTCGGGTACGTCGGGGACAATCCCGAGCTTTTCAACCGCCTCCGCGCATGGGAATACCTCAATTTCGTGGCCGACATGTACCGCGTGGACAACGCGGCGCGGCGGGAGAAGGTCGAAAGCCTGGCCAAGCGTTTCGATATCGCCTCGGTACTGAACTCCTCGATAGGAAGCTTCAGCCGCGGCATGAAGCAGAAGCTCTGCGTCGTGGCCAGCCTCATCCACGATCCGGCCAATTGGGTCCTCGACGAGCCCATGGTCGGGCTCGATCCCCAGGCGGCCTTCGACCTCAAGGAGATCATGAGGGAAAGCGCCGGCGCAGGGAAGTGCGTGCTCTTCTCCACCCACGTCATGGAAGTGGCGGAGAGGATATGCGACCGCGTCGCGATCATCGCGAGGGGGAAGATCCTCTTTGTCGGCAGGATAGACGAACTCCGGGAAAGGAGCGAATCGAAAGGCTCCCTCGAGCGGCTCTTCCTCGAAATGGTGGGCGAGAGCGAGGAAGGCCGGGCATGAAAGCTCCCTTTCCCAGCCTCCTGAGGTTCTACATCCTCTCCCTCTACGGCCTTCGCGGCCGCGCCTCGGGCAGCGCCGGATGGCAGGATACGGCCGCGGTCGACGCGGCAAGACCCGACCCGAAGGCGCGGGCCAAGGCCATAGCCAAGACCATCGGGATAGCGGTCCTCGCCGTCATGGTCATCGGCGAGCTTTCGGGGATGTTCTTCGCCACCAACTACGCGATGTACAAGGCGCTCAAGCCCGTCGGCCTCCAGGGCCTCCTCATCCTCAATGCCGCGATGAGCGCTTCCCTCCTCGTCTTCCTCCTCGGCTTCGCGACCGCCCTCTCGACCTACAGCCTCTCGACCGCGGAGAACGTACTCCTGTCGCTGCCCATCAGGCCCCGCAACCTCCTCGGCGCCAAGCTCATGACGGTCTACCTCTCGGATACCGCCCTCGCCTTCCTCCTCATGATCACCGCCTTTGGCATCTACGCCTGGGGAGAGAGGCCTGGCGCCCCCTTCTACCTTTTCGGCGTCCTCACCATCATCGCCCTGCCCCTCGCCCCCGTCGCGCTGTCCTACCTCATACTGGTGCCCCTCATGTCGACGGCCCGCTTCCTCAGGAACAAGAACCTCGTCACGATGATCGGAGCCCTCGTCGGATTGGCCTTCGCCCTCGCTTTCAACCTCTTCATCCAGTCAGCGGCCATGCGCATGACGGACCTGGACTGGATCCGCACGAATTACGCCGGCCCCGATGCCTTCCTGTCCCAGGCCGGCAGGATCTACCTCCCGGCGCTCCTTGCCTGGATGGCCTCGCTCTCCGGCTGGACGGGATTCCTGTATGCCCTCGCGAACCTGGCCCTCGGGCTTGGCGCCGTCGCCGCCGTGGCTGTCCTCCTCGGACCAGCCTATGCAGCGAGCCTCTCCCGCTTCGGGGAGGGCAACCTGAGGAAGCTGAAGTCTGCCCGTGGTTTTATCGCCCGCAGGATCAAGCGGAGCAGCCCGACCTGGTCCCTCTTCCTTCGTGAGTTCAACCTCATGAACCGCGAGCCCGTCTACTTCCTCAACGGCCCTTTCATCATCCTCATGATGCCCGTGATCCTCGCGGTGGGGATCGCCGCCCAAGGAAACCGGCTCTCCGACCTTCTCCTCGTGGTCGGCGGCCTCAAGGACGGCCCTTGGCTCATGCTCATGGCCGCTGGATTCGGCGCCTTCCTCGGCTCCGCGACCAGCATCACCTGCACCTCGGTCTCCCGCGACGCAAAGGCCCTTCCGTACTTAAAAGCCCTCCCCATTCCCCTGGAAAACTACGTCATGGCCAAGTTCCTCCATGGTTTCGCCTTTTCGCTCTTCGGCGGCATTGTCGGATCCCTGGGGCTTGGCCTATTCGCGGGCCTGTCCCCGCTCGCGGCGCTTGGGGCCTTCTTCATCGGCATCTCGGTATCTGCCTTTGTGGACATCGCGGGGCTCTGGATCGATACCGCCAACCCGCGCCTTTCCTGGGACAGCCCCACCGCCGCCCTCAAACAGAACCCCAACTCGGTCATTGTCATCCTCGGCATGATGGGGCTGCTTGGCATCATGGGAGCCCTGTCCCCCGTGCTCGGGTTTGGCAGCCCTGGCTTCGTTGCCGCCTACGGTGGACTGCCTGCCACCCTCACCGTCATCGGGCTCCGCATCTATCCTCGGTTCGCGTCCAAGCGCATCGCGGCACTGGAGGCCTGAACGCGGGGGCAGCCCGAGATTGGCCATCGGGATCCAGAATTCCGGGTCTGTCCCCGCAAGCATCGTCCTTGCGGCTTTCTTCCGATGCCTCCCGGGAATTGCAGGCTCGCTATTTAGTTGCTTGCGTCAACCAACCGGGTTACACTAGCCCATATCAGTTCAAGGAAGAGCCATGGACTACGGTTACTTCGATGACACTTCCCGGGAATACGTCATCACCCGCCCGGACACGCCCCTCCCTTGGCTCAACTACCTGGGCCAGGATGACTTTTTTGGCCTCTGCACCAACACCGGGGGTGGCTACACCTTCTGGAAAGACGCCCGCCTCCGCCGCCTCACGCGCTACCGCTACAACAACATCCCCATGGATTCAGGCGGGCGCTACCTTTACGTGAACGACGGGGGCAATGTCTGGAATCCGGGCTGGAAACCCGTCAAGGCGAGGCTTGACCGCTACGAATGCCGCGTCGGCCTCGGGTACGAGCGCATCCTTGGCGAAAAGGACGGATTGAGGGTGGAAGTCACCTTCTTCATCCCGCCCGGCCGCAACGAGGAGGTCTGGAAGGTCAGGGTCACGAACCTTTCGGCCGCGCGGAAAACGCCGAAGCTCTTCTCATTCCAGGAGTTCTGTTTCTACGAAGCCCTGAACGACATGACCAATTACCAGCGGACCTTCTCGATCGGCGAGGTCGAGGTGGAGGACGGGGCCATCTACCACAAGACCGAATACCGGGAACGGCGCTCCCACTACGTCCTCTTCGCCTGCACCCGCCCGGTTGCGGGCCATGACACCGACCGGGATGCCTTCGTGGGCGTCCACGAGGGCCTCCACGATGCGCAAGTCCCCTTCTCCGGCAGGTGCCGGAACTCGAAGGCCTTTGGCTGGAACCCCGTGGGAGCCCATGAAATCGACCTGGACCTTGCCCCGGGCGCATTCGAGGATTTCGCCTTTGTCCTCGCCTATGTCGACCAGGGCCAGGGACCAAAGTTCGAGAAGCCGGGCGTGATGGAAAAGACCGGGGGCCGCGCCGTCCTTGCGCGTTATGCGAAACCAGGGGCAGTGGATGGCGCCTTCGCCGAGCTGGCCGCCTTCTGGGAAGGGCTCCTGTCCAACTTCAGCGCCGAGTTGCCCGACCCTGACGCCCAGCGGATGCTCAACGTGTGGAACCAGTACCAATGCCTCGCGACCTTCAACCTCTCCCGCGCCGCCAGCCTCTACGAGACAGGCATCGGCCGGGGCATGGGCTTCCGCGACTCGAACCAGGACATCCTCGGCTTCGTCCACATGATCCCCGCGCGCGCGCGGGAGAGGATCCTCGACATAGCCGCCACCCAGCTTTCCGACGGCACCTGCTACCACCAGTACCAGCCCCTCACCAAGAAGGGGAACGCCGAGGTGGGGGGCGATTTCTACGACGACCACCTCTGGCTCATCCTCTCGACCTGCGCCTACGTCAAGGAGACGGGAGACCTCTCGATCCTTTACGAGCCTGTCCGCTATGCGGACGAGGGCCAAAGGAGCGCCGCCGAGGGAGGAGGCCGCCTCGGGGACAGCCGTCCCGACGCGACCCTCCTCCACCACCTCGAAACCTCTTTCGGCTGCACGATGGCCAGGCGCGGGCCCCATGGCCTCCCCCTCATCGGACATGCGGACTGGAATGACTGCCTCAACCTCAACTGCTTTTCCACCGAGCCCAACGAGTCCTTCCAGACCGCCGGCGACGTCACGGGGTCCGAAGCCGAATCGGTAATGATAGCAGGGCTCTTCCTCGAAGGGGCACGCGACCTTGCCGGGCTCTACGGCCTCCTGGGTGAGGACGGCGACGCGAGAAGGGTCGAAGGGGCACGCACAGAGATGCTCGCGGCGGTCGAGAAGGAGGCCTGGGACGGACGATGGTACCGCCGAGCCTATGACGCCGCGGGCCGTCCCGTGGGCTCAAGCCTCTGCGACGAGGGAAAAATCTTCATAGAAAGCCAGGCCTGGTGCGTCCTCGGCGGCGCAGGCGCGGACGACGCGGTCGATGCGGACGGAAGACCATCCGGATCCCGTGGCCGGGCACGGACGGCCCTCGAGAGCGTGCATCGGGAGCTATTCACCGACAAGGGGATCATGCTCCAGCAGCCCGCTTACTCGACCTACCACCTGGAACTCGGCGAAGTCTCGAGCTATCCGCCGGGAGTGAAGGAGAACGCCGGGATCTTCTGCCACAACAACACCTGGATCCACCTCGCGCTCTGCCGCTACGGCATGGGCGACCGGGCCCTGGAGTACTATCGCTCCATCTGCCCCAGCGCGAAGCAGGCGGAGATCAGGACCTACCGCTCCGAGCCCTATGTCTATGCGCAGATGATCGCGGGCCGCGACGCACCCTGTTTCGGCGAAGCGAAGAATTCCTGGCTCACCGGCACGGCCGCCTGGACCTTCGTCGCGCTGAGCCAGGGCATCCTCGGCATCAGGCCCGACTGGCGGGGCCTCCGCGTCGACCCCTGCATCTCCTCCGCCTGGAAAGGCTTCAAGGCGAAGCGGAGCTTCCGGGGAGCGATCTACGAGATCACCGTGAGGAACCCTGCCGGGGCCTGCAAGGGAGTTGGAAGGCTCATCGTGGACGGCGCGGAGGTCCCCCTGGGACCGGAGGCCATGAAGGAGGGTATCCTGCTGCCTCCCTTCGAGGCGGGAAGCGTCCATCGCGTCGAAGTCGAGTTGGCCCCGGGCTGAACCGCCTCATTTGCGCGCGACGAAAAACAGGCGGCCCTCCTCCTCCGGCTCATCCACGATGGCGAAGGACCGGTCGCCCTTGCGGAGTTCGACGGAACGGAAACCGGCTCCCTTGAGGAGGTCCACGACCCTCTCCGTCCTGAACCAGGTATTGTAGAAGCTCTCCTTGAAGCGTTCCCAGCCGCCCGAGCCGACCCTGCTGAATCCTGAAAGGTGGAGCCACGCCTTGCCGCTCTCCTCGGAGAAGTCGCCGCGCTTGACCACGAGGAGGTCGTCCTCGTCATCGACCTCGAAGCAGGCCCACTCCTTGAGTCCCTTCTTCGTGTTAAGGTCGAAGATGAAGATACCTGAATCGCACAACGCGTCATAAGTGGAGGCGAAACAGGATCCGAGGTCGGATTCGAGGTCCAGGTGGTTCAGGGCATCGAAGAGGGAGGTGACGACGGGAAAAGCGCCAATGTCCCGGAAATCCTTCGCATCAGCGCGGATCGATCTCCAGCCCCCGCCCGCGGCGAAGTCGTCGTTCCTCCGGTCCGCGATCCTGAGCATGTCGCGGGACAGGTCAAGGCCGGTGACAGCCCAGCCCTTTTCGAGGAAATAGCGCGCGAACTGCCCCGTGCCGCAGCAGAGGTCCAGGAGCTTCCTCTCCCCGACCTCGCTGACAAAGGAATGGATGACCGGCGCGAACCGGGTCGAGAAGCCGTTCCAGAAAACGTCATACGCCTGGGCGAAGGCTCGCCCGTAGCGCTGGGCGGTCATGCTTCACCCCCCGCTTCGCTGCCGGGGCCAAGGCCCTCTAGGGGAACCCGGTATTCCTTCCAGCTGACACGACCGGCCTCGACGGCATCCCGCAGGCTCCTCTCCACCTTGGAAAGGGCGGAGCCGCCGGTCTTCACCTCGACGAAGACGACCTCCTCGACCGCACCTGCGGCGGCGCCGCGGAACACGAGGAAATCCACGGGCTTGCCGATGAAGCGGCATTCCGAGGGATCGAAGGGAAAGCCGGGAAGCCAGGGCGCAAGCTGCTCCGCGGCCTGTCCCCCGAGCACCGCGCGGGAGCGTTTCACGGCGTCTCCACGCTCGAGGCTCAGCCGCGCAGGTAGGTCCCTTTCCGCATCAAGGCGTCCGCGCCGCCGCCCAAGGCGCAGGCCCAGCAATAGGGCCAGGACAAAGAGGGCCAGCAAGGCCGCAGAGAGCGCGAGGATGAGGGCCAGTGCGCGTGGATCGCCCGCAAGATAGTCTTTCATGGCTCGTCGACTATATACCTTTCGGCCGGTATACTGGAACCGATGCCATTCCTCATAGCCCATCCACGCGACCTCGCCTCGTCCGGCCTCAAGCTCGGCGACCTTGACGTGGTCTTCGTGACCGGCGACGCCTATGTCGACCACCCCTCCTTCGCCCCCGCCCTCCTCTGCCGCCTCCTCGAGGCCCAAGGCTGGCGCGTCGGCATCCTTGCCAGGCCTGACCCCGACGATGTGGAAGCCTTCCGCATCCTGGGCAGGCCCCGCCTTGCCTTCCTCGTCGCCGCGGGAGCCCTGGATTCCATGGTCTCCTCCTATACGGCCAACAACAAGCCGAGAAGGGAGGACGACTACGCGCCGGGGGGACGGGCCGAGCTCTGCCTCCGCGCCGACGGCACAGTAGGCCCAGGAAAGCTGGGCCGCGCGAACGCCAGGCCTGATCGCGCCGTCATCGCCTATGCCACAAAATGCCGGGAAGCCTACAAAGGCCTGCCCATCGTCATTGGCGGCATCGAGGCATCGCTGCGCCGGCTAGCCCATTACGACTATTGGTCGGACAAGCTCCGCCGCTCCATCCTCCTGGACGCCAAGGCCGATCTCCTCGTCTACGGCATGGGGGAAACGGCCCTCCTCGAGATCATGAGACGCTTGGATAGCGCGGCCAAGGAAGGCAGGGGCGCCTCCTTCGCCGGCATGAGGGGAACCGCCTGGCGCTCCTCGAGCCGACCCGACTACCCCGCCGACAGGGTGGCCGAGCTGCCTTCCTTCGCGGCGGTGAGCGGGGACAGGGCTCTTTATGCGCGGTCCTTCGCCATCCAGTACAGCAATGCCGACCCCCACTCAGCCAAGGTCCTCATCGAGGAGAGCGAAGGCAGGTTTGTCGTCCAGGAGGCTCCGGCCTTCCCCTTGGGAGGGACAGACCTCGACCGGATCTATGAGTTGCCTTTCATGCGCCGCGCCCATCCGATGTATGATGGAAGCGACGGTGTCCCCGCCCTGGCCGAGGTGCAGTTCTCCCTGGTTTCCAGCCGCGGCTGCTTCGGCGCCTGCTCATTCTGCGCCCTTTCCCTCCACCAGGGAAGGACGGTGACGGCGCGGAGCAGGGAGAGCCTCGTCCGCGAGGCGACGGTCCTCACGAGGCTCATCGGCTTCAAGGGCTACATCCACGACGTGGGCGGACCGACGGCGAATTTCCGCGCCTCGGCATGCTCGAAGATGGAGAAGGCGGGAGCCTGCCAGGACAGGCGCTGCCTCGCGCCCGAGCCCTGCCCCAGCCTCAGGAGCGACCACCGCGATTATGTCCAGGTCCTGCGCGCCATCCGCGCGGTGCCCGGCGTGAAAAAGGTCTTCATCCGCTCGGGAGTGCGTTTCGACTACCTCATGATGGACCGCGACGAGACCTTTTTCCGCGAGCTCGTGAAGCACCACGTCTCGGGCCAGCTCAAGGTGGCGCCGGAGCATGTCTCCGACAAGGTCCTCGCCCTCATGGGCAAGCCCAGGCGCGCGGTCTATGAGGACTTCGCCAAGCGTTATGCGGAACTGAACCGCGAGCTCGAGATGAACCAGTTCCTCGTGCCCTATTTCATCTCGGCCCACCCCGGCTCGGGCCTGCCCGAGGCGATCGAACTCGCGGAGTACCTCCGTGACTCGGGCTTCGTCCCCGACCAGGTCCAGGACTTCTACCCCACTCCGGGCACCCTCTCGACGGCGATGTACTGGACGGGCATCGATCCCCTCACCGGTGAGGAAGTCCACGTGGCCAGGGGAGCCCACGAGCGCGCGATGCAGCGGGCCCTCCTCCAGTACAGCAAGCCGGAGAACCGCGAACTTGTGCGCGAGGCCCTCTTGGCTGCCGGGCGGAAGGACCTGATAGGCCGCGGCCCCCGTTGCCTCGTGCCCTAGGCGCCGCCTCTGGCCGGGAGCCCGACCGCTTACTGGATGGCCTCGACCCGGATCATGTTCGTCGTGCCTTTCCGCGACAGGGGGAGTCCGGCCACGATGACAATGCGGTCACCGCCCTTGGCGTACCCCGCCTTCTTCGTCTCGGCCAACACCATCTCGACCGCCTCCTCGAGCTGTGAGTAGGCCTCGGTGAGGAGGAAGGGACGGACGCCCCAATTCAGGGCCAGGGCGTTGTATACGTCGGGATCGCGGGTGAAGGCGATGATGGGCATGCGTGGCCTCAGCCTCGAGAGGAGGGCCGCGGCGTAGCCTGTCTCGGTGAGCACCGCGAGGGCGGCTGCCCCGCATTGGTAGGCGGTCGATATGGCATTGTAGGACATGATCGCGGGCAGGTCCTCCGTGCGTACCGTCGGCGGGACCGAGCGGAGGAACTCCTCGTATTCCAGCTCCCCCTCGACGGCGCCGATGATGGCGCTCATCGTCTCCACGACCTTGACCGGGAAACGGCCCATTGCGGTCTCGCCCGAAAGCATCACGGCGCTCGTGGAATCGAAACATGCGTTCGCCACGTCGCTCGCCTCTGCCCGAGTCGGCATGGGGCTTTCAATCATGGACTCGAGCATCTGGGTCGCGGTGATGACGGGCTTGCCGGCGAGATAGCATTTCCTGATGATCCGTTTCTGGGCCAGGGGAACGATCTCGACCGAAATCTCGACACCCATGTCGCCACGGGCGACCATGATGCCGTCGGCGGCCTGGATAATCTCCTCGATGTTGTCCAAGCCCTTGGCCGTCTCGATCTTGGCGATGATACGGGTAGTGGGCTTCTTGCCCCTGGCAGTCCTGGACCGCTGAACGAGGCGCCTCGCCTCCTCCACGTCGGTGGCGCAGCGCACAAAAGAAAGGGCCAGGTACTCGACCTCGCTCTCGACGGCGAAGGTGATGTCCCTGATGTCCTTTTCGGATATGAATGGAATCGGGTAGTCGACATGGGGGATGGTGAGGTGGGCCTTCGGGCGAAGGTTGCCGGGATTGCCGACCTTGATCGTCACCGCGCTGACGGCACTCGACACGACTTCCCCCGCGAAATAGCCATCCATGAGGAGGATGCGCTGGCCAATCGGGGCAAGGCGGTCGATTTCGGGAAGGTTCGTGAAGGTGCTGCCGATTGGCGCCTCGAGCGTCTCGATGCCTTCCGGGGGGCGGCTCTCAATGGTCAGGAGGCTTCCCACCACGAGCTCGATCGGCTTCGAATAGCCATAGAGCCTGACCGCCGGGCCCTTGATATCAGCCATGATGGCGACTGGAAGGCCGAGTTCCGCGCGGGCATCGCGCACGAGGGCGATGGCCATGGCCGCCTCCTCCGGGGTCTTATGGGAGAAGTTGAGCCTGAACACGTTGACCCCGGCCTTGAGGAGGGCACGGACCGTTTCGGCGCTTTCTGAAGCCGGGCCTAGTGTCGCTACTATCTTGGTGCGTTTATCCTGAATATTCATACAACCCTCCCCATCGGTTCCTGACCGGAATTATAGAATAAAACGCATTGGCGTGAAAAGGATGACCGTCTTCGCATCCGAAACGAATAAGCGGACGGAAATATACAGAGTCAGCGGGGAACCTAACAAGCGGTTTGAAGGACGGCTGCTCGAGGGACGGCTGTTCGAGGGACAGACCTCGGAATTTCGGACTTGACCAAACTCCAAGGATAGTATATATGTTTCTTTATTCATATGTATGTATATTCATTTATGAGGAGGATGCCATGGCAGTTAACACACCGAACGAGACTCTTTGCGGAAGCGCATCCATACACAAGAACAAGGTGCTGGCTGCCATCAAAGCCGAGCCCCCATCCGAATCCCTCCTGGAACTCAGCGAACTCTTCAAGGTCTTTTCTGATCCGGGCCGGCTACGGATCCTTTCTGCCTTGTCTGAATCTGAGCTTTGCGTCTGTGACCTCCAAGAAGTCCTTTCTGCGAGCCAGTCCGCGGTCAGCCATCAACTGGCTATGCTGAGGGCAGCCCGTCTCGTGCGAACCCGCCGCGATGGCAAGACCGTCTATTATAGCCTTGCCGATTCCCACGTAAGGGCCATCCTTCTCGTCGGTCTGGAGCATGTGGAAGAGAAAAGGGGACTCGCTTGAAAAAATTCAGGTTGCCGGGCCTGGACTGTCCCCTGTGCGCCCAACGCATAGAAGACGGGGTCAGGAATGTAGAAGGCGTCTCTTCCGTCAGCATCGACTTTGGAAGCCTCACCATGCACCTTGAGGCGTCGGACCTTCCCAGGGTAAGGGCGGCCATCGGGAAGATCGAGCCATCGGTTCGGGTCATGGCGATTGAAGGGCTGCCCCAGGACGCGAACGAGGAGCTGTCCTGCCGTTCCTTGGAAGCAGGAGGAGGGAAAGTGCGAGGGACAGACCTCGCAGCTTCCGACCTATCGCTCTTGCGAAAGGACCTCATCCTCATAGCGCTTGCCGGGCTCATATCGGCAGCCGCCTTCATCGCCGCTCGCCTTCCCGCGGCGACGCCCTTTCCCTGGTTGCCGGCTTTTCTCTATATCGCCGCCTGGGGGCTCGCTGGATACGATGTCATCCTCGGAGCCGCGCGAAATATCCTTCGAGGCCGGGTATTCGACGAGCTCTTCCTGATGGGCATCGCCACGTTGGGGGCCATCCTGATCGGCCAATACGTGGAAGCAGTCGGCGTAATGGTCTTTTACAAGATCGGTGAAGCCCTCCAGGAAAGGGCGGCTTCCCGCAGCCGCGCTTCAGTGCGCGGACTTCTTGATCTTAGGCCGGATACCGTTCGCCTACGCAGGCCCTCCGGATGGGAGCTCTGTCCCTCGTCGCAAGCCGCGGTTGATGAGGTATTCCTTGTGCTCCCGGGCGAGCGCATCCCGCTGGATGGCATTGTCCTGGAGGGCGAGTCCTTGGTCGATTGCCAGGCCTTGACCGGCGAACCCCGACCGCGGCGCTTGGGCCTCGGCGATCCGATCCTTGCGGGGACCTTGGCATTGGACGGCGCTTTGGAAGCACGCGCTGTCAGGCTTGCGGGCGAGTCCTCCGCCGCGCGGATAGCAGAACTTGTCGAGAACGCCTCGCACGCAAAGGCAAAAACGGAGAGGTTCATTTCGCGATTTGCCCGGATCTATACCCCAGCCGTCGTGGCTGCCGCCGCGATCCTGGCCTTTGTCCCGCCGCTATTTGGCCTGGAAAGCCTTGCTGGATCGGTATACCGCGCACTGGTCCTCCTTGTGATCTCCTGTCCCTGCGCCCTCGTCATATCGGTTCCTTTGGGCTATTTCGGCGGCCTTGGCGGCGCGGCACGGCGCGGCATCCTCATCAAGGGGGGGACAGTCCTCGATGCCTTGGCGCGGACGAAGACCGTCGTTTTTGACAAGACCGGAACCCTTACCAAGGGCGTCTTCGCGGTAAGGCATATAGAAACGGCTTCTTCCGCGACAAGCGTCGATGAAGTCCTGGAGTTGGCGGCCGCCGCGGAGTCCCGCTCCCGCCACCCGATAGCCGCGTCGATCCGGGAGGCCGCGCGCAACCACGGCCTGACGGATGGCACCGAGGACGAAGCGTCCGGCGTACGTGAACTGCCAGGCCTCGGGGTCGTGGCCACATTGGGCACTCGCCGCGTCCTCGTCGGAAACCGGGCCCTCCTCGTCCAGGAAGGAATCGCAATGCCTGAGGTCGAACATCCTGGGGACAGACCTCCGCTTTCGGCAAGATCCTCCCGCGATGACGGCGGCACCCAGGTGCTCGTCGCGGCCAATGGTGCATGGCTCGGGACCCTCTACATCGGCGACGAGGCAAAGAACGACGCAGCGGCGACTGTCGTCGCGCTCGAGCGCCTTGGCGTCGAGCGCTGCGTGATACTCACAGGGGATGATGAAATCGCGGGTCTGTCCCTCGGTCGCGAGATCGGGATCGAGGAAGTCCATGCCGGCCTTCTCCCCGAGGACAAGCTTTCGCGGCTCGAGCAGATCCTGGCGGAAACCACGGCGAAGGGTGGCACCACCATTTTCGTCGGAGACGGGATCAATGATGCGCCAGTCCTGGCACGGGCCGATATCGGGGCAGCGATGGGGGCGGGGGCGGACGTGGCCATTGAATGCGCCGACCTCGTCATCATGACGGACGAGCCTTCCCGCATCGTGGAAGCCATTGAACGAGGCAGGTGGACCCGCCGGATCGTGATGCAGAACATCGTCGCCTCCTTGGCCATCAAGGCGGTCTTCATTTCCCTCGGAGCCATAGGGGTCGCCGTCATGTGGGAAGCGGTGATCGCCGATGTCGGCGTCGCCCTAATGGCTACGCTCAACGCCACCAGGGCATCGCGGGCAAAGTTCCCTGGATGAGGCGGCCTTTTCCTGGACTTATGGCAAGGGACAGTCCCATCGTTTACTGACCCGGCAAGATAACATCGGGCGCGTTCCCAAGATTCTGGCCAGTCGCTACGGGTCAGAATCATGGGCTGAAGCCAATGTTTGGTTGCCGGGTCAGTAAGGGATGCGAGCATGTTTCTCACGACCCGTCAAATGCTTCCTCCGAGCGCGGTAGAATGCCCCGAGCAAAGGTCCTGGTGCCAAGCGGAGGGAAAGAGGGGCGGACATGGTTTTCCAGGCGAGGAAGAGACGCTTCTAAATCGGAGCCTGGCGGTCACCGCCGGGGACAGACCCGGCAGGAATCCTGAAATATCGACGGATCGCGCGCCGGGCCGATCCGAAAGCGATATCATCCCAGGGAAAATCCTCGAAAAAGGCGAACCTCAATGAGGCGGACTCCTCCCGATCGGGATCGAGGCTGCCGATATCGGGCCCTGGAGGCAAGGCCCTGAAATAGAGATCGCAGGTCGCGTAAGGCACGCCCTTGTAGCGATACAGGTTAGGATAGGAGGCGATGAACTCGATCCGTCCGGGTGCCCAGCCTAGCTCCTCCCGGCATTCGCGCAGGGCGGCATCCTCGGCGCCCTCACCTGGCTCAACAAAGCCCCCGGGAAGGCAGAGCTTTCCCTTCTGCGGTTCCTTGGCCCTTTCGAGGAGGAGGACGCCGGAACGCGTCTCGATGATGACTCCGGCGGCCGAGGCGACATTATGGAAGTATTCGAAACCGCAATCCGGACAGATCCAGCGCCTGCCCCGGTCTGAAACGAGCCTTGGGCTTCCGCAGGAGGGGCAGAAACGGAAAAGGGAACCCGCCTCTGTCCAGGCGCCGGCGGGGAAAGGGATCGCCCCGGATTCGTCAGTAAACATCCAGGGAAGCTCGACCCTCGCCTGCGCCGAGCCAAGCCCCCTGGAACCTGGTGAAGCGGGACTCAATGATCGCGCGGTCCTCCCAGGTGAAGGCCAAGCCGAGCCTGCGAAGGGCCGCTCCTGCCGCCAAGGCGCCCAAAAGGTCGAAGCGACCGGCAATCGCCTGACAGGCAGTCCTGAAAGAGTCCACCTGCCCCTTGGCGCAGGCCTCCGAGAGGCGCCTCCAGGCTTCAGGCAATTCCACCCGCGCCTTTGCCAATACCGGATCGGATCCCCTTGCGAAGGTGAACCAGCGCTTTTCCACCTCGTCCACCGCACGGTCCAAGCCTTGGGCCAGGAGCTTCGCGTCGAAGGGCTTGGAGAAGATAGAGGCGAAGCGGGCTCCCGAATCCACGACTTCCTGGGGATCAAAAGCCGTCAAAGCGACCATGGCGATGGAAGCGGGATAGCGGTCCCCCGCATAGCTCCGGATTCGACGCTCGAGTTCGATGCCGCTCATGCCCGGCATCTGGATGTCGAGTATGGCGATGTCGGGCGGCCTTTCCTCAGCCAGCTGGAGGGCCTCGGCCCCGCTTGATGCCCGATCCACGACATGGCCTGCGGCTCCGAGGATGGCGCTCATGTACTCGAGGTTCACCTCGTTGTCGTCGACCACGAGGAGGCGATAGACGCATGCGCCGCGGTTCCCGACTTCGCCGTCCGCGGGTTCCGCTATTTCCGAGGCTTCGCCGGAAGGCACCAGGATGGAAAAGACCGTTCCACGGCCCGGTTCGCTTTCCAGCCTGACTTCGCCGCCGAGGGCCCGGACGATGTTGCGCGAGAGGGAAAGGCCTATGCCCGCGCCGGTCGATTTGGTGAAGGGAGATTGCAGCTGGACAAAGGGAGCGAATATCCTCGCCTGGTCCTCGGGTGCGATTCCGATGCCCGTGTCGCGAATCGTAAAAAGGAGGTGGGGCACATTGCCGCCGCGGCGCTCGACGCTCGCTTCCACATGCACCGAGCCATGGTCCGTGAAGGATACCGCGTTGTCCAGGAGGGCTCCGAGGGCCCTTCCCAGGCGGTCAGGGTCGCTGTACACCGACTCGTCCGTCAGGGTGCCCACCTCAAAGGACAGCCCCTTTGCGACCGCCTCGGCCCTATAGGGCTCTACCGTGCGCGCGACAAAGGCCGCAAGGGGAAAAACGAATTTGCGAAGGGTGCCCGAGCCGGTCTCGAAACGGACAAAATCAAGGATGTCGCCAAGGAGGTCGAGGAGACCCTGGGCGCTTCCGATGATCGAGCTTGCCCTTCGCTCGGGATCAGTCGAGCCCATCTCTATCAGGCGCGCGGCGGCCAGGATGCTCGCCACAGGGCTGCGGAGCTCATGGCTCATGGAGGCGAGGAAGTCGTTTTTCGCGCGATTCGCGCGCTCGGCCTCGTCCTTGGCCAGGCGCAGGAGTTCCTCCATCGCGCGGGTATGGCTTATGTCCTCGACGATGACGCTCGCGTGCGTTACATCCCCGGCTGGGGAGCGCACGGGCGATGCGTGGAAGGCAACCCAGACGCCAGGCCCTTCCATCGACTGGAGCCTTACCTCTTCCCGGACTTCGAAGCCTCCATCCACGAGGGATCGCATCTCCTCGGCGCGTTCGGCTCCGAAAGCGAACAGGGAGAAAAGACCGGCGCCGACGATTTCCTGGGGCGGCCGCACCGACATGCGGAGGAAGGCCGGATTAACATACTCGACCAGGAATTCCCGGTTGGCCACGAGGACCCCGGCCGAGAGCTGGTCCACCGATTGGTAGAGCTTCCTGAGCATCTCCTCGGACTTGCGCCGCAAGGTGATGTCGCGTATCACGCCGACCGATCCCACGAAACGGCCTTCGCGTTCGCCGCCGTCGCTGTACTCACCGACCGCCGTCACTTCGCCGTAGGAGATGACGGAGGCAATCACTTCGTCGAAATAGCCCACCCCATTTTCGGCTCCCTCCTCGGTGGCGGCGGAGCATTTCCGTTTGAGCCGGATCTCGAGGTTCTCCGTGCAGCGGTCAAGTCCCCTGCGTTCGTTGAAGAGCTTGGGGCTCAGGGCCGGCCCCGTCTTGGTACCGTGGAAATAGCGCAGGATCTCGGTCCGATCGACTGCCCGGGCATCATCGGCATGGAGGAGGACCGAAAAATGCTGCCCCGCCAGCTCTGAGGGTTCGTAACCAAGGAGCCGGATCGAGTTGTTGATGAAGGTGATGCAGCCGTCCTCGTCAAGTTCGTAGACGATATCGGGAAGGGCATGCACAAGGTCCTCGTAGCGCTGCTCGAGCCGTCCGAAAGCCTCGGCCAGCTTGCGTCGCAGGGCGATGAGGGCGCGGAAGTAGAGGGCAGTCCGCGTCTCCCAGCCCGGGCCGTCGCGAAGGACAAAATCGAAGGCGCCTTCGGTGAGGGCCGACCCGGCACGTCCGGCATCGGCGGAGTCAAGGAGTATCACAACGACATAGCTGCGGGGAGGGCGAGGCAAGGCGGCCGCGAAATCCGCCCAAAGGACGCCGTCCGTGAGGACGAACTGCGCCCCGGAGACCCGGATCGCGTCGGCAAGGTCCTCTTCCCCCGACAAGGACTCGGCCCTTATCCCCACGGCCTTGAATGCCGCTGACAGGGCCTCGCATTCGTCAACGCCGACGAGATCGAGGAGGATTGGAGATTGAGCCGACACCTGCGATGTTTCCATGTACTACAGTTTGGCCGTTGTGACCGAAAAAGCAAGGGCGCGGGGCGACTGGAATCACTGCCGGATCTTGCCTGCCCTCGAGAACGGCCAGAGGATGAAACTGGCCTTGCCCTCGATGTACCGGCGTTCGAGGGAAAAAGGAGCCAAGGCGGAGCGATAGAGCGCCGAACTCGGGTCGGCCTTGTCCAAAGGGCGCTCGCGCGAACGCTCGCTGAAACGGAAATCCAGGGAATTATAACGATTGTCGCCCATCGCGAAGTACTCGTTGGGGCCGAGATAGCGGTCTCCTTCGGGGAAGACGGGGAAATTCCTCGCGTCGTATAGAAGGAAGTAGTTGAGTATCTCCTTCGCTTCCGCTTGCAGCCGCGCGAGGGTGACATCCTTCGCGATGGCATCGAGGCCGTCCCCGGGACCCGCGGCGCCGCCGGCGAGAAGGTCGAGGTTACGTTCGATGCGATTGAGGAGGTTGGCCTTCACGAGGAGGCCGAAGGCGCGGGAGCCCTTTTCATAGGCCGAAACGGGCTTGACGAGGGCGGCCGAAGCGCCATCGCGGGCGTAGGTGGCAAGGGCGAGGGCAACCCTGGGCGAGCGCATCGCAGCCAAGGAGAGCGAGAGGTCCGCGGCGCTCGCGCCGTACCCGGCGATATATGCCGCTCCTTCATTCGAGACACCGCGAAGCGCCTCATCTCGGAGGGCGGCGACGTCGGAAGCGGGAACAGGCTCGCCGCGTCCCCTCGCCCTGGCGGCTTTCGCTTCGATGCGATCGGCCATCGACTTCAGGGACGCGCCCATGGCTACTAGGTCGAGGCCGTTCTTCCTCGCGTCCCAGGCGTCGAGGAGCTCACGCCCGCGCTGGTCGATTGGAATGGTGCTTATCTTGGAAACGGGGACCAGGTCCTCCTTCCAGAGGTCCACCCTGGCCCATTTCCTGTCATCTTCCACAGGGACGAAATCGGCCTCGCCCACGCGCTTGGCGTAGAGCACGTCGTCCACCATCATGAGCTTCTCGCCTGGCACGCCCACGAGACGCTTCACGAGGGGATCGGCCTTGGGATAGCCGTTGGCGTCCAGGTCGATATTCACCGCCGTGAAGGTGAGCATATAGACGAACTGGGCCAGCTGCTTCTTGACGTTCACTTCGCGGTTCTCGGGATAGCGGGGGTTGGCGATGGTGATGATGTCGCCCCTCTTGAGGCCATCGATGAAGGGCAAGCGCCACTCCGTGAGGGGGAGGCGGGGTCCCATCGTGAGCTTGACCGTGAAGGGGCGGTCGCCCTTGAGGAAGCTCGGGACCATCGACTCGGAGGGTATCACATAGAGCTGGAACACAAAGATGTTGATGACGATCACGGCGATCGCCGCGAAGGCGATGGCGTCCACCCATTCGAGGAGGCCGTTGAGGAATCCCGGCTTCCTCCTCTGGGTGCGGTTCTTCTTGCGCAAGGCCCGGTCGCCGACTTCCTCGGGCGTGATGAGGCCAAAGGAGGCCTGGACGGAGGGGCGGCCCATGAGGGTGAAGGTCACGAAGCCGGCCACGAGGCTGAGGATTGAAAGCGCGAAAAGGAACACCGCCCTGGACTCGCCGATGAGACCGTCGTTCCGCCAAGCCACTCGCGGCAAGGCCTGGAAGACATAGGAAAGGACGAGGGCATAGCCTGAGAATTTTTTCCAGGCAGGAAGGAGCTGTCCTTGGCCCTTGCGGTAGACCGCGTCCATGAAGGCAAGCTCGGAGAGGGTCAAGGCGAGGGTAAAGGCGAGGAAGACGCCATAGCTCCAGCCGAAGCGCGGGCAGCCTGACAGGAGGACCGAAAGGAGGCAGATGCCCAACCATGCAAAGGCGGTGAAAAGCGGCAGCTTGCCCGCCGAGGCCGCCGCCAAAGATGAGGTTTCGGGCACGGAAGGGCTCGGGCTCGGGCTCGGGCTCGGGCTCGGGCTACGGTTCTTGTTTGTTTGACTCATGATCGAATGAGAGTATCGGAGAGGAAGCCGAAGGCCGTCAAGCGGAGTCGCCCTGGACCTGCCAGGTCCTTCCTTCCCGGGCCATCTCGAGCCGCACGCCCGTCCGGCCCTCGGTCTTGCCTTGGTAGAAGAGCTCGAGCTCCTGGAGTTCGGCATCGCTGCGATTGGGATCATGGTGGAAAAGGAGAACCTGCTTCACCGACGCGCGGTGCGCCGCGTTTATCGCGAACTCGTAGGAGGAGTGGCCGAAGCCCATCTTTCCCGAATGGTATTCCTTGGCCGTGTACTGGCTGTCGTGGACCATGAGGTCCGCGCCGCGGTAGAATTGGAAAAGCTTCTCGTTCTCCTCAAGCGCCGCCTTGTCTCCCTCGATGGCGTAGGCCTCGTCATAGCTCGGATCGGCAGGATCCGAGGGAAAGACATTGCGGAAGGGCTCCGTGTCGTAGGCGGTGACGATCGACTTGCCCTCGTACTCGAAGCGGTAGCCTAGGCAAAGGACGGGATGGTTGAGGTACTTCGTCTTCACGGTGAGACCCTCGCCAAGCTCCATCGTCGTTTCCTTGATCTGTTCGTACTCGATCTTCGCGGCGAGCTCGTCCTGGCGCACGGGCCAGTACCTGTAGGAGAGCTGGGAGCCGATCACCTTCTCGAGGCTGTCCTCTTCGTAGGTGATGGGGCCATGGAGCCTGAGCTTTGTCCCCGGAATGTAGATGGGCGTGAACATGGGAAAGCCCATGATGTGGTCCCAGTGGGTATGGGTGATGAAGATGTCGGCTTCTATGGGACCATGCTTCAGGTCCTCGCGGACGAGCTTGTCGCCAAGCCCCCTGATACCTGAGCCCGCATCGATGATGACGAGCTTCTTGCCGGCCCTGATCTCTAGGCAGGCGGTATTGCCGCCGAAAAGAACCGTATCGGGACCGGGCGTCGGCATCGACCCCCTAGAACCCCAGATGGTCAGCGTGAACATCGATCCCTCCGTCAGGCCCCGAGCTTCAGGAATACCTTGGCTTTCTCAATATCGGCCTGGACCTGGTCCTCGATCTCTTCGAGCATGGATTTTTCCATGTCGAGGAGGCCATATACCTCGGGGCCGGGTTTGTCGGGATAGCGGTTGCCGGAGAAGCCTATGCCCTCGCGGTTGGCGAAGTAATTGGCTATGGCCACCGTCCGCACGACGTCACCGTGGTCGCCATGGTAGCTCTCGTGCGTATGGTGGAAGGCAATGGCGTCGGCGATGGCCCCAGAGAACTTCCAGCTCTCGGCCACGACAAAACCGGCTTCGCTGTGGTCCAGGTCGAGGACGCGCTTCTCGGCTAGGAAAAGCGGGATGCGCTCATGGTCGGCGAGGGCCATGGTCCGCACATATTCGGAGGCCAAGGCGTTGTTGAGGGGTATCTTCCCGATGTCGTGGAGGAGCCCTGCGGCGAAGTATTCCTCGATCAGGGTGGGCTCCACCCCTCGGCGCTTGGCCAGGTGCTTGGCGGTCACGCCAACGCACAGCGAATGCCGCCAGAACCCGTCCATGTTGAGGGCATGGAATGCGCCTTTGTCTACGAAGCGGTCGATGACGGCGGTCGAAAGGGCAAGGTTCTTCACCGTGTTGATGCCGAGCATGATGATGGCGCGCGCCAGGCTGGTGACCTGGGTCCCGAGGCCATAGTAGGCCGAGTTGATCAACTTGAGGACGCGGCCCATGAGGACCGGATCCAGCTGGATCACCTTGTCGAGGTCGATGGGGCTGGTCTTTGGGTTGTTGCAGACCTCAAGTACCTTCGAGACAGTCACCGGGAGGCTGGGCATGCGGCTTATGTAGTCACGGACCGCCTTTTTGTTGTCGCTACCTGCCATTCTCTTTCTCCCGGCGCATGATCTCGATGAGTCTTTGGATATGGGGCGAAATCGGGATACCCGCGATCGCCGCCGGCATGCCATCGGCGCCGATCCGCACGGGTGCCGCTTCGGGTGGGATGGAGCTGGGCAGTGAAACGGGGGGGGGCGGGGTCCGTCTATTTCCCGTTCCACGCCTCTCGCGGGCAAGGCGGCGCTCGTCTTGCAGGCGTCGTTCATCGCTCTCGCGGCGATCGGGCGTGGACCGCCGACCGGAGACGCCTCGTCGGCCTTGGGGGGCCCGCCTCGGGTCGTGCGGCCTAGGTTTATCCTTGGGGGACAGACCTGCGTTGATGACCGAAGCCGCGTCGAGTAGGCCCCGGGCTTTTCTCGCTCCGGCATCGCCCAGGGTCTTGATGAGGGAATCGATCTGGTCGCGCAAGCCGCTCGATTCGAATTCGCTTCTTTTCTCCTCAGGGAGCTCGGACGAAAGCCCTTTGAGGTATTCAAAGAGCTTCAATGCACGAGACCCGAGCAGTTCGCCCTCGGGTTCGGGGGCGGACTCTGCGCGAGGTCTGTCCCCGCCGCCATCCCGGCTTTCGCTCCGGTCGGCCTCGTGTCGCGGCGCCCCGGGCTTCGGATTCGGCGGCTTCCTTGGAGCAGGCGCTTCCACAGGCTTCGCGCCTACCGGCGCTCCCTTGAGCGAAGGTAGGATATCCATACCTAGCGCAGCTTCCTTTGGAGCTTCGGCGACGGCCGGTGCCGTAGGCTCGGACCAGATATCCTCGTCTGCTTCTTCGACAAGGAGCGGCTCGCCTTCAGCGATATCCTCGAACTCGCCTTCGGATTCCGAACGTGGGGCCGCGGTGATCTCGGCTTCATCAGGGAGGATCCCTTCGTCAGGGAGGCTTATCCCGTCGACATCGAAAACCGGCGGTTCTTCGGGCGCGGATTCGAACTCGGCATCGGGAAGCAGGTCGAGCGAAAGATCCGGTTCGAATTGCAGTCCTTTGGCGTTCTCTTCGTCGATGGGGGCGTCAGGAAAAACCTCATTGTCGGCGTCGTCTTCCCAGCCTTCCATGGCCGGTTCCTCGATGTACTCGGGCAACTCCTCGACGCCGTCTGAGAGCGATTCACCTGCCAATTCACCGATCTCATCGCTTTCGATATCCTCGATATCGAGGTCTGTCCCCTCGGCCTCGGGCAGCTCGCCTTGCGCCGGCTCGCTGGCCACGTCCCCCGACTCTTCGTAGATTTCGGGTTCCGCCTCCTCGCTCGTCTCAACCCTGCCTTGGTCTAGAAGCGCCTCGTCGAACCCATCCGGCAGTTCTTCCCCGGGAAAATCCTGGTCATACGAACTAGGAGACTCGGCCTCGCGGATCGGCTCTGGCTTGCGGACAGGCTCAGGCTTGCGGACAGGCTCAGGCTTGCGGCGAGGACGCGGAGCGGCAGGGCGGGGACGTGGTTCTTCAGGTTGGTATTGCTGTTCATACGCCGGCATAGGCGGCTCCCAGGCTGGCTGAGGCTGAAACTGCGGCTGGGGTTGCGCTTGGTACATCGGTTGCTGGGGGTATGGGTATTGGGGCGGCGGTGGGGGCGGCGGTGGGGGTGGCGCGGCAGCGACCGGCGGTTCGGGTCGAGGGGGCTCCGGTCGAGGCGCTTCCGCAGGGCGGTCGAACCTGCCCACAGGCTCTTCCCTGCCGCCGGAATCCCTCCGATCTTTTGCGTCCACCAAGGCCTTGTAGCCGCGCGGCTCCTCTTCTTCTTCTTCGAAATCAGGCTCGTCCAGCTCATCAAGGGGTTCCCCTTCGAGTTCTTCCTCCCGGTCATCCAAAAAGAGCAACTCTTCGGCTTCGTCCACTGCCAAGGCTTCTGGCCGGGCCATGGACAGGAAAGGAGCCAGCGCAGCGGCCGAGCTCAGGTCCCCCGGCAAGCCGGAACCCGGGTGCAGACCCATGGAGGCTGCTTCCGCCGCCTTGCCTTCGGCTCGGCGCTTCCCGAGGGCGGCGCGCAAAATGTCGATATTCTTTTCCCACGCGACGGCCATCTCGGCGCCATAGTTCTTGACGGCGTTTTCGTAAACGCCGATGCCCGCGAGGAGATCATCCACCGTCTCCCCGCCCTTGATCCCGCGGAGGGTCACAAGACGCTCCGCCGCGGCAACCGCCTTCTCGCCGTTTCCGAGGGCGCGGTAAGCGGCGGCAAGCTCCAATTGCACCTCTGGATCGTCTGGCGCTTCCTTCTCCAAGTCGAGGAGTGTGGCCTTTGCGCCTTCCCAGTCCTCGCGCCGGATTCGC
Source organism: Spirochaetaceae bacterium (assembly GCA_025358255.1). Classification (GTDB taxonomy): domain Bacteria; phylum Spirochaetota; class Spirochaetia; order Treponematales; family Rectinemataceae; genus JANYKC01. The sequence goes on from JANYKC010000046.1 coordinate 40,297, forward strand.
ACGCGGGCCAGCTCGAGGCGGGCGCGCCGGTCGTCCGGCCGCGAACGAAGGTATTCGAGGAGCTCTTTTTCGGCATGGGCAAGGTCACCCCGATCGGCGGCTATTCGAGCTAAGTCGACACGAAAAGCCACTTCCTTCGGATCAAGCCTCAGGATCTTCTCATAGATCCGTCGAGCGGTATCGGAATCGCCCATCCCCTCGAGGAGGGCGGCGTAAGGCTTGAGGGCCCGAATCTCGTCGGGTCGGCGGCGCAGGACCTCTTCAAGTGCGGCCTTGGCCTCCGCCGGCTTGGCGAGGTTCGTATAGAGCTCGGCAAGGTGGATGCGCAGGTCGTCGTTGTCGGGCATGAGCTCCACGAGGCGGACGATCTCCTGGAGGGCCGCATCCCATCGCCCCGCCTTCTCGAGGAGTTCCTCGATATTCAAGGCGGCGCGGAGGTAGGAGGGGTCGGCCTCGATCGCCTGGCGGAACCAGCGAAGGGCATCCTCGATCTTTCCCTCTTCGGCATAGACAAGCCCGATGTCATTGCGCGCTTCCGCGTTGAGTGGTTCGATGGCGAGGACTTGGGTGAATACATCGAGGGCTCGCCGGTGCTTCCCTGAATGGAGGAGGGCCAGCCCGAACTTGTTCATCGCCTCGACCCAGCCCGGCCGGGTTTTAACAGCCTGCTCATATTCCTTCAGCGCCTCTTCGTGCTTGCCAAGGGCATCGTAGGCATAGCCGAGGTTGTAGTGGAAGGACGGATAGTTGGGGTCCACCTGGAGGCCGTGCCAGAAGACGCGGACGGCTTTTTCAGGATCCCCCATCGCGCGATAGATCCCACCGAGATTGTTGTAGGCAAGGACATGGGTACCATCGAGCTCGATGGCCTTGGAGTAGGCCATTTCGGCGGCCTTGAGGTTTCCCGTCTGGCGGTAGGCGTTGCCAAGGTTGAAAAGTATCTCGGCGTTGGTCGAATCCACGTCGAGGGCCCTCTCAAGGGCGCCTATGGCATCCTGGGGCTTGCCGAGCTTGAGGTAGACAGCGCCTATGTTGAGCAGGGCTTCGACATTCGAGGGTTCGCGCGCCAAGACACTCGCAAATGCGCTAAGTGCCTCTTTTGCGCGGTCTGTCCTGAGGTAGACCGTCCCGAGGAGGAGCCGCGCCTCGTCGGATTCGGGATGCTCGAGGAGGTGCTGCCGGGACAGGCGCTCCGTGGAGTCGAAATCGCGGAGCTTGAGGGCATTTCGTGCCCGCTCCAGGAGCTGGGTCGCCGTTTTCGCGGTAGGGCTCATCATCGTGCTGTCCTCGAAGGTCGGGCTGAAACCTCGGCGGAGAACTCGCCGGCGCGCCAGGCTTTTTCTGCGGAGTGCGTCCCCGTGTCATAGACGGCGACTGCGAGATAGACAAGGCCTCCGTTCGGCAAGCCCGTGAGCGTAAAGGACGTGGCGTTTCCCACATCGATGGGGCTCTGTCCCTCGGCCGCGCCGGTCCCGAAATAATCGCCGGGACTCCCGCCATAATAGACAAGGTAGCCAGCCACGTCGGATTCGGGTACGCGGGACCATCGAAGCTCAATGCCGCCGTCTTTGGCGATCGCCTCCACCCGTGCGGGAGGCGGCGGCAAGGGGTCTGGCTCGTAATGCAGGGTCAGGGAGCTGAGGGAAGGCGTCAGCCGTCCGGTTCCATCGGGATAGAGCTCGGCCCGTATCTGCACATAGCGGCCCCTCGCTGCGGCCGGAAGGCGGTCGCCCGCGCGGAATGGGATCCAAGCCGGGGAATCATAGCGCCAACCAATCCATTCATCGGAAATTCGATAGGACAGCTCGATTCCCGTCGCCCCTGGTGTCTTGGCTTGCATCTCCACTGAAAGAAGGCGGCTGTTCCCGAAACCCAGGTCGGCGACCGGGGAAAGGACAAGCCCACCGTCGCGGGCAAATGGCTTCAGGTTCGGTTTTTCGATGCATGAGCGGGAAATGCGGAACTCATCGAGCAAGCCAACATAATCGGCACCGAGGATTAGGGGTGAAGCTGCGCCGACGGCGGGAGCAAAGACCTCCCCCCCCTCATGCCCCGAGGCAGTCGCAAAAGACACGGCCTCGGTGACGCCGTTGACTACATATTCCAGAAGGCCTGTATCCCCGTCGAAACGAAGGAGGTGGTGGGACCACGAACGCGGCAGGAGGGGGTTGGTTGCCCGAAGCATGAGGTCTGTCCCCGCATTCGTAGAAGCTCTTTGGAAAAAACCCTGGAAGTCCCAGCGAATGCGCCCTCCGGAAATGGTACATCCGAAAGACTGGGGGAAACTGCCTCCTCCAGCAGAACTGCTGCTGCCTTTGGGGACAGACCTCAAAGATTGCCAAGAAAGGATGGTTTCGCCGTTTTCCGCGTTAGCTGGATAGAGCCAGAACTCGATGGAGAAATCGCGGAACCTCGAAGAACGTTCAAGCAGGGAGTCCTTCCCGGGGTTCAGCTTCAGGGAGGACGAGGGGCCTCGGAAGGATGCCGAGCCGGCGCCGATGGCGGACTGCTTCGAATCCAGGCTGAAAAGCCTTCCAGCCTCAATAAACCACTTGCCGCCTTCGTCGCGGACTTGGGTAGCGCCGCCCTCCATTCCCCCGCCTGGAACCGGCGAAGGCTCGAAATGGAGAAGAAGATCGGTATCCTCACTGCTTCGATATGCAGCAGGAGCCAGGACATAGTCGACTCCGCCGCGAAAACCTGGTACGGCCACCGCGTTGTCCGCTTGCCATGCCCCCAGGATGGAATCGCGGACCACGGCTGGCCCGGCCGGCGAGATTGCCGAAGACCCGGGAGCCGAGGATCCTGGCGGGGTGAGGCGATTTGCGACCTTGCCGGGCGCGAGCTCAATGCGCTCCTCGAGAGATGCTGCACCGAAAGAAACCGCGATGAGGAGGGCGAAGATTGCTATTCCCTTGAGTTTCATACCTGCGTACATTTATTATCGTACACTATGGACGAGAATAAAGCGGACGGGAAGCCCCGAAAACCTGATACAGCCCCGGAACAGCCTTTGGATCCCAGAATCGCCCATTTTCGCTCCCTCGTGCGGCAAGCTCCCGCCGAGGCCGGCGTCTATATCATGAAGGACGAGACAGGAGATATCATCTATGTCGGCAAGGCAAAAGTGTTGCGAAACCGGCTTTCATCCTATTTCAGCGGCCGAAAGGACCTAAAGACCCGCCACCTGGTCTCCCGGATCTCAACGATCGAATGGATATTGGCCGGCAGCGAATACGAGGCCCTGCTACTTGAAAACAACCTCATCAAGGAGCACAGCCCCAAGTACAACATCAACCTGAAAGACGGCAAGACCTACCCGAGCGTCCGCCTCACCAATGAAGCCTTTCCCCGCGTCTTCCGCACTAGGCGCATCATCAACGATGGAAGCCTCTATTTCGGGCCTTTCCCAAGCGTCGATACGATCGACACCTACCTTGACCTCATCCGTCGCCTATTTCCCCTTCGGCGCTGCGTTGACATGAAAAAGCGCAAGGAACCCTGCATGTACTACCATATCGGCAGGTGCTCGGCTCCTTGCGCCGGGAAAGTCAGCCAGGAGGAATACGCGAAGAGTGTCGAAGAAGTCAAGAAACTCCTTGCCGGCGAGACGGAGGCCCTCCTCGCAGAACTGCGCGGGCGCATGGCAGAGGCCTCGATTTCCCTTCGCTTTGAGGAGGCCGGGCGATTCCGCGACGCCGTTGCCGCCATCGAGCTCTTTGCGGGCAGGACCAATGCCGTCGACTTCGATCCGGAAGCCCGTGACTATGTTGCCTGGGTCGCCGACGGCGACCTTATTGTCTTTGTCGTCTTCCAGATGCGGGGTGGGAAACTGACCGGTCGTGACCTCTACAGAAGCCGCCTTTACGCCACCGAAGAGGAGGGTTTAGCCGATTTCCTTATGACCTATTATCACAAGGACCGCCTCCCTCCCCCCCTCGTCCTCATCCAGGAAAGAAAGACCAAGGGCCAGAAAGGGATATCTTCGGGGACAGACCCGGTTGTTGCCGGCCCCGCACGCGATGAGGCGCCTGAAAACGCGGCATCGGCGGCCGGATTGGCCGCTGAAAACAGTGGAACATATGCGGCGACCATGGAGTTGGACCTCATCGCCGAATACTTCGCCCGAGAACTTGCGTCTCCGACGCGCTTCGCCCTGCCGACCGAACGTCGCCATGAAGTTGCCCTGGCCCTTGCGCGGCAGAACGCGCGCGAAGAAGTGGCCAAACGACGACGCGAACTCGGGGACATACCCGGCCTCGAGGATCTCAAAAAAGCCCTCGGCCTCGAAAGCCTGCCGGAGCGCATCGAAGGCTTCGACATCGCCCATCTTCATGGGAAGCACACGGTGGCTTCCCTTGTTTCATTCAAGAACGGCGTTCCCGACAAGAAAAACTATCGCTACTTCAAGATCAAGTCCCTGGAAGGCGCGGTGGACGATTTTGCCTCGATCCGGGAGGCTGTAGCGAGGAGATATACGAAGTTGGTGAATGAGGGGACCGACCTGCCTGACCTCATCCTCGTGGACGGCGGCGCTGGCCAGGTTTCAGCAGCGAAGGAAATATTGGACGCGCTTGGCGTCGATTCCGATCTTGCGGGACTCGCCAAGCAGAACGAGGAGATATGGCGGCCAGACTTGAGCGAGGCCATCGTCCTTCCGAAGGATTCCCCGGCCCTCAGGGTCCTGGTAGCCGTCCGCGACGAGACCCATCGATTCGCCACGGGCTTGAACCAGCGACTCCGGGCATCGGAGCTCAAATTCGGGGTCCTTGAGGCGATCGAAGGCGTCGGACCCGCGCGCGCCAAGCGCCTCATGCGCGTTTTCGGCAGCCTCGATTTCATCGCCGGAACTGAGCCTGCGAAGGTTGCCGAGGTCGGCGGCATGGGCATCGAGATCGCACAACGAGTCATTGCGGCGATCAAGGACAGCAGGTCGTGGGCAAAGCCCCGGTGATCAGGCCAACGTCGGATTCGTGCGAAACGAAAGGAAACGCGATAGCCAATCCGGCGTTATTTCGCAGATTCGCCCGATCCCTGCCCGGGCATGCCAAAGCCCGCAGTAGCGCCACTGGCCTTGGCCATCGACCAGGCCGGCTCGAACAGGATTGCTGTCGATATAATCGAAAATGCGAAGATACTCCCTCAAGCTCGCCAGGATCTGCGAATAGAACCGGCCGCCCCAAACATGCCCCGTCAAGCCATTGCGGCGATTGTAAGCCATGGCAAAAACGCCGAGGATCCATCGCATTATTGCGGAAAGGTTCTCGCCTTTGCCGGGGCGGATGATTAAATGGAAATGGTTTCCCATTATGCAGAAATTCTCGATCCTGAAATCGTATTTCTTTTTGCACCTCTCGACAACTTCAAGGAATAGCTCCTTGATCTGTTCCGACTCGAGGATCATCTCCTTCCTGTTCGCCCGTGCCGTGACATGGTAGCGGGCGTCGGCGCGCAGCATTCGTCTCTTCCTCATGGTGCACTTACGTATGCCGCCGTGGTTTCCGATTGAAGCGTTATAGAAAAAACCTGTCTGATCCAACTGGCGGAGGTCTGTCCCCCTCGGCAGCGTGAACCGACTCACGGAGGTCTGTCCCCGCCGGTAGTCCGATCTGACCGGTGGAGGTCTGTCCCCCTCGACCGCCCGCGAAAAGGTCGCAAAAATGGCTGGCCCCCTTCTACGGTCGCTATCGCACGAGGTCGCGGAAAAGGGGGGAGGAGCCTTCAGCCCTCCCCCTCTCTGCTCACTTCGCGAAATAAAACAGGAACTAAGCCAGCCCCAGCGCGATCTGCATCATGCCCTTGAATGCAAGTTGCCTATCCTCCGAGCTCGTAGACTCGCCAGTCACAATGCTATCGCTCACGGTCAGAAGGGTCAGGGCCCGTCGGCGATGCTTGGCGGCGACCGTATAGAGGGCGGCGGACTCCATCTCGACCGCCAGCACCCCGTAGGCGGCCCAGCGTTTCCAGGAATCAGGGTCGTCGCCGTAGAAGGTGTCCGAAGTGAGCGTGTTGCCCACCTTCATCTCGATACCCAGCGATTCAGCGACCGACCTTGCCTTGAGCATGAGGCCGAAATCGGCGATCGCCGCGTAATCGAGGCCGCCGAAGCGAACGCGATTGATATTGGAATCGGTGCATGCCCCCTGGGCCATGACGATATCCCTGATGAGGACGTCTCTCTGAATGGAGCCACAGGTACCGATGCGAATGAGGTTTTCCACGCCATATTCAGTCATGAGCTCAGTGGCATAAATGGATATCGAAGGCACGCCCATGCCGGTGCCTTGGACTGAAACCCGCCGGCCCTTGTAGGTACCGGTGAAACCAAGCATGTTCCTGACCTTGTTATAGCAAACCGCATTCTCCAGAAAGGTCTCGGCGATGAATTTCGCGCGCAGCGGATCACCGGGCAGGAGCACTGTCTCAGCGATGTCGCCCTTCTTCGCCTCATTGTGTGGTGTAGCCATGTCAACCTCCAATTGGAACAGGTCTGTTTCTTCAGCCTCGGGAAATGATAAAAGCCTGGACTTCTTCACGTGTAGGGATCGAGGGCTGAGCGCCGAGCCTTGAAGCCGCAAGCGCACCTGCGGCATTCGCGAACCGGAGGAGCTCCTCGTCGATGCGCCCTGACAGCATCCCGACAGCCAAGGCTCCATTGAAGCTGTCGCCGGCCGCAGTCGCATCGACGGCCTTGATCGGAAAAGCGGCGACCCTGAAACTCCTTTCGTGATCCATATAATGGCATCCCTCGCTGCCAAGGGTGACGACAACGGATCTTGCTCCCATGGCGAGAAGGCGCGCCGCGCCTTCTTCGATTCCATTTGCCCCCGAGATGAGGGCGAGCTTCGTCTCGTTCGGGGTGATGCACGCGCAGCTGGCTATGAGTTCCACCGGTAGGGCGGCCGCCGGGGCAGGATTAAGGAGTATCGGGATACCGGCCTTCTTGGCGATCCGGACAGCGGCCATCACGGCGAGGAGGGGGATTTCCAGCTGCAAGACCAGGCAGGAGCTTTTCTCGATGGCTGCCGCGTTGGCTAGGACCCACTCGGGTTGGAGTTCCCCGTTGGCGCCCGGATAGACGACAATCGTGTTGTCTCCCGACGCGTCGATCGTGATCATCGCGATGCCGCTCGGCTTGCCCGAAAGGAAAAGGCCATCGGTTTCGATTCCGTTCGTGGCAAGGTTCGCCCGGAGCTCCGCCCCGACCGCATCGGAACCGATGGCCCCGATCATGCGCACATGGGCACCCATCCGCGCCGCGGCGACAGCCTGGTTCGCGCCTTTCCCGCCGAACGCGCTGCAGTATGAGGTCGCATGGACGGTTTCGCCCTTGCCTGGCAGTCTTGCGGCTACGCAGATTAGATCATGATTGAGGCTGCCGACGACCGCTATTTCCATAACCACCTCCAATGTTCAGAATACGAGGGAACTTCGTCCCTTCCCCCTCGCGATGATGCCTTCCGCGCATGCCCCAGCCCGGGCGACGATCGCCTCCGTGTCGAGGAGTAGGACCCCGTCGCGCTTCATAAAGCGGCCGTCGATCACAGAATGCAGCACATTTCGCGGATCGGAGCTGTAGATGATGGCGGCCAGCGGATTGTAGACAGGGAAGGTGTTGGGCCGGTGCAGGTCCCAGACAAGGAAATCCGCTGGAGCGCCTGCAGAGAGTGAGCCTGTTCCGAAAGGCAGGGCGTCATGTCCCCGCATGAGGATGCGCCAAAGCCTTTCAAGCGGAAAAGCCTCGGCATCTTTGCGCATGTACTTACCGACAAGGCCCAGCAGGCGGACCTGCTCGATGGGCGAAAGGCCATTTGAGCTCGCTGCGCCATCAGTGCCAATGCAAAGCGGGAAATCGTCGCTGAGCGCCCAGGCTCGGCCAGGGCCCTCCCCGAGCTTCATGTAGGTTTTCATGCAGACGGCTATCCAGGTTCCGGTCTTGATGAGCTCGCGCTCCTTGTCGAGGAGCCACCAGGCGTGCCCGACGATGAGGGGTACGTCCATGAGCCCGGATCTTGAAACGATTTCCATCGGGGTCTGTCCCCAGCGCTGGAGGCTTGCTGCGACCTGGCCTTCGCCATCCTCGACATGGATATGGGCGCCAACGCCAAGGGCTTGGGCCATTTTGGCGCATTGGGCCAGGTCGTCGGGCGAACAGGTATAGGGCGAATGAGGACCAAGCCTTAGCGAAATCCGTGGGGATCGGCCCTTCCATTCCCCGATGAGCGCAGCGGCACCGTCGAGCTGGCTTTGCATATTGCCGACCGAGCCAAAAAGCGTCGGCGCTATATCCGCCCGAATACCCATCTCGTGGACGGCCTTGCATATCCTATCTGCGAAGAAATAATGGTCGGCGAAAGCTGTGACGCCATTGTCGAGCATCTCGGCGATTGCCATGGAAGCACCCGCTTCGACGTCATCGCCCTGCATCTTGCTCTCGTAGGGCCAGATCTCCTCGTTGAACCATCGATCGGGACTGGCATCCTCGGCGATTCCCTTGAAGATATTCATGGGTGAATGGGTGTGCAGGTTCACGAGTCCAGGGCTTATGAACAGACCTTTGCAAGGAATTATCTCGTCGGAGGGGCCGGGAAAGAAGGTCCGCCCCTCGCCTGAAGGCCGTCTCCCATCACCAATCTCGTCTCCGAGCCATGCGATGAGCCCGTTTTCAACTACCAGAGTCTTCGGACCCGAGGTCTGTCCCTCGCGATCGATGCACCTTGCGTCCTTGAAGAACAACCGCTTCATAAGATTCCTCAGTCCCAGGTAAGGATGAGGCTCCGGACCAGCCGAAGGAAGGTGCCGACATCGATATCGAGGGCCACATCCGCATTCGGAGTGCACTTCGAAACGCCAAGGAGGTCCACGACAGTTTTTCCCGTCGTATACTCGCCATCGGTCTCGACATCGACCCTGCAGGCCTTGGTCGAGAGGACAGCCGAATCAATGGCTGCGACTACGGCCACCGCATCGTGCAATGCGAGAGTCGGCAAGCCGAAGGAATGGTAGACCCTGAGATAATGCTGGAGCATGTCGCAGCATAGGCCTGCGACCTTGCCGCCATCCTTGCGCAACGCATCGATCTCGCCTTGACCGAGAACGGCCCGGTTGGTCACGTCCAGGCCGCACATCGTGATCGGAATGCCAGACTGGAACACGCATGCGGCGGCATGGGGATCTGCAAGGATGTTGAACTCGGCTGCGCTTGTCGCGTTGCCTGGACCAGCCGAACCGCCCATCATGAAAATGCGCCCAATAGCTCCATTCCTCAGGGCGGGATACGCCGAAATCGCTATTGCCACATTCGTCAGGGGACCGATCGCTACGAGGTCTGTCCCCCCGGGTGTTCCAAAGGCAAGATCCCGAATGAGGTCCTCCGCGGGGCGTGGATCTTTCGGCCAGGCTGGCGCAGGGAGGCTCACTCCGCCCACGCCATCGGCTCCGTGCACGCTCGAAGCATGGATGCGCTTGCTGACCAAGGGGCCTTCGGCACCGCTTGAGACGGGGACAGACCTCCCTGCGAGGGCAGCTAACGAAAGGGCGTTTCGCGTAACCGCCTCGATGCCGACATTGCCCGCCACCGTCGTGATGCCGATGACTTCCAGCCTGTCGGAAGCGAAGGCCATCAGTATGGCCACCGCGTCGTCGATACCGGGGTCGCAGTCGATAAGGATATTTCTTGGCATACAACAGCTTCCTTTAATCCAGCCGTCGCAAGGCCGCATCGATGAGGTCGATGAAGCGCAGCCGGTCGATGCCGAGGACTACATCCACGTTCATCTCTCGCCCCTGGCCTCCCTTGTAGTCGACGACGGTCGCCCCGATGCTGTGGCGACCTCGGCATTCCACATCGACATGGGCTTTCTTCCAGGTGAACAGAGTCGGATCGACAAGGAAAGCGATCGGGCAGGGATCATGCAGGGGACTGCCGGCGAAGTCGAACTGGGCCTCATGGAACTTCTTGAAGAAATCCAGGAGCTCGGCCACCATGATGGCAGTGCGCTTCCTGATGGAGCGGAAGCGTTCGACATCGGCGCGGGTCACGAGGGCCTTGTGGGTCACGTCGAGTCCGCACATGACGACGGGCAAGCCGGCATTGAAGACGATATGGGCAGCCTCGGGGTCAACGAGGATGTTGAACTCGGCAGCGGCGGTCCAGTTCCCGCCTACTGCGCTGCCGCCCATCAAGCAAATGCGCTCGATCTTTTCCTTGAGCTCGGGATGGGTCATGAGGAGGGTGGCCACGTTCGTGAGCGCCGCCGTGGGCACCAGCGTGACCTTGCGATCGCTCTCCCGAAGCACCTTGGCCATGAGTTCGACGGCGGAGAGCGGGGATTCCGGCAATGTGGGTTCCGGCAGCGCCGGGCCATCGAGCCCCGACTCGCCGTGGACCTGGGGCGCTATGATGAGGTCGCGGAAAAGCGGTCGGGGGGCGCCGCGAGCGACCGGGACCTTCGAACCCAGGAAGGAGAGCACCTTTCGCGCGTTGAGTGTCGTCTTCTCGATGGTTTGGTTGCCGGCGCTCGTGGTGACTGCCAGGAGCTCCAACTCGGGACTCGCGACCGCCAGGACGAGGGCGATGGCGTCATCGTGCCCCGGATCGCAGTCCATGATGACGGGAATGCTCATGCGCCTTTCCCTTTTGCCGCTTCGGCCGAGACCCCGCGCGCGAGAAGGGCGCGCTCACGGGATGTTTTCCTGATCGTGTAGGTCACAAGCCCCACGACGGTCGCAGCGTAGGGGATCATGTTGACGAACTCCGATGGGATCTTGAGAAGCTGAAGGGTGTTCGACAAGGCGTCGAAAAACCCGAAGAGGAGGGAGGTGAGGACACTTCCCAGCGGCGTGGCGCCGCCCATGGCCTCGGCTGCAAGGGCGATGAAACCGCGGCCCGCGGTCATGTTCTTGCTGAACCAGGACACGTAGCCCATCGACATGTAGGCGCCGCCCATTCCTGCCAGGACGCCTGAGAGGACAATGGCTAGGTACCGGGTGCGCTTGACGCTTATGCCGACCGAGTCGGCGGCGTTTGGATTCTCGCCTACCGCCCTGATCCGCAGGCCCATCGGCGTGCGGTACAGGAATATGGCGATTGCTATGACGGAAAGGAAGGCCACATAGGTCAGGACGTTTTGCCCCGAGAATATCGTGCCGAGACCGGGGATGGCGGAGAGGCCAGGGATGTCAAGCTTGGGCAGGATCTTCGAATGCAAGGAAGAGGAAATCCCTTTGTCCCCCGCGACGAGGTAGAGGAGGAATACCGTGCCGCCCGAGGCCATGAGGTTGATGGCGACGCCGGAGAGGATGATGTCGGTCTTGAGGTTGAGGGCGCAGTAGGCCAGCGCGAGGCCGACCAAGGCGCCGGCGGCGATGGCGGCGAGGAGCCCCATGCCGGCGCTGCCCGTCCAGGCGCTGAACACGACTCCCGCGAGGGCGGAGACCAGCATGATGCCCTCGAGCGCGATGTTCATGACTCCGGCCTTGTCCGAGATCAAGGCGCCAAGGGTCGCGAAGAGGATTGGTGTCGTGACACGGAGGACCGAATAGCCGAATTCGGCGTTGATCACCGCCTTGAAGAATTCGTTCATTTCAGGCCTCCTCCCGGGATGGCCTCGAGGCGGGTCGCTTCCTCATATACGAGGCGATGGCGATACTTGGAAAGGAAGCTGCTGGCGGCGATGAGGATGATCATGACCCCCTGGATCAGGGCGACAAGCTCGTTGGGGACGTCGGAATAGCGCGACATGAGGTCGGCTCCGATGCGGAGGTAGGCCAGGAAGAAGGCCGCGACCGGCACATAGAGGGGATTGTTGCGCGCGAGGATGGCGACGATCACGCCGTCCATGCCGTATCCGGGGAGGGATTGCCAGGAGAAGCGCGTATACATGCCCAGGGTCTCGATGGACCCGCCGATCCCAGCAAGGAGGCCGCCGATGAGCTGGCTGTAGATGACGACCCTGCCTGTCCCGATGCCGGAATACCGGGCGAAATTCCCGTTCACCCCCGTCACCCGGATCTGGTAGCCCCATCGCGTCCTGAACATGAGGAGGACGCTGAGGACCACGAAGGCCACCGCCGCGATGAAGCCCACCGAAACCCGGGTCCCGGCAAAGAGCTTGGGCAGGAGGGCCGACTTCGAGAAGCTGTAGGAGACCATGGCTCCCGCGTTGACGTCTCGCAGGAAGTAGTTGATGAGCCAGAGCCCGAAGAAGAGGGCTATATAGTTGAACATCAGCGATGACACGAGTTCCGAGGATCCCCACTTCACCTTGAGGATTCCGGGGATGCCGCAGAAGATCATGCCCGCCAGCCCGCCGGCACCGATCGCCACAATTGGATGGAATATCGGGGGGAGGCCCAGCTTGATCGCGATGGCGGAGGCCGTGATCGCCCCGATGAAGAAGCCGCCCTCGGAACCCAGGTTGAACTGCTTGGCCGAGAACATCACCGCAACGGAGAGCCCCGTGAACACCAAGGGAATCATGAGCTCGATGACATTGCCGACATGTCGCACGCTGTTGACCGGCCCGATGAGGAAATACGACAGCGCCTCGCCCGGGTTCTTGCTCACGAAGAAGACCGCGACCAAGGCCAATCCCAGGGCGATGGCGATCGCAAGGACCGTCCTCATCACCTCGAGGATCCTTCTCCGGCTATTCATGGCATGCCCTCCTCGTCTCCTCGTCGCCCTGCCGCTTCAGTCCAAGCATGTAGAGGCCGAGCTCTTCATCCGTGATGCCATGGACGTCGGGAATATACGCGCGGATCTCCCCGCCGTAAAAGACGATGAGGGAGTCCGAAAGCTCCATCACCTCGTTGAGGTCGGCGGAGACAAGGAGGACGGCGGCGCCGGCATCCCGCAGCTCCACGAGGCGCTTCCGTATGAACTCAGTGGCACCTACGTCGATTCCGCGCGTCGGCTGGTCGGCGACGATCAGCGAGGGCTCCGAGGAGAACTCCCTGGCGACGACGACCTTCTGGATGTTGCCTCCTGAAAGCATGCCCACCTCCTGGGCCGGCGAGGAGCACTTGATCCCGTATTCGGAGACAAGGCGGGCCGAATTGGCCCGTATCGCGCGGGTCCGGGTGAAAATGGCGCCGTTGTATGCCTTGCTGTCGTGCTCGCAGGAGAGGAGATTCATCTCCACACTCAGGGCTGAGGCGCAGCCATAGGTCATCCTGTCCTCCGGGATGTGGCAGACGCCCAGCTCCCGGATTTCCTTGATGCTCTGTCCCTGGATATCCCTTCCGCCGATGCGGATCTTGCCCGCAAGCCAGGTCCCGAGGCCTGTTATAGCCTCGACAAGCTCCCTTTGGCCGTTTCCTTCCACACCGGCGACGCCGAGGATCTCCCCGCGTCTAACCGAGAAGGAGATGCCGTTGATGGCGCGCTTGCCAAAGCGGTTCAGGATCGTGAGGTCACGGACATCAAGGACTGTCCCCTCTGGCGCAGGCGCTCCCTTCTGGACTTCGAGGATCACGTCGCGGCCCACCATGAGGCGCGATATCTGCTGTTCGGTGACGTCGGCCACGGCGAAGGTGCCCTGGTGGCAGCCATTGCGCATGACGGTCACCCGGTCGCAGAGCTCCTTTATCTCTCCAAGCTTGTGCGAGATGAAGATGATGGTGTTGCCCTGGTCGCGAAGGAGCTTGAGCTCCCCAAACAGCTCCTCCGTCTCCTGCGGGGTGAGGACGGCTGTCGGCTCGTCGAGGATGAGGATCCTCGCTCCGCGGAAGAGGGCCTTCAGGATCTCGATCTTCTGCTTCATCCCCACCGACAGGTCACGGACCACCATCTTCGGGTCGACGACGAGATTGTACTTCCGGCTCAGCTCGTCGGCCTCCCTGTTGGCCTTGGCCCGGTCAAGGAGGATGCCTTTCCTCGGCTCGATGCCCATGACTAGGTTCTCCGCCACGGTCAGGGAGGGAACAAGCATGAAATGCTGGTGGACCATCCCGATGCCGTGGGCGATGGCGGCACTGGGCGAGGGGATCCTGATCTCCTTGTCCTCGAGGAGGATGCGTCCTTCCTCAGGCTGGATCAGGCCGAAGAGGATTTTCATCAGGGTGGACTTGCCCGCCCCGTTCTCGCCGACCAGGCCATGGATCTCGCCCTTGATCACGGAAAAGCCGGCGTTTTTGTTCGCGACGATTCCGTTGGGATAGACCTTGGTGATTCCTTCCATCCTGAGAAGCTCTGCTGGCATCTTCCTCTCCCGAAAGCGGGGAAATGTGGGGGAACGCAAAAACTTGCGGGGACAGACCCGCATGTTTTCGGCCAATCGCAAATAAAGAACCTGCCCGAAGGGCCGATCCGGCACCTGCGTGCCGGATCGGGAAGGTCAGGTCCTCAGGCCGTCCGGGAACCGGAAGGCTTTGGATCGAATCATCAGGGCTTTACGGAATTGCGGAGGGCGTCAAGCTGCTGCGAGGTCATGCCAAAGGCACTGTCCACCTTGATCTTTCCGCTGACGATGAGGGCTTCGATCTTGTCGAGCTGGTCCCTGATGGATTTCGGGACGACAGAGGTGTAGATGTCGTTCTTGGCAAGCCCGACGCACTTCTCGCTGAAGCCCAGGGTCTCTTCCTTGCCGTACGGCGCGGTGCCCTTGATGGTGAGCTGGACGGCGCGGAGGATGGAGTTGTCGACCCGCTTGAGGACACTGGTGGTGATGAGCTTCGCCTTCGCAGGGTCGCTGGTCTTGAAGATGCCGGCCTGGTCGGAATCGACGCCGATCGCGTAGCGATTGACATCCTTGGCGGCATCGAGCTGGCCGAGGCCGGCCTGTCCGGCGACGTTGTAGCCAATGTCGACACCCTGCCGGTACTGGGCCAGGGCCATTTCCTTGCCCTTGGCGGAGTCGTCAAAAGAGCCGATGTAGGAGATCGCGACCTTCATCTTCGGGTCGATGTAGCGTGCGCCCTGGATGTAGCCGACGAGGAAGTCGTTTATGACAGGGATGTCCATGCCGCCAAGGAACCCGATCAGCTTGTCCTTGTTCGCCAAGGGCATCGTGGATTCGGTGACGAGGGTGCCAAGGGCCCCGGCGAGGAATGATGCCTCGTTCTGCTTGTAGGTGATGGAATAGACGTTGCCAAGGCCGAGCTTGTAGTCGACGGCGGTGTCGAAGATCACGTATTTCTTCTGGGGATAGTCCTTGGCCGCGCGCTGGAGGGCTTCGGTCATCTGCCAGGTCCCGAGGACGATGATGTCCCAGTTGCCTTCGGAGATGTCGATGAGCGTCGGTTCCCACTTGGTCTGGTCATATCCCATCTCGATGACCTTGGTGGTCACCTTGTCTCCGTACTCTTTCTTGATGAGGGCCATGCCGTCCGCAGCCGAATCGAAAAAGGATTTGTCGCCGAGCGTTCCGTTGAGAAGGAGAACGACCTTGAGCGGTTTTGCGCTTGTCGGGGCAATCTGCGCCGAGGCGGAGAAAGCCATGGCCAAAACCAGGACAACCAGACACAATCTTTTCATTTAAGGCCTCCCTAGGATTCCCGATCTTAGAACGGGCCTCGTGATCTGTCAAATATTTTCTGGGCATCTCTCGAAGTCATATGTAAATTACATCACGCGATGAACGGGAAAGCCAATTTAAAGCACGGCAAGGCGGCTAGTATCCATAGCTAATTTATTTACCAATATATACTTAAATGCATGCCAAGAAAGTCGACTTTTTTTCGATAATAATAACTCTATTGCCGAGCCATCAGTCTTATGTATTTTTCATGAAAACAGCCCACGATTTCATAAACCGATATATAATTCCGAGCCATGGAAACAGGAAACGAAAAGCCGCCCGGAATTGCTGACGTAGCCGTCGCGGCGGGAGTATCGGTGGCCACAGTGTCACGCGTGCTCAATGAAAGCGGGCAAGTGACGCTTGCCGTGGCCCAGCGTGTCAGGGAAGCCTCGGCAAGGCTCGGCTACACAAGGATCCGCAAGGCCAAGACGAATGTCGGGCTCAGCCATTTTGTGGGCCTGGCCATTCCGGACATCGAGAATCCCTATTTCGCCACCCTCATCAGGGGAGTGCAATCGGTAGCCTGTTCCCACGGCTTCGATATCGTCCTCATGGATTCGGCCATGGAGCCCGAGCAGTTGCGCAGGAATCTGCTCGCCCTGGCCAGGAAAGGCATGGGCATGCTTCTCTATGTCCCTTTCCATGGCAGGAACGAAGCCGAAAGCCTCCTGACCGGACTCAATGTCCCATTGGTCTTCATGGATCGCCGACCCGAACTCGCCGCCGCAAATTACGTAGGCTCGGAGAACGGACGAGGCGCCTACAACGCGGGCAAATACCTCCTTAGCCTCGGACATCGGGACTTCCTTTACCTTGCGGGTTCAGGGACCCTCAACACGGAAGCGGAGCGCCACGAAGGATTCATGCGAGCCCTCGAGGAGGGATCCATACGTCCGGAAAGCACCTTCACTGCCGCCTGCGACTTTTCCCTTGAGAAGGCCCATGAGACAGTGCGGACCCTCCTCCTCGCAAGACCCCGTTTCACCGCGATTTTTTCCGCGGACGATTATATGGCCTACGGCGCCCTCAACGCCCTGCACGAATCAGGACTTCAGGTCCCGACCGACATATCCCTTGTAGGCTTCGACGACATACCCTATTCCGGCATGATCTCCCTCACGACGGTAAGCCAGCCCGCCTTCCAGATAGGGGCCAACTCGATGCTCCTCGCCCTGGACCTGCTGCATGGGCGCAGGACTCCGCCCCAGAGCATAATCCTGCCAACCAGCCTCATCATACGAGGATCCTGTTCGGTGCCGCGCGATCCCCCCGCGGCCAAGGAATTGACCAAGGAGGCGACATGACCGATCGAGCGCAGTACGTCGATGCCATGATCCACGAGGATGCCGCACGCATCATCGAGCTCGCCGATCGCCTGGGCTCCATGCCCGAGGCGGGATTCAGGGAATTCCGGACCGCCGACCTCCTCGCCAGGGAGCTCCAGGACAGCGGCGCGACCGTGGAGACCGGCCTTGCCGTGAGCGGCGTCCGAGGCAGCATCGGCCCCACCACGGGGACAGAGCTCGTGCTCGTGGCCGACATGGATGCCCTGCCCACCTCCGGCGCCCCGGGCGGCATCGCCCATTCCTGCGGCCACAATGCCCAGATGGCGATCATGCTTTCGGTTTTCCGGGCCATGTCCCTCACGGGCATCCCTCAGGCCGAAGGTATCCGCCTGGTTTTCCTTGGCGCTCCAGCGGAAGAATACGTGAATCTCGATTATCGGCTCGGCCTCCGACGCGAGGGCAAGATTCGCCTCCTCTCGGGCAAACAGGAGTTCATCCGCCTAGGCCTCTTCGATTCGGCCGCCGCCGTCCTCAAGTACCATTCAATGTGCGACTCGCCTGCCCGGATCGCCACGGTGAACGGCGAGCTCAATGGCTTCATGGCCAAGCGCGCCACCTTCACGGGAAAAGCGGCCCACGCGGGGGCCGAGCCGCATCGCGGAGTCAACGCCCTCAACGCGGCCACGATAGCCCAAGTCGCCATCAACGCCCAGCGCGAGACCTTCCAGGACCGCGACCGTGTCAGGGTGCATCCGATTTTCAGGGAAGGCGGCACCACGGTGAACATCGTGCCCGAACGCGCCGTCATCGAGACCTATGTCCGGGCAGCCACCACCGACGCGGTCTTCGAGGCCGCCGCCAAGGTGGACAGGTCCTTCGCCGCAGGGGCCATTGCCGTAGGCGCAAGGCTCAGGATCGAGGATACCCCAGGTTACCAGCCGTTGCGGACCTCGCCATTCCTCGGCGAGATCCTCGGCCGTGCCGCGACCGCGCGCATCGACAGGAGGCAGGTGGACTTCGAGGACAAGGCCACGGCTTCCGACGACATTGGCGATGTCTCGGCCATTGCGGCCACGGCGCACCTGAGCGTTTCGGGTTTCGGCGGCACCATCCACGCGGCGGATTTCTCCGTGTCGGACAAGACCAGGGCCTTCGTGTTGCCTGCGCTGATCCTTGCCGAAGCGGCGTGCGAACTGGCTGCCGCTCGCGGCGCCAAGGCCCGCGAGGCTGCCGCCTCCTTCATCCCGAGGTGGAGCCGCGAGGAATATGTGCGCATGGTGGAGTCCCTCTTCAGGGACGTGACCATCGAATGGTCGCCGACGGAAACAGCGTCCCAGGGGACGAAGTCGCCGCGATGAGGGACCCTGTCGTCGACGCCCTTGCAGGAGCCGCGCCTTTCGCTCTCGTCATCAGGAACGTCAGGTACGTCAACCTCCTCACACGGGAGATCTACGATTCGGAGATCGCCGTCGCCGGCGGAAAGATAGCCCACGAGCGCCAGCCGGGAGAGGCCCCGGTCGGCGGCGGCAGGCAGGAATACCACGCAGCCGGCCGCTCTGCGATCCCGGGTCTCATTGATACCCATGTCCACACCGAAAGCACGATGAGTACACCGGCCAACACGGCAGCTGCCGAACTTGTCCACGGCACGACGGCCATCGCCTGCGCCAAGGCCGGGAAACTGCGGTATGTCCTCGAGCTCCCCATCGCCGGCCTCATGTCCGACAAGCCGATCGCTGAGCTCGCGCCTTACAGACCTTGGCCTGGTCGATGCGCGGGCGCAAGCGATCCTGCCCATAGTCAGCGGGACCTTCGCGGAAAAGGAGTGAAGCCATGAAATTGCTGTTTGCCGGAGAATCGTGGATGACCTTCTCCACCCATGTAAAAGGCTTCGACCAGTTCACGACCTCCAAGTACGAGGAGGGCGCGTGGTGCCTCCTCAATGTCCTCAAGAAGGGCGGCATCGAGGTCGACTACCTTCCTTGCCATGTCGCCGCCGAGGAATTCCCCGACACCGCGGGAAAGCTCGCCGCCTACGACGTCGTCATGCTGAGCGACATCGGCAGCAACACCCTCCTCCTCCACCCGGACACCTTCGAGCGGGGGGCGAAAAGACCGAACCGTCTCGCCGCGATCCGCGATTACGTGGCAGGCGGAGGCGGTTTTGCGATGATGGGAGGCTACATGTCCTTCCAGGGAATCGACGCCAAGGCGCGCTACGCGGCCACGCCGATCGGGGAGATGCTCCCCGTCGGGCTCCTGGCCATGGATGACCGCCTCGAGACGCCCGAAGGCATGACGCCTCATATCGTGATGCCCGCTCACCCGGTGCTCCGGAACGTTTCCCCCGATTGGCCCCACTTCCTCGGCTACAACGTCCTTCGCCCAAAAAAGGGGTTCGACGTCATCGCGACCTGCGGCGACGACGTCTTCATGGCGGCCGGAAACTACGGCAAGGGAAGGACCTTCGCCTTCGCCAGCGATGT
This sequence comes from Spirochaetaceae bacterium, assembly GCA_025358255.1. Classification (GTDB taxonomy): domain Bacteria; phylum Spirochaetota; class Spirochaetia; order Treponematales; family Rectinemataceae; genus JANYKC01. Next base: position 59,593 of record JANYKC010000046.1, read on the forward strand.
CGCCCCGCATTGGGGCTCGCCCGAATTCGTCGCCTGGGAATCCTACGGGACGCTTTTCAACAACATCGCCCGGTGGCTCGCGAAGGCCCAATAAGGCCGTAATCGGGACTTCAGGGCTTTAACTCGACCTTGCCGCCCGGCTCGAGGACGATGACTTCCTTTCCCGTCACCGCCTTGGCGTTCTTCGCGTCGTAAAGCCCGGACTTGCTCGAATGGATCGGGACAACTCGCTTGGCCTTCATGGCCTCGGCGCAACGCGAGGCTTCGGCAGGGCCCATGTTGTAGAAGTCGTCGCAGGGCAGGAGTGCGTAGCCGATCCCGAGGCCCGCGTAGTCCGCCATCTCTGGGAGCCAGCTTGTGTCGCCCGCATGGTAGATGGAGATGCCATCGAACGAGATGAGATAGCCGAGGCATTCGCCGCGGCCGTGGTTCTTGTTCGCGGCGGGCAGGACCTTGACCGTCACCGGGCCGACCTTGAGACTCTCGCCTTCTGCGACGAGGCGATGGCCCTTGATCGAGCCCTCCACCGCCCCGACAGGGGCCGCGACCACGGTGCTTGCCTTGCGGGTGGTGAGCTTCACCTGGTTGTGGTCTCCATGGCCGTGCGTGACCAGGACCAGGTCGGCGGCCTCGGAATAGTCACCAGGGGCGTAGGGATCGATGTAGATCACGAAGCCCTCCCCGGTCCTGATCTTCACCGAGGATCTGCCGAACCAGCTGAGTTCGGCTCCTTGCCGGACAGGGGACCCGGCGTGGACATCGGCGACGGACGCAAGGATTCCGAGGGAGACAAGGGGGAGGCAGAGGCCTGCAGGCATTCTCATGATGGCTTCCTTTCCTCCTTCAGGTCTTGAAGGAATTTATGAAGGTGGCCAAGGTTTCGTTGAGCCCGGCCGTCCGCCCTGAAAGGGCGTTGACATCGTCCATGGCTTTGGCAAGCTCGATATCCCGATCGCGCATCGTGCGGGCCAGGCCTTTCGCCTCCGATTGGGAGGCGGAGGCCCCGGACAGGCGGTCAGCCATGGCCGCCGCGAGCTTGTCCAGGGAAATCGCCGTCTCTGCCACGCCGCGGCCGAGCTCGTCGGTTTCCGCGAGGAGGCCGAGGATGTCCTTCGAGCGCCGCTCCTCCAGGCCCATGGCGCCGGCCACCTGGTCCGTGACGCTTTGCACCTCCAGGGCGGCCTCCCGGATCAGTGCGAAGGAGGAACCCGCGGACTGGGCGGATGCGAGCGACTTCCTGATGAGCTCGAGGATGGCCGAGAGGCTTTCCTTGCTCTTGCGGGTGTGCTCGGCCGTGGACTCGGCAAGGATCCTGATCTCCTCGGCCACGACGCTGAACCCTGCGCCGGACGCCCCAGCGTGGGCCGCTTCGATGGCCGCGTTCATGGCCAGGAGATTGGTGCGAGCCGCGACCGCCGCGATCTGCTTGTTGATCTCGCCGAGGTCGGCGGAACGCGCAGCCACCGCGTTCACGTTCTCCACGACCGCGTGGATGCCCTCCTCGCCGGCATGGACGCTTTCCGCCAGCTCCCCGGTCTTGCTCCGCGCGTGCTCGGCTTCCCGTGAAAGCTTGCCCACAGAATCCATGACGGATTCGATGCCCTCCGAGGAGGAGGCCACGCGGCTGGACTGGTCCCGGGCTTTCCCCGCCACGTCGGCCACATGCCTCGCGAGCTCCCGGGCGTCCTGGAGGCTTTCCTCGAGGGCCTCGTCAGCCTTCTCGATCGAGGCAAGGGCCCCATCGATGCTTGCGGCGATATCCTTCGCCGCCCCCGAGGCGCTGCCGATGCCGGCGAAAAGGCGGTTCTGGACCGAGGAAAGGTCGGCATAGGTAGCGGTCATTTTCCGGATGCCGTCCGAAAGGCCGGCGCAGAAAGAGTTGACCATGCCGGCTATCGTGCCCATCTCGTCCACCGACCCGATGGAGATCCGGCCCTGCAGGTTTTTCTCGGCCTGGGTGAGTCCCTCCAGCTGGACGATTATCGAGCGATACAGGAGGGCGGTATTCGAGTTCCAGCTCAGCATGAGGAAGAGGACGACGATGGTAAAGGCGACCGAGAAGGCGAGTATCGCGGGGAGGAGGCTGAAACCCGCCCGCCCCTGCCGGCCCATGAGGAGGAAGGAGGAAGAGAAGGCGAAAAGCAGGGACATCACGGACATGAAGAGGGGAATTATGAAGATCTTGCGTTGCTGCCGGTTTTCCCGCAGGTCCGCGGGATAGTGGACCAGGCGGGCCTCCAAGAGGGTCGTGAGGCTGAGCCTGTCGGCTAGCACATAGAGGAATGCCGCGGCCAGCATGCCTATGGAGGCGATGAAGATCACGAATTCGACCCGGCCCGAGGATGGCAGTCCCAGGGATCCGCCAGCCAGGCCCATGGCGGCCGAATCCAGGATGACGAGCACAAAGAAATAGATGAGTCCCTTGAGGGGGGCAGCGCCAACGGCCTTCAAGGCGGATTCCAGATCGGGATGCTTGCCGCAATCCTCGCCGTCCTCGCAGCTCCGGGAATCAAACCGATAGAAACGGGCAGCGGGGCCGATGAGGGCCATGGCGGCGACCACGAAAACAGCGCCGACGACGCAGGAGATGACAAATGGCTGGATGGGGGCGACCCCCTCCCCTCGGAAAAGGACGGCGGACGCCGACTGGATCGCCACGTAGGCGAGGCTTGAACTCGCCAGGAGGAAGAAAAATGACGTCGACTTGTTTCTCATCGCGAATCACCCACTTTTTTGGACAGGCATGCGGAACTCTTACATGGCATGAGGATAGCATAGCAGAGACAACAGGGTTTTGCCCGGCTTCTTTGGTTTTTTTCAATCCCTGGCCGGCTCCGCCTCCGCTCCCGGGGACTGGCCCGCTCCCGAAGGACAGGCCCCCCGCGGCGCGTTTTCGATCGCGCGATATGCCGGGGCGAATGGACAGCGGCAGGGCCTCGGGCTTAGAATGGGCTCCGCGACAACCGGATATCCAAGGAGCCACCATGGAAACAAAAGCGCTGGAAAGCATAGCCTTGTCGATCAGAAGCCTCTCGATGGACGCCATTCAGGAAGCCAATTCCGGCCATCCCGGCCTCCCCCTCGGCGCCGCCGAGCTGGGAGCCTTCCTCTACGGCCAAGCGCTCCGGAAGAATCCTGCCGACCCGGACTGGCTGGATCGTGACCGTTTCGTACTTTCGGCTGGCCACGGCTCGATGTTCCTATACTCACTCCTCCACCTCGCCGGCTATGGCGTGACCCTCGACGAAGTCAAGCGCTTTCGCAAGCTAGGCAGCCGCTGCGCCGGCCATCCGGAGCATGGCTACGCTCCCGGCATCGAGACGACCACCGGCCCGCTTGGCCAAGGAGTGGCGAACGCGGTCGGCATGGCCATCGCGGAAGCCATGTACGCCGCCCGGTTCAACACCGCGCAACGGAAAATCATCGATCATTGGACCTATGTGCTGGCCGGCGACGGATGCCTCATGGAAGGAGTCTCCGCGGAGGCCTCCTCCCTCGCCGGACACCTGGGACTCGGAAAGCTCGTGGTCTTCTATGATTCCAACTCCATCACGATTGACGGCTCGACCGGAATCGCCTTCACCGAAGACGTGGCGAAACGCTACGAAGCCTACGGATGGAAGGTGCTCCACGGCGACATGTATGACTTCGCCGGCCTTGAGCGCCTCCTGGCCGAAGCGAAGGCCGAGGGCGGCAAGCCCAAGCTCGTGATCCTCAAGAGCCTCATCGGCAAGGGCGCTCCGACGAAGCAGGGCACGCACGGGGTCCATGGAGCCCCCCTCGGCCCCGAGGAGATAGCCAAGGCCAAGGCCGGCTTGGGTATCCCCGCCGACTTGAAGTTCTGGGTCTCCCCGGCCGCAATCGCCTATTTCGAGGCGCGCAAGGCCAAGGAGGCCAAGGAATACGCCACCTGGCAGGCGGAATTCGCCGCCTGGAAGGTCGAAGAGCCAGCCCTGGCGATCGAACTCGCCGCTTGGCTTGCCGGCAAGCCCACGAAGGCCCTCGACCTGCCGGCCTTCAAGCAGGGCGACAAGATCGCCACGCGCAACGCCTCGGGGACAGTCCTCCAGGCGATCGCCGCTTCCTGGCCCTCGCTGGCGGGAGGATCGGCCGACCTCACCGGCCCCAACATGAGCCAGATCCCCGGCGGCGACTTCACCGCGGCGAATCACGGCGGGCGCATGATCCGGTTCGGCGTCCGCGAGCACGGCATGGCGGCCATCGCCAATGGCATGGCCCTCCACGGGCTCCGCCCCTATGTGGCGACCTTCCTCGTCTTCTGCGACTACCTGAGGCCCTCCCTCAGGCTGGCCGCCCTCATGAAGCTGCCAGTTGTCTATGTCCTCACGCATGATTCAGTCTACGTGGGCGAGGACGGCCCGACCCACCAGCCCATCGAACAGCTCACGAGCCTGCGCATGATCCCGAATGTCCGCGTCCTCCGCCCCGCCGATGCCGAGGAGACGGCGGTCGCATGGCGCATGGCGATGGAGCGCATGGATGGCCCGACCGTGCTCGCCCTTTCCCGCCAGAACCTTCCTGTCCTCGAAAAGGCCGATCCCGAATGGCCCTGGACCATGGCCCTCGGCGGCTATGTCGTGCGCAACACGCCCTCGGCCCCCGATGTCGTGGTGGTCGCCACGGGGAGCGAGGTATCCCTCGCCCTGGCCGCCGCTGATCGCGTCTCCGGCGACGCCACCGCAAAAGCGGCCTGTGGCGAGGTGCGGGTAGTCTCCATGCCGAGCCGCGAGCTCTTCCTTGCCCAGCCGGCTCCCGTCCGTGACGCCATCCTTCCACCCGGCGCCCGGGTCGTGGTGGCGGAGTCAGGCATCGCGATGGGATGGGAGGGCATAGCCTCGAGTCCCGCCGACATACTCTCGATCGAGCGTTTTGGCGAATCGGGGCCGGGAGACGAAGTCGCTGCCCATCTGGGATTGACCGTCGACAAGCTCGCGGCCCTGATCCGCGGCAAGTAGCCCAACCCCTGTGTGCCGGCAGGAAAGCCTGCGGCGGCGCACAGGGATCGCGGCGGCGCAGGCTTTCGGCTATGCCCTGGAGAGTGGCCCTAGGCCGGATTTCTCACAAATAACAACAGGGGTTTCCGTTTTCTTGTATAATTTGTTTAACCACAAACAACTAAACAAGAAAGAAAACCCCTGTATGAATACAGACTGTATCCATTTTGAGCTCGCGATTCAAGATGGCAGGAAGCGGCATGTCGAGGTTGTGCGCGACATGCACGAGGGCTCAAGTGATGGCGGTCTGTTGCTTCTAGCAGAGATCGAACGGCGCCGTGGATTTCTGGACACGTTCGCCAGATGCTTCAGCGACCACCGGAACGGGAATTACGTAACGCACCCGCTTCGGGACCTGCTGGCGCAACGGGTTTATGGCCTCTGCCAAGGTTACGAAGACCTCAACGACCATGATCTGTGGCGGAACGATCCCCTGCTGGGCATCGCGTGCGGCCGTGGGGCAAGTGGCGAGCCGCTTGCCGGCAAGAGCACGCTGAACCGCCTCGAGTTGGGGCGTGGTGCATCCAGCGAGACGGACCGCTACAAGCGCATCGAGTGGGACGAAGGCAAGCTTCGGAAGTTCTTTGTCGACGCGTACCTGGATTCGTACACAGCCGCGCCCGACGAGATAGTCCTCGACTTCGACGCGACCGACGATCCGGTCCACGGGGAACAGGAAGGGCGGTTCTTCCACGGCTTCTACGACGAGTACTGCTTCCTGCCATTGTATGCGTTCTGTGGCCATCACCTGCTTGCCGCGATCCTCAGGCCCGCCGACCAGGATGGGGCCGCGGGCGTGGTCTAGCTCATGGCGTTCCTCCACGTCCGCATCCGGGCGCGCTGGCCGCACACCCGCATCATCGTCCGCGGCGACTCGGGCTTCTGCCGCGAGCCCCTGATGGCATTCTGCGAAACCCATCCCGACACGTTCTACGTCCTCGGGCTGGCGCGGAACAGCCGCCTGCAGCACGCCACCGGCAGGGAGCTCCACGAAGCGGCCCGGACGCAGGCGCGGACCGGCCACGCGGCGCGCGTGTTCAAGGAACTCCGCTGCCGGACAAAGAAAACCTGGGCCTGCGAGCGTCGCGTCGTCGCCAAGGTCGAGCATCTCGCCAAGGGGTCCAACCCACGATTTGTAGTCACGAATCTCGATCCTGGTGCATGGCCCGCCCGCGAGCTTTATGAGGGACTTTACTGCGCACGCGGCGAGATGGAGAACCGGATCAAGGAGCAGTAGCTCTTGCTTTTCGCCGACCGTACCAGTTCACACATGTTCCGTGCAAACCAGCTCAGGCTCTGGCTCTCGTCGGTCGCCTACCTCTTCTTGTGCGAACTCAGGCGCGTCGCGCTTGCCGGCACAGACCACGATCACGCCCAGTGCTCGACGATCAGGCTCCACCTCCTCAAGACCGCGGCGTCTGTCCTCGTTTCGACCCGCCGGATCCTCGTTCGGCTGCCGCATTCCTTCCCGTTCTGGGACCTGTGGAAGAGCGCGTTCTCGACACTGTCGACTGCCTGAAGGCTGTTCCCGCGACAGCCATACCACCTCGCCATGATCCACCGGGACCGCCATGTTCGAGCCATTCCTAAATGCCCTGTTTTGTTGAATAACCCTCATCTGGCCAATGGCGCGGCAATTGCTCGGGCAGCCATCGATAAGGGAAACCCCCACAAACCAGCCTTCGGCGGTTTGTGGGGGCATTTCATCGCTCGGGATTGAGGGTGTGAGAAATCCGGGCTAGAGGCTAAGCGGACCGAGAGGTCGCCGGTGGTCAAACCGCCGATGGACCGGTCAAGGCCCTCGATTGTCCGGGAGATGCCGGTCGAGACGACCAGGGCGAGGGTCGGGGCGCCGAGGATTATGACGCCCGCGGCCAGCAGGGCAAGGAGGGGGGCGCGCGCCTCGATGGCCTTGATCCCCACGTCGATGAGGGCATTCTGGGCGGCGATGGACTCCATGCCGAGGTCAAGCATCGCTCCAAGGTCGGAGACCTTCTGGTTGAGGATGATCAGGGGCAAGACAAGGTCGGCCGACCTTGTCCGGTCAGCCGACATCATGGCGCTCAGGTCGAGTGGCGGCGCGCCTTCGGAGCCCGAGGCAAGGGCCAATTCGTAATAGGCCTGCTTGAGCGGCTTGAAGCCGAGGTCGACCATCTTCCCGACATTGATGACGACCTTGACGGCGTCAGCGATATCCGGGCTGAGGGCGGGAATGGCGCGGAGCGATGCGATCGATTCGAAGGATGCGTGGAAGCCCGCAAGGGCCTTTTCCACGCGGGAATTCTCGATCCGCGGGGGGGGGTCACGAGAAAACGTGCGGCCTCGATACGCAGCGAACCCAAGGAGGAAGAGGCAATTGCAATGCCATAGCCGATCTTTCCCCCTCGACGCATGTCGAGCCTTCTTGTGATGTAAAATAATCTTTTTTGACTATTTAGAGATGTTATTATTGCGGTTGCGGGCATTCAACCCTGTCAACACGGATTATTTTCGCTCATTTCCCAGGCCGCTGCCATGCGAAGGCCAAAAAAAAGCCCGCCGCGGATGCGACGGGCGAACAATGACGGGGACAGACCTCTGAATTCGGGCAAAAAAACCTAGCTGATGAGGGCCTTCGCCACGATGGCAGAGAGGAACTCGACCTTCAGGCCGAGACCATAGTGTTCATTGAGGTCGACGAGCTGGCTGTGGCAGTTCTCGCAGGCTGTGGTGATGACCTTGGCCCCGGAAGCGGCGATCTGCTCGGCCTTGACCTTCGAGGATTTCATCCTGAAGTCCATCTCGCCCATGGAGATGAGGCCTCCGCCCCCGCCACAGCACCAATTCTCGGCGCGGTTGGGCGTGAGCTCCACGAACCTGGGCGTGACCGCCCGAAGGACCTCCCGAGGCTCCTCGTAGATGCCGCCGTTCCTGGCTATCTGGCAGGGGTCATGGTAGGTGACGTCGCCCTCGAGGAGGCTGTCATCCAGCCTGATCCGCCCTTCCTTGACGTAGCGGGCTATGAGCTCCACAAAGGCCACGACCTTGAAGGGCTGGGGACCCATCATATGGCGCATGACGCGATAGGCGGTCCCGCACTCGACGATCGCAACCTCCGCGACACCCAAGGCCTTCGCCTCGTTCACGATGCGCGCGGCGATGAGCTTCATCTTGGCGGAGTCGCCCACGAAGGCGGCGAAGTTCACCGCCTCGAAGGAGGAGATCGTCCACGACTCGCGGGCGGCGTTCATTATCGCCGCCGCGTTCACCATGGAATGGGAACCGGAGAGGGCGACGTAGAGGACGCGGGCTCCTTGCTGGCCGTAGGGGATTGCCGCGTTGGGCGATCCATCGGCCCTCTTCGTGACCTTTGGCCAGAGGGCAAGAACCTCCCCCTCAAGGTTGCCGAGGGCCTGGGCGAATGCGTCCCTAGTGTCGACGATGGTCTCGCCCTTGGTGACGGACATGTCGGAGAGCATGGAGAGGATCTTGGGTTCCTGGTCCGCGCCCAGGAGAAGGGCCTTGGCGATCCCCATTATCTGCTGGGTATCGATGCCGAAGGGGCAATGCACCATGCAGCGGCGGCAGCCCGTGCAGGAGTAGGCGGCGTCGTAGAGGCGGCGCACCGTGTCATCGTCGAACTCCAGCACCTCGCCGAGCCAGGGGGCAAATCTCCCCTGGACCTTGAAGTAGCGCCTGAAGATCTTCCGCACCACTTCCGCCCTGCCCACGGCGGAATACCGCGTCTCGGGCATGGATGCATAGACGTGGCAGGACTCGACGCAGATGCCGCAGCGTGCGCAGGTATCCAGGTACATGCGCATCGCGGCGTTGAGCTTGGTCTCGAAAAGGACCTTGAGCCTTGCGCTTAATTCGGATGACCCGGCGCCTCCCGAGGCAACCGTGTCCGCTGATAGGGCGAAACCGCGCCGGGTCATCAAGTCCATACGCGCCTCCTAACTACGTTCACGGGCAGGGAGAGGAAGGCATGCATGACCTTCGTGAAAGGAAGGACCATGAGGGTGGCCTCGGCGAGGAGGAGGTGGAGGGTGAGGAAGTGGTAATGGGTGCCATGGAGGTAGACCCGGGGGTCCTCGAACTTGAATTTCAGCAGGCCGTCGAAGTAGGTCGCGAAGTCCGCCTTGGTCATGACGAAGCCCTGCGCTGTCCAGGAATTGCCCCAGCTCATGAGGTCACCGAGAAGGAAGGTGAAGAGGAGGAGGAGGAGGAGGATGTAGTCTCCGGGCGTCGAGATTTCGCGCACGGGGCTCTTGAACCTTCTCCCTATGAACCAGAAGACCGGCACGGTGACCATGAGGCCGAAGACGCCCGCGCCGATCATGTCCCTAGACCCCTCCCGGACAAGGCTTACCTGCGGGAGGATGTCCACATGGCCAAAGAAGATTCCAAAAAGGCCGATGTGGAAGACCATGAGGAATACCCAGAAGACAGGGTCCTTCCTCCTCACCTGGGGCATGCCGAAGGCATCCCGCATCGCGGCTCCGAAGGCGCTCCTGGGCGCGGGATAGATCGCGAGCTGGAAGGGCGGCGGAGGGGCCCTGAAAATTACCACGAGCCGCCACACCAGGGCCACGAGGGCAAAGGCCAGGGCGATGTAGAACCCGGGCACCACGATGAACCAGGAGACCTTGGCCAGGACGAGGGCCAGTCCCGTCGGAGGCAGGCTCGAGGCCGCGGAGACCGCGGAGACCGCCCCTGCCGATACTGCGCCTGCGGCCACCTCGGTGGCCGCGCTTACCGCTTCAGGACCCACACGCCCCCCCCTATTTCTTGCGGCGGACGAAGAACGTGATGAGTCCCGGCGTCTGCTTGGTGTCGACGATCTCATGCCCCGTGTTCTTGGCCCATGCCGGGAAGTCGGATAGCGCGCCTGGATCGGTCGTGAGCACTTCCACAACCTGTCCCACGGCGATCTTGCCGATCTCCTGGCTGATCCTCACCACCGGCATCGGGCAGGCGAGGCCCTTGTAGTCATACGTTTTCACGGCATCGTGTTCGGCCATATCATGCTCCTTTTCGCTTCTTGCGCTGGTGCCCGTTTTTACAGGAAAAGCTGGACCGATGATTCCTTGGCGTGGTCGAGGAAGGTGGCGACACCCACGACCTCGAGGTTCGGGTAGTCGATCATCTCCTCCATCTTCATGCCCATGAGGTCCATGGACATCTGGCAGATGTAGATCTTGACACCCAACATGCCTGCGGCCTCGAAAAGCTGGTCCAGGCCGGCGATGTTCTTCTTCTTCATGAGACCCTTCATCATCGCGGTGCCGGCTCCGAGCATGTGCATATTGGAGAGGATGAGCTTGTTCCTGCCCCTGGGAAGCATGATCCCGAACATCTTCGAGATGAGGTTCTTGCCCTTGGCGCCCTTCTTCGGATCCCGAAGGGCCGCGGTGCCCCAGAAGGTGTAGAAAAGGACGACTTCCATGCCCATCGCCGCGGCTCCGGTCGCGATGATCATCGAAGCCAGGTGTTTGTCGAGCTCCCCAGAAAACACGATCATCGAGAGCTTGTTCTTCGCTCCGGGTCTGTCCCCAAGCTGGGCCTTGATAGCGGCGATTTCTTTTTCCACATCTATTGCCATCGGATCCTCCTGACAGGAAATGTTAAGTCCCCGGACCGCCGAATAATAGGGCCATTGACGCGGTGCTCGGGACAGCGCAATGATTTTATATCTATTTTTGTATATATGCAAGTTTTTTTATCTAAAACAAGAGGGATAGCCGGGCCGAGGACGGGGACAGACCTCGCGTGTTGGACCCCGCGCGCTGCCGCTCCGGACCCGATCAGGCGCTTTTCAGGCCTTCCCTGCCCGGGCGTCCCTCCGCGCCGATACAACAGACGAGACAATCACTGCCACGAGGATGAGGCCGCCCCCGGCCAGGGCGCGGGACGTAGGCGCCTCCCCGATCACGAGGAAGACCCAGACCGGGTTGAGGAGCGGTTCAAGACCCGCGATCAGGACACTTTCAATGGCCGTCACGCGCTTGATTCCGTAGGAGAACAGGGCCGATGCAAGGCCGATCTGGAGGACCCCGAGTCCAAGGATGGCGGCGACGGCGCGGGCGGTGAAGACAGGGGCCGGAAGGAAAAGGGCGACGACAAAGGCGATGACGGCCGTCAGGCCGTGGGCCAGGATGACGGATTCGATGGGCGATCCGCCCTTCTGCATCCTCATGAAGACGATGTAGGTGGCGAAAGCCAGGCCTGAAGCCGCCGCCACCAGGTTGCCTACGAGGCTTCCGCCGCCAAGCCCTTCGGAGAAAAGCAGGACCATCCCGCCAAGGATGGCGACGAGGGCCAGCCAGTGCTCGGTCCTGGGCTTCTCCTTGAGGATGACCGCTCCCATGATGGCAACGTAAACCGGCGAACCGTACTGGAGGAGTATGGCGTTTGCCGAGGTTGTCGCCTTGTTGGCGTAGATGAAAAGGAGCATGGTGGCGGCATTTGCGACGGCCGCCCCGATTTGAGCGCCTGAGAAGGTGAATCTGGGCTTGCGCACCAATGCCAGGAGGAAAACCATCGCAATGACGCTCCGTCCCGCGGCGATGGCAAAGGGATTCCAGTCGATGAGCTTGATGAAGAGGCCGGCAAGGCTCCAAAGGAAGGCGCAGGCGGCCATCGCCGCGGCGCCTCGCAAGGCGTTTCCCGCGACTGCGGGGACAGGGCTGGCGTCGGGGGAGGCGGTTTTTTCCGATGAAGGCTTCTGGTCTGGCATGGGTCCATGGTAACCCGGATCGGCACTGCGGGGGAATGACCGGGACCCGGGGGGACAGACCCGGGGACAGACCTGCAGCGGAGCCCGATCGAGCCCCTCCGTTCATCGCTTGTCCTGGGGGACTAGCGTCGGGTACTGTTCCCCCAAGGAGAATGCCATGGGTGAAAAAATGATCGGCAAGGACGCCCTGACAAAGGCGGCGCTCGCGCTCTTTGATGAAGGCCACCTCGGCCCCCAGGGGAAGGGCACCTGGTTCATCGACAACGAAGCGGGCAGCGGGCTGTTGGGGAGCATCGAGGCTCTGGACGCCTCGCTCGCCTCCAGGGCACTGACCGTCGGCGAACCCCTATCGATCGCCTCCCACGTGGATCACCTGCGGTTTTCCCTCAACCTCGCCAACAGGGCTGCGCGGGGGGAGAATCCCTACCCGAGCGCAGACTGGGCAAAAAGCTGGGATGTCAAGGTCGTCGACGCAGTAGCCTGGGATGGGCTCCGCCACCAGCTGCAAACGGAAATAGCCGGATTCAGGGAAATGCTTGCCAGCGGCAAGGCCTGGGAGGACGACGAGTACGCGACCGGGGTCCTGGGCCTCATTGCCCACACAGCCTGGCACCTCGGCGCGATCCGCCAGGGCCTGGGGCTCATCAAGGCCCCTTCGGCAAAATAGCGTCGTCCTCCAGGCTCGCCTTGAGCCCCTGGATCGTCGCCAGGTTTTCCCGTCCGAGGAACTCGACCAGGGCCATGTCCTTGCGCATCTCCTCAAAGCGCCCCGGCATCTGGGCGCTTTCCGCCCTGATCCTGCTAGCGACAGAAGACACCTCGGCCAGGCCCGCGGAGGATGTCGCTATGCTTGTGCTGGCTTGCTCGACGGTCGTCTCGGTCCGCGTCGTGAGCTGGGCGACCCTGCCGACCGCGGCGAGCACATCCGCCGACCCGGCGGAAAGCTCTGTCACGCCGGCCAGCAACTCCTCGAGGAGGGCGCCGACGCCCCGGATCTCCGAATAGATCCGCCGGAAAAAGGCGATGGCTTCCGAATTCCTCGTCGACGCGGCCTGGACCGCAGCCTGGCTTCCCTTCAGCGTTTCCGAGATCTTGCGAGAGCTTGTCCCCGCCTCGACGGACAGCGCGCGGATCTGGTCGGCGACCACCGCGAAACCCCGGCCGACCGAGCCCGCATGGGCCGCTTCGATGGAGGCGTTCATGCCAAGGAGGTTGGTCCGGTCCACGACGTCTCCGATGAAGACATTCATCTCGACCATGCGCTTCGATGCCTCGAGGATCTGCTCGATCGAGGTGCCCATCGAGAGGAGGAGCCCTTCCCCCGTCCCGGCCAGGGAGACCAGGCTCCCGATCGCCGCCATCTTGTCCGAAGCCTGGGCGCCGATCGCCCCGACCGCCGCCGCCATCTCCTCTATCGCCGCCGAAGCCCGTGCCACTTCCTCGGAATACGAGCCGAGGGCGAGCTTGACATCCTCCTGCCGGGCAACCGCGCCCTTGTTCGCCTCCGAGGACTTGCCGAGGGCGAGGGCAAGGACGTCCATTCCCTTCGCGATGCCCAGGACCTTCTCGTCGAGCGAGGCGATGGAGTCGACACTCCTCGTGACACCCGCCGCCAGGCGTTCGCCGACTGCCCGCGAGGAATCCTGCGCTTCGTTCATGGCCCCGTCGAGGCGCTGGTAGCTGGCCGCCGCTGATGCCGCCCGGCCTTCCACGTCGGCGATGAGGCCAGAGGTCATCGATACGACTTTGGACGCGGCTACGCCGGCGATGGCGGTCAGGATGCTCGGCACCGCAAGGTTCTGGATGGCCAGGAGGGAGACTGCCTTTTCCGCGGGGAAGGAATCAAGCCAATAGAGCGCCTGTATCCCTGCTATCGAAAGCAGGGCGATCCAGGCGGTCTGGCCGGGCCTGTCCGCGACAAGGGTCGCCACGACGAGGAGAAAGCAGCCCAGGGTCCCAAAGACATAGGTCTCGTACACGTTTATGTATGCGTCGAATTTTATCGCGACAAACATGGCGGCGAAGAGGCCGTAAAGGAAAAGCGACGACGCGAGGTGGTAGCGGCCGCCGTGCAGCAGGGCAAGGACGAAGGCGCAGAACGCCACGATGCAGCCAAAGACCAAGGCGACCACCGGGGCCTTTGTCGCCGCCATGAGGGCGGCAAAAACGAGGGACACGAGGCCGAAGCCCAAGGCACAGCCTGCGAGGATGCGCGATTTCTTCCGGATCTGGAGCGAGGCCATATCATAGGGCCGGGCAAAATAGTCGATCGATCTCATGGTCAGGCGCTCCTTGTGTCATGCATTGGTGCGGCAGCTGGCAAATGCGAAAAAAGCGGATTCAACCTTCCCGGCCCTTTCCTGAATCCGTGATCTCCACGAGCTCGAGCGGATAGGGGGCGAGAAGCCGTTGCCCCAGGAGATAGCCGTTCGCCTGGGCGATCGCCAGGCCTTTCAGGACCCTGAGCACGGCGCTCAAGGGGATGCGCTCGTCGCGGTATTCCTCGAGCAGGCCCAGGAAAAATGCCCGCTCGGCGCCGGACAGCTTCGCGGACAGGCCCCCGAAGGCGTGCTGGAGGGCATTGATCATCGAGGCGAAGCGGAAGGGCTTCGCGAACACCGCACCGAGGTCGGCATCATATTCCGCAAAGATCGCGGACAGGGTTTTCTTCCCGTGAAGGGCCAGAATGCGCCCCAGGACCCTCGTCCTCGCTGGGCTGTAGGCCATGAAAAGCAATTTATACCGGGTATGGAAATCGAGAAGGTGCGCGAAACTGAGGGCTTCCCGGGCCTCGCGGAAGGCGGCGCGGCAATATATCGAGATGAGGAAGTGCTCGCGAAGCGCAAAGTTCCTCGCCCTCCCCTCGTCGACGACGGGCAAGCCCGGGAAGGCAGCCGAAAAGGCCCGGGCGAAAAGACCGGCTGTCCTTTCGGAGGCCGCGGCCTGCTCCCGCTTCGCGTAGAGCCTGACGTCCGCAGGCCCGCAGGAGGGGGAGCGTGACTTGAGGAAGGCGCCATCCAGCCTGGATTGGCCGTCGGGGGCCATGAACCCGGCAAGGGAACCCTCGCACCAGGATCCCATTTCGGCCGTGCAGTCGCGGCCGCTCGCCGGCTGGTAGAGGATGATGAGCGAGCCTTCGCGCACGAGCCTGACGGGGGATCGGGGGACGCCGAGTCCGATCCCGCACTCCGGACAGGTGGTTTCGACCTCGCAGGCGGCGGCAAGGCTTCCCGCGAATTCGTCGCCGATGAGCGAGCCGTCGTAGCGGCAGGCCTCGAAGCCGAGGCAACGGGAAAAAAGGATCCTCGGCCTCGGAAAAGCAAGCATAGAGGAATTCTCCATCTGGATATCCTCGCCGCATATCGGCGGGAACACAAGCGCCTAGGAGAGCGAGGCGATCTTTCGGCCGCGCGCGAAGCCCTTCCGGAGGCCCGAGGCGAGGAAGAGGGTGCAGGCGAGCACCAGGAGCCAACCGGCGAAGGGCGCCAGGAAGAGCCGAGGCTTCGTGAACATGGTGTCATAGCGGCATCCCAGGAGTCCGAGCCATTCGGAACGCACGGGCATGTAGATGTCCGGGTCAAGGCTCCAGCTCGTCCCCCCGATGGTTATCTTCGCGATGCCGAGCTTGCCCATCATCGCGGCGACGGAGAGCGCCTGGACGGGCAGGGCCTCGATGAAGTCAATCGCGAGGAAGGGCAGGATGGCAAGCCTGCCGGCCGTCGATCCGAAGGAGATCTTTGGCCCGCCCATGCTGACGATCCAGACCACCGCGCTCTGGATCGCGAAAATCAGGAGGAAGTCAGGCATGGCCAGAGCCAGTTCGCGGAACCGGTCCATGCCCCCCCCTTCGCCGGCTTCTCCATGCTGCGCACAGGAAACTCCCCGGCCCCATGCCGAAAGCCCCAGGGCCGCGTCGAGGATCCTCCCGGGAGCGAGGACAAAACTTCCGTCCTTCGCGGAACTGAGGAGGGGCAAGCCGGCCATGATCATGGCGACGATGAGGATCGCCGCCAGGCCCAGCGCTCCGCGTCTGGCGGCCTGGCTGACCATCCGCAGCGAGGAGACAGCCTGCCGCCGCGCCGCTGTCTTCACCTCGCCAAGGGCAGCCCTGTTCATGTTGGCCCCATGTGAAGATGCTATCATGGAGATTCGCCGGTGCAAGCCTACAATTCGAATAAAAAGGTTGCGCGGAGGACCGATAGAAACGATACTGTTCCTCGTCCCTACAAAAGCAAAACCCGAGGTAACCATGCGAATCGCCTGTATCGTCGGCACCGTGATCGCGACCATGAAAGACGAGAGACTCCGCGGAAGGAAGCTTCTCCTCGCGCGGGAAGCCGACCTTTCGGGCAAGCCCAACGGCGGCCTCTTCGTCGCCGTGGATACCGTCGACGCGGGCAAGGGCGATCTTGTCGTCGTCACCGAAGGCTCAGGCGCCCGCGAGACCGATTTCACCCTCGGCCTCCCGGTGGATGCCGTCATCGTGGCCGTCATCGACTCGCTCGAGACGGGCGGCGAGGTGACCTTCAGGAAAAGCTGACCTGACATGGACGCCTCCAGGAGCATGATCAGCGTCGGGATCGACATCGGCACGACAACGACCCAGGTGGTGTTCAGCCGCCTCAGCCTCGTGGAGATCGCGCGCGCCGGCCAGATACCGCGCATGGACATCGCGGACCGCCAGGTCCTTCATGAGAGCCAGATCGTCTTCACGCCCCTCCTCGACTCGGAGACCATCGACGCGGAAAAGCTTGCCGCCATCCTCCGCGCCGAATACGCGGCCGCCGGCATCCGCCCTGAAGAGGTCGAGACAGGCGCCGCCATAATAACGGGCGAGACCGCGCGCAAAAAGAACGCCGACAAGGTGCTTTCGTCCATAGCCGGCCTCGCGGGAGACTTCGTGGTCACCGTGGCCGGACCCAATGTCGAGGGCCTCATCGCCGGAAAGGGCTCCGGCGCGGCCGCCTGGTCTCGCCAGCGCTTCACGACCGTCGCGAACCTCGACATCGGCGGAGGGAGCGCCAACGGCGCCATCTTCCGCCTTGGCGAGCTGGTCGCCTCGGCCGCCATGAATTTCGGGGGCCGCGTGATCGAGCTCGACGGGCCCGCCTTCCGGTCGGCCACTCCCGCCGGGGAGGCCATCCTCGCCTCCGTGGGCTTGCGCCTTTCCGCCGGCGATCGGCCCTCCCTCGCCGACCTGATGAAGGCGACCGACGCGATGGCCGAACTCGCCTTCACCCTCGCGGAGGGGCGCAGCTCGCCGCTCGCCGACAGGCTCTACCAGACAGCCCCGCTTCCCAGCGACGCGAAGCCCAAGAACCTCATGTTCTCGGGCGGCATTGGCTGGTATGTCTACGAACCCCCCGCTATCACCTGCGTTGAGGATGTCGCGCTCCATGGCGATGTCGGACCCCTCCTCGCGCAGAGCATCCGCCTCCACCCCGGCCTGGGAAGGCATAACGTGGTCAGGCCCCAGGAAACAAGGCGGGCCACCGTCCTTGGGGCGAGCGCGCAGACACTCACCCTCTCGGGTTCGACGATCTGGGCAGACGCGACGATACTGCCGCTCAAGAACGTCCCCGTCGTGAAGCCCGAGGGAAGGGACCTCGGCGAGGGCATCGCCCTGGCCCTCGCGCGCTGGGACCTCGATCCGCGGCGCGACGCTTTTGCCCTTGCCCTCGACCTCGCCGTGAGCCTCGACTACGAGGGACTCGCGCGGGCCGCCGGCGCACTGGCGAGCTTCGCCGCATCCCTGCCGGCAGGGAAAGCACTCGTCGTCATAACCAAGCGCGACTACGCCCAATCCCTCGGCCAGACCCTCAAGGCCCTCGATCCCGCCCGCCCCCTCCTCGTGATCGACCAGGTCGGCCTTGAAGAGGGCGATTATGTCGATATCGGCGCCCCCCTCATGGATGGGCGTGTCGTGCCCATCGTCGTCAAGACCCTCATCTTCTACCACTAGGGGAACTGGAACCATATGCTGCTGCGGACCAAGCTTTTCGGAAAAACCTACGAGTTCCCCGACCTCAGGAGCCTCATGGGCAAGGCCAACGAGGAGAAGTCGGGCGACCGGCTGGCCGGCCTCGCCGCCGCCTCCGCCGCGGAGCGGGCCGCCGCGCGCTTTGTCCTCGCGCAAGTGCCGCTCTCCGCCCTCAGGGAGAGCCCCGCCGTCTCCTACGAAGAGGATGAGGTGACCCGCCTCATCGACGACGCGGTCAACGAGACCGTCTGGAGGGAGATATCGTCCTGGTCGGTGGGCTCCTTGCGCGAATGGATCCTTGACTACGACACCGACGGGGAGGCGATAGCCCGTTTGTCCAACGGCCTCACCTCGGAGATGGTCGCCGCGGTCACCAAGCTCATGTCCAACCTCGACCTCGTGTACGCGGCGTCCAAGATCCGCGTCGTGCGGCACAATGCCAACACGATAGGCCTCCCTGGCAGGCTCTCGAACCGCCTCCAGCCCAACCACCCGACCGACTCGCCTGAAGGCATCCGCGCCAGCCTCTACGAAGGCCTCTCCTACGGCTGCGGCGACGCCGTCATCGGCATCAACCCCGCGAACGACAGCTACTCCTCGGTCGCCACCATGCTCGACATGGCCTACGACGTCGTCAAGACCTGGGAGATACCGACCCAGACCTGCGTACTGTCCCATGTCACCACCCAGATGCGCTGCCTGCGCGAGGGCTCGCCGGTGGGACTCGTCTTCCAGTCCATCTGCGGCTCCCAGAAAGGCAACGAGAGCTTCGGCATCTCCGTGGGCATGCTGGACGAAGCGGCGGCCCTGGCCAGGAAGCACTGCTATGCCCGCGGTCCCGACTTCATGTACTTCGAGACCGGCCAGGGCTCGGCCCTCTCCGCTGACGCCCACAACGGCTGGGACCAGCTCACCCTCGAGGCCCGCAACTACGGCCTGGCAAGGCGCTATTCGCCCTTCCTCGTCAACACGGTCGTCGGCTTCATCGGACCCGAATATCTCTACGACACCGTCCAGATCCATCGCGCCGGCCTCGAGGACCATTTCATGGGGAAGCTCACGGGGCTATCGATGGGTTGCGACGTCTGCTACACCAACCACGCCAACACCGACCAGAACTCCTCGGAGAACCTGGCCGTCCTCCTGGCCGCCGCCGGCTGCAATTACTTCATGGGCGTGCCGCTGGGCGACGATTCCATGCTGTCCTACCAGTCCACGGCCTTCCACGACACCGCGACCCTGCGGAGTCTCCTCCACCTCAAGCCGGCCCCGGAGTTCGAGTCCTGGCTCGAGTCCCTCGGCCTCTGGCGCGACGGGCGGCTCACCAGGAAGGCGGGAGACCCGACCTTCTTCCTTTCGAGGTAGGGCATGGACGAAAACAGGATAGAGGCCCTCATCGAGGCCGTCGTGAAGGAGCTCGCCGCCGCGGCACACGCGTCGCCGCGATCCGCAACGCCGGCCATCCCGGCCGCGGCGCCGCCAGCGCGGCTTCGCGGCCCGATGGCTGCCCCCTCAATGGTATCGCACAACGCGCCATTCGGTCTCGTCGTGGACCTCGCCGATCCCGCCCTCCCCGAAGCCCGGCGAAAGCCGGGCATCGCCGCCCCCAACGATCCCGACGGACTCCCCGCCCTCATGGAGACCACGACCGCCCGCATCGGTGTTGGACGAGCCGGCCCCCGCGCCACCACCGCGAGCCTCCTCCTCTTCCAGGCCGACCTCGCCGTGACCAAGGACGCCCTTGCCCGCGGCGTCGATCCTGGCCTCTTGGCGGAGTTCGGCCTTTTCTGCGTCCGGACCCGGGTGGAAGGGGGCAAGCCGGAATATCTCCTCAGGCCCGACCTTGGCCGCCGGCTTTCCGATGAGGCAATGCGCCTCGTCGCGGAGCGCTGCGCCAAGGAGCCCGATGTCCAGGTCTGCGTCGGTGACGGCCTTTCCGCGCAGGCCATCGAGTCCAACCTCCGCAGGATCTTCCCTGTCATCAAGGCCGGCTGCCAGTCCGCCGGCTTGAGCTTCGGCACCCCCTTCTTCATCGAGCGCTGCCGCGTGGGCGTGATGAACGACATAGGGGACATCGTCAAGCCCAGGGTCCTCATCCTCCTCATCGGCGAGCGCCCGGGGCTCGGACGGGCCGATTCGATGAGCGCCTACATGGCGTTCAGGCCCAGGGGCGGCCAGACGGACGCGGACCGCGACGTCGTCTGCAACATCTTCGATGGCGGTGGCGTGAATCCCCTCGAGGCCGGAGCCTACACGGTGCGCCTTGCCCAGCGGATGATGAAGCGGGAGGCCTCGGGCGTCCGCCTCCACCTCCTCGAGGAGGGATCCTGATGGCCTTGCTCGACCCCCTCCCCGCCCGCGTCCTTGCCGCCCGGCTCATACCCCGCGTTTCGGAAGGTTATGCGCGCGAGCTCGGGCTGGCCCCCGGCCTCACCAGCCTCGCCCTCATCACGGCCGACAACGACGACGCCCTCTACGTCTCCATCGACGAAGCCACCAAGATGGCCGAGGTCGAGGTGGTCTACGCCCATTCCTTCTATGCGGGCGCCCGCCATTCCTCCGGGAAGAACTCGGGGGAGGTCATCGCGATGCTCGCCGCCCGCGACCCAGACGAGGCGCGCGCAGGCCTCCAGGCAGCCGTAGCCTACCTCCAAGGGCGCGCCCTCTGGTATTCGGCGGATGCCGACAACGGCGTGGCCTTCTTCCCCCACATGGTGCCGAGGATAGGCGGCTACCTTGCCCGTATCTCCAGGCTGCCCCTGGGGGCATCCGTCGCCTACCTCGTCGCCCCTCCTCTCGAAGGCTGCCTCGCCCTGGACGCCGCCCTCAAGGCCGCCTCCGTCACCATAGCCAGCTACACCGCGCCCCCCTCGGAGACGAATTTCATGGGCGCGATCCTCACTGGTGAGCAGTCGGCCTGCGAGGCCGCCACCCTCGCCTTCACCCAGACCGTCATGGACGCGGCCTCGCGCCCGATCCTCTATTGAAGGAAGCGCCATCAATGAACGCGATGAGCGATTTCGATCCTGACCTCGTCTCCATCCAGGAGGCCCGCGACCTGGCCGCGGCGGCGAAGCTTGCCCAGGACGTTTGGGGCCGCGCCACCCAGGAAGAGGTGGACATCGTCTGCGCCGCCATGGCCAAGGCCGGCGCCGAGGCGGCGCAGCGCCTCGCCGTCATGGCCGTCGAGGAGACGGGCTACGGCGTCGTCGAGCACAAGACCCTCAAGAACCAGCTCTGCTCCGCCATCCTCTGGGACACGATACGCGACACCAGGACTGTCGGCGTGGTCGACCGCGACGACCAGCTGCGGATCATGCACGTTGCCCTCCCCATGGGCGTCGTGGCCGCCCTCATCCCCAGCACCAACCCCACCTCCACCGCCTTCTTCAAGTCGATGATAGCGGTCAAGGCCAGGGACGCCATCGTCATCTCGCCCCACCCCATGGCCGCCCGCTGCACCCTCGAGGCCACCCGCGTCGTCGCCCGCGCGGCCGAAGCCGCGGGCGCCCCCAAGGGCCTCATATCCTGCATGGAGCATCCCACCTTGGCGGGGACCGACGCCCTCCTCCGCCACAAGGCGGTCGCCCTTATCCTGGCCACGGGCGGCACGCCCATGGTCCGCGCGGCCCACTCGGTGGGCAAGCCCGCCTACGGCGTCGGCCCCGGCAACGTCCCCTGCTACGTGGACCGCAGCGCCGACCTGGAAAGCGCGGCCCGCCTCCTCGTGGCCAGCAAGGCCTTCGACCATTCAGTCATCTGCGCCACCGAACAGGCGGCCATCGTCGACCGCCCCGTCGCCGCCCGCTTCGCGGAGCTCATGCAAAGGGAAGGCGCGCACTTCGTCCCAGCCTCCGATGCCGACGCCCTGCGCAAGCTCCTCTTCAGGCCCGATGGTGCCATCAATGCGGCCACGGTCGGCAAGTCACCCCAGGCCCTCGGCGCGATGGCCGGCATCGCCGTGCCCGCCTCGGCCCGCATCCTCGTCGCGCGCCTCGAGAAGGTCGGCCCCTGCGAGCCCCTTTCCCGGGAGAAGCTCACCACCGTCCTCGGCTGGTATGAGGTCGACAGTTGGGAGGAGGGCTGCGAGCGCTGCCTCGAGCTCATCCACTTCGGCGGCGAGGGCCACTCGCTATCCATCCATGCGCGCGACGAGTCCGTCATCATGGCCTTCGGCCTCGAGAAGCCCGTCCACCGTATCCTCGTCAACACGATGAGCTGCCTCGGCGCCACGGGCATGACGACGGCCCTCCCGCCCTGCATGACCCTTGGCCCCGGCGGCGTGGGCGGCGCCATCACGGGCGACAACATCGGGGTCCGTCACCTCTTCACGCTGAAGAGCGTCGCCTGGGGCACGAAGGAGGCTCCCGCTGCCGCCATGAAGGGCGGCCAGCCTGCAACGGCCCCCAGTCCTTCCCCGACCCCGCCAAAGCCCGATGCGCCAGCTTCCCCACGGCTGGCGGAGGCCGATATAGAGCGCATAGTGCGGCGCGTGCTTGCGGACCTCCGCTAGGCACGCGTACAATGGATGAATATACAACGGAGGTTCACAATGGCTGAGATTTCCATGATTGCCCTTGGCATGGTCGAGACGAAGGGGCTTGTTGGCGCGATCGAGGCGGCGGACGCCATGGTCAAGGCCGCGAACGTAACCCTCATCGGTTCCGAGTACGTCGGCGGCGGCCTTGTCACCGTGATGGTGCGCGGCGATGTCGGCGCGGTGAAATCCGCCACGGACGCCGGCGGGGCCGCCGCCAAGCGCGTCGGCGAGCTCGTCTCCGTCCACGTCATCCCTAGGCCGGACCCGGCCGTCGAGATGATCCTGCCCCAGAAGACCAAAGGCGCCATCGGCGGCCGCCGCGACGCATAGCGCAAGCGATGTCAGAATCATTCCAATTACGGGTATATTCCTACCTCGACCGCATGCAGCCGCAGTTCGCGGCCTTCGTGGGCACCATCACCCAGGGTGACCTTCCCACGAAGGGCATGGCGGCCATGTACATCGAGGTCGCCCCCGGCAACGAGGTCTTCCGCCTCGTGGACATAGCCGTCAAGAACACGGAGGCCCGGCCCGGCGCCCAGATCGTCGAGCGCGAGTTCGGCATGTTCGAGATCCACTCGCACTCGCAGTCCGAGGTCCTCGAGGCGGGACGCATCGTCCTCGACCGACTGCAGCTCCGCGAGGATGAGAGGATCAAGCCCTTCATCGCCTCGGTCCAGGTGATCACGAACGTCGACCCTTACCAGGCCCAGCTCATCAACCGCTTCCGACGCGGCTCCATGCTCGTGCCAGGGGAGACGATGCTCGTCCTCGAGTGCGCGCCGGCGGCCTACATCAACTTCGCCGCGAACGAGGCGGAGAAGGGAGCCTCGGTCAGGCTCATCCACATCTCGGCCCTCGGCAGGTTCGGACGCATGTGGCTCGCCGGCAGCGAGTCGGAGATCCTCCAGGCCCGCGACGCGGCGGTCAATGCCCTCGAGGCCCTCTCCGGCGTGGAAAGCCGCTAGCATGATCATCACCGAAGCCGAGCTGCGCGAGGCCTGGGACAACGGCAGGGGCTCCCTGCCCGATTTCCCGCCAGGGACGCGCTTCACGCCCTCAGCAAAGGACTTCCTAGCCGCCCACGGACCGCAAGCCGGGGCGCCTCATGCACCCAGCGCCGCCTCACCCGCGCCCGCCCCGCCATGCGCAGCCGCCGCCGACCCTGCCCGCCGCGAGCTGACCTCGCCAACCGGCATGCGCCTCATCCTCACGGCCACCGACGTGGATGACCTTGTCGCCGCCGGCCCCATCACCCTTGTGGTCCACCCCAACGTGACGGTGACCGACGCCGCCCGCGAGCGCCTCGGAAAGGCGGGCATCCGCATCCTTCCCTGGGTCGAGCCCCGGACGGCCGTGCCTCTGCCGGCCGCGCCGCTACAGGCCCTGCCGGCCTCCGCTCAGGCCTCGCCAGCTCCAGCGCCGGCCGACCTCGCCCCGCGGATCAAGTCCGCCGTCATGGCCCGCCTCGGCGGTTCCGTGGACGAGGCTGTCGTGGACGCGGTAATCCGCCGCGTCCTCGCCTCGCTATAAGCTCGGCGGCTAGATCTTCCGGCTGCCCGCCAGGAGGCCGCCGAGGATCACGCCGCCCCTGCCCTGGCCCGGCTTGTAAGCCTTTCCCCTGAGATAGAGTCCCTCAACCTTGAGCTCGCGCAACTGCGCGGGCTTCAACGACAAGGGATCCTTGTTGACGATGATCATGTCGGCAACCTTGCCCACTTCCAGACTCCCCCTGTCCTTCTCGTCGAAGCTCACGCGGGCCGCGTTCCTCGTGTAGAGGTTGAGCGCCTCCTGGATGGTCAGCGACTGTCCGGGCACGTAATGGTTGCAGGCCGCCCAGATGCCGATGATCGGGTCGGGCACGGTGCAGGGCGCGTCCGAGCCCCCTGAAAGGAGGATGCCCATGTCCGTCATCGTGCGCAGGGGGGAAATGGCGGCCGCCCGCTTCTTGCCCATGACCTTCTCGATGTACTCGAGGGGCTCCTGGTCCCACTGGAGGAAGGCGGGCTGGAGGGCGATGTGGATCCCGAGGCGCGCACAGGCCTCGAGCCCGCGGGCCGTGGGAAGGCATGCGTGGATGATCGTATGCCGGTGGTCCTCGCGGGGGAAATCGGCCAGGGCCGCCTCAAGCGCGCGCACGGCCTGCTCGAAAGCGGCGTCGCCTATCGCGTGCATCTCGATCTGCAGTCCCGCCCTGTTGGCCTCCTTGCAGAAGGCGGTCACCCTCTCGTCGGTGAAGTACAGGACACCCTTGGCCGCCTCGGGCGCGAGAGCGGCCGCCGCCTCGTAGGGCTCGAGCATCGCCGCGTCCACGGAGCCGTAGCAGCCGTCGAGGGCCGTGGCGAAGCAGCCGCCGATGCGCGGCAGCCTGCGCTTCTTCGCCTTGGCCACGTCCATGGTCTGGAAGAAGATGCGGTACTGGAGGGGGTTGCGGAGGCCGCGCGCGAACAGGCTTTCAAGGCTCACGTCCATGTCGGCGGGGAAGCCGACCCCCGTCACCGAATGCACCATGCCGATGCCGTAGCCGGCCAGGCGGTCCACCGCGTCCAGCATGTTGCCCAGGGTGGCCGGCAGCGAGACCTTGCCGGTGACGAAGTCGGTGATCCTGAAGAAGGCCTCCTGGGTCATGAGGCCGGACTCGGCAGAGAAGCCGCGCAGTTTCGCATAACTCTCATCAAGCAGTCCGAGGAGGGCGGAGTTGGCGATGGCCGCGTGGCCGTCGTACTTGACGATGAAGACGGGACGGTCGGGGCAGGCCTCGTCGATGTCGGCCCGCGTAAGGAGGCGCTTCTCCTTGACGCTGCTGACCGAGGAGCCGAAGCCCAGGATCACCTTGTCCTTGCGTGAGGCCGCGAAGGCGGCGATCCTCTCCTTGGCCTCCCCAATGCTTGTGACGCTCATGATGTCCAGCCCCGCCGAGAAGAGGGCGTAGGACATGAAATGGATGTGGGTGTCGCCGAAGGCGGGAAGCAGGGCCTTGCCACCGAGCGCGACCCTCTCGCAGGCGGCGTAGGCAGGAGGCAGCTCGTCACCGACAAAGGCGATGGAGCCGCCGTCCTCGACAAGGTAGCGACGGACGCTGCCCGCCGCATCACAGGTCACTATCGATCCTTCGTACACTTTCACGGTGAAGCCTCCCTAGTGAAGGGTCTCATTGTACTCCCGCCATCCAAGACTGTCGATATTGCCTTGCGCTTGTGTCCATATAACGGGATTATGGGCGCATGGACGGCTACATACTCAGCATAGACCAGGGCACCGGCGGCACCAAGGCCCACATCTTCGACCACGGCGGCGCCGTGGTCGCGAACTCCTACTACCCGACCACCCAATACCGCCCCCACCAGGGCTGGGTCGAGCAGGACCCCGAGGAGATCTGGCAGCGGACCATGCAGGCCATCAGGGAGGCCCTCAAGGGCGCCCGCATCCTGCTCGAGGACATCAAGGCTCTTGGGATATCCAACCAGCGATGCACGACCGTCGCCTGGAACAAGACGAGCGGCGAGGCGATCGGCAGGGCCATAGTCTGGCAGGACAGGCGTAGCTGGGACACCTGCGAGGGCTTTTCCCCCGCAGACCGGGCGGAGACGGAGAGGAGGAACGGCATAGGCATCTTCCCCAACCTCTCCAGCGGCAAGATGCGCTGGCTCCTGGACAACGACCGGAACGTCCAGCGGACGGCGGCCAAGGGCGACCTGCTTTTCGGGACCATCGACTCCTGGCTCGTGTGGAAGCTCTCGGGCGGTGCCGCCCACGTGACCGACCTGTCCAACGCCTCGGCCACCGGCCTCCTCAACATCGGCTCGCTCGGCTACGACGACTGGATCCTCGCCAAGTTCGGTGTCCCGCGGGAATGCCTTCCCGACCTGCGGAGCACGAGCGAGGTATATGCCTGCACCGATCCCGCGGCCTTCTTCGGCGTCGCTGTCCCCATCGCGGCCTGTGTCGGCGACCAGCCCGCCGCGGCCTTCGCCCAGGCCTGCCACTCTCCGGGGACCATGAAGAACACCTACGGGACCGGCGCCTTCATGATCCGCTCCACGGGGCGGCAGCATGTCCCCTCGCGCGGCGGGGTGATCGCGCCCGTCCTCTGGTCCCTTGCCGGCCAGGTCTGCTATGGCCTTGAGGGCTATGCCGACGTGTCGGGAGAGGTGCTTCGCTGGCTTCGCGACGGCCTCGGGATAATGGCCGAGGCCAGCGAGGCTGACGGCCTGGCGATGCAGGTGCCCGACACCGGCGGCGTCTACCTCGTCCCGGCCCTCGTGGGGCTGGCGGCACCCCACCAGAACCCCAAGGCGCGCGGGACGATCTTCGGCATCAACTTCGGGACGGACAGGCACCACATCGCCCGCGCGGCCCTCGAGGCGATGGCCTACCAGACCAGGGACTCGCTCCAGAACATAGAATCCGCCTGGGAGTCAAAGGTCGAATTCCTCCGAGCCGACGGCGGCGGCGCCAGGAGCGACTTCCTCATGCAGTTCCAGGCCGACATCCTGGGGATACCCGTGGAACGCCCCGCCATCGTCGAGGCCTCCTCGCAGGGCGCGGCCTACCTCGCCGGCCTGGCGGTCGGCTACTGGGAGTCGGTGGAGGAGACCGCGTCGAACTGGCGCCTCGACACCCGCTTCGAGCCCCGCATCCCCGAGTCGCGGAGGGAAGACCTCTACTCAGGCTGGCTGCGCGCCATCGAGTACGCGGGACTCTGGGGTGACGGCGTGCCGACGCCGCCCAAGAAACCCGCCATCGACCCGAGGCTTGAGTCCCTCTCGCCCCGGGAGCGGGAAGTCCTCAGGCTCTTCGCGTCGGGGAAATCGGTCCGGGAGATCTCGGCCCTCCTCTTCACGAGCGTCAAGACCGTGGAAAAGCAGCGCCATGACGGCATGCGGAAGCTCGGCGTGGACAACCTGGCCAAGACGGTCCGCGCCTGCATCGACCTGGGCCTCGTGGACAGCGGGGACATATAAGGGTATTTCCTATATCCCTGCGGCCCCTGGCCCCGGACATGCTCCAATGGCGCATAACTTTCGACCAAAGCGCCTGTTCAAGCGGCTATCCCGGCGATAATAAAGCGCCATCGCCTGATTTACGGTTCCGGAAAACCATGGTGATACTTCCTGCGATCCATCGATCCATGTATCGATCCGTCCCAGGGAGGAACAAGTATGGTCAAGAAACAAGGCAATTCAGTGAGGTGGCTCGTCATCGGCCTCGCGGTCATCGCGCTTTCCGCCGGCATGGCCCGGCTGATCGAAACCGATTTCGGGAAGGTGGACGTCAGCACGGTCAGGATCTCCGACCCCAACGGCGTCATCATCGTCTCCAAGCTGTACCGCCCCCACGCGGCCAGCCCCGCCGCCAAGCTGCCCGCCGTCATCAGCGTCCATGGTTACCAGAACGACAAGCTGACCAATGACTCCTTCTCCATCGAGCTTTCCCGCCGCGGCTTCGTCGTCCTCTCGCCCGACGTGATCGGCCACGGCGACTCGGGCTCCGGCATCAGCGTCGGCGGCGTCCTGGGCGACCCCAAGTACACGGGCAGCGTCCAGAGCGTCTTCGAGTACACCAAGGCCCTGCCCTATGTCGACGCGGCGAACATCGGCGTGATGGGCCATTCCATGGGCGCCATCATCGCCGAGCGTCTGGGCACCCTCAACCCGGATGTCAAGGCACTCAACATCCAGTGCGGCTTCGCCGGCAGCCCCGCCCTGCGCAATGTCCTCCTCACCCAGGCGCGCTACGACGAGTTCTCCTTCTTCCGCGAAGGGCAGTTCACCGTAGACAAGCTCCCCTCGAACAAGGCGCGCATGGACGCCTTCGGCCTCACCTCCCCGGTGGAGTGGGACAAGACCTACGGCAGCTTCGCCGACGGGACCGCCCGCCGCGCCACCCTCATCCAGATGGAGCACCACCTCCTCCCCCTGCAGAAAAAGTCGGTCTCTGAGGGCGTCTCGTGGATGAACCAGGCCCTCAGGGGCGGCGCATCGATGACCGATCCCAACAGCCAGGTCTTCATGTGGAAGGAGCTCTTCGGCCTCGTCACCCTCATCGTGGCCCTGGCCCTCCTCATCCCCCTCACCAACCTCCTCCTCTCCTTCAGCTTCTTCGCGCCGGTCGCCCAGCCCCTGCCCAACCGCTACGTGGCCTCCAAGGGCAAGTGGTGGCTCTTCGCGTCCATCAACGCGGCCATCGGCGGCATCACCTACCCGATCATGACCCAGTTCGGCGCCCTCTCCGACAAGGTCCAGGCCATCCTGCCCTGGTTCAAGTTCCAGGTCGGCAACGGCGTCTTCCTCTGGCTCGTCGTCAACGTCATCATCGGCGGCGTGATGTTCATCTTCTGGTACCGCGGCGCGCACAAGGCCCAGGGCGTGACCCTCTACGACATGGGCGCCTCCTTCGACAAAACCAAGACGGTCCTCGACTGGGCCATCATCGGCAAGACCTTCCTCCTGGGCGCAATCCTCTTCGCGACCATCTACGCCCTCGAAGGCATCTCCGAGTGGGCCTTCGGCCAGGAGTTCCGCTTTGTCTGGCCCTACATGCGCCAGTTCCCCAACGCGGCGCGCTTCGGGATGTTCATCCTCTACCTCATCCCTGCCTTCGCCTTCTTCCTCATCAACGGCGGCTTCTTCCTCTTCGGCCAGATCCGCCAGAAGGAAGCGTCCACGCCGGCCAAGACCCAGTGGCTGTGGTGGGCGAAGGTCCTCTTCGCCATGCTCGCCGGACTCCTCGTCGTGTGGATGATCCAGTACGTCCCCTGGTACGTCTTCAACGCCGGCCCCGGCTTCGAACTCCTCGGCCTGCCCCAGTTCAGCGCCATGTGGCCCCTCATGCTCCAGGTCTACATCCCCGAGTTCGCGGTGCTCCTCTTCCTCCATGTCTGGTTCTACCGCAGGACGGGACGGATCTACCTGGGCGCCCTCATGGTCGCCAGCATGATGATCTGGTTCCTCGCCGCGGGGACCGTCGTCGGCATCTAAGACAAATCTCCTACAGGTCAGAAGGCCCCCGGACCAAAGTCCGGGGGCCTTTTGCTTTTCCGCCCGCCGGGGTCTATCCTCTCTGGATAGCGGAGGAATCCTTTGAAGAAATCCCTGTGCATCGAGACCTTTTTCACCGACCGGGACTTTTACGACCGCTTCGCCCTGGCCAGGGAGGCAGGCTTCGATTTCGTGGAGTTCTGGTCCTGGCAGGACAAGGACGCCACGCGGATCCTGGAGCTCTGCGCCAGGGAGAGGCTCGGGATAGCCAGCTTCTCGGGCGACGCGTCGGCCGACCTCGTCGACCCCGGCCAGCGGGAAGCCTACCTGGACTTCGCCGAGGCCTCGATGGAGATGGCCTGGAAGCTTTCCTGCTCCAGCCTCGTCATCCACTCCAACGCCCTCGGGGAGGGAGGAGTCGTCCTCGAGCCCTACGCGGACAGGACGGAGGCGGAGAAGTTCGGCGCCATGCAAAGGACCCTCGCCGACCTTGCGCCCAGGGCCGAGGCCCGGGGCATCCAGCTCGTCCTCGAGGCGCTGAACACCGAGGTGGACCACAAGGGCAACTTCCTCGCGTCCACGCGCATGGCTGCGGCCGCCATAAGGCTCGTCGACAGCCCCAACCTCCGCATCCTCTACGACGTCTACCACATGCAGGTGATGGAGGGAAACCTCGTCGCCAACATCCAGGCCTACGCCGACTGCATCGGCTACGTCCACGTCGCCGACGTGCCCGGCAGGGCCGAGCCCGGCAGCGGCGAGATCAACTACGCCCGTGTCTTCCGCGCCCTGGCCGAGGCCGGCTACGAGGGCTTTGTCGGCTTCGAGCTCTTCCCCAGCCGCGATCCCCTCGCGGTGGCCAGGGACCTCCTCACGCTGTTCTGACCGCCGCCTAGCCCAGGGCCTTGAGGTAGCTCGCCAAGCCCTTGAGGAGCATGTCGATCGAGATCGCGGCGAGGACCAGGCCCATGAGGCGCTCGAAGGCGGTGATGACGTGGGGACCAAGCACCTTTTGCATCCGGTTGGCGAGTAGGAAGACCACGGAGCTCGTGGCGATCGTGATGACCAAGGCGCCCACCCACTCGAGCATCCTGGTCGGGTCGTTCCCCGAGATGAGCATGGCCGTCACCATCGCGGACGGGCCTGAGATGAGGGGGATGGCGAGGGGCACGATGAAGGGCTCCCCGCTTTCGAGGGGGTCAACCATCCGCGCGCCGGAGCCGGGAAAGATCATGTTGAGGGCGATGAGGAAGAGGATGACCCCGCCCGCTATCCGCAAGGTGTCCTCGGAAAGCCTCAGGACGCCCAGGATCTGCCGCCCGAAGAGGAGGAAGATGAGGAGGACCACGAAGGCTATCGCGCATTCCCGGAGGATGATCCTCGCCCACCGCTTCGGATCGACATTCTTCAACAACCCCAGTAGGACAGGCACGTTTCCCAGGGGATCGGTGATGAGGATGAGGAGGATGGTCGCCGAGATGAAGGTCTGTTCCATGGGAAGAGTATACGCCCGAGTGCCCGAGGCTGGAAACGGTATCGCATGAAGGCTATACTCGGTTCAAACGGGGGGACACGGCCATGACGGACGACGCGGCGGAGTACTGGAACGCTTTCGAGAAGGAGACCGGGGAAACCGTGGAGGCGAAGTGCCTGGGCGAGCTCCTCTCCGGCAATGACCGCGGACCGGGCGTCTGGGGCCTCCTCATCCTCACGGACAAGTCCTTCAGGTTCAGGAACGTCCCGACCGACAACTGGATCCTCTCCATGGTGAGGCCGAAGGGCAGGAAGAAGGATGCCGCGCCTCCCGCCGACATCGTCATAGCCCGCGGAGACATCGCCGCCCTGAATATCGAGAAAAAGAGCTTCCTTGCCCGGATCCTGGGTCCCGCCTTCCAGCGCTTCACGATTTCCCGGCGAAGGGAGCCTGGTGCGTCCTGGGCTTTTTCCGTGGATCCCGGCTATGGCTTCCTCGCCGCCCTGGAGAAAGTCGCTCCCCGCCAGACTGCCCCTGAATAGCCTGGCCTACTGCCCACGATCGCCCATGGGCCCTGGCCGGCCTCTCGGGTCCCGCGCCGCGGCATCAGGGCGAAAAAAACCGGACAATCCTTTTGGTCCCTGCCCGGTTGAACCAGTCGTGCTCCACCAGCTCGACCCGTCCCACCCTCAGCTGACCGATCACAGTATCCCGGGAAGCCTCGACAAGGCGGCAGAGCTCGAGGGGCCGCCTCGGCCCTTCCCTGAAGCGGCAGAAACAGGCATGGGCCGACCGTGATTCGTAGCGCTCGTCCAGGGCAAGGCCCCGCTCGCGCATCCCCTTCCTGATCCCCTCCCGCAAGCCCACCAGGCCATCCCCGTCAAAGCCCCTGATGAGGCCAGCCGCCGGGCTGAAGGCCAGGCCCCTGAATTCCAGCTCCAGGGAAAAGCCCTCGAGCGCGTCAGCAGCCACCTCGGCGAAGGCCGTCTCCAGTCCGCCGTCCCGCTGGTAGCCTGCGCGCACGGAGAGGAAATCGAAGATCGTCACATGGAGGTCGGAGAAGGGATAATAGTACTGGCCGGGCTCGACACGGGAGAAGGCCTCGACGACGCCCGCATAGGCCTCCTCGATACCCGATCCCCTGACCGGCATGACCAAGCTCACGCCCCGCCTCCCGTCCTCCAAAGCGCCATCGCCCGCGAGCGCCGGGTCCACCTCGGCTCCACCCCCCCGAATCGCGCCCAAGCCCTGGCCGTTTATTTCGTCGTACAACCCTTCACTTGCCATATCAAACCAGCCTCAACCGTCACCATTCCACAACGTCGCCCAAAGTGCCGTTTCTTCCTATCCTCAAACCAAGCCCGCATAGCCTGGCCGCCGGTTCCGCTCGAAACTGAGTCGCCCAAGCCTCAATGCGGCGTATCAAAAGCATTCGCGCCCAGGAGAGCCCGCTGCCCTCCATGACCGCATCCATTGCTTGAACCCCGCCCGAAACTTACTGACCCGGCAACATAACATCGGGTGCTCTCCCATGATTCTGGTCCGTCGCTACGGGTCAGAATCATGGGCTGAAGCCCATTGTTTGGTTGCCGGGTCAGTAAAATCAATCAAGCGGCGCCGCGGGTGGTGGGGGCGTTGCGGTTGCGGAAGCCGGAGGCTTTCTGCAATGCCAGGCGAGCGCCCGCCTTCTTACTTAGCGCTCGAGCTTCCTGTAGACAATGCGATGTGGCCAGCGCCAAGCCTCTGGCTTGGCGATCCAATTCCCGCTCCCGCGGGAATTGGTCTCCTCGTAAGGAGCCGCCAGGCCCGTGCTACCTCTCAAGCTTGCGGTAAACAATCCTGTGGGGCCTGTCGGCTTCCGCCCCGATCTGGCTCCTGCGCCAGTCCATGTACTCGGTGAAATTCCCGTCGTACCAGATCGCCTCGGAGTTCCCCTCGAAGGCCAGGATGTGGGTGCACACCCGGTCCAGGAACCAGCGGTCGTGGCTGACCACCAGGGCAGCCCCCGCGAAATCGTCCAGGGCCTCCTCGAGGGCCCGCATCGTGTTCACGTCCAGGTCGTTCGTCGGTTCGTCGAGCAACAGGACATTGGCGCAGTCCTGGACCATCATGGCCATGTTGAGCCGGTTGCGCTCGCCGCCGGAGAGGATGCCGACCTTCTTCTGCTGGTCGTTGCCCGAGAAGTTGAACCAGGAGCAGTAGGCGCGGCTGGGGACCTCGCGCTTCCCGAGCTTGATGATGTCCAGGCCCCCGGAGAGCTGCTGCCAGACCGACTTCTCGGGGTCCAGGCCCGCGCGGTTCTGGTCGGCGTAGCCGAGCTTGACCGTGTCGCCCAGGGTCAGCGTGCCCGCGTCCGGCTTCTCCTCGCCCGTGATCATCCGTAGCAGGGTCGTCTTGCCCGCGCCGTTGGGGCCGATGAGGCCCACGATGGCTCCCGGCGGGATCTCGAAGGAGAGCTTCTCGTAGAGCATCTTGTCGTCGTAACCCTTGGCGATGTTCTCGGCCCTGATGACCACGCCGCCGAGCCTGGGGCCCGTGGGGAGGATGAACTTGGTGTCCCGGACCTTCTCCCGCCCGTCCTCGGCCAAAAGCTTCTCGTAGCGCTCGATGCGCGCCTTGGACTTCGCGTGCCGGCCCTTGGCGCTCATGCCGATCCACTCAAGCTCGCGCTCGAGCTGCTTGGCCCGGGCGGACTCGCCCTTCTCCTCCATCTCCAGCTGCTTCGATTTCTGGTCGAGCCATCCGGAGTAGTTGCCCTTCCAGGGGATGCCCTCGCCGCGGTCCAGCTCAAGGATCCAGCCTGCCACGTTATCCAGGAAGTACCTGTCGTGCGTCACGGCGATGACCGTGCCCTCGTACTGCTGGAGGTGCTTCTCGAGCCAGGCCACCGTCTCGGCGTCCAGGTGGTTCGTCGGCTCGTCGAGGAGGAGGATGTCGGGCTTCTTGAGGAGGAGCCTGCACAATGCCACACGCCGCCTCTCGCCGCCCGAGAGCACGTCCACCACCTTGTCGGCGGGGGGACAGCGGAGGGCATCCATCGCCAGGTCGAGCTTGGCGTCGAGGTTCCAGCCGTCGCAGCTGTCCAGCTTCTCCTGGACCTTGGCCTGCCTGGAGGCTATCTTGTCGAAGTCGGCGTCGGGGTCGCCGTATGCCTCGTTGATGGCCTCGAACTCGGCCAGGAGGTCCACCACGTCCTGCACGCCCTCGGAGACGATCTCCTTGACCGTCTTCCCGGCGTCCAGGTGGGGCTCCTGCTCGAGCATCCCGATCGTGTAGCCGGGCGCGACCGAAGTGTCCCCGAGGATCTCGGTGTCCACGCCCGCCAGGATCTTGAGGAGGCTCGACTTGCCCGAGCCGTTAAGCCCGATCACGCCGATCTTGGCGCCGTAATAGTAGGACAGCCTGATGTCCTTGAGCACAACCTTGGTCCCGAAGCGCTTGGTGACCCGGTCCATGGTATAGATGATCTTCTTGTCGTCAAATGTGGCCATACGCGGACTATAGCAGGAAATGCCCCCAAAGGTGTAGCTATGGGCGCGCCGGCCGACGCTGTTCCAGGCCGGGGCGAATGGGCAATCCAGTCAATTTGACGATGCGGGGATCAAGCAGTTTGGATACGTGGGCGGCGGGTCCTAGTGGGAAAGCGCAGGAGGGGTCTCGCTTCGCTCGCCCTCCTGCGCTTTCCCACCACCCGCGGCGCCGCCCTCGCAGGTCCGGGCGGGGCAGTCCCCAACCAACGAAAACTCGCCGGAACGCGCCCATTCGCCCCACCCAGGAAGGGATGCAGGCCGTCGGGCTCTGCGCTGCAACTCCTCGGCGCGCGGCTATCATTGGGGACAGAGCTCGATTGACACGGAGATGTGGGGCGGAAAGGAGGGGACGGCGCGCCTGCGGGGTTTCCGCTGCGATCCCTCGCGCGGGAAAAGAAGCCTAAAAGCGTGCTATTGGCCGGGATTGGCAATCGCGATGCGGCAGGGAGGGCGTTACGGTTTTCAAGGAGGCGGATCGATGAAAGTATCGATAACGCTATCTGACCTTGGGGAAGGCCTTGTCGGGATTTCGGCGCCGTATGATCGGGAGTTCTATCGACTCATGATGACCATTCCGGGCAGGCAATGGAATCCAGATCGCCGTCGATGGGAAATTCCTCGCCAAAGCCTTGCCCTTGTGCGCAAGGTCTTCTTGGGCTGGCAAATCGCCGGGATAGCGGAAGACGGAGTTCCGCCCCTGCCTACCGTGGCATCGCCGGCGCAGAAGCCTGCCGGACAGGAAAAGGCTTCATCGGATTCAGCCGAGCCTGGACAACTCGCGTTTAGGATTGATACGGCGATGCGGGCGCGCAAGTACTCGCCGAAAACCCGCAAGCGCTATCTGGAGATCACTGCCAGCTTCGTTCGCTTCATCGACAAGCCGGTCGAGGCCTTTGAGCACTCCGACATCACGGGCTTCCTCGCCGACCTCGAAAAAAGGAAGGGCGCCTCGGCCTCTACGTTGAACCAGGCGATCAGCGCCCTCAAGTTCGTCATCGAGAAGGTGCTCAGGCGGAAGGCCCCTTTCACACGCAGGCGAGATATGATCGATTCTTGTGGACGGAATAGAAAACGGACGTTCATTCACGGTAGGGTTTTGTTACCACACAAATCTGCCGGGAAGGGGAACGTCCGTGAGGAAAGCTATCACCGAGACTCGTATCGAGGCAACGCCCGA
>JANYKC010000048.1 GCA_025358255.1 Spirochaetaceae bacterium
GCCGCGCAAAGCTGCGACTCGATGGTCCCGTAAAAAGATCCCTGCAGGTGGTCGGTATTCTTCCTGAACATGGGAATTTCTACCACGCGACCCCTGCTTGGGGGAATCCCTTAGGTGGACCTTTTTAGAGGGGACTCAAGAAATGAGCATAGCAGAAAAGGAAACCCCAGATAGTCCACAGCCTGAGCCGACCCCGATTGGCGCCCGCCTCAGGGAAATCCGCCAAGGCAAGGGCCTGACCATCCAGCAGGTCGCCGACGCGACCGGCTTCGCACTTTCCTTCCTCTCACTCCTCGAGCGGGACAAGGTTTCCATCAATGTCGACAACCTCACCCGCCTGGCGCGCTTCTATGGGGTCCGCATGGTGAGCCTTTTTGACAACGAACCCGGCGAGCCCGTCCTTCACTTCACCGCCGCCTCCCTTGCCGCCAAGGCCGCCACCATCGGGCCGGGCGGAGCCATCTTCACCCTCCTCGCCGACCGCCGCTATCGCCATCTCGAACCCCTCCACATCGTGGTGGGTCCCGGCGGCGGTGACCCGGATTTCCGCAGCTACGAAGGCGAAAGCCTCATGGTCGTCCTGGAGGGCAGCGTGGAAATCCTCGACAGAAAGGGCGCAAGGACGCTCGTCGAGGGCGGTGACTTCGCCTTCTTCGATGGCCGCGAGCCGCGCCGAATCATCAACGCAAGCATGGATGCCCGCGCCGCGCTGGTCATCGCCACGTCGCCACCCAACGACCGGCGCGACCGGATCGTGGACGGCGACGAGCGCCTCATCATCCAGTCGGAGGACAGCTAGAGGCCTTCAAGGCCAGGGAATTTCCAGGACGGAGGCGGATGGCCGCCCCCGTTTCGAGCGCAGCACAGGAGGAAACCATGTCCAAAGTCGCCGATGTCATCAAGACCCTTCCTGCCATCTTCAAGCCCGAGAAAGCCAAGGGCTGGAACCGTGTCATCCTCTTCGACCTCGCGGGCGATGAGCCCTCGAAGTGGACCGTCACGATTGAGAATGGCGCCTGCACGGTCGAGGAAGGCCAGACCAAGGAGCCGAAGCTCACGATCTCCGGCAATTCGGAGTACATCTGCCAGATGTTCACGGGCGAGACGCCGCCCATGAAGCTGGTCAACGCGAAGCTGCTCCGGATGAAGGGCCCCATGATGGACTCGATCGCCTTCTCGGGGCTTTGGAACATCCCGAAGAAAGGCTGACGCGATGAGCGGCATCATCGCCTACGGAAACGCCATTCCGCGGCGCAGGATCGAGGGAACCGCTATCCGGGCCGTCTGGGGCAACCTGGCCGAGTCCTTCCTGGACATGCTGTCCATCGGCGAGAGGGCAGTCCTCGGTAGCGACGAGGACACGCTGACCCTCGCGGTCTCCGCGGCGCGCTCCTGCCTCGAACGGGCCGGCGCATCCGGGACCGACTGCGCCAAGGCCCTGGGCAGTGGCGCCGCCAAGGCCCTGGGCATTAGCGCCGCCAAGGCCCTGGGCAGTGGCGCCGCCAAGGCCCTGGGCATTGGCGCAGTCGTGCTGGGCACGGCCACCTCGCCCTACGCGAGCAAGGCCGCCGCCAACGTGCTCAAGGATGCCCTGGACCTGGGCGCCGAGGTCCTGGCCTGCGACGTGCAGTGCGCCGAGAAGTCGGGCTCCACAGCCCTCATCCTCGCCCGCGGCCTCATCGAGTCCGGTGCCGTGGCACGCGCCCTCGTGGTGGTCGCGGACACGCCCAACCGCCACACGCCCCCGGGCAACGTGACGGAGTACGTCGCCGGCGCAGGCGCCGTCGCCTTCCTCATCGGGAAGGAAGCGGGACTGGCCGAGTTCGGCCCCTGGAAAACCCACTCCTGGGACCAGAACGACTACTTCCGCCTCGAGGGGGAGCGCTTCGTCCGCTCCGGCGCGGGCTTCTACGGCTGGGTGGCCAACTGGGGCCTCCTCGACCACGTGGTGCCGGCCGTCGCCTCCTTCTTCGAGGCCACGGCCACGGCGCCTGCCGATTACTCGAAGTTCGTCGTGCCCCAGAAGACGGGCATCCGCGCCCTCATGACGATGGGCAAGTGCGGCCTCGACATGATGCAGGTCCTTCCCTATGTCCTTACCCAGATGATCGGCGACGCGGGGGCTGCCCAATCCTTCCTCTCCCTCGCCCATATCCTCGACTGGGCCGAGCCGGACGAAAGGATAGGCATCGTCGACTACGGCTCGGGCGCCGGCTGCGACGTCTGGTCGGTCAGGACCACACAGGCCCTCGCGGCGGGGCGACCGGAAACGGACCGCGTCCTTGACCAGATCGACGACAAGATCCTCGTCGACTACGCGGCCATGCTCAAGCTCGAGCAGAAGATGCTCCGGCCCGCCGACCAGCTTTCCAATTTCTACTGAAAAGGGGGCGCATGATGGGTTCCATCAAGCGTAGAGTGATGATGCTCGGCGGCGCCATGACGCCGCCCAACGTTCCAATGGACTGGAGCTGGCGGCAGCTCGCCACCGAGGCCTACTGCGGCGCCCTCGAGACGGTCGGCGTCAGGCCGCGAGAGGTCGACATGGCCTGCGTCGCCTACAATGACCGCACCATCGTGGATTCCTCGATCGGCCCCCAGGTGGCCGATGCGCTCGCCCTCGCGCCCAAGCCCGTCCTCGTGACCTCGAGCGCCTGCGCCGGCAACGGCGTGGCCAGCTGGGCGGCCTGGAACGCGATCGCCTCCGGACGCTGCGACGTCATCGTCTCCCTCGGCTTCGCGCGCTCGGACAACTTTGACGCCATGGAGGCCATGAACTCGGAAGGCAACTACTGCGACTACGACTACCTCATGGGCCTCACCCACATCAACTACGGCGCCCTGCGCGACGACTACTACCGCAGGAAGTACGGCGCCACCCTCGAGGACGCCGCCCGCTGGGTCTGGCAATGCCATTGGTACGCGCGCCGCAACCCCCTGGCCGCCGAATTCTCGAAGCCCATGCCGAGCCTCGGGGAGTTGGCCGCCGACACGCCCGACGCCGAAAGGTCCCGCCAGGCCACGAACCGCGGCGGCGTCGCGAGCGCCTTCGTCCTGTGCGGCGAGGACGTGGCATCGCGATGGACCGACAGGCCCGCGCAGTTCGACGTGGCCTACGCCTACAGGCCTCCCTACATGGGCAACTTCAACAACTGGCCCGTGGACGGCCTCAAAGGCTACGACATGGCGGAGCTTTCGGGCCTCATGGTCGCCGCCAAGGAAGCCTATGGCCTCGCCGGCATCACCGCCGCCGCCGCGGATGTCTGCCAGGTCCACGACCTCACCGCCTATGAGGGCTTCATGGCGATCGAGGCCCTTGGCCTCGCGCCGTTGGGCAAGGGCGCCCAGTACACACGGGACGGGGGCATGGCCCTCGGCTCCGCCTGCCCGGTGAACACCTACGGCGGCGGTCCGGCCTTCGGGCATGGCTCGGTGGGATCCGACTTCCAGGCGGGCGTCATCGAGAATTTCAACCAATTGCGCGGAGAATGCGGCGAGCGCCAGGTGGTCGGCGCCAAGGTCGGGGTCAACTCGTCCTATGGCACCCATCACTCGCTCGACGTGGTCGGCGTGCTCCAGAGGAGGTGGTGAGATGAGCCAGGAATTCCCGGAGGCGATCGTCCGCCTCGACACGTTCTCGAGCGCGGTCTGGTACCGCGGGAAGCGCGGCCGCTACCTCATCGAGGGCTCGAAGTGCGGCAATTGCGGGGAGCTTTTCTTCCCGCCGCGCGCTGGCCTCCTGTGTCCCGCCTGCCTCGAGCGGAAAATGGAGCCCCACCGCTGCGCCGAGGGAGGCGTCGTCGTGGCGCAGGCCCTGGACGACATGGGCTTCCCCGCTTGGGGCTACGGTGACGACCTGCCCCGGCACATGGTCGTGGTCCGGCTCGACGACAATGTCCACGTCATGGGCGACGTCGTGGATGTCGGCCCCGGGGAGGAGGTGGCCGCGGGCCTGCGCGTCCGTGCGGTCCTGCGCAAGCACCGCCGCGAGGATACGGGGGCCTGGGCCTACGGTTTCCGCTTCGTGAGGGACACGAAGGGGGAGAAGGGGGGATCATGACGGAAGCGGAAGAGAGGCGGGCCTACCGGTTCAAGGGCAAGGTCGCGATCGTCACGGGGGCCGCGTCCGGGATCGGGCGCGCCACGGCCCTTGGGCTCGCGGTGGAAGGCGCGGACGTCGCGATATGCGACCTCAACCTGGCGGGGCTAGAGTCCCTGGCCGCGGAGATCGGGAGGCTCGGGCGCAAGTCCTTCGCCGAGACGGTCGACGTGGGCGCGAAGGAGGCGGTGTTCTCCTTTGTCGCCCGCGCCGCGGAGCTCCTTGGTCCCGTGGACATCCTCGTCAACAACGCGGGCACGGGCCAGTTCCAGCCTTTCGCGATGATGGAGGACGAGGAGTACGACCGCGTGATGAACACCAACGTCCGATCCGTCTTCCACTTCGCCAGGGCCGTCCTCCCCTCGATGATGGACAATGACTACGGCAAGATCGTGAACATCACCTCGATCATGTCCGTCATCGCGGGCCAGGGGCAGAGCATCTACAACACCTCGAAAGGCGCTGCCAAGATGATGACCCAGGGCATCGCCGCGGATTGCGCGGGCTACCACATCAACGTGAACGCCGTCGGCCCCGGCATGGTCCTCACGGGGCTCACGAGGAACATGCTCGGGGATCCCGACCAGGCCGCGATGTTCGAGGAGAAGATCCCGCTGCGCCGCATCGGCCTCCCCGAGGACATAGCCGCGGGCGTCCTCTTCCTCTGTTCCGACGCCGCCGGCTATGTCCATGGAGAGACGCTCTTCATCGACGGGGGTATGATATGCACGAGGTGATCGCCAGGAAGGAGCGCAAGCGGTTTGGCAAGCAGGCCGGCTACTAGCTGCTGTTCAAGCGCCAGCCGAAAAGGGCCACCGGCAAGGCGGGGGTCCTCTTCGGCGAACTCGGTATGCCGGAGGATTACGAGTTCGAGTTCTACCGCGATTTCATGCGGCACGTCTTCGAGTACAGCCTTCCTTCCTTCCTCAGGTCCATCGTGCCCGGCGACAAGGGCATAGGCCACCTCGATCCGGACAACCCGCTCGCGCGCGGGGCCTTCACGCCGAAGAGCCTCATCGACGCGCGCGGCCCCTTCGTGGACAAGGCAGGCAAGCCCTACGTCGAGTGCAAGGTCTCGTGGGTAAAGGCGAATCTCAAGAATCCCAATGACCATGGCTACTTCCTCTACAAGGGCGACGGGCGGCACGGCGAGCCCGACGTCTGCGAGAAGGTCGGGGCCAAGGTCGCCGGATGGTACTTCGGCAGGCTCCTGCCCGAGAGGAAGGTCCCCCTGGCCGCGCAGATGCGGAAGATCTACGAGGACGCGCGGGAAGAGCTCGCGGCCCGCTTCCCGGGCACCGAGTTCCGGCTGGTCCGCTACATGGCGCCGGAGACGATCAAGACGGCTGTCGATGAGCTGGTCAAGGCCGGGTGCACGACCATCGTCTATCAAGGCATCAACTGCCCCCTCTACACGGATTTCGAGGACTACGGCCATGCCCTCGAGATTGTCCATGCCTGCGTGGCCGCGCGCGCGCGCGTGGTCATGGCTGACCAGCTTGGGAACCAGGGCGCGATGCGGGCCGCCTTCACCGACTTGCTGCGGGACCGCCTCGCGCAGTTGCCCGCCGGCGCGAGCGTCCTCGTGATCCTCTCTCGCCATGGCCATCCCTTCAAGAAGGAAACGCAGGACGAACGGGCCCCACTCTACCGTGAACCCCTCGAGCGCGAGGTCCGCGAGGTCCTCGCGAAGCGCGGCGGGAAGACGGAGGTCGTCTGGTCCTTCGACGAGTACGGCGACGAATTCTGGGACAGGACGCGCTCGAAATTCGAGACCCACGCGGCCTACCGCAAGGCGATCGACGAGGGCTGGGACTACGCCGTGGAGCTCCCGACCGAGTTCCCGGCGGAGAACACGGACCTCATGATCTTCCACGCGATGAAGAAGTTCAACGCCTTCAAGGACTACGACCGCAACCAGCCCGTGCCCTATCCTGACTGGGAACAGCCCCTCGTCAGGTGCTTCAAGGAGGGCAAGACGACCGGCATCTACGCCGGCTGCCCCGTGGGACCCTACAGGAAGCACGTCGTCGAGGCCGCGGTCAACTCGATAGCCCAAGTCCTCGAGGCGAAGGAGACCCAAGGGGCCGCGCCATGAGAGTCCTGCTTGCCGGCGCCGCGGGCAACCTGGGCCGGTCCCTGGTCGCCGCCCTCCTCGACAAGGGGCACGAGGTCACCGCGGTCGACGCCGTCATTGCGCCCCTGGAGGAATGGAAGCCCAGGCTTGCGCGGATCGAGGCGGTCGACCTCCAGGTGCCCGCCACCTTCGAGGGGCTCTGCGAGGGGATGGACTGTGTCATCACGACGGTCGGGATCGGGAAGCCGAAAAGCCTCGACGCCTACGACAAGGTGGACTACAAGGGCAACCACAACCTATTGCGCGCGGCGGAGAAGGCCGGCGTCGGGAAATTCGTCTACACCTCGATCTTCAACGCGGACAGCGACGATTCAGTGCCGATGCTGAAGGCCAAGGCGAGGATGGAGTCGGCGCTCAAGGCCAGCTCCATCGACTGGATCATCATCCGGCCCTGCGGCTATTTCATCGACATCTGGCGCACCTTCATGGGTTCGGCCAAGAAGGGCTCCATGCTCCTCGTCGGCAAGGACAATCCCCGCAAGTTCAACCCCATCCACACCGACGACCTTGCGCTGTGGATCGAGGAGAACCTGGGCGTCTCCCGCCAGACCCTCTCCGCAGGCGGCCCGGAGGAGTTCACCTACCGCGAGATCACCGGGCTCTGTTTCGACCTCCTCGGGAAGCCCGCGAAGGTCAGCGAGCTGCCGCACTGGTTCTTCGGCCTCTTCCTGGCCGTCATGCGCCTCAAGGATCCGCCAACCTGGGCCGTCATGCGCTTCCTGCGCTGGGCGAGGAGATATGATCGATTCTTGTGGACGGAATAGAAAACGGACGTTCATTCACGGTAGGGTTTTGTTACCACACAAATCTGCCGGGAAGGGGAACGTCCGTGAGGAAAGCTATCACCGAGACTCGTATCGAGGCAACGCCCGA
>JANYKC010000051.1 GCA_025358255.1 Spirochaetaceae bacterium
CTGTGCCCCGTTCGTACGATGGTGTAGTCCTTCATGGTGATCATTTCCTGGGCCGCATGCTCCCAAGCATACCGACCCAGGCCCCCGCGGGTGGGGAATTCTATTTGCCAACCGCTGAGGAATTCAGCTTACCATTTCCAACTGTGCAACAGTGATCGTATAGCTGTTGGCGGTGAAAGTGGCTCCCAATGTCATGTTCCCTGTTACGGTGAACGTTTGTGTAGACGTTGTCCCTGAAAGACCGCTCGACCAACTTCCGAAGCTAAACCCCGAAGAGGGCACCGCGGTAGCCGTGATCGATTCGCCAGCGTCATAATTTGTCTTGTTTGGTGAGAGCTGTATCGAACCTCCGGCCGGTGGGGTGATCGAGATCGTATAGTTGCCGCTTGTCACTTGGGCAAAAGAAGCAGAAATGCTCATATCCTCCGCTACAGAGAAGCTCAGCGGGTTGGCCGTGCCGGATACGTCGCCTTTCCACGATTGGAAAATATACCCTGAGGTTGGTGAAGCCGTAACGGTGACACTGTCGCCGAAAGCATAACTGGTCTTGCTCGGGCTGAGCGCGATGGCACCGCCGGTTGTTTGTGTTGCCGATATGCTATATGCAATGGGAGCGAAGGTAGCCGACACGGTCGTGTCCTTCGCCACGCTGAAAGTGATGGGGCTTGTCGTGCCGGAGACATCGCCGCTCCAGGACGAAAACACAAAACCCGTTGCAGGAGTTGCTGTAGCAGTAACAATTTCTCCATCAGCATACGAGGTCATAGCAGGACTCAGGGATATGCTTCCGCCTGTCTGGCTAGGCACAGCAATGCCCCAGGTTGCCGCCGCGTTAATCGGAACGAATACCGCGGTGATAGCCGTATCTCCGTTGACGGTGACGACGACGGGATTGGTTGTGCTGGTGATATCACCTGACCAACGCGAGAATGCAAAATTCTCGCTTGCGGTCGCAGTGACCGTGATCTGGTCGCCGTCGGTGTACTGTGTCTTGACGGGAGAGACAGTGATGACGCCGCCGGTCACCTGTGTCACGGTGACCTTGTACTTTTGGCTAAAGGAGAGGAATTGGCAGGCCGTGAGCGTGATAAAGATAATTGTTGTGAAGAAAAAACGCGCGGAAATTTTCATGAAATTCTCTTCGAGCTTGTTCGAAGATGATGATGACTAAACATCCGGAATTATAACAGTATGCTACCAATTGTCAATTATAAATTAAATGTCAAAAAAACTCTAAATGCTCAAGTCTGAGCTTCTGCCCGGGGTTCAGAGGCATCAAGACAAGAGTAATTTCTTTTCCCTTTGTGCTGGTCATTCGGACCTTGCCGCTGCCACAGGCGAGCCCAGGCAAGGTCCGGACTGCCGGTTCCGCTACAGCCCTTTCGATGCCAGGTAGATCCGGTAGCGATCGGGATCGGGCTTGAACGCGATGATGTGGGAATCCCTCTCATCGCGCGCCCGCTGAAGCGCAGCGCGCGCCTCCTGACCAATGCGGGCTCCGTCAACCAGGCGGCCCGAGCGGCTGGAAATGCCGATGAACACAGGGATGTAGCTTAGGGGCTTGTCCTTGGCCAGGAGGAAGGTCAATTTCTTGAGGAATTCCTCGGCCATCCTGAGGCTATGGTCCGCGTCGACATTGGGAAGGATGACCGCGAAGCCTTCAGGTCCGTGCTCGAAAGCCAAGTCCTTGAAGCTGAAAAAATCCGAAAGGCTCCGCGCGACAACCTTGTATTCGGCTTTCTCCGGGGAGAGGCCCTCGTAGGCCACGAAGAGGAGGGAGAGATCCTGCTCGAATGAAGCGGAGCGGGCTAGTTCGGAGTCCAAACGGTCAGCAAGATAGGATTCCCAGCCAAGTCCCGACAGGGGCGAATAGAGGCCTCCCGGCATTTCCTCCACGGGCGGCTCTTCGACGGGAAGCTGAAGTTCCACGGATTCGGCATCCTCAGCGTAGGGTTTTTTGGGCATTTCTGCCTCCAGGGTAAAAGTCCCTTCGCTCAATGCCGGGATGTCAAAATAATCTTCTTCGGGTTCGGCATAGACGATGCCATCGGCGGAAGGCGCGGTTTCGCCGATGGGCGAATCTCCCTCATCCGCGG
Organism: Spirochaetaceae bacterium; assembly: GCA_025358255.1. GTDB lineage: Bacteria > Spirochaetota > Spirochaetia > Treponematales > Rectinemataceae > JANYKC01. Next base: position 2,097 of record JANYKC010000051.1, read on the forward strand.
TCGGGTTCGCTCCGGCCTTGGCTGCAGGGATCGTCCTGGCTGCGAATCCATCCTGAGGGGGATTGGCGCCGGCTGAAGTGGGGAAGTCGGCTTCGGCCGTGTCCGATTCCGATTCAGCCCTGTCCTTTCCCATCGATGCGATAAGGAAAAACACCCCGATGAAGACGAGCCAGGCGGCTATCCCTAGGCAAGCATCCCTGAAGGCCAAAAAAACGCTGCCTTGGGGCAGGGTCACATAGAGGGCATCGACTGCAAGACGACCAGAGATATCGGCGGGAAGGGTCGCGGCCAAAAGGATTGCCGATCGGTCGGGGTAGTTGGGTTGGGGGATCGGCGCAAGATTTTCCTTGGCCGGGAGATATTCCGAGGTGGCGGGAATCCTCCAGCGGACCCCGCCGCCGCGCTCATAGACGCTGACGAGGAGGATGTTCGGCGAGCGACGATAATAGGCCGCGAGCCTGGTCCGCAAGGTGGGGTCCTCCATATCTGACGCCGTTCGAACGGGAGCCAGGATGGCAGTCAATTCGGCGAACTGCGTTCTTGCCATGGCGCGGCCCGAAACCCCGCTTGCCGCGATCCGGAAGACAACGGCACCCGCAGCCACGAGGACTACAATGAGGCTGAGGGCAAAAAAGACGGTCATGCTTTTCTTTTTCATGGTGCCCGGCAAGTATATACTTACTATTGGCAAGCGCGCCACCGTATGATTCTTTTTCTTGCGGCTTGGGCACCAAAAAAGCGCGCGATCAGCTTACTGACCCGGCAACATGACATCGGGTGCTCTCCCTTGAATCTGGCCCGTCGCTACGGGTCAGAATCATGGGCATAAAGCCAATGTTCGGTTGCCGGGTCAGTAAGGAGGGTGGTTATGCGAACGAGACATAGAAGCCTGCCCACAGGTTGGTATCCTTCCCAGGCCGGGGAGGTGAAAGCCGCGATCGCTGGCTGGGGATTGGATTTTGCCGGCCAAGGTAGGGGCCAAGGCGCTGGAAAGGTCCTTCCCGGAGCGATAGCCGCCATTGCGCCCCATGCCGGATGGGCTTTTTCCGGTCGCCTCGCCGCCCTCGCGATATCCTCCCTTGCTGATGCCGAGACGGTCGCGGTCATCGGAGGCCATCTTCCTGGGGGCTATCCCGTCGTCATGGGCCGGGAAGAGGTCTATGAAACGCCTGGAGGACTCCTCGAACAGGACATTGAGCTGGCTTCTGCCCTCGGTCGGCTTCTCCCACTTGAAGGTGATGGCGCCGAGGACAATACCGTGGAAGTCCAACTGCCCTTGTTGCAGTCGCTGAAGCCGGGTGTCCGGATGCTTTGGCTCAGGGCTCCGGCCGGAGCCAAAGCCATGGAGCTCGGTGCCTGTCTTGATTCGGCCGCCCGGGCCTTGGGCCGCAGCCTTGTCTGCCTTGGCTCGACCGACCTTACGCATTATGGTCCTGACTACGGATTCGAGCCTGCGGGTCGTGGGTCCGAGGCGGAGAAATGGCTGCGCGAGGTGAGCGACCGGGGCTTCATCGAAGCCCTGCTGGCCTTGGATGCCGAGGCTTCCCTCGCGCGCGGTGGCGCCGGAGCGGCCTGCTCGTCGGGAGCCGCGGCTGCGGCCCTTACTTTCGCCCTCGCCCAAGGCGCCACCAAGGCGGAACTCCTTGGCTATGGGACCAGCTTGGAGGTCCGGAAAGCCGCTTCCTTTGTTGGCTATGCCGCTCTCGGGTTTTATCGGACCTGAGTCCAGGGAAACCCGCGCAAGGGAAGCTGTATCAGGAAAGGCCGATAATATCCTTGACCGTCTCCTTGAACTTCAGGCCACGATCGAATTCGTGGACGAACATTCCAAAGGATGTGCATCCCGGCGAAAGCAGTATCGTATCTCCGGGTACTGCCTTGGAGAGGGCGGAGCGCAAGGCGGATTCCAGGTCTCCGAAGGGGCCTTTGTAGGAGATGCCAAGCCCTTCGAGGAGGGGACGCAGCTTTTCGGTCCCCGATCCGGCCAGGAGGACAATATCCTTGGGCTTGCGATACGCCTCTTTCACGGGCTCGAAATCGAGGTTCTTGTCCGTTCCGCCCGTGATGAGGACGAGGGGGGTGTCAAAGCTGGACAGGGCCGCGGCCACTGCCTGCGGGATGGTGGCGGCCGAATCGTTGAACCACCGCACCCCATTTTTCTCCGCGAAGAACTCGAGGCGATGTTCGACTCCCCTGAAACTTCCCATACCGGCAGCCGTTGCCCGCGGATCAAGGCCTGAGAGCCTGAGCGCAAGCGCCGCGCCAAGCAGATTCTTTCGATTGTGCCTGCCGGGAAGGATGAGGGAGACCGGGAGGATTTCCTCGGCATCCGACAGTGAACCTGTCGGCGAGAAGAGCCCCCGACCGCTGCCTTCCTCGAGCCAGGCTCCTGGAAGGCCGGCCGACGGCCCGTCCATATACCAGCTCACGCGGGCCTTAGTCTGGGACGCGAAAGAAAGGTTCCATTCATCATCGCGGTTGGCGACAAGGTGACAGGAGGCGTTTTGGTCGGCATAGATGAGGCGCTTGTCCGCCATATATTCTTCCATAGAACTGTAGCGGTTCATGTGATCGGGCATCATCGAGGTTAGCACGGCCACTTGGGGCATTAGGACGCCCATGCCCTTGAGATCAGCAAGTTGCCAGCTCGAGAGTTCCAGGACAACGGAGCTTCTTGAGTCGATCTCGTCGAGGAAACTCAATGGAGATACAGTGATGTTGCCGCCGAGGAAAGCCTTCTTCCCGGCATGGATAAAACCGTGGTGGATTGCGCTTGCGACCGTCGATTTGCCCTTTGAGCCGGTGATCGCTATCACGGGGGCGTTGGAGAGCCGCAGGAAAACCGAAATATCCGTCTCCACGGCAACTCCGGCGCTGAGGTAGGGCGAGTCGGGCTTGACCGCGGGATTCTTTATCACGAGGTCCGCATCCTCGAAATCGGCCATGTCATGCCTGCCGAGCACGAAACGGATGGGCCATTCGGCCAAGGCCGCCACCGAGGCTTCCAGCGCTTCCGCTGATTTCATGTCCGTAACGGTCACCGCGGCCCCGTGCCTGGCGAAAAACAAGGCGCTTGCAAGCCCCCCGCCGTTGAGGCCCAAACCCATGATGGTCACCTTGAGGCCGCGCAGGTCTTCAATCCGGGCGATCGGGGATTTCAAGCGAGAACTCCTTCATGTCGCGGTCATTGAGATAGGGCTTTGTCGCATATCCCTGGAAGATGTCCCTCCAGGTGGTGGGCACCCGGTTCCTCAATTCGGCGAACAGAGGCATCTTGTCCGAAAATTCGCTGTCTTTCAAGGAGTTCTGGATGTTCTCCATCTCGGGCACGATGAAATTGAGTGTCCGATGCAGGAGTGGCAGGGCTTTCCTGCGGTATTCCGCGCGTAGGACGGGCGCGCTCGCGCAGATGGTCTTGTACTTGCAGAATAGGGGGTAGAAAGGATAGGTGCGAACTCCCTCCGGGAGGACCAGCTTCGAAAAGAATTTGGTGAGCTCAGGATCCATCCAGACGCCGTGAACGCGATAACCGCGACCGCTTTCCCCGATCCACGTGTTTGAGACGACCTGCCGGATCGTGAAGGACTTGGCCTTGCCTTCGTCCCAGCCCACGTACTGCAGGGGGATTATCTCGCTCTCGAAATAGAGGTGGCTTGTCTTGTAGCAGGCGGTGACATCATTGCTGCCGGCCTCTATGAGGGTCGTCTCGAAAGGCCGCCATGCAAGATCAAGGCGGAGAAGGTAGAGATAGATGGAGTCGTCTATCTTGTAGAGGCGAAAAAAACAGGGTTTCAGGATCTCCGCCGGGTCGAAGGTATAGGTAAGGCCCTGGAAGGCCGCGGGGATTCGTGCCGAAATCCTGCGTATGAGGTCCCGGAGTCTCACCATGTAGGCTTCTTCGGGTTCGAGTTTCAGGACGTCGTGATGGATGGGCAAGCGGGGAACGAGGACCTCGTCCTCGAGCTCCATGAAAAGCTCCTCGCTCTGGTTGAACTTCACGCCGGGAATATACCCTATCGCGTCTTCGGGAATCGCTGCAAGGAGGCGGTTGATTTCGCCGTCAAGGTGGACGACTTTTATCTCGTTGAGGAGCTGTTCCATGGTGTTGTGTTAAATATAGCGCTCCAGAAAGCCCGTTGCAAAGTTGATTGTCCGATTTGGGGCAGCTCGTCGGGCCTCCGTTGGCTAGTTGGAGGAATTCGCCATCAAATGCTCCTCGATAAAGGCGCGGTAGGCGGGGCAACCTCCGATGAGGTCATCGTGCCTTCCGAATCCCGCGGCCTTCCCTTCATCAAGGAAGAGCACCTTGTCCGCGTAATGCAGGGTCGAAAGGCGATGCGAGACAACGACACAGGTGAGGCCTGCGAAATTCTCCGCAAGGCTGTGCCATAGGCGCTCCTCGTTCGCCGCGTCGAGGCTGGCGGTGATATCGTCCAGGAGGAGAAGGCTTGGTTTCCGCGCTATGGCCCGCGCTATCGCCAGGCGCTGTTTTTGGCCGCCGGAGACGGCGACTCCGCGCTGGCCAAGGAGGGTATCCACACCGTCCGAAAAACCCGCGACCTCATCTTTTATTTGCGCGATTTCGAGGGCCTCGGCCAATTCCGCTTCCCCAATCTCGAGTCCTTCTCCGCGCGCCCCGAAGGCTACATTCTCCCTGATCTTTCCAGAAAACAATAGGCTTTCCTGCGGCACATATCCAAGGCTCTCGGCGAAGGAAGCCGGATCGATCTCCTTGAGTGACTGGCCATCCAGGAGTATTCGGCCGGCTTTCGGGGGGATAAGACCGGCAAGGATCTTCACGAGGGTGGTTTTGCCGGAGCCAACAGGCCCGATGATGGCTAGCTTCTCACCCTTGGCCAGGCTGAAACCCACCCCATTGAGAGCCAGCCTGTCCCGGCCTTCATAGGAAAAGCTGATGTCGCTCGCCTCGACAGAACCTATGGAGGTTATGCGCCTTGCCACCAGGGACCTCTCCGGATCCGGGAAGTCCGCCATCTCGTCGAGGCGGTCGATGTTGACGAAGGCTCGCTTTCCCGAAACGAAAAGGGTCGGGATGTCCAGGATGGGGTAGATGAGCATGCCGAGATAATTATAGAAAGCATAAAACGTCCCCACCGTGATCGTTCCCTTTACCGCCATATAGCCGCCGGCGAAGATGATGCCAATCTGGGCGACGTAATCGATGTACTGGTAGATGAGCATGAGGAGGGTCCCGAGGCGGGCCAGGTCCATCTCGGTGCCGAAACGGCGTCCCAGAGCTTCCTGGAAGAAGCGCTCGTATTTTTTCTCGGAGGCATAGGCCTTGATGATGCGTACGCCGGAAAAGCTCATTTCCAGTTGGCTGTTTATGTCGGAAATCGCTTCCTGGTTCTTGCGGAAGGTGTCGTAGATCCTGTCCTGCGCTATCGAGAAGACCACGATCATGAGGGGAAGGGGGATGAGCGACAAAAGGGTCAGCTTCCAGTTGATGAGGAACATCGCGCCGAGGCAGAAGGCGATCTTGCTGATGGCTTCCACCGCCCTGAAGATGCCCGAACACATGAACCAGGCCAGCTTCTGCCCGTCGTTGTTGATGTCGTCGGTCAGGCGGGTGGCGATATCGCCGGTGCGGAAGGCTGCGAAAAAATGATGGTCCTTCTCCATTATCCTCTTGAAGTACTTGGTCCTGATGAGGTATTCGAAGACGATGTTGGCGGCACCCCGAATGCCTGGGAAGAGGTTGGCGAAGAACCCGGCAACGCCAACCGCGAGGACAAGCATGGCAAGCCGGTTGATTTCCGCCTTTGCTCCGGTGGTCTCCGTTCCACCCTGCAAGAGCCGCTCGAGGAGGTCGATGAGGAGCTTGGAGAGGTAGGGGTAGGTGACGGCCACCGCGCTCGAAAGGAGGGTGAGGAAGAAGAGGAGGCCGATGAGGCCCTTTTTCTCACGCCATACCCGCCATACCCATGCGATATGCGATTTCGATTTCATGTCTGCAGGTGCCTTTAGCCGCGCGCGGCCGCTAGTTCGCCTTCGGTGCTCTCCGCTGCCCCGAGGAGCTGCAGGCGCACAAGTTCGGCGTATTCGGGGAAGGATTCGATGAGTTCGAGGTGTCGTCCCCTTGCCGCTATCCTTCCGTCCTTGAAGAAAAGTATCTGGTCCGCGTTGAGGATCGACGAAAGGCGATGGGCGACGATTACCGCGGTCCGGCCGCGAAGCAAGCTGTCCATGCCTTCCTTTATCTTGCGCTCGGTCTTCACGTCGATGCTCGCCGTGGCCTCGTCGAGGACTACGATCTCGGGTCCGAAGGCCACCGCGCGGGCAAAAGACAGGAGCTGTTTTTCCCCTGCGGATACGTTTCCGCCTCGCTCGCGGATTTCGGCGTCCAGTCCGCCGGGCAAGCGCGAGACAAGGTCCTTGGCCTGCACCGTCGCCAGGGCGGCGTCGACCCTGTCCCTGCCAATGCCGTCGTCGTATACCCGGACGTTCTCCAGTACGGAGCCTGGGAAAAGGTAGACATCCTGGAGGACCAGGCCGATTTTCCGCCGCCATGCCCCGAGGTCGAGCGCTTTAAGCGGTTTCCCGTCTACGAGGATTTCGCCTTTTTCCGCCTCGTAGAACCGGCAAAGCAGGGAGACGACCGTCGTCTTGCCGGAACCAGAAGGGCCGACGAGGGCAAGGGTCGAACCTTTGCGCAAGGTGAAGGAAAGGTCCTTGAGGACCCAATCCTCCTCCTTGGGCTTGTAGCGGAACCACACATGCCTGAACTCGATTTCGGCTTTGAAACCGGCTTCGGTCTTGCCGGAGCTCTCCTCCGGTGGAAGGGCAAGTATGTCGAATATCCGCTTCACCGACACCCTGGCCTGCTGTATGCTCCTGACATTCTCGGCAATGGACATGAGGGGATCAAAAAGCCTTCGTCCGTATTCAAGGAAAACAAGAAGGGTCCCAAGGGTCATCACGCCAGCGAGGATCTTCGGGGAAAGGAAGATGACGACGGCGGCCATGAAGGCCGGGCCGATCAGGAAGGATAGGCCGGCCATGGCCGAATACTCGAGGAGGGAGGACCTCACGTCATTGTCGCGCTTGGTCGTGCCGTCGCGGTCCAGGGCGGCCTCGGCCCAGGGAACTCGGCCGAAGGCCTTGAGCACCTCTATCCCCTGCACGAACTCGGTGACGCGGGCGTTCACCTTGGCCGTCAGGACCCTCGACTTGTCGTAATAGTTGCGTAGCTTGTCGAAAAAGAAGATGACAAAACCCAGGGCGAAAGGAAGGGCCAGGGCGATATAGAATGTCACATGGGGCTCGAGGACAAAACAGACGGAGAGCATCCCGATGAAGAAGAGGGCGTTCGTGGCGAGGGAGATGCCGATGTTGGAAAAAAGGTCGCGTACCCGCTCGGTGTCGCTCTCGGTGCGCGACATGAGCTCGCCGACTGGATGCTGGTCGAAGTAGGAAACAGGCAGGGTGAGAAAGTGGGCGAAAAGGTCCTTCTTGATCCTCGTCACGACCTTGAGGCCGAGGCGCGCGATGGTCATGCTGCCATAATAGGTGAGCCAGCCCATGGAAACGACTATGCCCAGGTAGGCAAGGGCACGAACCAGCATCCCTTGCACATCGCCCCGTGGGATGCATTGGTCGATGATCGAGCGCAGGAGGAGGGGGCCGGCCAGTTGGCCTGCTGTCACGGCGGCCATCGCCATGAAGCCGACCAGGAAGAGACCCTTGAAATCGGCGACGTAGGCGGAAAGTCCCGCGATTCCTGAACGTTTTGCCATGATGAGGCAAGTATAGCAAATTTGCCGCATCGTGTGAAAGCGGTAACTTTTCTTATAATTGTTCGGGGCACTCGATCGCCGTCTCTGGGAAAAGCAAGAGTCGGGCCAAGACCTGCATGTCTATCCGGTTTCTTCGGGTAGTAAAAGCGCGCGGCCTCCCTTTTTTTCTTGACAGCCGGCTCGCTCGACGGCTAACGTGGGCAATCATGAACCGCATCACCAGCCATCCCATCGTGAGTCCTCCGGATGGACGCCGCGAGGTTGGATTCAGCTTCGATGGCCAGATCCACCGTGGATATGAAGGGGAAGCGATTTCCTCGGCCCTCGCCGCCGCAGGAGTAAGCGCTCTTTCAAGTCATGCCAAGGACGGCGCTCCCCAAGGCATTTTTTGCGCGAATGGCCAATGCTCGCAGTGCACCATCATCGTGGATGGACTCGCAAGGAAAGCCTGTGTCACTCCCCTTGCAGAAGGAATGGACCTGCGCGGCCTCAAGGGCCTTCCCCGCCTTCCCGAGGCTTCCGCTGCCTTTGGCGGGGCAGGCAAGCGCCGCATCTGCGCGGATGTCCTTGTGGTCGGGGGAGGTCCGGCCGGATTGGCGGCCACTGTCGAGCTTGCCAAGCTTGGCCTCTCAGTCGTGCTCGCGGACGACAAGGCCAGCCTCGGTGGCAAGCTTGTTCTCCAGACCCATAAATTCTTCGGCTCGGAAGCCGACTGCTATGCGGGAACCCGCGGCTTTGATATCGCCAAAAAGCTCGAGTCCGAGGTTCGGGCGCTGCCGCAAGTCACGGTCCTCGCGAACTCTCCCGTCGTCGGCGTTTATAAGGACCGTGTAGCGGGCATCTACGTAGATTACCGCCGATATGTCCTAGTCGAATTCCGTGCCATCCTGGTCGCGGCGGGCGCCCGCGAGAAGTCCGTCCTCTTCCCCGGCAACGGCCTTCCCGGCGTGTATGGTGCCGGCGCCTTCCAGACCATGGTCAACCGGGATCTCGTACGCCCGGCGAGGCGCGTGCTCATAGTAGGATCAGGCAATGTCGGGCTTATCGCCGCCTACCATGCGCTCCAGGCCGGCATCGAAGTGGCGGGCATTGTCGAGATACTCGACAAGGTGAATGGATATGAGGTCCACGCCGACAAGATCGTCCGGATGGGCGTTCCGATCCATCTTCGGACAAGCGTCATATCCGTCGAAGGCGAGGGGCGTGTCGAGCGTGCGACAATAGCCCGTGTTGACGAAAAATGGCGTCCTTTGCTCGATACGGCGAGGACCTATGAGGTCGATACCGTCCTGGTGGCAGCCGGACTTTCCTCCTGCGACGAGCTCTACCGCCAGGCGCTCGACTTCGGCTTCCTGGCTATCACCGCAGGTGACGCAGAGGAGATCGCTGAAGCCTCGAGCGCGATATTCGGGGGCCGCATCTCCGCCTTGAGCCTTGCCAGGATGCTTGGCCAAAAGGTGGAACTGGACGAGAGCTGGCTGTCCAAACGGGAGGTTCTGAGGTCCAAGCCCGGAGATCGACTGTCGCGGGATCCCGTCCTGCCCTCGGCATCCTGGGAGCCGGTCTTCTCGTGCCGGGAGGAGATCCCCTGCAACCCCTGCACGACTGTATGCCCGACCAAGTCCATAATTCTCAAGCCCAGGCTGGGCTCGATAATGGACTTGCCCTATTATACGGGCCGAGACTGCAAGGGCTGCGCTGCCTGTGTCGCCGCCTGCCCCGGCCTAGCGGTGACCCTCGTGCGCCGCATCGATGAGCGCTGGTCCGAGGTGATGCTGGCCTGGGAATTCCTTGTCGATTTCGCCCCAGGGAAACTGCTTCCCCTCCTCGACAAGGAGGGCACCTTCCTCGAGGAGGCCGAACTCCTCAAGAAGACCTACTTCAAGCGGCCCAGGACGACCGTGCTGACCCTCAAGGTGAGCGCTTCCAATGCGACCCGCGCGTCGGGAATCAGGGTCCAGGATGAAGCGGCCACCGCTAGCTTGCCAGAGGCGCGGCTGGATCTCTTTCCGGAGGAGGCCATCCTTTGCAGATGCGAGCGTGTAAGCGTCGCCGAGATCCGGGAATACGCGGAAGCGAATGAAATCAGGGACTGGAACCAGCTCAAGAGCATCAGGGTGGGAATGGGAGCCTGCGGGTCCAGGACCTGTTCCAGCCTCCTCCCGCAGCTCTGGCGCTCCATGGGAAGGGATGCCGCCGCTCCATTGACCCTCCGCCCCCTCTCGATGGAAGTGTCCATGGGCGACCTCGTGAACGAAGGCAGCGCGACCCAAGCCGGAGCCTCCGATGCCAGCTCCGGGAGGGGCGAACCATGAAGAGCTGTGACCTCGTCATCATCGGCGCCGGTTCGGTGGGCTTGCCCCTGGCGTGGAATTGCGCGGCGAAAGGCCTCAAGGTGATTGTCCTCGAGAAGGAAGCCTCCTGGGGCCGTGGCCAGAACCGGGCGGCGATAGGTGGCATCAGGGCCACACATTCGGACCCAGCCAAGATCAGGATATGCCGCGAGTCCATCGCTATCGTGTCTTCGCTCAAGGCGGAGAAGGGATTCGATGTAGAGTGGCGGGCAGGCGGATACCTCTATGTCGCCTATGACGAGGAAAGGGAAGCGGCCTTTCGCAAACTCCTCCTCATCCAGAAATCCGTGGGATTAGACATAGACTGGGTGAATTCCGACCGCGTGGCTGCCCTAGCTCCAGGAATAGAGACGCGGTCCCTTCGCGGTGGCACTTTCAGTCCGGGCGATGGCTACGCCAGTCCCCTCATGACGGCAAGCTGCTTCCACAAGCTGGGCATGGACAAGGGAGTCGATTTCCGCTTCGGCGAGTCTGTGGGATCAATCCGGCTGGAATGCGGGAAGATAGTCTCAATTAAGACAAATCGCGACGAATACGGGGCGCCTCTTTTCGTGAACGCGGCCGGAGCCGAGGCCGCGGATATCGCGGGCCTGATCGGTGCCGACCTTCCCGTCCATCCCGATTGCCATGAGGCGGGCGTCACCGAGCCGGTGGAACGGTTCATGGAGCCCATGATCGTCGACATCAGGCCGGACAATGAATCGGGGAATTACTACTTTTACCAGGCGAACACCGGACAAGTTGTCTTCTGCATCACGCCCCGCCCCCAGGTCTGGGGCATGGACAAGGACAATACCTCGAACTTCCTTCCCTTGTGCGCAAGCCGGATGCTCGAGCTATACCCCCGGTTGCGCAACCTCAAGGTGCGTCGGACTTGGCGGGGCATGTATCCCATGACGCCTGATGGCTTTCCCATCGTCGGCTACCTCCGGGAAGCCGAGAATTTCCTCCAGGCTGTAGGCATGTGCGGGCAGGGTTTCATGCTTGGCCCCGGGCTAGGGAAGATCCTCAGCGAGGCTATCTTGGGAGGCTCGCGGCCGTCGAAGCCGGAGGGCTCAACGGAGTATGGATTTGTTTTCGAGGAACTCCAGGCCTACAGGAAATTTGACGGGATGGAACTTCTGAAATAGAGCTGTGTTCCCCGAAGCTTGTTGGGAGTCAGGCGGGGCTCCATGTTTTTCCCGTTAATCCCTTATGTGGAAGCGAATTGGGGCAGGTAGTCCACCTCCTTTCCAAGCGGCGTCCTCCTGAGCCTCAGCCATTTCTCGCAAGCCGATGGCGACAGCCGCGAAAGCGAGTACCAGGCCCGATCTGTCTTGATCGCCTTCAACCCTTTTTCCATCAGGCCCGGGTCATACAGTGGAGAAGGGCGCGCCGCAGCCGGAGCATCGGAAGATGGGCACTCGGCCGAGGAGCCTGGTCCGGCAGGAGTCCCAAGCGGCGTAGCTCGCATATGCCCGGCCATGCCGGGGATGGTGTTCCGCGCACCTGAGGTTCCCACAGAAGGGGGGATGGAAGGTGTTCATGAACCATCCACGCATCAGACCGTCCCTCCCGCTTCAGGCCAACAAGCTTCGGGGACCATTAACTGTTAACCACGTGCGCCTATAATCGAACCTAGTCAGGACGGATAATGGAGGCATCCATGGCAGCCAAGCGCATCGGAGCCCTCGCCGAAAGCCTCACTGAACGTTTTGCCTCCACCTGGCGCCTGCTCTCCGAAACAGGCATATTCCTATCCCGCACCTCGCTCTTCGCCCAATATGAGGGCGAACTCATGGAGATGAGGCGGCGCCTTGGCGTAGCTGTGCGCGATTCGGAGACTGAGAGGGTCGTCCGCAAGGAGCTTACCGAATTGCGAAAAGCCCTGCGCGACCAAGGCTACGACCTTTCCCTTGGAAAACTCGAACTGGTATTCCAAGGCTTTCGCAACGATGCGTCCCTGTACGAGGGCTTTCGGAGGGTCGTTGTCTTCATGGGGCCGAAGGGAATTTGGCATGCCGAAGGGGAAGCCAACCATATCGAGCTGCACCATCGACTGGAGCGAGCGCTGGAATCGAGCGCGGTTGAAATAAACCAAAAGCATTATCTATGGTACCGATGGAATAACGGACAGCTGTTGCTTTCCGGTTCTGACACCGAGGGCAAAGATGACTTTGAAGTCCTGAAGGCCTGGTGCGAACAGCCCGAAAGACGGCTGTTTCTACTCTCTCGCCTCAAGTCCCTGGGATAACCGATTGACAGCGAATATCGGCTGTTGCTATATTCCTACTATCTCGATAGGAATACGGGGTAATTCGTGTTTTCAGTCCCCACGAGGACACAATACGGTATTCGGGCCCTTGTGCACCTTGCCCGAGCTGGGGAGGCCGCCGATCCAGCGATCGCCGATCTAGCCACAAGCGCAGCCATAGCAAAAGCCGAGTCAATCTCCCCCAAGTATCTGGAAGGCATCATGACCCAGCTCAAGAGCAAGGGCATCGTGATCGCCGAAAGGGGCAAGGGCGGCGGCTACCGGCTTGCCCGTGACGCATCCGCCATCCGCATGATCGACATAGTCGAAGCGCTTGAGGGCGAGGTGAGACCGGTGGACTGCGTGGAAAACTCGGATTGTTGCGTCCAGGGCAATGCCTGCATGCCGCGGAAATTCTGGATCGGCCTCAAGGGAGCCATCGATGATTATCTCGCCTCGAAGACGCTCAAGGACGTCATCGAGGCATGACGCAGCAAAAGGAGTGCTAGAATCCCATGGACAACCGTTTCGTCTACATGGATTACAATGCCACTACGCCCCTGCACCCTGAGGTGAAGAAGGCCATGATCGCGGATCTCGAAGTCTATGCGAACGCATCGAGCATGCATGAGTCGGGGCGCCGAGCCCGCGGAAGAGTGGAGAAATCCAGGAAGGCTGTCGCGGACCTCATCGGCACCAGGGATCCGGAGACAATCTATTTCACCTCGGGTGGCTCCGAGTCCAACAACACCGTCTTCGCTGCGATGTACGAGATCGGTCGCAAGGCCGGCGCGGGCAGAAGGAAGATCATCACGACGGCCATCGAGCATCCTTGCGTCCTCAATTCCGCCATCCACCTCCGCGACGAAGGCTTTCCTGTCGTCTTCATCGGGGTGGATTCCCGTGGGAGGATCGATCTCGCTGCCTTGGAACGGGAGCTGGACCCCGCTCGCTCCGAAGGCGGCCCGTCCCTCCTCGTTTCGGTCATGGCCGCCAACAACGAGATCGGCACGGTCGAGGATATCGGTCGAGTGGCCGCCTTGGCCAGGGCAGCCGGCGCTTTTTTCCATACTGACGCGACCCAGGCCGTGGGCAAGATGCCGGTCGACGTGGAAGCATGGGATGTGGACTACCTTACGATGTCATGTCACAAGATCTACGGTCCCAAGGGCATAGGAGCCCTCTATGCGCGGAACAAGGCTCCCCTCGTGCCCCTTATCCGAGGCGGTCACCAGGAGAAGGGCGTCCGGGCTGGCACCTACAACAATCTGGGCATACTTGGCTTCGGCGTCGCGGCGGAGTATGCCCGGGCGGAGTTGGCCGATTACGGCAGGCGGGTCGGCGGCCTCCGCGAACGGCTCCGCGCCGGCATAGTGGGGAAAGTCCCTCAAATCAGGGTGAATGGGCATCAGCGGGAATTCCTGCCCAATACCCTCAATGTGTCCTTCCCGGGCGCGGAAGGCGAGGCCATCCTCCTTTCGCTCGACATGGAAGGCATTGAGGTCTCCACGGGTTCGGCCTGCGCCTCCGGCAGCCTCGAGCCTTCCCACGTCCTCATGGCCACAGGGGTAGGGCCGGAGCTTGCCCACGGCTCCATCCGTTTCAGCCTTGGCCGGGGAACCACCGAAGAGGAGGTGGATTACGTGCTGGAGAAGCTGCCGCCCATCATCGCCCGACTGCGGCGCATGTCGACAGTGGCCGCATGCGTGGATGTGGTCGGCGACAACAACGAGCATTCAAGCTAAACGAAAAGGAGCAAGCATGAGCGATGCCTTCCAGTGGCTGTATTCCGATATCGTGAAAGAGCACTTCACCAATCCCAAGAACGTCTTCGATCCCGATGAGGAATTCCGAACCGATGCCGAAGGGGTGGTGGGCAACATCAAGTGCGGCGACCAGATGATGTTCCTCCTCAGGATCGAGGAGGACAGGATCGCCGATGTCCGCTGGAAGACCTATGGCTGTGCCAGCGCCATCGCTTCCACTTCCATGCTCTCCGAGGTGATAAAAGGCATGCCCCTCCGGGAAGCCTATGGCATCAAGCCCGCGGATATCGCACGGAAGCTCGGGGGCCTTCCAGAAAACAAGATCCATTGCTCCGTCCTGGGGGACAAGGCCCTTCGGGCTGCGATAGATTCCTGGCTCGAGAAACATGGACGGACAGGGGAGTTCAAGGGCGAGGATGCCATGGAGATCTGCCATTGTCTCAACATCACGGACAAGGACATCGAGCAGGCTGTCAAAGACGGGGCGAGGTCCTGGGGGCAGCTTCAGGAAGCCACGAAGATAGGGACTGTATGCGGCGGCTGCAAGGTCAAGGCCGAGGAACTCCTCCATGAGTTCGCCCACATCTACGGGGACTGAAGGACGTCATGCGCCCTGCATGAATTCCCCCTCTTCTTTCCTTGATTGCCGCTTCCGCGTTATAGTATGCCCATGGCTTCCAAGCGTTCGGTCAAGGTTGCGGACCTCATCATCGGCGGGGGCTTCCCCGTCTCCATCCAGACCATGTGGAAAGAACCCCTCGATCCCGCCGACCTCCCGTCGGCGTTGCATCGCATCCAGGGGCTGGCATCGCTTGGCTGCGACCTGCTTCGGTTCGCGGTTCCGGACATCGGGGCCGCGGAAACACTGGGCGCCCTCGCCGCCATGGCAAAAATGCCCCTTGTGGCCGACATCCACTTCGATTGGCGCATAGCTCTCCGCTGCCTCGACTTTCCCATCGCGAAGATTCGCCTCAATCCAGGCAATATCGGCGCACGCTGGAAGGTCGAGGAGGTCGTCAAAAAGGCGCAAGGCAAAGGAGTCCCGATACGAATCGGGGTCAACGGCGGTTCGCTTCCCGAAGACCTGCGTGACCTGCCCGATCGCGCAGCCGCCATAGTGGAGGCGGCGGAGCGCGAATGCGCGGTATTCGATGAACTCGGTTTTCAGGACGTCCTAGTCTCCATGAAGGCGAGCGACGTGGCCCAGACAATCGCGGTCAACCGGGCTTTCGCCTCCCGTCACGAGGTTCCTCTCCACATTGGAGTCACTGAAGCGGGTCCCCTCATCGCCGGCGTTGTAAAGAACACCGCGGCGCTCGTTCCCCTTCTTGCCGACGGCATCGGCGACACGATCCGTGTTTCGCTTTCCTCCGATATGGAAAGCGAGGTGACGGCCGCCCGCGAGATCCTTGCCGCGGCGGGTCGAGGCAGGGCTGGCATCACGATAGTGTCATGTCCTCGTTGCGCCCGAGCCTCCTTCGATACCCATGCCTTTTCGGCGCGCTGGGCGCCTAGGCTGTATTGCCTGGGCAAAACCGCGACAATCGCCATCATGGGCTGCGTGGTCAACGGCCCGGGTGAGGCGCGACACGCAGACCTAGGCATCACAGGGGCGGGGGACAAGGTGATCATTTTCAAGAATGGCGCGATAGCCCGAACGATCCGGCCGGAAGAAGCCGATATTGTATTCGAAGAGGAGCTTCGCGCTTTCGAATGAACAAGAGCACTATTGGCTGGCGCCTACCGCGCCGCGAACCGGGATTGGCGCTTATCTTCGCCCTTTTCTGCGCGGCCGCTGTCATCGGAGCACAGGAACCGTCCTCGCCGGAAGCGGACAATGCGGCCGAAGAGCGCCATTTGGATTATTCGGTCATCCCTCCTTCCGACGCTTCCCGCGACCTCCTGGCAACGGGACGACGGCTCTATGAGGGGAAACGTTATGGAGAGGCACTCGCGGCCTTCCAGGCAGCGATCGACGAACGTGGCCGCCGCTACCGAAGGGCTGCCGCGATGATCGAAGCCGTTCAGGCACTCCAGGACAAATCCGACGTCGTGGAAAAGTCCAAGAAAGATTCGATCAAGGACCTCATCACCCGCCTGGCGAAAGAGGACCTCATAGACGCCGAACTCGAGCGGATCGATGGAATTGCTGGACAATCGCTCAACCTGCGCGCCTCGCTTCTCCGGGAAAAACGGCTTTCCACGAGGCTTGCCGATTTCCTTGATGCCCTGCTGGCCGTATTGGACCTCCGTCCCGCGTCGAGTTTCCACAATTCCTTGGCCGCCTTGTGCGCGTCAAGCCTCGAGCTTTCCGCCTACCCAGAAGCGGAATATTGGGTCGGCAAAGTCTATCTGGCCGAGGGCGAGCTTCGCCTGGCGGAACTCCAGATCCAGCATGCCTACGCCCTTAATGCGTCCTTGGTGATCCCCCAAGAGAGATTCGACATGCTCTATGATCTGGCATCCCTCTATTCGGTATCCAGGAACTACAAGGCCTATGAGTCGGTCCTCCTCGATATTGCGGCCGAAGATCCGCTTTTTGCCGCCGACAAGCGTTATCTCAGGGATGCGATGGAAAGGGCTCTTTCCCGATCCGGTTTCGGTACCTTCATGTCCCTGACCCGGGCAAAAGCTGGGGTATGGGGAGAAGCAGAGCGGCTCCTTGGTGAGTTTTACCTAGAGAGTGGCCGTGTCCAGGCCGTCGCCTACTTGGCTGCTGTAGTGAATTCCTCTCTTTCCGTGGCGATTGAAAGGCTGGAAAAACGGGACAGTTCATGGGAATACCGCAACTTGGCCGATCTCCTTCAGAGGATCGGCGGCAACCGCGAGCTTTTCATCTGGGCAAAAGACATATCCCTTTATCGAGCCCTTTACGAGCTGGGCTTGGCCCTCGATCGGGGAGGAAACCGTGAGGGTGGTGCGGAAATCTGGCAGGTCCTTTCGACCACCAAGGGGATCGAGCCCTGGAACACTAGCGCCGCGCGGGCCTTGAGGGACTCCGGCAAAAGATGATCCCGGATTGCATCGGGAAAAAAAATCGGTTAGCTTTGCCGTATCGTGATGAAATACAGCCTTGGGGGCTTCTATAGTCACCGTGATTTCATGCGTGAGCTCCTTCTGGAAAAGAAGACCAACCCCCAGATCTTCAACAATGATTTCCAGATAGACTCGCTCTACGATTCCTTCCCCAACGTGATTTTCAACGGCGGGCGTCTTTTTATCATGAAGGATTTCGTTCAGGGAAAGGGAGATGAGCTCGAAGCCCTGGTGAAATTCTACAACAACCAAGGCATCGGGATTCGCTATACCTATTCCAACTCCGCGGTGGAGGCCCGTCATCTCGCCGATCCCTATGCCAACCTGACGCTGGAAATTGCCCATAACGAAATGAATGGCGTGATTGTCAATAATCCGATTCTTGAAGACTATATCCGCCACAAATATCCGAAATACAAGATCATCATTTCCACGACTGCCCAGCAGTTTGATCCTGAATGGTACAAGCGCAGGCGTGAGGAAGTGGACATTTTCGTCCTGCCTGTAGAGCTCAATTTCGATGAAAAGCTTATCGAGATTATCGGAGCGGATAAAGTGGAGATAATGGTCAACGAAGGTTGCGCGGCAAACTGCCCATTCAAGAAAGACCACTATGCGGCCTCGTCGCGTGACCAATTGGCCCTAAGGGACGAGAACCTCGAGGGGGATGTTTTTTTCAGGCAATATTGTCCCATCCGCGAAGGAACCAGCCTATGGAAAACCGGATACCGCTTCGACCATCCCCCCGTTCGCCTTGGACTGGATCAGATGCGAATGGTCGAAAGGCAATTTGGGGTAACGCACTTCAAGATCATCTGTCGATCCATGCCCCTCGAGATGTTCTACGATCAGATTGAGCGCTATCTCCTCCGAAGGAGTGCTCGTGACGGCACGAGGCTCAAGGCTTTTGTCGCTGAGAGGAAGAGAAGCTCCGAACGGGAAAAGGGGAAAGGGCGAGGCGAAGCTCCGACGACGCCCAAGTCCTGAGCCCATTCAAGGCATGAATATTCCCTTTGTCTAGAATGTAATTTTTCTCTAGTTGACGCTAATAATCACTGCCGGCGCTTCTTGGCATGAAAAATGCTATGCCCAATTGGGCTCTTGTGCCCGCAGAACAGTATCTTGACAAGTGACCGCACAATAATATAATCAGGTCAGCGGTTGGCAAGCCGCGAGCCGGATACGTAGAGGTCGATTGATGGCAAACATTCTACTGACACAGCAGTGCGTCCGATCTTGTCCCTACTGTTTCGCAAAAAAACATATGGCCGATTCGGAAAAATCGGCAACCCTTTCCTGGGAAGACCTGATCCACATTGCCGACCTCTTTGATGACACGCCAGAAAAGCATCTCTCCCTCCTTGGCGGCGAACCCACCCTTCACCCGGACTTTGTAGACTACTTCGTGTACCTGATTGGCAGGGGTTACCATGTATCGGTTTTCACCTGTGGAATCCTCTCCGAAAAACGCCTAGATGAGCTCGTCGCCGCGCTGTCGACTGTCAACCCGGGCAAATATTCCTTCGTATGCAACCTGAACCATCCTTCCATGTCGACCGAAGCGGAAACCGAACGCATTGATGCCTTCCTCACCAAGCTGGGGAAGCAGACCGCCTTGTCTTTCAATGTATTCACCATGGATTTCACCATGGATTACCTTTTTGACTATATACAGCGCTATGACTTGCGTCGGAATCTTCGTATTGGGCTGGCCCATCCCATACCGGGCGAGACCAATGCATGTATCTCCCCAGGCCAATTTGGCCCCATGATAGAGCGGCTCGCCTCTTATATTCCAAAATGCATATCTAGTGGGGTCGTCGCAGGTCTTGATTGCGGCTTCCCTCTATGCAAGTTCACTGACGAGCAGATCGGGAAGTTCTATAAGCTGGAACATGGAAGCCAGAACCGATCCTTGAAATTTGTCTGCAATCCCGCCCTCGACATCGGGCCTGACATGAAGGTCTGGTCCTGTTTTCCGCTATCGCGATTCAACAAGCGTAGCCTCTATGAGTTCAATTCAGTGGACGAAGTGATGGAGTATTTCATCACTTTCCATAAAGAGACACGGGCCAAGGATGCCGGCGCCTTCGCCGAATGCGCTTCCTGCGCGTATCGGGCCGCCGAAAGATGCGCGGGTGGTTGCCTGGCGCAGTCCCTCAACCATCTGGGGATGACAGAAGTCGTCTTTGGGAGGGATGCATGAACGAGCTTATTCCCGTATTCGCCCCCGATGCGGGTCTCTCGAAGCGCTTGGATGTCGAGAAGGTTGTCCTTGTTTTCGACAAGCTTGAGGATACCCTTGAATCCGGCAGCTCCCATGAAAGGGAACAGTCCCTCCATTGCGTGATCGTCAGGGAAGCGAGGAACCTGGATCTGCTGACTTTCGAAGGCATCGAGCATGCATTGCCCATTGCCCTCTTTGTCCCTGCCGTCGGGTCGATCAGGATTGCCATCAGTCGGGCCAAGGTATACTCGGCCTTCAACCTCCGGATCTTTCTTCCCGCTCTTCCGCGCGAAAACCTGGTCCATGCTCGCATCCTTGCGAGCCTCGGCATCGAAATGGCAGTGGTGATTCCTCAGGAAGAGAAAGACCTGCCATGGGACGAGATCTCGGACTTGATGCACTATGCGGTGTATTCTCCGTCCCGAAAGGGAAGCATTGAACCCTTCGAACGCTTTGTGACCCGGGGTGACACGCAAGGAGTCACCGCTTTCGGCTCGCCCTGGTTTGACGACCCTGAGCGCTTCATCCATATAGACGCGCAGGGGCGGCTTGCCTTTTCAAAGCGTGACCTGGAGGAAGGGCATTTCTTGCAGACAAGGCCCGAGGAGCTTTCGAACCTTCACCAAAACGAGGAATACCAAGGCAACCTCAAGCGTTGGCAAGCAAGTTTCTTGCGCAACAGCAAGTGCTCGTATTGCGCGGCGTGGAGCGCCTGCCAGGGGGCTTATATAGAAAGCTGCTCGCACGACCCGCGCTGTGAGGCATTCTTCTCGGAGATGGTCGAGGCGCTGGATTTCAGAAGCCAGAATCGAGGTCGAACAAAGATATGGCAGTCGTAATCTTCAAGGCCATCGAGGACTGCAACTCCAACTGCCTCTATTGCAAGGTAGTGAAAAAACCCAGGGACGAGGTCATGTCCCTTGCCCTCCTCGAAACGGTCTTCATGCGAATTGGCGATTTCTTGCGGGAACGGCCCGATGAGACCCTCGAATTCACCTGGCATGGCGGTGAGGCTTGCCTGCTTGGAGCCGACTATTTCCGGGCCGCCCGGCGCTACCAGGAAAAGCACTGCGCAGGAATGGAAAAGCGGATCAGTCACCTGATCCAGTCCAATATGACCCTCCTTTCCCAGGATCTTGTCGATGCCTTCAAGGCCTTGGGCATCAACAAGATCGGGTCGAGCTTCGAGCCCCTCCCCAACATACGGGGCTTTGGCCCCGAGCGGGATTCCGATGCCTATAACCGGCTCTTCTTCAAGGGTGTGGAGCTTGCGGAAAGGAACAACCTGACATGGGGAGTGATCTATGTCGTGCATCGCCGCTCCCTTGGCAAGGCCAAGGAGATCCTCCGGTATTTGGTCAACCTGAACCCCCGATCCCTGCCCCAGCTGAACAAGATCTACCTCTACGAAGAGGATGAATTCGG
Organism: Spirochaetaceae bacterium; assembly: GCA_025358255.1. Taxonomy (GTDB): domain Bacteria; phylum Spirochaetota; class Spirochaetia; order Treponematales; family Rectinemataceae; genus JANYKC01. Next base: position 22,895 of record JANYKC010000051.1, read on the forward strand.
CCTGGATATCAGCCCCGAGGAGTATGCCGATTTCCTCGGCGAGCTCTTTCCCATGTTCTGGGCGAACAGGAAGCGCTGGGGCGGCCTCCAGCCGATATCGACCTTGGTCAATGCGATGGAAAGGGAAGGAGGCAGTGTCTGCGACTATTCCGGGAAATGCACACGGAAATGGCTGTACATCGGTCCTGCCGGAAAGGCCTCGCACTGCGGAAAGGGCGGCGACTACGACCTGATAAGCTACGGGAATATCCGCGATCGGTCGATCGCCGAGATCCTCGCTGATCCCTTGCGGGCGCCCTTAGAGGCGAGGCAGGAGAGCCTTCCCTTGGGCGAGTGCAAGGATTGCCGGTTCTGGGGCATCTGCCATGGCGGCTGTCCCTTGGACGCCTTGGCCACGCGCGGCGATATCCTCAAGGCCTCCAGCCATTGCGCTTTCATCAAGCGTTTCATGGGTGAATATGTGGAACCGATCACCGGCATGACCGTCAACCAACGGCCGCATGCCAATGAATACGAGCGGCGAAAGGAAGTTGGCATCGCACGATAAGAGGAGGGTGATATGGAAGACAAAAAGGTTGTCCAGGCCGAAGGAAAGGCGGAAGTGACCATCAGCAGGCGTGATGCGCTGAAACGGATGGCCAAGGTTGGCGCTGTCGTCGCGGGAACCGCGGTCCTGGCGGCTTCCTGCGACATGTTCTACTATGACTACTACGATTATTCGGACTACTACTCGAACTACTACTACTCCAACTACTATGCCTACTACAACTACTACAATTATTACAACTACTACAATTACTACTACTATTGAGGTTCGGGGCGGCACGGGTGTAGGAGGTTCGAATGCTCGGTTTCGGTGAGATTCTCCTGGTGGCCATCGCCTTGTTCCTCGTTTTCGGGGCGTCGCGCCTTCCCAAGCTCGGCAAGTCCCTGGGTGAGGGCATCCGGGAATTCAAGGACAGCCTGAAGGCAGGGATCGCCGAGGACGACACGAAAGAGGCCGGGGAAGGCAAGACGCCTCCGCAGGCTTGATGGCACGTCTCTCCATGTCCAAGGCCCTCCCCTTCCAGGGGCATCTGGAGGAGTTGCGGCGACGCCTGCTTGTCGTAGTCGGCGCCGCTGTCTTGCTCTCCGTCTTCGGCTATTGGGCATACCCCAAGGTATACTCCTTCATCGGTTCGATCGTGGGCGAGAAGCTCTTCCTGAGCAAGGTGTACGAAGGCTTCTTCATCCGCTTGAAGGTCGGTGTCCTTGTCGGGGTGTTCCTCACCATACCGATATTCCTCTATCAGGCATTCGCCTACATACTCCCCGCGCTTGAGCGTCGGGAGAAGATGATGCTATCTGCCCTCCTCGTCTCGAGCCTGGGGCTTTTCATCGGTGGCGTGGCCGCATCGATCCGGGTTGTCCTCCCCCTGTCGATCCGGGTGCTCCGTTCGAGCTCCTTCAACCCCGACGACGTAAGCAGGATCATTTCATATGATTCCTTCGTGATGTTCGTATTCCAGTTCGCGGTGGCCTTCGGCGCTTGCCTGCAGTTCCCGATAGTGATCATGATCCTTCTTTACTACAAGATCGTAAGTACGGCCATGCTGATTCGCTTCTCAAGGTATTTCGTGGTCGTGGCCCTCCTTGTGGCAGGCATCCTTACGCCGACTCCCGACATGATCTCCCAGGTCATGTTGGCCGTGCCCCTTATCGCCCTGTATTTCCTCTGCATCTCTATCGCAAAAATCCTGCGCTGGAGCTGATCTGCGATGTTCAACTTCGGCCTCGGTGAAATGCTCCTCGTCCTCCTCGTCTTTTTCCTGGTTGCCCCCCAGGATATTCCCAAGGCTTTCCGCAAGCTCGGCGAACTCCTTGCCTCGATACGGAAATTCACCAAGGAAGCCGGGCTTGAGGATGCCGGCAATTTGCTCAATGACACGAAGCGCGAGCTTTCCGATGCGGGAATCCCCATCGGCGGCCGCGGCGCTCGGCAAGGCGGCCTTGCCAAGGGGCCGGAAGGGAGCTTGATGACTGCGGAGGAGATGGAGAGCGACCGCCGCATAAGGACTGAGGACGAGGAAAACGTCAAGCTTGGGCTTATAGAGTTGTTCTCCAGGGAATACTCGCCGGACAGCGCCAGGAGGATACTGGGCTTCATGGCGGGGGCGGGCACTCCGGAGATGCGGCATCGAGCCGCGGATTGCCTCCTTCAGGATCCGCTCTTTGCCTTCCAAAAACGCCAGGTCCCGAACCGCTCCCCTGACGCATCGAAGAAAGGGGCTCCAGGCGCCGTGAATGCCTGCTTTGACGAGAAAAGGATCAAGGATCTCTCTGAATACCTGGCCTCCTTGCCCGAGAAGTACTTCAAGGGGCTCCTACCTGCCATCGCGAGCCTTCCCGGCATTGAGAACCTTGATCTTCGCCGCGTTTTCTCTGGCAAAAAAAGCGCGCTTTACGAGGAATACCGGAAGATCCGTTCCAAAGAATGGGCCCGCAGGTATCCCCGTCAACTTGCCGTCGTGCCGACATACGACTGCGACCGTGGCTGCGAGTATTGCTTTTCGCGGGACCTTTCCCGATTTTACGCGAAACCGATGGATGTGGGGGCTTTCGAGGCTATGTTGGACGCGGTGGATCCCCAGCGGAAACTGGAAGTCATCGGGCTTTTCGGGGGGGAACCGACTTCGTTCGACGCCTTGGAAGACTTCATCGCCGTGATCGAGAAGCGCGGCCTTCTCTTCACCGTCGCGACAAACGGCCTTGCCGATCCCGCGACATTCCGGAAAATCGCATCCCATGACTCGTTATGTGCATTGACCTTCCATATCGATCGGGATGAAAGCTATACCGGCGAGGAACGCGAGCGGGTCGGCAGGAATGTCGCGGAGGCCGCGGCTCGGGGAAGGCATGTCATTTTCCGCTACAACCTTGTCGACGCGGCAACCAGGGATTGGGGTTTCCTCGATGCCTTCATCGATGCCGTCCCCGAATTCTTCTTCAATTTTTCGACGGTCTTTCCCGCTCGGCGAGGGACCAACGTCAGCATCGATGTCGAAAACCTCCGGTCCTTCGTGCCCCCGATCATCTCCCTTGTTGATTACGTAAGGATGAGGACGGGGCGGAAGCTCTGCAGGATTTCCTTTGCCAAGCCTTTTCCCCTCTGCTTCTTCCGTGACGAGGAATTCCGTTTTCTCATGCGCCACGCCGCATTCAAGAACATCTGCGACCTAGATCGAAACGATTCCACCAACAACCTGACGGTGAATCCCGATGGGTCCTACCATCCCTGCATGGCCCTGACTTCGGACGCCTACCGCTTCGATGCCTTGGGCGACCTGGATCGCATACCCAGCGAGTATTTCCGGCGCATCCAGGGCTTGATCGCGCAGCCATACCTGCCCGCCTGCTCCACCTGCCGCCTGTTCGACCTGGGCGTGTGCCAGGCCCTGTGCTACGCCTACGGCCCATGAAACCGCGAGTCCGGGCCGCCGCCCTTTTGCTGGCGGCCGCTTTCCTGGCCATGCCAGCGAGTCCCCGGGAATACGACCGGAGGACCTTCGATCCGCGGGCGGCCACGAGATCGGCCATCGAGCTTCTCGGCAACCTGCGATTCCGTGAGGCCACCGAAGCGATTGCCTCGATCGAGAGACAAGAACCCGCAGGCTATCGCGCGCCTTTCCTCAAGTCCTGCATGTCCGTCTGGCAGGTATTCATGTCCGCGGATCGAGGATCGGTCACAAGGCTTCGCGAGGAATGCGACCGAACCATCGCGGCATGCGAATCCGGCGCGATGGCCAACGAGGACGACGCCCGCCTGTTTCGGGCGGCTGCCTGTGTCTTTGTCGCGAAGGCCTCCATGGAATCGGGCAAGTCCGTAGAAGCCTTCATCTGGCTGGCCCGAGCCAAGGAAGCTTCCCGGCCCTTGCTCGCCGCGGGGCTTGCCGATGCTTGCCTCTTCAGTGCTTGCTTCGACTATTACCTCGCGCCCGGCCGAGGAAGCTACCGCGGGGACCTTGAGAGGGCCTTTTCCCAGGGTTATTACTTCCCCTCATTGGCCGCATATCTTGGGGGGCTCTTCAACGAGGAAACCGGCGATTGGAAGGGAGCCAAGGCCATCCTCGAACCATTGGTCCGCGATTATCCTGGCAACTCCCTCTACTGGTACCTGTTCGGGAAGAGCCTTCAGCACCTGCATGAGCCCTTGGGCGCCTTGGAGGCTTTTCGCAGATCGATCTCCGAGCTCAAGGTCGAGCCACCCCCAGAACGGCTCGGGGCGGAGACCTGGTTCGCGCTCGGACAACTGCTTGAGAATGACCTTCATGACAATGCGGCGGCGATGGCCGCCTATGCGTCGGTCAAGTCCATCGCGCGTTCCGATTATGCGCCGGTCCGGCGGCTTCGCGCTTATGCCTCGCTCCAGACCGGCAATTGCCTGTCGAGGCAGGGCGACAAGGCCGCAGCGATGGAATCGTGGCAGATGGTGAGGAAGGCGGATGATGCCCGCGCATGGTCGCTGGCGTCCGAGGCCATGCGGCGCTCTTCTGCCGAGCCGTGATCCAGGGGAGCCCTCTAGCGCGCGAGGCCGGGAGGAATGGGATTATCCACGACGATCCGCTTGATGAGGTCGGCGATGAAGGGGTCGATGATCGAATAGACACGCCGCGTTTTTTGCACTTCCGCGCTGACTATGCCGTTTTCCTTCAGGATCGCCAAATGCTGGGAAATGACTGGCTGGGGTTGCTTCAGGCAATGCCAGAGATCGGAGACGCATGGATCTTCCTCCCGTGCGATGAGGCAGAGGAGGCGGAGGCGGATGGGATGGCCTACCGCCTTGATTTTCCGGGCATACTCCGTAAGGTATTCGTCCGGACAGGTCTTCTCTGGTTCTGGCATTAAGGCACTTTATCCTTTCATCAGGTTTTTTTCAACAGGGCTTTCATCTCTCGTTCAGAGAACGTGTTTAGGTACTCGTCATAAAAAGCCTTTTCTTCCTTTTCCATCTGGTGGATCGCCAGACCCAGGACACGCTCGGAGCGCGCGACCAGGCAGGATAGGGAAAGGATGCGATCCCCCACGCGCACCGAGCAATCTTCAAGGATGGATCCGGCAAGGATATCCCGGCAGATGGTGGCCGATTCGGGCATGAAGGAGAGTCCGGAAATCGAGACCGTTTCGATCCTTCCAACTACTGGAACCAGGCTTTTCGGATGGGAGAACATGAAATCCAGCCTGTCCCAAGGCGAAGGCGCGACACGTTCATCCCCCCGGCCGTCCTCGATATTGACATAGCGCTTGAGCAGGCGCTGGAACTGGGTCTGCTCGTGGCGGTCGTCTAGATCGTCCCTGAGGACGCCATTGATGCCGAGATGGGAAGCTTTCGCCGCCTCCTCGAAGGGGAAAAACTCGCCCTTGAGGAGGATGAGGACGCATTCTTCCTTCGAACGTTCGGCCCGGACCGTCGCCGCGATGACTTTCCAATGGCGTGGATAGTCACGGGCCGAGAGGATTATTGCGTCGGGTTCGATCTCCGCCAGGTTGTCCAGGGCCTTGAGGGGGTTGCGATAGCGCACCGCCTCGAAGCCCAAGGGCTTGAGGTAAAAGCGGGCGATATCCGCGACGCTGTCGTTTTCGATGAGGAGGAGCGCCTTCATTCCGTCCCCTTGTTGAGCACGGTGTAGGCCTCGATGAACCAGACGCCATCGCGGCGAACGAGCTCATAGTCGTATTCCTTCACCATGGTGAAGCCGCGATACTCGAACTTCTCGATGACCTTGACGAAGCCGCGCTCGGCCGAATAGCGCGTCTCGATGATCTCGAAACTTGCAGGGATGGTGACGATGTCCGAATCGATTACGTTGTCCCGCAGGTCGGCCTTGTAGCGCTCGATCATGCGCCGCCTTCCTTCGTCGGATTCCTTGTCATAGGCGCGTTTTCGGGATTCGCTACGAGATAGCAGCGATTCGACATCGAGATAGAGGAAGAATTCATTCCATCGGGAACGCTGGCGGGCGATGATAGTCCGGGATACGACCTCATCGGGGGGGAGGGGAAGGGGTTTCAGGACCTCCCCTGTATCTGGATTCACGAGATCGGCGGCGGGCGGCAAGCCCATGGAAGGACGGACCGTGAGGATAAGGACGTTGGAAAGCATGGCCGGCATCCTCGCGGCCGGAGTGGAAGACACTGGCGCCGAATTGCCGGCGGAGGCGGTCGAGCCCGTTGCGGGAGCCTGGGCTATGAGCTCCGGCCAGAAGCTGGCTCGCAGGGTGAAGGACCCCGGCTCCTTGATCATGATGTAGTGGGAGAGGCTTTCGACAAAGGAGTACTCTTCCCCTGGATCCAGGGCCATTTCCCGATAGAAGACGGGGCGGGCCGCCGCGAGGGAGCGCTTGTAGTCATCCGACAGCTCAAGGCTGCGGTTCGCGGGTGTCCTGGCATCGATGGAGAGGGAAAAGGCACGATCCTCGGCGAGCTTGAACCGCCAGGTCCTGGCTCCCTTGTTGGTGAGCGTCACCTTCAGGGGGATATCGCTTTCGGGGTAGTAAACCCGCTTATCGAAGAACCGTATGGATATCTCGACATCCAGGACGCTCGCGGAAGTTGCGCCTTCGGAGTTCCCGGCCGTGAGGAGCGGCCTGCTATCCTCGGCGAAAAGGGAAAGGGCGAGGGCTCCTGAAATGAGCAACACTGCCGCGACTGCGGATAGTTTAGGGTACACGGCCTCGTTTCTCCTTCGATATGGAACAAAGGGAGACTCCGGTGTATGATATGCTCAACCAGTCCCCATCGTAGATTGTCGGAATGATATGATGAATACCTTACCATCGCAAGGCATAGTGGAGCGACTTCGTAGCCATGCCCCGCTTGTGAAGCTTGCTGAGCGCGCTTCAAAAGGGCCTTTCCCCGTGGATATCGCCGAGGCGGAGGGTTCGTATGCCGCCGTCGTCGCCGCGGTCCTCGATCGCGTGCAGCGCGACCGGAAGGGCGCGCCTCCCCTCCTCATCGTGGTTCCCTCTGACCAAGAGGCGGAAGCGCTGGCGGCCGACCTTTCCTTCCTCGGGATGGAGCCGGATCTCCTCCCGTGGTGGCGGACCGCCGCTTTCCGTCCCGCATCCACGCGCGCGCGGGTCTTTGGAGAAAGAGCCGCCGTATTGGCCCGCCTCGTGACTGGGCAGGCAAGGATCGTCGTAGCCTGCGCGCGCGCTTTCACGACGCCGGTCCCGCCGCCCTCCCATTTCAGGGAGCTCGTGTTCAGCCTGGAGCCGGGCGGCACCATCGATCCCGCCGATCTTGGCGAGCGCCTCGCCTCCTACGGATACTTGCGCGTCCCCAGGGTATCGCTTCCCGGAGAGTTCGCCCTCCGGGGTGAAGTGCTCGACATCTATATGCCGGGAGACGAAACCGCGGTCCGCATTGTCTTCGAGTATGACAAGGTCGAGCGGATAACCTCTTTTGACGCATCCCTCCAGGGAGGCCTTACCGCACTGAAACGGGCGCTCATCCGGCCAATGAAGGAAGTCCGCTGGGATGCCGAGCGCGTCGCACGGATAGCCTCGATCGCGGCGGGACTCCCCAACTGCGCAGGTCGGATGGACGCCGTCCTCGAGGAGCTTGCGGAGAAAGGCGAGGCCCGTGGAGAGGAGCTCTGGTATCCCCTTGCCTGGCCGGAAAGCGCCTCCGTCCTGGACTACCTCGGGGAGGATGGCCTTCTCCTCCTCCTCGATCGCGAGCGGCTGGCCGCGCAGGAGGAGAGTTCGCACAAGGAATATGCGGGCTTGTATCGCGGTGCCTTGAAAGAGGCGCCTGTGCCCCCTCCGGAGCTCCTGCAGAAATCGCTCACGGCGCTGGAAGGAGCCCATCGCCGGGTAGTGCGCGACTTCGCGCTCAATGACAGGGAAGGGGAGGCAAGGCTTCGCCTCGGCGCGGAGGCGGCAAGGTCCTTTTTCGGGAACATCCAGTATTTCAAGGAAGAGCTCTCTTCGCTTTTCAAGGCGGGCTACGAGGTCAGGATCTTCGCCGAGACCGAGCCGCAGGCGGAGCGGATACGCTCCCTCCTCAAGGATCATCCGGTCCTGGTCGTGGCCGCCGGCATCTCCGCGGGCTTTTCCATCCCTGCCCTCAAGCTCCTTGTCGTGCAGGAGGGAGAGATCTTTGGCCGGAGGAAGCGGGTCCCCAAGTCGGTCAAGAACACCCGTTCGGCCAGCATCGATTCCTTCGTGGAGCTCTCTCCGGGTGACTATGTCGTCCACGTGAACTACGGCATCGGCCGTTTCTCCGCGATCGAGCGCATGCTTGTGCTCGGGAACGAGCGCGACTATATAAAGATCGAGTATGCCGAGGAGGAGACGGTCTTCGTCCCCATCGAGCAGGCCAACCTCGTCCAGCGCTATATCGGGAACGAGGGCGAAGCGCCCCGCATGGATCGCCTGGGCTCCAAGTCATGGGAGAACCGCAAGACCAAGGTCCGCAAGTCGGTCGAGGAGCTCGCCGAGCGCCTCATCCGCATCTACGCGCGGCGCAAGACCGCGAGGGGATTTGCCTTCCCGCCCGACCAGGAATGGCAGCTGGCTTTCGAGGCCGCCTTTCCCTATGACGAAACCCCCGACCAGCTGCGCTGCATCGACGAGGTGAAGGAGGACATGGAAAGCGTCCGGCCCATGGACCGCCTCATCTGCGGTGACGTGGGCTACGGCAAGACCGAGATCGCGATGCGCGCCTGCTTCAAGGCGGCGATCGCCGGCAAACAGGTCGCCTTCCTCGCTCCCACCACGATCCTGGCCGAGCAGCACTTCGAGAACTTCAAGGAGAGGTTCGAGCACTATCCCGTCAACATGTCCATGCTTTCGCGCCTCATCGAGAGGAAGGAGCAGCGAAAGACCCTTGTCGCCCTCAAGGAAGGCAAGGTCGACGTCGTGATCGGCACCCACCGGCTCCTGCAGAAGGATGTGGAGTGGAAGAACCTCGGCCTCCTTGTCGTTGACGAGGAGCAGCGCTTCGGCGTCAAGGACAAGGAGAGGCTCAAGGAGATGAAGGCCGGCGTGGACTGCCTGACGCTTACCGCGACGCCCATCCCACGCACCCTCCACATGTCCCTCCTCAAGATACGCGACATGTCGGTGCTCAATACGCCGCCCTACAATCGCCAGCCCATCGAGACCGTAGTGGAGGAGTTCAACCCCGAGATCATCGCCGAGGCCATCAGGCGGGAAGTCGAGCGTGGCGGCCAGGTTTTCTACCTCCACAACCGCATCGAGAGCCTCGAGGAGGTCCAGGCATTCCTCCAGAACGTGGTGCCGGAAGTCATGGTCGATGTCGCCCACGGGCAGATGGATCCGTCCGACCTCGAGGACATCATGCACCGCTTCATCCACGGGGGGTTCCAGGTGCTTGTCTCGACCACCATCATCGAGAACGGCATAGATATCCCGAATGTCAACACAATTGTCATAGATCGTGCGGACATGTACGGGATCTCCCAGCTCTACCAGCTCCGTGGCCGAGTGGGGCGGTCCGACAGGCAGGCCTACGCATTCCTGTTCTATCCGGACAGGCGGGCGCTCTCGGAGCTCGCGATGAAGAGGCTCCAGGTCATCTCGGATTTCACCGAACTGGGATCCGGCTTCAAGATCGCGATGAAGGACCTGGAGGTCCGCGGCGCGGGCAACCTCCTGGGGCGCGAGCAGTCCGGGGATATCTATTCCGTCGGATTCGACCTCTACCTCAAGCTCCTCGACGAGGCCGTGGCCAGGCTTTCCGACGAGCATTACGAGGCCGAGACCGAGCCCTACCTTGAGCTCGACTATGCCGGCTTCATACCGAATGAGTACATCTCCATGCAGGCGGTCAAGATGGAGGTCTACAAGAAGCTGGCCTCGATCTACAACGACCAGGACCTCGAGTCCCTTCGGGCCGAGCTCTCCGATCGGTTCGGCCCCTTGCCCGACGAGGCGGAGAGCCTCCTTGCCCTGGCCGAGATCCGCGTCATCTGCCGCAAGCTCTCGATCGCGAACCTCAAGGAACGTGGAGGCCTCGTGACCGTGGAGTTCTCCCACGTCGCCAAGGTGTCCGTGGAGAAGGTCCTGCGCCTCATGCGCGAGTCGGGCGGTCGCATAAAGCTGGATCCCCACAGGCCAAACATGCTGATCATAAAGACCGGCTCGATAGGGCTGAGGGAAAAGAGCGAGTTCCTCCGTGAACGATTGGCTTCGTTGCTGGCCTAAGCGGGGGCCAACCGTCCACGATCCGGCCTATAGCCGGATGATGCCGAAACCGTTCAGCAGGATGACGAGGATGAGGACGGGGGCCACGAAGCGCAGGAAGGCGAGGATCACCTTGGTGTGCCAGGGTTGTGCCGCATGGCCTTTCCGGAGTTCGGCCTCGAACGGTTTCCTTCCCAGGAGCCAGCCGGCCACCACGGCGATGGCCAGGGCGCCTATGGGGAGGAGGACATTCGACGAGACGAAGTCGAAGAGGTCGAAGAAACCCTTGCCGAACAGCCTCACCGACCCGAGGACAGCGCTTTGGGATAGCGTGGCGAGGGTTCCGAGGGCAAACATGGCCGTGCCGGTGAGGCAGGCTGCCACAGGCCGTTTTACGCGCCCTTTTTCCACCATCCAGGCAACAGGCACCTCGATGAGGCTTACCATTGCGCCGATCGTCGCCACCGATGCCAGCACGAAAAAGATGGTGGTGAAGAAAGCGCCGCCGGGCATCCTGGAGAAGATCAAGGGGATCGTATTGAACAGGAGGCCTGGACCGCCTGCCGGTTGGCCGCCGAAGGCGAAAACGGCCGGGAAGATCGCAAGCCCGGCGAGTAGCGATACGATGGTATCGGCCAAGGCAACGCGGACCGCGTTGGGCGCTATCCTGGTCCCATCCGGGAGGTAGGAGCCGTAGGTCGTCATTGTGCCCATCCCCAAGGATAGCTTGAAGAAGGAGAGCCCGAGCGCGGCGATGAGGACTGAGCCAGTGATCTTGGACAGGTCCGGCTTGAACAGGTAATCGACTCCCGCGAAGGCGCCCGGAAGGGTAAGTGCCCGGATGTCGCAGATCACGAGGAGGATGAGGAGGAGGGGCATGAGCGCCTTGGTCGCCTTCTCAATGCCCCGTGATACCCCGAGGGCGATGATGGCGCTTGTCATGGCGAGGACGCCAGCCTGCCATGCCAGGGGTTCCCAGGTCCCACCGGCAAGGGAGCTGAAAGTCCCCGCGCCGAGCGCTTTCCCGCCAAAGGCCGCGACAGCCGATTTGAATACGTAGGCGAATACCCAGCCCGCGACATCAGTGTAGAAGGCCATGATGAGGAATGCCGAGAGGAGCCCTGCCCAGCCGATGGCCGCCCAGATCCCCTGCTTCGGCACGACGGCTCCGTAGGCATGGACCGCGTCCAGCCGCATTTTCCGTCCGATCAGGTGTTCGGCCACAAGGACCGGCAGGCCCACGAGGACTACCGAAAGAAGGTAGGCGAGGACAAAAGCCGCCCCTCCATTGGAGCCGGTCAGGAAAGGGAACTTCCATATATTGCCAAGGCCGATCGCCGATCCCAGCGTTGCGGCGAAAGCCCCGAGTCCCGATGCGAAAGCGTCCCTTCCTTTTTTGTTCGTGCTAGTCATTGTTGCTCCTTTGTGAAGAAACACCATGCCATGGAGTCCACTGTCATTTCAAGTCGCATGTCGAAGCGAAAGGAGGGTTCTGCCTCCCCACATGCAGGATGCCATGCAATACGGCCCCCCTCCGATGATTGACCGTGGCGCGCTGGGCGGTCCCGGAATTTCGTCCACCTTTTCCGCTTGCATCCCGGCTCGAATTGCTTGAGACTGGTCCTTGGAGGATATCCATGTCTCAGCGAATAGGTGATTTTCTCGTGGAAATCGGTGCCATGACGAGCGATCAAGTAGACTCGGTGCTGGCCTTGCAGAAGGCCGGCGATGATCGCATGTTTGGCGAGATCGCCATTGCCTCCGGATATATCGACGACAAGGCCCTTAAGTCCTATGTAGACCGCCCGAAACAGTGATTGCCGGCTAACCCCGGCTTTTATTCGCTGGCCGCCTTCATGGCGGTCTTTTTTTTTGCTGATGGCTTCGCTTTCCCTGCGATGCGGCCGGTTTCGCCTTCGATGCATGGCCTTCCAGTTGGGTTCCAGGAGGCCGGCCGACGAGGAAGACCGCCGGCACTTTGCCTATCACGCAGGGACGGCTTCGCCATTGAGCGACACTTTCCTGGCGAACCATTTCAGCTTCGGTTGTAAGGCCCGCGGCTACGCAGAGGCGGGTATCGATGGAAAGGACCTCGAGGCAGTCGGCCAGCAGCTTGTCATTGCGATAGGGGGTCTCGATGAAAAGCCTGGTTCCGCCATCCGATCTCACCGCGCGCTCCATGGCTAGAAGGGCCGCCCTCCTCGCCATCCGCTCCTGAGGCAAATACCCAAGGAAGGTGAAGCGTTGGCCATCCAAACCAGAGGCCGAAAGGGCAAGAAGCAGGGATGAAGGTCCTGTCAAGGGAACAACTCGTATGCCCGCAGCATGGGCCGCAGCGACCAAGGCCCCACCTGGATCGGCTATGCAGGGGAGCCCCGCCTCCGACATGAGTCCGAGGTCCTCGCCCCTCAAGGCAGGCGCTAAAAGGCCGGGAAGGGCTTCCATTGGAGTATGCTCATCGAGCCTGTCCATGGTCACGGCAGCCAAGGCTTCCTTGTCCATGACCTTTGCGAGTAGGCGCCAGGCCGCTCGTTCACCTTCCACGACAAAGCGCCGCAACCCGCCTATCCTGGCCATGACCGCGGAAGGAATCACGAGCTCCAATGGCCCTGCCTCCGAGTTGAGGACATTGGGTATGAGGTAGAGTGTGCCCGGTTTTTCCGCCATGACCTACCTTGAAAGGAGATCCAGGACCCCGTCCACGAGCGTCCCGAACTGGAGGCGGAGCCGCGGCGAGAGGTCGGCCGCGGCCTCGTGATACTCTTCCGCAAAAGCGCTTCTCTGCTTGGATTCCAAGGGAAGCCTGCGCCCTATGAACTTCGACTCGATCTCCCGGAGGCGAAGCGCGATCTGTCCTGCGAAGGCCAGGCGGAATTCCGAGAGGATGCCCTTTTCCGCCTTTGTGGCAAGGGCAAAGACCGCCGTATCCTTGGATGGATAATCCCTGGTTCCGACCTTCCGCAGAACCACGAGGTCCCAACGATCGAGAGGGAGGCGAAGCCGCACCAGGATGTTGCCGGCAGGGAAATCGGGCGCGCCGTCCGAGCCTGCAAGGCGGTTCACGTTCACCCAGCGCGAACCGGATGCGTCGCGCAGTTCGACGAGCGCATCAAGGCAGGCCAGCGCGGGCCAGGCATCCATGAAACGCGAGGTGGAGGCAAGGTTGCCTCCGATGGTCGCGAGCGAGCGCAGCGCCGGCGTCCCTATGCCTCGCAGCGCAAGCGCGAAGAGCTCGGGCACCGCGTTTTCGCGGAGCTCCAGGATCTCGGCAATGGTCACGCAGGCGCCGATCTCGACGAAGCGCTCGGTGAGCGCCACCTGGCGCAGCTCCGAGAGCCCGCAAATCGAAATGACCTCCGGCGGAAGCCTGGCATAGGGTTCCGATTGTCCCCTGAGGATTTCCGTCCCCCCGGAGTAGATGACGGCGTCGGGCATCCTTCGAACGAGATCGAGGAGTGCCGGAAGGCTGTCAGGGAAATAGACTTCACTGGCTCGCACGGCGGTAATGCCTCCTCGCCTTGAGTTCGGCTGCCGCCTGCACTCCCTTGACCATCGTCTCGGGGTCCGTGCATCGGCAGGGGACGGAGGCCATCTCCTCGAGTATCTCGCGTGCGCTTGGCCTGGCCTGCCTCTCAAGGAGCGCGGCCGTGGCGAGGATCTTTCCTGAATCGCAGAACCCGCAGGTTTCGAGGCCGGCTTCTGCGAAGCCTTTCATTATGTCGGCGAATTCATCGGTCTGGGAGAACCCCTCTATGGTGATGACTTCGCGTCCCCTGACGCGGAAGACCGGCAGGAGGCAGGAAGGGGCTAGGCGGCCGTCAAGCAGGATGAGGCACTTGCCGCAAACACCCCGTCGGCAGTCGGCCTTGACACCAAGCAAGCCGAAGTGCTCGCGCAACGCATCCGCGAGCCTGTCATACGATCGTGCGTTGAGCGATACGTCCTCGCCGTTCAGGATGAAGGATATGGTCATGCTTCCTCCGCGACGACGGAAAGGTCCTCGGGCCGGACGGGAAGCTCCCTGAAAGGCGTTCCTGCCGCCTGGGAAACGGCAGCCAGGAAGGCCGGGGGGATGGTGTCGAAGGGAAGCTCTCCGATGCCCTTCGATTTCGGGCGTTTTTCGGTCTCGCACAGTTCGACGTGAATCGGAGGAAGGTCCGCGGGCGACATGAGGCCATAGGAGAGGTAATCCTCCTCTGTGACGGCTCCGGATGCGATGTCGAGCCGTTCCCGGACGCAAAGGCCGATGGCGTCGGCCGAGCCGGAACGGAGGGCGGATTCCGCATGGGAGCGGGAAACGATGAGGCCGCCGTCAACGCAGATCCAGACGCTCAAGGGTATGGGTTCCAGTGTCCAAGGGTCTAGTTCCACCTCGACGATCGCGCCTCCCCAGCTTGCGGTCTCGAAAAGCGACCCTTCGACCCTGCCATTTTCCCAACGGATGGGCTTGGGTACGCGATAGACGCTTTTTGCGGTCAATGGCAGGGGATCGCGGAAGCGGCGCTTTTGGATGTTCTCGCAAGCCTTCTCCACAAGCCGGTTCACGACGGTCACGCCGCGGGAAAGGGTGACCGGACCGGAATTAGGCGCCTTGTCCGTGTCCGGCGGCGCCACGGCCACGGAATCGATCGGTATGTCCAGGAGGAGGGCAGCTGTCCTTTTCCAGATAGCCCTGACGCTCGGCTTGCAGGCCGCGGCGCTTGTCCGTATCGTGATGGTCAGGTCCTTTTCCAGGCTGACCTCGACTGTGTAGGAGTTGGGCGAGTCCCCGGTGAGGAACGAACCCGCGCCCTGGTAGGCGAAGGCGAAGCCGATGCCGCGCAAGGGACCGTCGGCGCGGCCGGAGCGGCGCTTGCGGACCAGTTCATAGCATGCGTACTTCCGATGGAAATCGCTGGCAGCGGCGAGCCGAAGGGCGATGGCTTCGTAAGGCGGTTCATCCTTGAGGGCCTCGCCCGTGATGAGGAGGGAGCCTTTCCTTAGCACGTTGCGCGATTTCCAATCAATTGGATCCTCTCCGGACTCCTGGGCCAGGAGGGCCGCGGTGGCTTCCGCGGCGAAAAAGGCCTGCGAGGCGCCGAGCCCCCCAAAAGCCCCCATGGGCGGGTCATTTGTCGTGACCGCATAGCCCTCGACCCTGAGGTTCGGGCATGCATAGGCGCCTGGGGCAGCGAGGCAGATCTGCGAGAGGGTCTCTTCCGCGAGGGGACCATAGGCCCCTACATTGACCGCGACCCGGGCGTCCACGGCGGAAATCCGGCCAGTGGAATCGAGGGCCGCCCTCAAGGTGATGGAGGACCGCGCCCTTTTGGGGGAATAGAGGAAGTCCTCTTCACGCGTGAGGAAAATCCGGGAAGGCTTGCGGACCAGGTATGCGGCGATGGCGGCATGGCAGGAGAGGAGCGAAGGGTACCAGAGCTTGCCGTCCATGTGGACTCCGAGCCTCGTGGGGCGCACGACCACCTCTTCGTTCTTGCAGCCGAGCGCGATGGCGACCGAATCGCGGACATGGTAAGGCCACTGGGTGGCGCACCAGACGCCAAGCTTGTCGTAATCGAAGGATGCGACGGATCCCTGAGGTTCCGAATATAGGTGCTCGCTGGCCCCGGAGCGATAGGTGCCTTCTATGGTTTCCTCGGCAATGGAAAAGGCAAGGTCGGGGTCCCCCATCACGGCGATACGTTTGGAGAGCACCTGTTCGGAGGAAAAGCTCTCCCAGGACAGGACCGCTTCTTCCTCTTCGCAGTCCACCACCGTCGATCGGGCAAGCTCGGCGGCGACAAGGGGATTGGCGCCCACCACAAGGGCGACCGGCTCTCCGCGGTAGGATGCCCTTTCGGCGGCCAGGATCGGCACCTCGGCTCCGAATGAAAGTATGTGGTTCTTTCCGGGGATGTCCGAAGGCAGGATGAGCCGGTAGCCCGCCGGAAGGCGGGGAGGCGTGACCGAACGGATACGGCCGCGCGCGACCGGCGACCTGACCGTCGAGATATGCAGCATTCCTTCGAATGAGATGTCGGTCAGCGAAAGGGAAAAGCCCTCGGCATCGCGTTCGGCCTCCATCATGGGCCCGAAGCCCTTGCTTCGGCCACGATGGCCTTGACCGCCTCGATCACCCTTCGTCCCTGCTCCTCCGACATGCCATGCCATATCGGGATCGAGATGCTCCGCGAGGACTTGTCCCAGGCTTCGGGGAAGTCCGAAGGGGAAAAGCCATATCTCCTAGCCCAGTAGTCCATGGTATGGAGGGGGATGAAATGGACAGAGCTGCCGATCCCGCGAGCTGCCAGGCGGCCGATGAATTCGCCGCGCTCGATGCGGAGTTTCCCCGGCACAAGCCGGATGGCGAAGATATGCCAGGAGTGCCCGGGATGGACGGGAGGAAGTTCGATCGCGTCCAGATCGGCAAAGGCCTTGAGGTAGCCAGCGGCGATTGCCTGCCTTTCGGCCAGGAAGGCATCCGCCTTCTTGAGCTGCTCCCGGCCGATGGCCGCAAGGAGGTCAGGCAGGTTGTACTTGTAGCCCGCTTCGATCACGTCGTAGAACCAGGCAGGCTTGGTCGAGGTGTAGCGGTCCCAGGCATCGCGGTCGAATCCGTGGGAACGCATGAGCGCCATGCGCTTGCGCAGGGAGTCGTCGCGGGTCACAATCATGCCGCCTTCCCCTGTCGTCATGGTCTTGTTGGCGTAAAAGGAATAGACGCCTATGTCGCCTATCGTGCCGGCGAAGCCGCCCTCCATGCGGAGGGGAAAGGCGTGGGCCGCATCCTCGACGACGGCTGCGCCATGGCTACGGGCAATGTCGATGATCTCGGCCATGTCGCAGGGATTGCCGCCGATATGGATGGGGAGGACAGCCTTGACGTGGCGTTCCCGAGCGAGGAGGCTCTCCAGTTTCCCCGGGTCCATGTTGTAGTCGGCCTTGCCGATGTCGCAGAAGACCACTTCTGCCCCAAGATGGCGGGCCACTGCGGCTGTGGAGACGAAGGTATATGGGGTTGTGGCGACCTTGTCGCCCGGACCCACGCCCAGTGCCTCCAGGGCGAGGTGCAGTCCGCTCGTCGCGGAATTGACCGCGAGCGCCGCGGGAGCGCCTACAAAGGCGGCGAATTCCTCCTCGAAGGCCTTGGCGACCGAGCCCGTGGTCAACCACCCGGATCTGAGGACGGACAGGACGGCGTTTTCCTCTTCCACGCCCAGGGAAGGGCGGGCGTAAGGTATGAAGTCAGTACTCGGGTTCATGCTCAGGAAAGATAAGCGTAGGAACGAATTTTTTCAAGACTTCCCTGATGGCTTGGCGGTTCCTGTAGATAGCCTCTTTCCCTTCGGTGGGGCTGCAGATCGGCGCGAGCTTGCCGAGGGCCTCCTCGATGGGGAAGAGGCCGCCTTTTCGCTCCAATCGATTGACGCGGGGGTATTTGGTTGGAACGATGGTCTCGCATTCGGCGATGAGGTTTTCGTGGATTTTCTCGCCGGGACGCAGGCCTACATACTCGATCCTGATATCCCGGCCGGGTTCGTATCCATAAAAACGTATCATCTGTTCGGCAAGGTCGTTTATCCGTACAGGCTCGCCCATGTCGAGGAGGTAGAGCTCTCCGCCCGAACCTACGCCCCCTGTCTTGAGCACAAGGGAGCAGGCTTCGGGTATGGTCATGAAGAAGCGGGAAGTATCGGGATGGGTCACGGTCACCGGACCACCCTTGGCGATCTGGCTTCGGAAAAGCGGGACGATCGAACCGCGTGAGCCAAGTACGTTGCCGAAGCGTACGACCATGAAGTCCTGGTCGGAAGCCGCTCTTTCGCGGGCGTTCATGACTATCCGTTCGGCGAGGAATTTGGACGCCCCGTAGACGCAGACTGGATCCACGGCCTTGTCCGTCGAAATGAGGACGAGGCGCTTCACCCCGCTTTCCAGCGCGGCTTCCACCAGGTTCTTGGTGCCGAACACGTTGTTCTCTATGGCGGCGATGGGATTGGCTTCCATCATGGGCACGTGCTTGTAGGCTGCGGCGTGAAAGACGGCATCGGCCTTGAGCCTGTCCAGGATGAAGCGGACATAGGCCGATTCCTTGAGCTCGCCGATGACGGGGACGATGGAGGTTTTCTCGCCGACGCCTTCTTCCTGGAGGAGGCGAAGTTCCCGGTCTATCTGATAGATCGAGTTTTCCCCATGTCCGAACAGATAGAGGCGGGCGACCCCCGCTGACAGGAGCTGGCGTGCGAGTTCCGACCCGATGGAGCCTCCCGCACCAGTGATGAGGACACGCTTGCCCCTGAGATAGGAAAGGCTCTGCTTGAGTCCGATGGCGACCGGACTGCGTCCGAGAAGGTCCTGGGGGTCGATCTCCCGCGCCTGTATGAGGTGGGCATCGCCTTCGATGATCTGCACGATGCCGGGGACTATCCTGATGCGCTGGAATCCGGCCCTTTTCAATAGGAAGTAGAGCTCGCGCAGTTCCTCGCTCGTGGCGCTCGGGATGGCGATGATGGCCTCGTCCGCGGGAAGGCGGGACAACAGGTTGACCACGTCCCGGATCGGGCCAAGGACGGGAATGTCCTCGATGCGTGAGCCGATCTTTCGCGGATCATCGTCAAGGAAGGCCACGACCGAACCGAAGACGCCCTTTGCCTTTATCTCACGCGCTATTGCCCTGCCCGCAAAACCTGCACCCAATATGTAAATCCGCGCGTCATCCTTTTCGTGCGTCATCATGGAGATCGCCGCCCCCTTGTGTGACCTTTTCGACCACCAGGAAGCCAAGATCGACAAGGAAACCCGTCGAACAAATGTCGAGGGCCACTTTCGCTCTGCCACGCCTTCGGTCCGCCTTGACGATTTTACCCTCGAGGCCCTTCAAGGGGCCTTGAATCACGACGATCCGGTCGTTCTCGTCAAAGGTCACTTTCGATATATCGGCGTATTTACCGAACGATATGAAGTGGAGGAGGATACTCTTGTCATTATCCGAAAGGGGGCTCGGTTCAAGGCTTGTCTTGAGAAAGCGATAGAAGCCCGCGGTTCGCCTTATAATCCATCGATCAGCGTCATCAAGGCTCGGCGTCTCATAGAAGACATAGCCGGGGAAGACCGGCAGGAGCTTGTTGGTGACCTTGCCGGCCTTGCGTTGGGGCAGGAGGCGCTTAGGCGCAAAAAAACGCCCCTTGGGGGGCTCTTCCTTGGCTAGGATGCGGCGGATGAAATCATCTTCCTCGGTGCTGCGAACCTGTACTGCGTAATAAAGCATTGTTTTGGCGGCGGTTGTTCCCGTCCGCAACCCAAAGATAGCATGGCTGGCAGACCGCGACAATGGGATCGTCTTGGTAAAGGGCGGGCAAGGTTTCGCCGATAGTCAATAGGTATGAGAAGAATCGGAGCAGCCGTGGCCGTCGCAACCCTCATCCTCTTGGCACCCTTGTGCCGCATCGCGGCACAGACGGTCGAGGTTTTTCCGGCAATCGGTGCCGGCTCACAGGCCTTTGTCTCGACGCAGGTGGTGCTTGCGGGATGCATGGATGCCCTTTTTGAAAAGGGCTATATCGCGGCCGACTCTAGACCGGTGATGCTCTCCGCCGAGGAATGGGCGAACAGCGCGCTCGGGATAAAGGCCGCCGAAGACGGTTTTGCCGATTATGTGCTCTCCTTTTATAGCATTTGGGCGGCATCTACCGCGGTGGTCGGGAAAATCTATCCGGTTTCGCTCCGCTACCGCATCGTCAAGGTCACGAGCGTCAAGGTCCTTTTTGAGGGGAGCATCGATACGCCAGCGGACACGCTGGAAACTTTCAGGAAATACGATGCGATCCTGCGCGCATTGGGCACATCGGTCGCGCAGGGCTTTATCAACACGCTAGAGCATCGGGGCCCGGCCCTGGGTTCAGCATCCGGCTTCAATCGACTGGGGGGATATCTATGAAGAAACTGCCGCTCTGCGCGGGTTTTTTTGCGCTCGCCATTCTCGCCTTCGCCGCTTCCACCTGGGAAGGCAGCGCGGTTGTCGCCGGAAGCGCCGATTTTCCAATCGACGGTTTCTATGGAGCATGCAACTCCTTCCCGCTCAACTCGAGCGTTCAGGTTGAAAACCTCGAAACAGGCAGGAAACTCAGTGTTACGATCACAAAGAACATAGAGAACCCCGCCATTTTCATGACCTTGGCACCCAAGGCGGCAGCCGAGCTTGGCATGAAGGCGGGAGCCTCCGCGCGTGTCCGTGTCCTGGCCCAAATGGCCTCTGCGACACCGGCTCCCCCTGGTTCACCCAAGTCCGTCGAATCCAATGATCCGGATTACAATCCGCGCCTTCTTGCATCGATCCAGTCCAGCAAGAGTCCCGCGGACAGCGCGGACTCCACGGCCCTTGCCGGCATCCTTGAAAATCCCCAGGCGGGGGACAAACCGTCTCTCGGCGAAGCGCAGCCAAGCCCTGCGTCTGAGGCTTTGGCTTCGCCCATCAACGCGGTTCCGGCAGTGGCCCTCTCTCCGGTGTTGGGAAAGCCTGACCTGGCCGCCGATGGAGGAAATCCTCCCGCGGACGCACTCCCGTCGCCGGAGCTTGCCGTGCCCGCCGTATCCTCCACCGCATCGGCGGGCGAGCGCATCGGCGACAATGGCCTCGTCCTGGATGCGAGCGTGGCTCCGGGCAAGCCTGGGGCCCCTGAGACAGCCAAAGGGCTCCTGGACCTTCCGGAAGCGCCCGTCTCCCTGACGTCCAAGCCGGAACTGGGAAGCGTGGCGATCAACCCTCCAGGCCGGACCGTCGCCTCAGCCGAACTCGGGCTTCCCGAAATCGCCACAGCGGCCCCCAAGACCGAAGGTCCCCCAGAGGCGGTGGACCTTGATGCACCCCAGCCCTTGCCGGGAATCCATCATGAGGTCGCCTTGGCCTCTCCCTTGCCACTCGTCGAAAGCGCGGAGAACGCGGAGTCGCCTGGCGTCGCTGACCCCAGGCCATTGTTGCCCTTGGGGAGCGTCGCAGGGGCGGGATTGGAGCTTCCCAGCCCGGAACTCGGGCCCGATCTCATCCCTGAAGCCGAGCTTGCTCGACTTGCCAACCCGCCTTCAGTCAGGCCTGACATAGCTCTTGCGGACAGCATCGTCGAGCTGGGCGGTTCGGAGAAGCCTGAAATAGTCCTTAGCCTGGAGGCCACTGCGCCGCGGCCGCCTGAGAAAGCCGAAGCCCTGAAGACGCCCGAGGAGGCGAAGCCCGAAATGGCGGCTGCCTTGAGCGGCGGCGCGCCCAGTTCCTCGCCAGCGACCTTGCCCTTGGTAGCCACCCCGCCCCAACCGCCGGCGATCGTTCCCCCGAAAGCGCTTCCCTTGGCGGCTGCAGCGCAGCCTGTCACTCCTCCCGTGGAAAAGCCGAAGGAGAACTCTTCCGCTGCCGCCGTGCAGGCCAAGCCCGCCCTGCCGGTCGCAAGTGCGCCGAGCGCTGCCGCGGTGGCGCTTGCCCCGACGTCCAAAGCCCTTGTCCCTGGAATGCCGGCCAAGGAGCCGACTGAGCTCGCGAAGCTGGAAGCTACGATGAAGAAGGGCAACTATTACGTGCAGATCGGCCTATTCGCAAGTGAGGACGCGTTGCGTGTCGCGATTGCCAAGACCGCCGCCGTCTTTCCGGTCGTTTATGAGACCGTGAGCGTGCCAAGGATCGCATACCGGCTGTATGTCGGACCACTTTCGCGGGACGAGAGCGGCATGGTCCTTCAGCAGGTGAAAGGCCTCGGTTACAAGGATGCCTTCATCAAGGCGATTTGACCTACTGGAAAGCGGCCGATCGCGCTATCGAACCGCCTGTTTCCTGACAGGCGGTTTTTATTTGGCAAGCGCCGCGGTGCGCGCAGCGAAGGCCGACAGGATATCGTCGGGGGCGGACGAAAGATCGGTTCCCGCATAGCCTGCGACGACAGGCACCAGCGAGAGTCCACGTATCTTTCCCTCATAGACAAGGAACAGGAAGATGGAGCCCTGCAAAGCCATGGCAGGCTCCACTTCGCCCGTAAACAGGAAATTGCCCAGGGAATAGGCTATGATGCCACCCTTCCGCTCTTCGACACCCTGGAGGACATGGGGATGGGAGCCTAAGACCAGCGCGGCTCCCGCGTCGATGAACGAACGATAAAGCGCCCGGATCCCTTCCGTGGGCTCAAACCGGTATTCGCTGCCGCCATGTGCCAGAACAACGACGATTTCGCCCTTCGCGGCGGCTTCGGAGATGGCGCGAAGTGTGGCGGATTCGTCGCTGTTGGTACCGATTTTGCCGGGTCCCGCGGCGCCTTCCGCCGTAGTGAAGCCCATCATCTCCGCCGGATAGCGGGCGAACCCGAAAAAGGTCAAGGTGACGCCGTCCTTGAGCCCGAAGGCGGTGACGCGCCTGCCTTCCAGCGCGCGCTCCAGGTCTTCTCCCGCCCCGACGAGGGGAAGCGCGGATATCCGGGCATCCTCCAAGGTGGATATGAACCCCTCTTCGCCGAAATCTAGGACATGGTTGTTGGCAAAAAGGAGGAGGTCGAAACCAGCCTCCTTGAGCGATCCAGTCGCATGCGGTGGAAAGACGAACTGGTATCTTTTTCGTGGATTGGCCTGCCTGCCGGAAGTCACCGGCCCTTCGAGGTTCCCGACCAACCATGCGGGGCGTCGCAGTTGAGGCAGGGCCCCACCGAAGAGCTTCCGGAAGCCTTCCTCCCCCTGGAAAAGCCAGGGAGCTTCGCCCTTGCCTACCTGGATGTCGCCGACCGCGCCAAGAAGCTCGGGCCGCTTTCCCCTGCCGGAAAGGCGGTGAGGCTCGACGCTCATGAGCCAGGTTTCCAGGAGGGCACGATCGTGGCCTCGGGCGGACGCGACCTGGAGTCGGAGCTCCTTTTCGAAGGGGTAACCGGCTTCGCCGGGAAACAGCCCATCCACGCTGACCGCGCGGCGAGGAAGCTCGATCAAGGCCAGGTCGACCAGGCCGGCGGCGAGGGCCTCCTCCCGAGTCATCGCATAGCGTGGATCGCGGAAATCCACCGCGGGGGCCAGGTAGGACCTTTCGATCCCGAGGCAGTCTGCTGATCTTGATTCCTCTATAGGTGAAAGGGCAAGGCCTTCCGTCCAGGAAAGCATGACCTTTCCTCGCGCCATAGGCAGGGGATTGCTGAGGATAAGCGACTTGAGGCGGGCTTCCAGGTCCGTCGTGCTGACGAGCGTGATTCCCTTGACAGGGGATGCGCAGGCGGCCACCAGGAGGGCAAGTCCCCAGGATGACAGCCAACGAGGATTCCTCACGATTTCCTTCTCACGAGGATGGCCTGCATGACAATGCCAATGCCGATGAGGCCGGCCAGGAGGAGGAAGACGCTCGGCCATGAGAAGGCTTGATAGACGATGCCCCCTCCAATGGAACCCAATATCTGTCCGGCCGTCAGGATGGATTCATGCATTGTCATGCGTCGAGACCTGTCCCTGGCCCCCGAGACGCCATAGAAGATCGAATTGTTGTAGCAGAGGGACTGCACAAGTCCCAGGGCGCACAGACCGATTCCGAAGGCCAAAGGCGAGCGGAGGGGAATGAAGGCGATATCGAGGACGAGGAGAAGCCCAGTTCCCAGGAATATGTAGCGCTTCCTGAAGTGCCAGAATTCGAATCGCCCCAAGGCCCAGAATCCTGAGGCCGCGAATAGGGCGCGCAGGAGGAGGAGGAAGCCGATCCTCGATTCGGAGAGCCGCAGTTCGTCCTTGGCGAAGACCGGGAAGATATTGAAAAACACCGCCATGACTGCGTAGATGAGGAAGGCTCCGATCCATGCAGGGAAGCGAAGCGGGGTCGATCTATCCTCCGCCTCGGCGGCTCTCGACGCATCCGTTTTTTTGGGCGGGGTCGGGGCGAGCCGGGAGGAGGAAAGCACGAGGAAGCCTGTGGCCAGGAAAATGGCCATGCCAAGATAGACCGGCATCTCAAGGCTCCGCTCCGCCAGGAAGCCGCTCAGGTAAGGAGCGATGATGCCTCCTGACGACCAGGACAGGCTGAATGTGGAGGTTGCCTTGCCGAGGGCGGAGCCTTCCAGTCCGGCGGAGAGCCAGGCCATGAGGGGAGGCCAAAAAAGGGCGCAGAGGAAGCCATAGGCGGAGTAGGCGAGAAAGGCCGATCCCAGGCTCGGAAAGAGGAAGAAAAGCCCCAGGACAAATACACTTCCGAAGGAGGAGATGGTCATGGACAGCCGGGGCCCGAGGTTGACCGCCGGTCTCTTGAGCAGGATGCAGCCGGATAGGTATGCCACCGACCAGAGGGCCATGAACCAGCCTACTGATCGGGCGCCGGCATGGAAGCTCTCTTTCACCACAAATAGCATGGCGAAATTGACCATGCCGATACCGATGGACGCGAGGAAGGCGGATGGGATGAGAATGAGCGTTTTTCGATCGCTGGAGATGGCTTTCACCTAGGATAGACCTTTGTTGGGCAATTCGCTTGAGGAGGGAGCCTTGGTAAATCATCCAGGCGGGCATCCTTCCCGTGTGCGCTCCATGAAGGGTAGCCAAAAGACTTGCCTAAGGTCAATCATTTGACAGGGACGTCCCTGCCTGCATAAAATGGCGGAGCAAAAGAAGGAAGGCCATGGCAGCCCGAAGCAAGAATCCACGCGTCCGTGAACTCGAAACCCTTGTCAGGAAGCACCAGGATCTGTATTACAACGGACAACCTGAGCTGTCCGACGCGGAGTTTGACGCCCTCTGGGATGAACTCGAAGCCCTTGACCCCTCCAATGCAATTCTATCCCGGGTGGGTGCCGACAAGGCGGACGGATGGCCGAAGGCCGAGCATGTCATGCCCATGGGGAGCCAGGAAAAAGCTTCCAATCCCGAGGATTTCCTTGCTTGGTGCGCCAAGGCCGAGCGAGGGGAATTTTTGGTCCAATACAAGCTTGATGGGGCGAGCCTTGAGCTCCAATATGAATTCGGCCACCTCGCGCGGGCTGTGACCCGAGGGGACGGGAAAGTCGGGGACGACATCACCCCCAATGCCCTTCGCATGCAGGGAGTCGTGGCCCACTTGCGCGAGCCCTTCACGGGGGCTGTCCGAGGGGAAGTCCTCATGGGCCATGAGGTCCATGACCGCAATTATGCAGACAAGGCGAATTGCCGCAATGCCGCCAACGGCCTCATGAAGCGCAAGGATGGCATCGGTGTCGAGGACTTGGAGGTCATCTGCTATGATGCCCTTGGAAGCCTGCCTGCCGATGAGGACCTCTTCGGCCAGGCTGGGGGAGGCCCCGGAAAGGCACCGTTTTCCGATGAATCCGCCAAGGTGGCCTGGCTGGCGCGGATGGGCTTTTCGGT
Source organism: Spirochaetaceae bacterium (assembly GCA_025358255.1). GTDB lineage: Bacteria > Spirochaetota > Spirochaetia > Treponematales > Rectinemataceae > JANYKC01. Next base: position 48,391 of record JANYKC010000051.1, read on the forward strand.
GGTCAAGGTCGAACGCCATGCCACGCCCGAATCGGTCATAGAGTACCGCGCCCGAGTGATGGATCTCCGCGGCGAGCTTCCTTGGGATATCGACGGCCTTGTGGTGAAGGGTCTCTTGATCGACGAGAATGACATGAGGCGGGCACGCCCGGAAAAGCAGATCGCCTTCAAGTTCAGTCTTGAGGAAGCGGTCACCGTCCTGCGCAAGGTCGAATGGAGCGAATCAGGTTCGAACTACACGCCCATCGGCATCGTCGACCCTGTCCGCCTGGCCGGCACGACCGTGCAAAGGGCCAACCTCGTCAACACCAATATCATCCGCGGCATGAGGCTCGAGATCGGGAGTCGGGTTGTCATCACCAAGCGCGGCGAGATCATCCCGAAGATCGAGAGCCTTGTCGCCAATCCGCCTGGAAGCGCAGCCATCCAGGTCCCGGTGACCTGCTCCTGCGGCACGGCCCTCATCGACGAGGGAACCAGGCTCTACTGCCCCAATCCCGACTGCCCGAAACGGCGCTTCCATCGCCTCGAGAAATGGCTCGCCGTCGTCGATGTCCGCGATTTCGGTTCAGTCATACTCGGCAAGCTCTTCGCCGCCGGCCGGGTGAAAACCATCGCCGACCTTTACGGCCTCGGGGAAACCGAGCTTGCGGCCTTCGACCGCATGGGCGATGTCCTGGCCGCCAAGATCCTCCGCAACCTCCACGCCAAAAAGGAAGTGGGGCTTGCCCGCTTCATCGCTGGTTTCGATATTGAGGGCATCGGCGAGGTGATGGCGGAAAAGGCGGTGGTTGCCGGCTTTGACAGCCTTGAGAGACTGCGCGCGGCGACGGTGGACGACCTCGACCAGATAGAGGGGTTCGCGGAGATAACGGCCCGAACCCTCCTCGACGGCCTTGCTGCCCTCGCCCCTGAGATGGACAGCCTCCTCGCCACGGGTTCCGTGCGAATATCCGCCTCGAGGCAGACCGGAGGGACCCTCGCGGGAAAGTCCTTTTGCTTCACCGGCGAGCTATCCTCGATGAAGCGTGCCGAGGCGGAGAACCGCGTCCGCGACGGAGGCGGCACGATCCGCGGGACGGTGACCAAGGACCTCTCCTTCCTGGTCACCAATGATCCGGTGTCGGGTTCGGAAAAGAACAAGAAGGCCGCGGCCTACGGCGTGGTCCTCCTGGATGAGGCCGCCTTCCTATCCCTCCTGGGGGAGCGATGAGATTGCCGTCGATCACCGGTCGCGAGGAGGGGGGCCGCGGAGGGAGCCCGCTTGTCGGCTTTTTTGTCCTGGCCATCACTATTTCCCTTGCCATCCTCTTCTGGGACGGGTTCCCCGGGGGAAGCCGGAAAACGGGGGATTCAGCGCTCGCGGAGGCCGCCAGCCTCTTGCCCACGGAGTACTTTCCCGTCCACCTCGAGCTTCTTTCAAGGGATGGCGGCGTGTTGCGCGCCAAAATGAAGTTATGCGATTTAGGTGGCCGTGAGCTCTCCATCTCCGAGAGGACCATGAAGGGGGAATCCCTCATCATCGATTGCTGGGTCCTATGCCCCCCCGGCAGCGGGAAGGCATCGACGACCGCAAACCAGCTTGCCTTTGTTTTCCCGAGGCGGGTGCGCGGTGATCGAGAAGTCTTCCGCGAGGGAAGGTCCCTCTACGATGCCTATTCTGAGCAGGGTTTTCCTGGGATACTGGGCGGTTCGCCTCCCGGAGGCTCTCCCTTCGATGCGCCGGCTCGCAAAGTCCTTGTCAGCCTCCTTGGCGCCCTTGCAAAGGCCGACACTTCCGCGGATGCCACTTTGGCGCCAGGACCGGCCCTTTCGGCGGTAAAGGGGCTCGCGGGGATGGAGTACATCCTTGGGGGCCTTGAAATTGGGCATGCATATGCCATCGGCTTCGGTGCGGGAGGGGAGGTCACCCTCCGTGGCATTGCTGCCTTTTAACATCCGGAGTTTCGTTCCACGTGGCCTGGCCTCTGCACAAGCCGTCGGGGCGCTTGCCCCCTCGCGCCGTGCCGCGCTAATATCGTTTTTCCTTGGTCCCGAGAGCCCATCAATTGAGGAGCCGCCCAATGGCCGATATGAAGACCGCATGGAAAGCAATTGTCGCACGTGCCCTTGCAGAGTACGTCAGGCAAAAGGGGCTCTCCTTGAGCCTTCCCGCGGCGGATGGAATCGTGGTCGAGCGGCCGCCCAAGCCCGAACTTGGCGACCTCGGTATTCCCATGTTCCCCTTTGCCAAGCTCCTGAGGGCAGGACCGAACCAGGTTGCCCAGGCACTCGCGGAGATCATCGCCGCTGATCCCGAGTCCAGCGGCCTAGGCGCGGCGGTGGCCGAAGGCCCATATCTCAATGTCCGGCTGGCCCGTCGCCCCGAGCTCTCCCGGATCCTCGACGCGGCCCTGTCTCCTGGCTGGGGCAAGACCCAAAGCCTATCTGGTCACCGGGTAATGGTCGAGTTCTCGAGCCCGAACACGAACAAGCCTCTCCACCTCGGCCACTTGCGCAACAACATCCTGGGCGAGTCGCTCTCCCGAATCCTCAGGGCAGCGGGTGCGGAAGTCAGGAGCATCAACCATATCAATGACCGCGGCATCCACATCTGCAAGTCCATGCTTGCGTACATGAGACTGGGGGGAGGGCGCTCTCCTGCGGACGAGGGGCTGAAAAGCGACCATTTTGTCGGCAAGTATTACGTGCTTTTCAACGAGCTCAAGGAGAAGGAGCCGGGAATCGAGGCAGAAGCCCAAGACCTGCTCGTGCGCTGGGAAGCCGGTGATGCCGAGGTGCGGGACCTCTGGCAAAGGATGAGGACCTGGGTCCTGGAGGGCATAGCCCAGACCTACGCCAGGACGGGAGTCCAGTTCGATCTCTATGATTACGAGAGCGACACCTACGAGCTCGGCAAGGACATCGTGCTCAAGGGCCTTGAGTCGGGTGTGTTCTACCGCGAGAGCGATGGATCGGTCTGGTGCGATTTCGAGGATATCGGCCTTGACACAAAGGTCTTCCTCCGAAAAGACGGCACGAGCCTCTATATAACCCAAGACCTGGGCTGCGCGGTGGATCGCCACGACAGCTGGCCATATGACCGCCTCGTCTATGTCGTCGGCAATGAGCAGCAGTATCATTTCAAGGTCCTTTTCGAGGCCTTAGGGCGGCTAGGCTACGATTGGGCGCGGGACCTCCATCACCTTGCATACGGCATGGTCAACCTGCCTTCAGGGCGCATGAAAACCAGGGAAGGGACTGTAGTCGACGCGGATGACCTCGTGGACGAAGTGAGCGCGCTCGCCAAGGCGGAAATCGAGGCCAAAGGCCGGGAAGACCTTGTCGGGAACCTGGACGCGGTCGCGGAAAAGATCGCCCTTGGCGCTATCCATTATTACTTATTGCAGGTCGCCCCTGCCAAGGATATGCTCTTCGATCCCGCCGCGTCGCTTTCCTTCAATGGCGACACAGGTCCGTACATCCAGTACATGGGCGCCCGTGCGACCTCCATCTTGCGGAAACATGGGGCGGGCGAAGGAAATGCCCGCAAAGGAAAAGCCGACCCAGGGAAGCTCTCCGGCGACTCGGATTGGGCGCTTCTCCGCTTGGTGTCCGGCCTCCCGGAGGTGATTGACGCAGCGGCGGCGGCCATGGATCCCTCTGTCCTCGCCGCTTACCTCTATGGGCTGGCTTCCGGTTTTTCGACATGGTACCGGGAAAACCCAGTCCTGAATTGCGCCGATTTCGACGTGGCCGCCAGCAGGCTCGACCTGGTCTCTGCGGTAAAACGGAGCCTGGAGGCCGGTTTGGCCCTTATCGGCATACCCTTCCTGGAGTCGATGTAAAAGGGGGGGGGCTGCGGGGGTGGTGCGGAAATCGAAGAAAACCGCAATATAGGGGATCTCTCTGTGCATCACCCTGCATCCTTCCGTGTCTTTTCGGGCTTCTCTCCTTCAAATGACCCACCGGAACTTCCGTGTGGAAATCTTTTCCCACGCATTTTTGCTGTCCTGGCGCTGGGATCAGGATTGGAAAAGCCAGCCTCACGGACAGGTTCCCAAGGCCGTTGACAGAAAACGGCCAAACGATGTATAAAATTACGCCCAAGTAACGAATTTACCGAGGTTATGACATGTACGCAGTCGTTGAGATCAATGGGAAGCAGTACCGCGCTGAAAAGGGCGCCACCCTCACGGTTGACAGGTTCGATGCCGAGAAGGGAACAGCGCTCTCCCTCGACAAGGTTCTTCTTCTCTCTGGAGATACCGTGAAAGTCGGCTCGCCTTACGTAGCCGGCGCTGCCGTCAAGGCCATCGTCCAGGACGAGGTCAAGGGCGAGAAGATCATCGTTTTCAAGTACAAGCCCAAGAAGGACTATCGCCGCAAGACGGGACACCGCCAGCGCTATACGGTCCTCACGGTCGAGGAGATTCTAGGCGCCTGAGGGCGCCTTGCGCGTGGATTGAAGGGGTGGCGGCATGATAAAAGCTACCCTCGTCCTTGATCCGGAAGGTCATCCGCTCAGTTTTGACGCGGAGGGTCATTCAGCCGAGGGCAAGCCGGGCAGCAACCTTGTGTGCGCCGCTTTTTCCATCCTTGCTCGCGGCGCCTTCGAGTCCCTTGAGGGGCTCCCAGGCATGCTTCTTGAAGGATCAGCCCCGGAAAGGGGATCCTTGCGCTTCGTCGTCCGACATCTTCCTTCCGAGGCGGGTGAAAGGGCGGCAGGCATCGCTCTTTTCCTGCGGGCCGGTATTTCCAGCCTGGAGCGTGAGTACCCAGGCGAAGTGGGGCTCACCGTAAAATGTCATTGGAGGGAATGAAATGCCACATAAAGGTGTAAACGGCCGCGATTCCAACCCCCAGCATCTCGGCGTCAAGGCCTATGGAAACGAGGTCGTGACCGCTGGTTCCATCATCGTGCGCCAGCGCGGCACGAAGATTCATCCCGGTCTCAATGTAGGCATCGGCAAGGACGATACGCTGTATGCCCTCGTCGACGGCAAGGTTTTCTTCAAGGAATACAAGCGCAGGAAATATGCCGGCGTGGAAATCCTTCCCGCCTCTGGCGAGTAAATCTTCGCTCGAAGGTCCTTTTGCGTTTCACGCCAAAGGACTTGAGGCCGCCCGAGGGCGTGCGCTTGTGCGCGCGTCTTTGACGGGCGGTCTTTTTTTTGCAAGGTTGTAGGCAGTGATCAAATTCGCGGACGAAGCATTCATCATCGTTGGGTCGGGGAAGGGCGGGGACGGCTGCGTGGCCTTCCGCCGTGAGAAATACATACCCATGGGCGGTCCCGCTGGAGGGGATGGAGGTCGCGGCGGCGACGTCATCTTCGAGGTCCGGCGCAATTTGCGCACCTTGGCCGCGCTCCGTTACCACCAGACCTTCAAGGCCCAGTCGGGCGAGCCGGGGAAGGGGAAAAACTGCCACGGCAAGGATGGAGTGGATGTCATCATCCCCGTGCCTCCGGGAACCCTGATAAAAAACGCCGATACCGGTGAAGTCCTCAAGGACTTCGGCAATGAGCAAGGCTTTGCCGGCGGTGGACGCGAAGCCGGGGCCAAGGCCGGATCGAAGGTGGGCTACAGGGATCCGCGCGAAGCCGGGCGCTGGGTCTTCCTGAAGGGCGGCAACGGCGGATGGGGCAACACGCATTTCAAGACCAGCGTCAACCAGGCCCCGCGGCAGTTCCAGCCGGGCAAGCCGGGCCAGACGATCAGCCTGAGGGTCGAGCTCCAGCTCATCGCCGACATAGGCTTTGTCGGCTTTCCGAATGCGGGCAAGTCCTCCCTCCTGGACTATTTCACCAACGCGCGTCCCAAGATCGCGCCCTATCCCTTCACGACCAAGATCCCCAACCTCGGCATCATGAATGTCCATGAGAGGGATATCATCCTCGCCGATATCCCCGGAATAATCGAGGGTGCCCACGATGGCGCCGGCTTGGGCCTGCGTTTCCTCAAGCATATCGCGCGGACCAAGGTCCTCGCTTTCCTCATCGACCTTTCCGAGGAGAAATGGCCGGATAGCTTCCGCGTCCTCCACGACGAACTCCTTGCGTTCTCTCCGGAGCTTGCCCAAAAGCCGCGCGTCGTCATCGGCACCAAGCTCGACCTCGAGGAGACGGCTGGTCGGATCGAGGAGCTCAAGGCCTCGCTGCCCGATGAATCGGTGACCGGCATTTCCGTCTTTTCGAAAGTGGGACTCGACGAGCTCCAGGAGGTTTTCCTTAAGCTGGTCCTGGAGAACGAGGCCGTGGAGGAAGCCCGCGCCAAGGAGGCGGGGACGCTTTTTGATGACATCCCCGAAAGCCGTTTCCCCGATCTGCCCGATGACGATGTTTTTGCGGCAGGCGCGAATGGGGGCACCGACGGCGAAGGTTTTGGTGACCATTCGGAAGGCGGAGCCGGGAGGTGAGGCTTCTAGTTTTCGGCGGGACCTTCAACCCTATCCACCTCGGCCATCTCATCCTCGCAGAGGAACTCAAGGCGGAGTTTGGCTACGACCTTGTGCTTTTCGTGCCTTCTGCCCGTCCGCCCCACAAGGAATTGAGGGAGGATCCAGGCGCGCCTGCGCGCCTTTCCATGCTTCGCCTTGCCATCCAGGACAATCCTGGCTTCGCCGTGGATAATTGCGAGCTGTCCCGCAGCGGGCCGTCCTATACGATCGACACCCTCAGGGGACTTTCCTCCCGCCATGTATTTGAGGGAAAGCCCGGATTGGTCCTGGGCGACGATCTGGCGGCCGGATTCCCCTCGTGGAAAGAGCCATGCGCCATAGCCTCCGAATCCGATCTCATCCTCGCGCGAAGGGGGGAGGAACGCGTCGTCCTGGACTTCCGTCACAAGAAGGCCTCGAATCGCCTCATCCCGCTCTCGAGTTCCGAGATCAGGGGACTGATCCACCGCGGTCGCAGCGTGCGCTACCTCGTCCCCGATCCTGTTGTGGAGTACATCTGCGAACGGGGGTTCTATGGAGCTCGGTGAGCTTTCGAAGGCCCTCGACGCCCGCCTCGATTCGATGCTTTCGCCCAGGCGCGCCGCCCATGCAAGGGGAGTCGCGGACCTTGCCGCCGCGCTTTGCCAAAAGCATGGCCTGTCTCCCAACAAGGGCAGGGTGGCCGGGCTTGCCCACGACCTCTGCAAGGAGCTCCCCCTCGAATCGCAGCGCGCGGGTTTTGAGGCCTATGCCGCAAGACAAGGTGAGACCTCGGCCTGGAAAGATCCGGCGCTGGTGGGGATCCTGATGGACGAGCTCCTCCATGGGCCGGCTGCAGCCACGCTGCTCCGTGAGGAGTTCGCCTGCGATGCCGAAGACATCCTTGAGGCCGTGGCATTCCACACCGTCGGTGACCCCTCCATGGGCCTGCTGGCCCTGATTGTCTATTGCGCCGACAAGATCGAGCCAAACAGGAAGCACGTCAATGAGGCCTTCCGCGATGCCTGCATGAATCGCGAACCGAGGAGCATGTTGCTCGCTGTCGTCGTGGACAGCATGGAGTGGCTGCGGAAGAAAGGCAGGGCGGTTGCGCCTTCCACCCTCGTTCTGTACAATGCGCTCCGGAATTCGGTGCAAGAACCATGAAACGAATCGCTTTCGAGAGAAGCTCTTCCCTTCTCATTGTCATCCTTGCGGTGGTCGCGGCCTTGGGGGTCGGTCTCTTCCTGTCTCTTCGCTCCGGCGCCGCCGATGAGGCGCTGAAATCGGATCGAATCCTCAATGTCCTCATAGTTTTTGAAATCGAGAAGCGCCCGGCGACGACCGAGCTTTTCCTCTTTTATCCCTCCACCGGCAAAGGTGCCCTCCTCGATGTCCCCGGCGAGACCGGCCTCATCATCAAGTCGCTGAACCGGGTGGACAAGATCGACGCACTCTATGACGGTCGGAAGCCTGGAGAATACGTCAGCGAAATCTCCCGACTCCTTGCCACTGCGGTTCCCGCGTGGATCGTGTTCGACGCGAAAGGCATCGTCTCCGCGACCGACCTCCTCGAGGGGCTCGAGCTCTTCGTGCCGGATGCGGTGGAAAGCGATGGTCCCCCGGTGATCAGGCTGCCTTCGGGAGCCTTGATCCTGGACGGGGACAAAGTCCTGCAATTCGCGGCGATACATGAGATCGACGACACCGAAGCCGATCGAGCGCTCAGGCGGCAAAAACTCGTCCAATCTTTCGTTAAACGAATAGGCGAGCGATCGGCTTGGCTTTCCCGACCGGAGGCATTCTCGGTCTTCAAGCGTTGCTTGCAGACCAATTTGACCGATGAAAGCCTGCGCCGCTTCGTGACGCAGCTAGGTGGCCTTGACGCCGACCGCCTTTTGCTCCAGCGTATCACCGGAATTTACAAGAACGTGGACGGCAAGCAGCTCCTTTTCCCGCACTACGATGGCGAGCTGGTTCGTGACATCGTGAAGCAAACCCTCAACGCGCTGGCCAATTCCGGTGGTTCAGGTGCAGTCGACAAGATTTATACTGTGGAGATCCTCAATGGTACGCCGCTCAAGGGTGTTGCCAAGAAAACCGCCGAGATTTTCCAGAGTTTCGGTTTCGATGTCATTTCGGTGGGTAATGCCAACCGCGACGATTACGAAAAAACCATGGTGCTGGACAAGCTTTCAAATCCCGACGCAGCCAAGAACGTCGCGGCCGTCATTCGCTGCGCAAATATCAGCGAGCCGGGCGTCCAGGGTACAGGGTCCACCGCCGACTTCACAGTCATCCTTGGTGATGATTTCAATGGGAGGTACTGTGCAAAATAGCCGAGAAGCGGCATTTGCCCTCGCGAAGGATCTTGCCGAACACAAAGGCGGCAATGTCGTTGTCCTTGATCTGGCTCCCTGCCAGGGATGGACTGATTTTTTCCTGGTAGCCACAGCGACCACGGCTGCCCATTTGCGAGGCCTGGCTCGAGCCGTGGACGAGTTCGCCCATGGCGCAAAGATAGGCATCCTCAACACGCCGCGGATCGCGGACGACGAAGCTTGGGTGCTCCTTGACCTGGGAGATATCATCGTTCACCTCATGACCGGGGAAGCCCGCGCCTTTTACGACCTCGAGAAGCTCTGGTTCCAGGCAAAAGCCACCATGATCGAAGCGGAAACGCCACTTTTGCCGGTCGTTGCCCCTTCCACAAGAAGGGAAGCGTAGCAACGAGGGCCTCGTAGCCCTGAATAAAAAAAAGCCGGCCTTTACGAGGCCGGTTTTTCGTTTCGCTCACGCCGATGGTTGCGGGGAGCTGCCTTCCAGATTCACTCGTCGAAATCATCGTAATCGATATCGTCCTCGTAATCGAATTCCTCGTCTTCCTCGCTTTCCTCTTCCTCGAAATCGTCGGCGGTTTCCTCATCATCGAAGTCGTCATCTTCGTCGTCGAATTCGTCGTCGTCCAAGTCATCGCTGTCGAGGTCGTCGAAGTCTTCCTCTTCCTCGAAGTCATCGTCCTCGTAGTCCTCGTAGCTGTCATCGAAGAATAAAGGCGGCGTTTCGGAAACGCCCTCACCAACAATCATGAGGCCAAGTTCGGGCGAGGGATCGAGCGAATATTCTCCGGAGGTGGGGACCATGGTATTTTCCTCCCTGGTGACGTATGGAACATCGTTCTCGGCGTTCTCAGGCTCGCGTTCCGGGTGCGGTTGTAGCCGCGAGCCGGGGTAGAGATCAAATGAAAATCTAAAAGAGTAAATGCCCTTCTGTCAACTACGAATACGCATTAAATAGAGGGTTTGACAATCCTTCCCTTATCTGTATAATAGCGTCCGCGATGGAGAAGGCGCTAAAGATTCTTGCTCCGGCGAAAGTAAACCTTCACCTCCGGGTTTTCGGAAGGAGAATGGATGGCTTTCACGGCATCATAAGCATCTTCCAGGCCATTTCCCTTGCGGACGAGATTATCGTCAGATCTTTGAAACAGCAAGAACATATCGAAATCAAGGGCACTTTCGATTGTCCTCCTGAGAAAACGACGTTTTACAAGGCAGCCATGGCTTTTCGCGAGGCTACCGGCGAAAAGGGCGGGCTTTCCGTAACGGTGGACAAGGTGATTCCCGCAGGGGCGGGTCTCGGCGGTGGATCAAGTGACGCGGCGGCCTTTCTTCACGCCGTCAACGCGCTATTCGAAACGGGGCTTTCCGAGACTGCGCTTCTTGAGTTGGGAGCCAAAGTTGGCAGCGATGTCCCTTTTTTCATCAGGGGCGGCACAGCGCTGGTCACCGGCCGGGGAGATTTGGTCGAAAAGATGGAAACCAGGGTTGACTATGCCTGTGTCGTGGTATATCCGGGTTTTGCGGTGCGTACCCGGGAAGCCTTCGACTTGCTGGATCGGGAGCGCCCCGAGCCAAGCCTGGAAAACGATATCCCTCCAAGGGGATTGATGGAAGCCTATCGAGAGAGCATCACCGATTGGCCCTTCGCGAACTCCTTTGAAAGACATATCGCGAGAGCCCATCCGGAAATCGGCTATTGGATCGGAAAACTCAAGGAATCAGGGGCCGATTTCGCGCGGATGAGCGGCTCGGGTTCGGCCCTATTTGGAATATTCATGGACAGGGCAAAGGCCTTGAAGGCGGTTCGAGAGCTTTCCCTCCAGGCAGGGGCCGGTTTCCTGGTGGCATCCGCCTTTCCGCTTGCGCGACCATCTGGCTTGATATAATATCGGGTGATACATCCTTAGCAGGCTGGCAAGGAGAGTCGCACCATGGAGATTACGGACATCCGCATCCGAAGGGTAACGACCGAAGGCAAGCTAAAGGCATACGTCACGGTTACTTTCGATAACTGTTTCGTCGTGCACAATGTTAAGATAATCGAAGGCAAAAGCAGTGTCTTCATCGCCATGCCAAGCCGAAAGACGCGAAACGGAGAGTACAAGGACATTGCTCATCCGATCACTCCGGAGTTCCGTTCGCATCTGCAAGAGAGGATACTTGAGGCATTTGCGACAGCCCCGATGGGGGATGCCACGGCGGCCGATTTCGATTAGTCAGGAACCCCAAGCGACCGAAATTGGGACGTCGGCAAGCGGTAAGCCTCCGGATTTTGGTTCCGGCAGTCGCAGGTTCGAATCCTGCCGTCCCAGTATCGTATATACAGTTCGAGTATAAGGAGATTTTCAGATGAATCATCCCGTCATAAACGCCGTGCTCAGGACGGGCACGACGAAAGGCGAGCTCAACACTCTTCGCCGCGAAGGCAAGATCCCTGCCGTGATCTACGGCGGCGGCTTGCCCGCTTCGCACATCGTCCTCGATGCCAAGGAATTTAAGCAGGCGACTGCGGGCATTTCCGAATCCACGATCATCAAGATCGCGATCGGCAAGGACAAGAAGGACGCTTTTATCCGTGAACGCCAGAGGGAAGTCCTCTCCGGCGACATCATCCATGTCGATTTCCTCGAAGTCGTCAAGGGCCGCATCCTCCGTGCCAAGGTCGGGATCCACCTGATCGGCTCCCCGATCGGCGTAAAGGATGGCGGAATCCTCGAGACTCCCGCCCATGAAGTTGAAGTCGAGTGCGTGCCCGCCGACCTTCCTGAGATGATCGAGCTTGACATCTCAGGCCTCCAGGTCAACCATTCCGTCCATGTTCGCGATATACCCGCGATCAAGAACGTGAAGATCCTCACGAGCAGCGAACTCGTTTTGGCCGCGGTCAAGTACGCGAAGGCCGAGGCAGTCGTGGCCGTGGAAGCCGCTCCCGTCATCGCCGGCGCCGTCCCCACAGCCGGAGCTCCCGGCGCCGTTCCCGCCCCGGGCGCGGCTCCTGCCGCAGGCGCGGCTCCTGCCGCCGCAGGCGCGAAGAAAGAAGAAAAGAAATAGAGCCTGCAGGAGGCCCGCCCTCCAGCAGGTCATTGGGAAGGAGAGAGGAAAGGTCCTCTCTCCTTTTTTTTCCTGTACCTTGGACGAGGGACCGGGATGCGCCAAGCCGGGGACATTGAATTGTCCCTTCGCAGTTTTTTTTCCTCCCAAGGCATGGTCGGCCAGACTGCCTTTGCGGTTGCCTTTTCAGGCGGACCAGATTCGAGCGCCCTGCTTTTCGGGATGGCCGCCATCGGCATCCGGCCCTTGCGTGTCATCCATGTGGATCATGGGATCCGGGGCGTGGAGGAGCGGGAGGCGGAATGCGGGTTGGTGAAGGCGCAATGCCGCCATCTTGGCCTTCCCTTGACGATAGCCCACGTAAGGCCGGGGGCTATCGCCGATTTCGCGCGCACCCGATCCTGCGGCCTTGAAGCGGCCGCCAGGGCATGGCGCTACCACGTCTTCGAGAAGACCATGAAGGCTTGCCGTGCCCGCTGGCTTGTCCTGGCCCATACGCGTGACGACCAGCTGGAAACGATACTCATGCGCGCCTTGAGCGGAGGAAGTTGCGCTGGATTGCGTGGGATCAGGGCGATGCAGGGGAGATATCTACGCCCCTTCCTCGATGTCCCCAAGCCCGCCCTCCTCGACTATCTCAAGGTCCGCGGCATCCAATGGTCTCTAGACACGAGCAATGAGGGAGATGCTTTTGCCCGGAATCGGCTGAGGCAGATCCTGGTTCCCGCCCTCGATGCCTTTGGATCTTCCTGGGAAGGGGGGCTTCTTTCGACGGCCAGGAAGGCGGCCGCCGAGGACGATGCGCTCGCCGCCTGGACGCTGCGGGCAGGATTCAAGCCAGGTGCTGACGGCCGCCTTGTGGCAGGACTCTCGCTGCTCTCCGAGCCTGCGGCAATACGGGAGCGGGCCTTGCTGGCTGCCATATCCACGCTCCTCGGCTCCGCCCGGCGTTCATCCCGCCTCGCCTCGGCGGCATTCGCCGCGCTCGACTCTGGAAAGGCTCGGTATTCCGGTGGGGGGATATGGCTCATGCGCAAGGAAGACCGGCTTGAGCTCTCTTCCACCCTTGATTTTCCCTTGCCGGACGGGTATTTTGTAATTATTGAACGCGCGGGGTCGGCCGATCGGAGTATAGATCTTGGCGCTTTCAGGATTCTGACGGGCTGGGAGAGCGGAAAAGGTAGCCCGGGCCTGCGCGAACTCGCATTCAGTTTCCCTCTCATCGTAAGATCTCGACGACCGGGTGATTTCCTGGAGATAACCGACGGGAGAAAGCCCATTGATGCCCTTCTTGCCGAATGGCATGTTGATCCTGAATATCGTGGCCGCGTGCCGATCCTGGAGGACAGGCTCGGAATCATCGGGGTCCTCGCTTCGGGCTTTGGCGGAAAAGACCGCTTCAGGCCCTCGAACGCTCGAGACAACGGAAAATATTTTTCCATAATCGTGAAAGGAGCTTAGTGGCTTACGATGGACTTTGACGATCAGAATCCCAATCCCCAGAAGAAGCCAGAGGTCCAGGGTCGCGGGAACAAGGCCGCTCTCGCGGTCTTCCTCTCGCTCGCCTTTCTTTTCTCCGCCTTCTTTTTCATGAAGGAAGGCCCCACCAAGACTGAATATCCGTATTCGGTCTTCATCGCGTATGTGGAAGCGGGAAAGGTCGACTCCGTCACGATCCTTGACCAGGTCGAGATCGAAGGCGTGCTCAGGGGCCCCAACGAGACCAGCACCAACTTCCATACGCTCATCCCCTATGTCGATCCTGGCCTTCCGCAACTCCTCCGATCGAAGGAAGTGAAGGTGTCAGGGGGGATCAAGGGAGTCTCGGCATGGCAGGTTGTCGCTCAATTCGTGCCATGGATCCTGGCCTTTTTCATTCTTTGGTTCATGTATCGACAGTCCCAGGGCAACAATAAGGCTTTCAGTTTCGGCAAGAGCAAGGCCAAGCGCTATGTCGAGCCGCCGAAGAAGATCGCCTTTGAGGACGTCGCGGGGCAAAAAGAAGCCAAATACGAGCTGCAGGAGGTCGTCGAATACCTCCGGAACCCGCAGAAATTCGCAAAAATGGGTGCACGTATCCCGAAAGGGGTCCTCCTCGTGGGCATGCCCGGGACAGGCAAGACCCTTCTCGCCAAGGCCGTGGCCGGCGAGGCCAACGTGCCCTTCTTTCACATGTCCGGTTCGGATTTTGTCGAGATGTTTGTAGGCGTCGGAGCAAGCCGCGTGCGAGACCTTTTTGAGCAAGGCCGGAAAAGCGCTCCATGCATCATCTTCATCGACGAGCTGGACGCAGTAGGTCGCACGCGTGGGGCCGGATACGGCGGCGGCCATGACGAGCGCGAGCAAACGCTGAACCAGATGCTGGTGGAGATGGATGGCTTCGACACCAAGGACGGAGTGATCATCCTTGCCGCCACCAACCGGCCTGACGTCCTTGATCCTGCCCTCCTGCGGCCGGGTCGGTTTGACCGCCAGGTCGTCGTGGCGATGCCCGACGTCCAGGAGCGCGAGCTGATCCTGGCTATCCACATGAAGAAGGTCCCGGTCGATCCGGCGGTGGACTCTAGGAAAATAGCACGGGCGACACCGGGCACGAGCGGAGCCGACCTGGCCAACCTTGTGAACGAAGCCGCGCTTTTCGCCATCAGGAAAGACCGGACGATGGTGGCGATGGATGACTTCGAGGAAGCCCGCGACAAGCTCCTCATGGGAGTAGCCAGGAAAAGCCTGTTCATCACGGACGCGGAGAAGCGGGCAACAGCCTTCCATGAGTCCGGCCATGCCCTTACCCTCTACTACCTCGAGCATGCCGATCCGCTCCACAAGGTCACGGTCATACCCCGCGGCCGCGCCCTCGGCCTCGCGCTCGCCATCCCTGACAAGGATGCCTATTCGCACACCAAGAGCTGGCTTGAGGACTACATGGTCTTCGCCTTCGGTGGCTACGCGGCCGAGCGCCTCATCTATGGCGAGACCACGACGGGCACTTCCCAGGACATCCGCCAGGCGACGGACTTTGCCCGGAAGATGGTTTGCGAATGGGGCATGGCGGAGAAGCTGGGACCCGTCGCCTATGGGTCCGAGGACGAGCCGATTTTCATAGGCAAGGAGATAGCCCAGCACAAGGACTATTCCGAGAATACGGCGATGCGCATCGACGAAGCGGTCCAGGCCTTCGTGCAACGGGCCTTGGATCGGGCTTCGGCCATCCTCGGCGAGCATCGTGACCAGCTCGAAAGGCTGGCCGCCGAGCTCATTGTCAAGGAGACCCTGCTCGATCAGGATATCCGCGAGCTTTTCGGCTTCCCCGAGCGGAAGGTGGAGGCCTGAAGGTGGAGGCGGGCAAGGCAACCAAAGCCAGCGGTTGTTGTTCATGGGCGTTTCCCATCGTCCTTGCCTGCCTTGTCCTTCCGGCAATGCCGATGCCCGCGGAAGGCGCGAAGCCTGCGCAGGCCGCCGTTCCTCTATCCTTCTTGGCGGCAAGGGAAGCCGCGGGCTCCGGCGACTGGGGAAAGGCCTCTGCCTTCCTGTCGGAGGCAAGGTCCGTCGATCCTTCCAATTCAGATATTCTGTACCTGTCAGCGCTGGCCGCCCTAAAGACCGACGACGACGCCCGGGGCGCGCTCGTTTCGCTTGAGGAGTCGCTCGCGGCCCTTCGTTTCGATCTATATCGGCCACGCGATGCGGCCGTGTTGCGTCTGTCGCTGCTCATCCGCATCGGCCGCGCCGCGGATGCCCTCGCTGGCTTGTCGGCCCCGGCCCCGCGCGGGCTTTCCGCCAATGGGCTCGATCCGGAATATCGATACTTGAGGACCGAAGCCTTCCTGAGCCTCGGGAAGGCAAGCGAGGCGATCAGCGAGCTCACCTTGGCGGCGCAGCGCTTTCCCGACGATCCTCGGTTTCCCCGGCTTTTTTTCCTGCGTTTCCCGGGACCACCTGCCTCGTCTGCGACTCGATCGCTCGGAGAGCTCTTTGCGCGGCGCGTTGGGCGTTTTGAGGACCTCGATCCGGAAATCGCCGTGCTGGCGGCGCCATATACCCTTGACCCCGCCAGGCGTCTCTCCGCCGTCCAGGCTTTTCGCGCGCGCGGCCTGAAATCCGTCATCGCGACCCTTGTGGCGCTCGAATACGGCATCGTGTCCGATGAAGGCGCCGTCAGTGAATTCTTCGCCCTCGATTCGCCCCGCCAGATTTCGGACCTCGTGAGGCTTGCCTCAATGCTCGGAACCGAGCCAGGCCGGCAAGCGCTCAGGGTTGCCCTCCGGCGCTTCAGTGGCATCCTGTTGGCGGACGGGGAAGGGGAGGGCTTCGCGCGGGAGACCGCAACCTACCTGAACGGCGGGCTCGTGAGCTGGAAACGCGACACCGACCGGGACGGGCGTCCCGAATATGTCGTCGTCCTCCGGGAAGGCCTCCCGCAATCGGCCTTGATCCGCCTGCCTGGCCTCGGTTTGGTTGTCCAATACTCGAGCTATCCATATGTATCCGCGATGGATTTCGGACAAGAGCTGTATCGTTTCGGTCCCGAAAGCCAAGCCTATGCGCCTCTCGCGCTCACCCCTTTCCCGACGGCGGACGACCCGGTCATCTACCTTGCGAAGGGCTTGGAGCCGAACATGCCGACAATGGAAGCCGCGGCATCGACAGCGCTCGAAGTGGACCGGAAGGACGGGGCATCGCTCGAAGTGACCAGCCTCGATAAGGGCTTGCCGTTGCGTCGTGAGCTTTTCCGCGAGGGCAAGGTCGAGGCGATACTGCTTTATGAAAATGGCCTTCCCTCACGCGAGGCGCTGGACTTGGACGGCGACGGCTACTTCGAGACCGAACGCCATTACAGGACCGCCAGCGATGGCAACGCCGCTGGAACGTACAGCTTCCGGATTGATGCGGACCGTGACGGCATTTTTGAGTACCGGGAAGACTCGGTCTTTCCCTTCCTCAAGGAATGGGACCTGGACAAGGACGGCATCATGGATGCCCGGCAATTATCGCTATCCGCCGGTGGGTGGCTGCGGGAATTCGCAAGCCGGCTTGACGGGCGCTTTGATGAGACCCTCGAAGTGGATGCCCTCGGCCATATCGCGAATATCACCCGTGACGGTCTGAAGGTCGTCCTTGTCCAGGATGCCAATCCCCGGCTTCGTTGGATACAGGCGAAACCCTTCGATCTCGGCTCCCACCTCCCCCAAATGGAAGGCCTCCATTCCTTCGCGGATCGCCGATACCGCCTTGTCTATGTCGGGGCTGAGGCTTTTGCGGAGCTTTTGCCGTGAGGAACCTGTCCTTCCTCGTCATGACCCTTGGAATCATTCTTGCTTCCTGTGCGAGCAACAAGCCCTCCTCCCAGGCAAGGCCCCCGGAGTATCGAGGCACGAAAATAGCCGAACTGGATGCCCTGGCAGGCGCGGAACCTGCCAGGGCCGTCGAATCCGCCGTCGCCATGCTGCCTGCCGTGCCGGTATCCGCTTCCGTGTACTCCGCGGTCGCCATGCCATCGCGGCAAGAGCTTGAAACCGTGATCACTAAGGCCTTGGACAGTTTTGTCTCGAACGCCGAGAATTCGGTCGCCGTCGGTGATTGGCCCGGTCGCGTAGCCGCGCTGCGCAGCCTTGCCGTCGCTTCCGCCAGCCAGACCCTGGAGCCCTTACTTTCTGGCAGGGCCAGGGATTTCCTTGCAGGCCCCGGATCCGATCCCGGCGATGCCTTGGTGCGTTCCGCCGAGGACTTGGCGGCCAAGGGCCATATCGCGGCCGCGCTCGCGGCATACCGCGATTCACTGGACTGGCGGGAAGGCGGCATCGCCGGCCTGTCGGCCGACGAGCTCCTGGCATGGACACAAAGGGCCCTGGCGCTCGGCAACCGTCCTACGCTCGCGCTTTTCTGCGCGGAGCTTGGGAAACGCGGCTTGGCCCTCCCCCCAGGCGCTGCGGAACGCCTGCGCAGCCAGGACTCGATAGAGTCCATGCGGCGCGGCGTGGTCACGATCCGCGTCGATAGGGGCATCAAGATCGAGCAAGGTGTCGGCGTACCGGACCGTGTCCTGGGGACGGGATTCTTCATCGATCCCGCCGGCTATGTCCTTACCAATTATCACGTTATTGCCAGCGAGGTGGACCCGAAATATGAAGGCTATTCCCGGCTCAGCGTCCGGCCTTCGGACAGGCCCGACGACAGGATCCCCGCCCGCGTCGTGGGATGGGACCGGCTCCTTGACCTGGCGCTCCTCAAGGTCGAGATGAAGTCCGAGTACCTGTTTGCCCTCGAGGATGTCGAGACGGCCCTCAAGCCGGGGGACAGGATCTACGCGATCGGCTCGCCTGTAGGGCTTGAAAACACCGTGACTTCCGGCATTGTCTCGGCCTTGGGACGGCGCCTGCTATCGACCGGAGAGGTCATGCAAGTGGATGCGGCCCTCAATCCGGGCAATTCAGGCGGTCCTCTCCTGGACGATTCCGGCCGCGTCGTCGGCATAGTCTTCGCCGGCCTGCCCTCCTACCAAGGCATCAATTTCGCCATTTCAGCGGCATGGATCCAGCGTGTCCTCCCTGAGCTGTCCCGCGGCGGGGAAGTGAAGCGCAGCTGGCTTGGCATTGCCGTGGCCGAGAAGGATGGTGGACTCGACATAGTCTATCGCGAACACCGAGGCACAAAAGGCCTCGAACCCGGATTGCGCATCAGGCGCATCGCGGGCAAGGAGGTGAAAACCATCCCTCAGGCCCAGTACCTTCTCCTGGACCACTACCCCGGGGAACTCGTCGCCGTGGACCTGGACGATTCCAGGGGCCCGGTGCAGCTGCTTCGGGCCTTGGGGGATAGGCCCTTCGCTCCCCTCGAAACCGCGACGAGCCTGGATACGAAGGAAAGGCTCTTTCCCGTCCTCTTCGGGATGGAAGTGACCAGCCTTTCGGGAGGATTCCTCGATGCGGGTTCGTACTTGATCGAAAAAATCTTGCCAGGATCTATTGCCGACGAAAGCGGGCTTTCCGAGGAGGATCCCTTCACCCTGAGGAAATTCGTCGTCGACACCGAACAGCGCGCGGTGATAATCCAGATATACGTCAAGAAACGCAAGGCAGGATTCCTCGATGCAGTCATCCAGCTTCCGGCGACTTTGGACAATCCGGATTTCCTCTAGCATTCAGCGCCCCGGACCCGGCCAAACAGCCCGCCCTTGCATTTTTGGGTTTTACGTCTATAGTTTTTAGCCGGGGGAGCCTGATGCCTGCAAAAACGAACAAGACTCCGAAAATAGTCAACCTGAGCGGCGCGCTCATCATCGATCGGGCTTCGGCCCTGAAAGACGAACTCGTAGCGGCCTTTGCCGAATCCTCCCAGGTCTTGGTCAGTCTTTCCTTGGTCGAGGATCTCGACCTTTCATGCCTGCAGGTCTTTTATGCGGCCCGACGGAGCGCAGCCTCGACGGGGATGGATTTCCATTTCATCGGGACCGTTCCCCCTCGGATAGCCAAGCGCCTTGCGACCACGGGCTTCCTGGATGGAATGCCCGAAAGGGCGGAGGATTTCGAGGCCGCCTTGATCGACTTCAGCTAAATCGGAGCCACCATGATAGACAAATTCAAGGCTGCCTTTCGTGAAGAAGCCTATGAGCTCCTTTCGCAGCTCGAGGATACCTTGCTCGAGCTTGAATCGCAGCCAAAGAACGGTGAACTCATCAACGCGGCTTTCAGGGCGATCCATACGGTCAAGGGCTCTTCGGCCATGTTCGGCTTCGAGACCATATCGCACTTCACCCATGAGATAGAAAGCGCCCTTGATCAATGCCGGAACGGGACCCTTCCCATCACGAAGGATTTCATCGGCCTCACGCTCAAAGCCAGGGACCACCTCAAGAACCTCCTCGAGTATGACGAGCCGCCGCCCCCGGAGCTGGTTGCCTTCGGAGAGACCCTCCTGGTCCGCTATCGCGAGTTCCTTTCAGGCGGCCATGGGATCCATCCTCATGCATCGGCGTCTTCCCCTGCGGGAAGCGGTTCGCCCTCGACCGCAAAGCAAGGCGCGATAGAGGTCAGCCCTTCAGGCGGCCCGACAGGCGCAGGCGGGGCCCGCGCATCCGACACTTTCGCGAAAGGCGGAGACCTTTCGACATGGCGGATTTTTTTCAAGCCAAAGGCAGATATCTTCACGGATGGGACCAAGGTCCTCAACCTGGTGGAGGAGCTGGCTTCGTTGGGAGAAGCGGCGACCTATGCCCATGCTGAATCGATTCCCCTGCTGGAGGACCTTGCGGCTGAATCCTGCTTCTGCGCCTGGGACATCATCCTTACGACCGCCAAGTCGGAAAACGACATCAAGGATGTCTTCATTTTTGTGGAGGACCACGCGGAGATCCGCATTGAGCGGATATCCGAGGAAGGGATGGACGAGGAGGGAAGGGCCAAGCGCCTTGGCGAGATCCTCATAGAGCGCGGCCTTGTCACCCGAGCCGACCTCCGCGCTGCCCTTGGCTCCCAGAAAAAGCTGGGCCAGGTCCTTGTAGAGAGCAAGATCCTCTCCAAGCCCGAGGTGGACTCGGCCCTGGTGGAGCAAGAGCATCTCAAGAAAGTCCAGGACAAGACCGAGGCCGCCGCCGGTTCGATACGCGTCGCCAGCGACAAGCTTGATGCCCTCGTCGATCTCGTCGGAGAGCTCGTCACCCTCCAGGCCCGTCTTTCCCAGACTTCCCTTGAGCTCAAGGACGTCTCCCTCGCATCCATTTCAGAGCAGTTCGAGCGCCTCATCGCCCAGTTGCGTGACAACACGATGTCCATCCGCATGCTTCCCATAGGCTCCACCTTCAACAAATTCAGGCGCGTCGTGCGAGACCTGTCCATAGAGCTTGGCAAGGAAGCGGAGTTGGTCACGGAGGGAGCCGAAACGGAGCTGGACAAGACGGTCATCGAAAAACTCGGCGATCCCCTTGTCCACATCATCCGCAACTCCCTGGACCATGGCATAGAGAGGCCCGACGAGCGGGAAAAGGCCGGCAAGCCGCGTAAGGGCATCATCACCCTTTCCGCCCGCCACTCCGGGGCCTATGTCCTCATACAGGTCTCGGATGACGGCAAGGGCCTCGATCGCGACGCCATCTATGCCAAAGGTCTTGAGCGCGGCCTCATAGTCCCCGGCCAGGAGATGACGGACAACGAGCTTTTCCTGCTCATTTTCGCTCCCGGCTTTTCCACGGCCAAGGCCGTCACGACCGTCTCCGGGCGCGGTGTGGGGATGGATGTCGTCAAGCGCGAGATAGATTCCCTCGGGGGTATCGTGAGCCTTTCCACGGAGCTCGGGAAAGGCTTGGCCGTGACCCTCAAGATCCCCCTCACCCTTGCCATCATCGATGGCCTCCTGGTCCGCATCGTGGACGAGTACTATGTCGTTCCGCTCTCCTCGGTGGATGGATGCATCGAGATCCACGCGAGCGAGTTGCGCGACCTTGGCGAGCGCCGGATCATCAGCTATCGGGATGAGCTCGTCCCCTTCATCTCCCTGCGCAGCGTTTTCCAGGCAGGCGGCGACGAGCCCGAGATCGAGCAGATCGTCATCACCAACTCCCAGGACATGCGGGTCGGGTTCGTGGTCGACCAGGTCGTCGGGGATTACCAGACCGTGATCAAGCCGCTCGGGAGGATGTTCCGCGATGTGGAAGGCCTTTCGGGCGCAACGATCCTTGGTGACGGTACCGTGGCCCTCATCCTCGACGTGAATCGCCTCGCGGCCACGGTGCAACGCGAGGCAGGCCGACGGATCGGGCACGGAGGAGAGCGTTGAGCATGGCAGGCCGGACGCAACCCGATGCAAGCTCTTTGAGCGATGCCGATTTCCGCCGGCTATCCCATTTCATCGAAAGCGAGCTGGGAATCCGCATGCCGGATTCGAAGAGGATCATGCTGGAATCGAGGCTCCAGAAGCGTATCAGGCACTTCGGCATGGGTGGCTACCGTGAATACGTCGACTTCGTGTTTTCGGAAGAGGGGCGGCAGACGGAACTGCTGAACATGATCGACGCGGTCACCACCAACAAGACTGATTTTTTCCGTGAGGCCGATCATTTCGATTTCCTGATCGAGAGGATCCTGCCCGCCCGGCTCTCATCAGGAGCGGCCCCAGGACAGGCGACGATGTCATTCTGGTCCGCTGGATGCTCCACCGGCGAGGAACCCTATACCTTGGCCATGGTCCTCGAGGAATATCGGCGGCAAAACCTGAGTTTCGAGTATCGCATCTTCGCGAGCGACCTTTCCTCCCAGGTGCTCGACAGGGCCAAGACCGCCATCTATGAAGAGGACAAGGCGGATCCGATCCCTGCAAGCTACAAGAAAAAATACCTCCTTCGCAGCAAGGACAAATCCAAGGGCCAGGTCCGGATCAAGCCGGAGATCCGTGACAAGGTCCGTTTCCTCCGCATCAATTTCATGGATGAGAGCTATCCGATAGAAAAAGGCTTTGACGTGGTGTTTTGCCGGAACGTGATCATCTATTTCGAGCGCAAGATCCAGGAACTTATCCTCAGGCGGATTTGCGGGCATATCCGCCCGGGCGGCTGGCTGATATTGGGTCATTCCGAAACCCTCACTGGAATGGATTTGCCGCTCAAGGGCTTCGCGCCAACGATTTATGGAAAGCTTTGACCTTTTCGGAAGGCGGGACAGCATGGCAAGTACCATAAAGGTGATGATCGTCGACGATTCCGCGGTCGTTCGGCAAACCCTCAAGGAAGTGCTTGAAACCGATCCGCAGATAGAAGTCGTCCATGTGGCCGCGGATCCCATTTTCGCGCAAAAGCACCTGGAGAACTCCCGCCCGGACGTCATCGTCACCGACGTCGAAATGCCTCGTATGGACGGCCTCACCTTCCTCCGCAATATCATGGAGCACAATCCCCTTCCCGTCGTGGTCTGCTCCTCCAAGACCGAAGCCGGATCGGACAATGCGATCAAGGCCCTGGAATACGGTGCGGTCGAGATAATCCAGAAGCCGAAGCTCGGCACCAAGCAGTTCCTTGAGGAATCAACCGTCCGCATATGCGACGCGGTAAAGGCCGCATACATGTCGCGCAACAAGCTGAAGGCAGGCTCCTTCAGGCGGGCTCCGACCGAGCGCGAGGTGGCACCCAAGCTTACGGCCGACGTGATGCTGTCAAAGCCGGAAAAAGGCAATGTTTTCGTGGAGACGACCGAGAAGGTGGTAATCGTCGGCGCCTCGACCGGTGGCACGGAGGCGCTTCGCGAGTTCCTCGAGGCCTTCCCCGAAGACGCCCCGGGCATTGTCATCGTCCAACACATGCCCGAGCATTTCACCGCGGCCTTCGCCAAGCGCCTTGATGGGCTGTGCCGGATAACGGTGAAAGAAGCGCAGGACAACGACACCGTGATACGCGGCCGCGCCTTGATCGCGCCGGGAAACAAGCATACCCTTCTAAAGCGGTCCGGTGCCCGGTATTATGTCGAAGTGAGGGAAGGCCCCCTGGTCTGCCGGCACCGCCCGAGCGTTGACGTGCTTTTCCGGTCAGCCGCGAGGTATGCCGGGAAAAACGCCATTGGCGTCATCATGACGGGCATGGGAGATGACGGTTCGAGGGGCATGAAGGAAATGCACGATTCCGGGGCGTGGACAATAGCCCAGGACGAGGCATCCTGCGTTGTCTTCGGGATGCCGAATGAAGCCATCAAGCTCGGCGGGGTGGATACAATCGTTTCCCTTGAACAGCTAGCCGGTGAAGTCCGAAAGCGCGCGAGATAGGCGAATCAAGGAGATGCATATGCCAAAGAAGATACTCATCGTTGACGATTCCGCCGCAATCCGGCAAAGCATCTCGTTCATCCTCCGACAAGAGGGGTACGAGACGGTCGAGGCGCAGGACGGCCTCGAAGCCCTGACGATGGCCGGGACCCTCACCGGGCTCGATCTCATCATCACCGATGTCAACATGCCGAACCTCGACGGGATCGGGTTCATCCGCAAGGTCCGGGAGCTCCCCGCCTACAAGTTCACGCCTATCCTCGTCCTCACGACCGAATCCCAGGGATCCAAGATGAACGAAGGCAAGGAAGCGGGCGCCACGGGATGGATCGTGAAGCCGTTCAACGCGGACAAGCTTCTAGGGATCGTCAGCAAGGTCGCGGGATAAGGGGGAGGCGTCAGTGAAAGCGCTTGGCAGCGGACGGTTCCTTGCCTTCGAGCTTGACAACAACCAGTATGCGATCGAAGTCGAACGCGTGGAGGTTGTCCTCGAGACCATGCCGATCACGCGCGTTCCCCAGGCCCCCCAGCACCTCAAGGGCGTCATCAACTACCGCGGGGCAGTCATCCCCGTGGCCGACTTGCGGACACGTTTCGCTTTCGAGGACCAGCGCGCTGTCGTCGAAAAGGAGCCCTTTGCGGGCCTACCTGCGATCAGGAGCGAGGAGAGGGCGCTTGCCCTGGTTCCAGGCAAGGAGACGGCCGGCGATTCCGCGCTTTCCAGCGGAGCGAGCATAGTCGTCCTCCACGTGAAATACTCCGGCGATGACATCGTGATGGGCATCCTGGCCGATTCCGTCCGCGAGGTCGTGGACATTGACGCTTCCCACATCGAAAAGGCGCCGGGGCTGGGAGGCCGCGGGCGAGGGAACCTCGTGTCGGGCATAGGCGAGAAGGACGGGCGCTTTATAGTCATAATTGATATTGATGAGGCTTTCAACGGCCTTGACGCCTTCACCGGCGCTCCCGCCGCCGGCGGCGGGAGCGCCGGCGCCGAAGCCCAATGAACGGCAAGGACATCCTCATCGTCGAGGACGAGACCATCGTCGCCCTCGACATGAAGATGCGCCTGGAGTCTTTGGGCTATCGCATCCTCGAGGTCGTGGACACCGGGCCTGCTGCTCTTGCCTACCTCGCGCGGAACAAGCCCGACCTCGTCCTGATGGACATCAAGCTCAAGGGCGGTTCGGACGGCATCGAGACCGCGCGGCTGGCACGCGAGCTTGTCGAGGTCCCCATCATCTTCGTGACAGCCTTCACCGACGAAAGGACCCTCGAGAGGGCTAAACTCGTGAGTCCCTACGGCTATGTCGTGAAGCCTTTCCATGAGAGGGAGCTCCGGATAGCCATTGAGCTCGCGCTCTATAAATTCCAGTACGAGCTTTCCATGCGTCACTCGGTGGAGCTTGCACAGGAGGCGAACCGCCTCAAGGGCGAGTTCCTGGCGAACATGAGCCATGAGCTCAAGACGCCGCTAAATTCGGTCATCGGCTTCACGGAGCTTTCCCTCGATCGATCGCGTGACGAAGAGCAGCGGGAGTACCTGGCAACGGTCTTGAGGAGCGCCCGCTCGCTCGTGACCCTCATCGATTCCATCCTCGATTTCACCAGGCTCGAAAAGTCCATGCTCCTCCCTGTCCGGTCCACCTTTTCGCTGGACGACCTCCTTGGCGAATGCGCGGATTTCCTGGCCGTCGGCGCCAAATCGAAATGCCTCGACCTTTCATTCGGCCGGGACCGGAGGCTGCCCGAGCGCATAATCTCTGACCGGGATCGCATCAAGCAGGTCCTCATGAACCTCCTGGACAACGCCATCAAGTTCACGGAGTTCGGCCATGTACGGCTGGAGGCCACCTGGATGCCCTGGAAAGGGCCGTCATCCTCGCCTGGAACGACATCCTCCCCATCGCCGTCTGCCTTCACGCTCAGGCTGGTGGTTGAGGATTCAGGCATCGGCTTGGCGGAGGAGGAGATACCGAAAGCCTTCGAGCGCTTCACCCAGCTTGACGGTTCCTCAACGCGGCAAGCCGGGGGGACTGGACTGGGCTTGGCCATCGTCGAAAAAAGCGTAGAGCTCCTGGATGGAAGCATCCATGTGACAAGCCTGCCAGGCGAGGGAAGCCGGTTCGAGGTCCTCCTGCCCGTATTGACGGATCTCGATGTCCCGTCATCTCCCGTCGCCTGCGGCCAAAACTTTGCCGTCGTCGGGTTTTCCCCTGAGGCGCGGGAGGACATCGAGGAGATCCTTGCCTACCTCGGCATGACCTGCATGGTCCTGGAAAGCCTGGAAGCGGCCACCAAAGGGCAGGCCAGCTATGTGCTTTGTGATGAGAGGTCGGCAAGGGCGCAACCGGACATGGTGCGAGCGTTGCGAGGCCGCCTCATTGTCGCATGCCGGCCTGGCTTCACGGGGCGGGCGGAACTGGCCGCATCCGGCTCCGCGATAATCCCTTATCCTGTCAGGGCGAAGCCGATCCTCAATGCGATGGATATCCTTCCCTGTGCGGATTCCCCGGTCAGGGAATTCAGCAGGGCCTGTGCCGAGATCCCCTCCCCGCCGGCAGGGAATGACGGTCCGCGGATGGAAGAGGAGAAAATAATCGAGGGATTCGAAGGGCTAGCGGTGGTCCTTGAGACTGCCATGTCGGTCGGCGACCTGTCGGAAGCCGAAAGGGGAGCCAAGGAGTACCACGACCTTTTCCAGGGACTCGGATCGGAACAGGGCAGGCGCCTGTCCTTTTCAGCGCTCCTGCTCGCACGCAAGGCAGATTGGATCGGCATCGCCGACATAATACGGCGAGCGAGAATTGCCCCGGACTCGCGGCTCGTGCATAATGCGCTAGGAGGGCCGCCCGATGCGTTTCCTGGTCGTTGAGGATGATTTTGGAAGTCGAAGGATGATGCAAAAACTTCTGGCTCCCTATGCCGACGTGGATGTCGTCGTGGACGGAGAGGAAGCCTACCAGGCTTTCAGGATCGCCTGGGAAGAATACAAGCCCTATGAGCTCCTTTTCATGGATATCATGATGCCCAAGATGGACGGCCATGAGGCGGTGAAGCGCATCCGCGAACTCGAGGCCGATCTCGGGGTGAAGCCCGCCGATGAGGCGCGCATCATCATGACAAGCGTCCTCGAGGATCCCCGCAATGTCATCGAGGCGTATTATTCCGGCGGCGCGACAAGCTACCTCGTCAAGCCCATCGACCGTACGAAGCTCCGGTCGGAGCTGTTCCGCCTGGGCTATGAGCCCAGGTCCGAAGAGGGCTGATCCCACGGCACCCGGCATAGCGATCGTCGAGGACGAATACATAGTCGCGCTCGACATCCGGAACTTCCTCGAAAGATCTGGCTATCGGGTCTTGGGCCTTTTCCCTTCTGGCGATGAGATCCTCGAGCAATTCGAGCAACTCCAGCCCGACCTCGTGCTCATGGACATCCGCATCCGCGGGAGCATGGACGGCGTGGAGACCGCGCGCCTCCTCCATGATCGATGGGGCGCTCCGGTCATCCTCCTCACCGCATACGCCGACGAGGAGACCATAGCAAGGGCCAAGCTGACCCAGCCCTTCGGCTACATCCTCAAGCCGTTCGAGGAAAGGGAACTCAAGACCGCGATCGAAATCGCCCTGTACCGCTCTGCCATGGAAAGAAAACTCAGGGAGAGCGAGGAGCGCTACCGCCGCCTCTTCCATGAAGGTCTCTCCGGCAATTTCCTGACAGACGCCTCCTATATCGCCGTGGACACCAACCCCGCCTTCAGGCGCCTCTTCGGGATCGGGGAGGACGAAGTCCTCCCCGCGTTGAGCGATCTCTTCCCCGATGCCGCGGCTTGGCAGTCCTTCCGTGCCGGCCTCCTCCTGTCAGGGAAGCTTGAGCACCTTGAGTTCGCGATGAAAAGGCGCGACAGCAAGGAGGTGTTCGTCCTCGCGAACGTCGGCCTGGTCCTAGACGAAAAGGGGAACGTGGCCGGCATCCAAGGCGAGCTCTCCGACCTCACGGAGCGTCGGCTTCTCGAGGAGAGGCTAGGGCAGGCCCAGCGCATGGAGGCCGTGGGCAGGCTTGCCGGCGGCATCGCCCATGACTTCAACAACATTCTCACGGCCATCATTGGCTATTCGAACCTCCTGAGCGACGGCAGCGAGAAATGGCCGGAATTCCGTGAGGACGTCGAGGGAATACGCAAGGCCGCGGGCAAAGCCTCGTCCTTGACCCGCCAACTCCTCGCCTTCTCGAGGCGCCAGCCCGTCAGCCCCAAGATCCTCGACACCAAGGTCCTCATCCTGGAGAACGAGCGCATGCTGCGTCGCCTGCTTACCGAGAACATAGCCTTGAGTCTTTCGCTGGATGAGGAGACGCCTTCGATCTTCGCCGATCCCACCCAGATGGAACAGATCCTGGTCAACCTCGTCGTCAACGCGAAGGACGCGATGCCTGAAGGCGGACGCCTCCATATCGCATCGCGCATCGAGAAACTGCGCGCCCCGCGCACTGTCGGCCTCGACACCCTTCCGGCCGGTGCCTATGCGGTCATCTCCATCCATGATTCAGGGACGGGCATCAAGCCCGAGATCATCAGCCGGATTTTCGAGCCTTTCTTCACGACGAAGCCCAAGGACAAGGGGACGGGGCTCGGTCTGTCCATGGTGTACGGCCTCGCGAAACAGGCGGGAGGCGGAGTGGAAGCCAGCTCGCCCCCGGGTTCAGGGGCGCTGTTCCGCGTGTGGATTCCCGCAGCGCCCCGCCCGGCCCTTCCCCTCACCGAGGAAAAGCGGGAATCCATTCCCGTCCCCGCCCGATTGGCCACAATTCTTTTCGTGGATGACGATGAGGAGCTTCGCAACCTCGCCGAGCGCCTTCTCGGCAGGCTCGGGCACCGCGTCCTCTCCGCAGACAACGCGGGAGAAGCCCTCCTCATAGCCGAAAGCCAAGGCCGGCCGATCGACCTCCTCGTGGCTGACGTCGTGATGCCCTATATGGACGGCTATTCCCTCGCTCGCCGCCTCGGGGCTATGCTCCCAGGCCTGAAGGTCCTCTATGTATCGGGCTATCCGGATAGGTCCCAGGACGAGGCTGCCATCGGTCGTTTCCTGGCCAAGCCTTTCAGCGAACTAGACCTGGCCGTGGCTGTGGAAAAAGCCCTGTCCTCCTGATGCAATGGGCCCATCAGGGTTTGCCCATGACGAGGCTGTAGAGCCGGCCTTCGGCTTCCATCGCCGCCTCCGAGCCTAAGGCGCGCCCCTCTCGGGCTGTATCGATCCGGAAATCATCAAGGATCGTGGAAGGCCTCGGCGACAATACGATGGCCCGGTCGGCGAGATAGACCGCTTCCTCGACATCGTGGGTCACGCATATTACAGTCGGTTTTTCCCTCCGCCACAAATCCAGGAACACGTCCATCAGATCGATCTTGGTTTTCAGGTCCACGGCGATGAAAGCCTCGTCGAGGAGGAGGACCTGCGCCGGGAAGGCAAAGGCCCGGACTATGGAAAGCCGCTGTCTCATGCCACCCGAAAGCTCAGCGGGTCTCTTGTCGCCCGAGTCACCGAGGCCTGCCGCCTTGAGAAGGACATCCACCCTGGCCAAGGCCATCTCGCGTCCCATGACGCCGGACAGCGCAAAGGCCGCGTTTTCCCGGGCGCTGAGCCAAGGGAGGAGGCGCGGTTCCTGGAAGGCATAGGAAAAACGCGTGCCTGCGAAGCCCCTGCGCTCGCCAGAGTCAAAGGGGAGAAGGCCAGCGATGATGTTGAGAAGGGTTGTCTTTCCGCAGCCTGATGGGCCGAGGATGACGGAAATCGTGCCTTCCACAAAGGCAAGGTCGATTCTTTTGAGGACTTCCACCTCGCCGAAGGCCTTGCAGACCAGCGAAAGCTCATAGGCCATGGTGGATCGCCTTCCTTGTCATAAACCCGAAGAACCATTCGGTCAAGCCGCAGAGGAGGACGGAAGCCGCTGCCCAGGCAAGTACTTCTGGCGTTTCGAGATTGAGCCGTGCGGCCTGCATCCCCGTGCCAAGGGCGCGCTCAGGCAGGGAAAGCACTTCGCCGGCGACCACGACCTTCCAGGAAAGCCCGAGGGCGGATCGGGCGCCCGCAAGGAGGTGGGGCGCAGCGGCAGGGAGGCGGAGCTTCTTGAAGGTCTCTCGGGGGGGTACTTCGAAAACGCGCGCCATTTCAAGGAGCGCGGGATCCGCGGCCCGTGCCCCGGCGGCACCGCTGGTCACCATGACAGGGAAGGTCATGAGGAAGGCAGCGAATATCGGGACAACCCCATCGGGAAACCAAAGGAGGGTCACGAGGATCAGGGCGAGCACCGGCGTGGCGCGGATGATGGTGAGTATCGGGGCCAAGGCCGCCTCGAAGATCACGGACAATCCCGCCGCGATGCCGGTGGCCCCACCCACCAAGGCGGAAAGGCCAAAGGCAGCCAATCCCCGAAGAAAGGTGGTCGCGAGGGCTTGAAGGAAGGTGCTCGTGGGATAGAGGGCAAATGCCTCGCCGAAGACGCGTTCGGGCCGCGGGAAGATGATGTCCTTTCCCACCGCGTCGGCAAGGACTTTCCAGGCAAGGACGAGGATCACCAAGGATGCCGCGCCTATGAGAAAGCGGCTGGACTTGCCCATCGCCCTATTTGCCTTGGGTCGGCTTTCCTGGGGCATGGGCCTGCTAGAAGGTGGCGTAGAAGGCGTCATCGGGAAGCTTGCCGCCGACCGAGGCAGGCGCAAGATCGAGGAAAACCTTGAGGAGGGCTTCCACTGCCGGTTTGGCGGCATCGGATACGATGAAGACGTAGGCGCTGCGGGGGATGGCTGCGGAAGCGATGCTCGCCTTGAGGCCGAGTTCGTTTTTCTCTACTAGGATGCCGGCCGCGGCAGGCTGGGCAAGGGCAAAGTCGATGGAGGCTTCTGCGGCGGCGAGGATCGCCCTGACCGCTGCGGGATTGCGTTTTGCCAGGTCTGAGTTGACGACCAAGGCGGTCATCGGGTAGGAAGCCTGGCCGGTGGCGCTTTCCCAGAGGGCACCAAGGTCCAGAGGCGCAAAGAGCGCAGGATTTGCGATGACGGCCTGCGTGGCGAAGGGTTCGGGCAGGACTGCGTACTTGATGCGTCCGCCCACAAGGGCCGCGGTCATTTCGGGGTAGGGGAGGGAATAGGAGAGGCGGATATCCTTGGCCGGATCGATCCCCGCATTGGTGAGGAGCTTTCGGATGAGGAATTCCGGCGTTGCGCCTTGGCCAGCGACGTAGACTTCCTTTCCTCGGAGGTCTTCAAGTCGCTTGATCGCCGGATCCGCGCTGAGGAAGGAAACCATGCCATTGCCGACGAGGGCTGCGAGCACTAGGGGTATTCCTGCCGAGTGAAGCTTGGCCGCCATGTTTATCGGGAGGACGGCCACATCATATTCGCCGGAGATGACCTTGGCCGCCATGAGGTCGGCAGAGGGAACCGCTATCATCTTGAGAATCGCGCCAGGAATGGCCGGGGGTGAATCGAAGAGCTTGATCATGCCGATCCCTGAGGGGCCTTTGAGGGCGGCGAACGTTATCGTGGCGCCAGGGCCTGACTGTGCCGCAAGCCCCGAAATGGAGGCGGCGAACAGCAGGATGGCGAGCGTTGATGAGGTGAGGCTTGAGCGCATGGATGGTTCCTCCAAAGTTCAACTATAGCCCGATCGCTATACTTTTTCCAAGGCATGGACTATAGTCTTAGGGGATGACCTGTGCCATCTGCGGCAACCGCGAAGCCGTTGTTTTCATGCGCCGAAACGGCGGAGAGAGAAGCGGAGAGACTGCCCTCTGCGAAGGATGCGCCCGCGAGCGCGGCTTGTCCGTTGGCCACGGACGGATCGAACTGCGTTTCGAGGATCTCGTCGCCCAGCCCTCCACTGGTGAGGAAGCTCCGGCCCTCCACTGTCCACGTTGCGGACAGGGTCTTGATAGGTTGCGTCGTGAGGCCCGGCTGGGCTGTCCAACCTGCGCGGAGATTTTTCGGCCCGAGATCGAGCGGCATATGCGAGCCCGCGCAAGGCCCCCCTACTACCGATCGGAGGAGGCCGCTTCCGGCCCTCCAATCGAAACGGCGCAGCAAGAGGGCTTATTCGCGGGGCTAGTCCCTGCCTTCGGCCTTTCCACCTTGGCGCTCGACCTCGAAACGGCTCTAGCCGATGAGGATTATGAGAAAGCGGCCGTTTTAAGGGACCGCATGCAGGTATCCAGCGGAAAGCCGAATCCGGAGTTCCCCTCCCTCCTTTTCCTGCCGCCATTTTGGTCGGATCATGGACTTGGCTCCATGGACGCGCTCGATGGCGATGTTGTGTTGCAGACCACGATCCGTCTCGTCCGGAACCTGTCAAAGGCCATTTTCCCAAGGCCAGGCGCAGCCTCCACACGCGCATCCTTCGGTCTTGACGGCAGGAAGGACCTTGCGGTTGTTGAGATGGCAAGCCTGTCGGACAATACCCGTCGATCCCTCATTGAAAACGGCTATCTTCTGCGGTCCTTCACCTTGGCTCCGGACAACGCGATCATGGTATCCAAGGTAACGCCCTACTATGCCATCCTGGATTTCGAGGACCATCTCCAAGTGATCTTCAAGGTCCCTGGCCTTTCGGGAGCCAGGGCTGCCAATGCCGCCCTTTCCGCCCTTGAAAGCTTCGGACCGGATTCCTCCTTCGCGTTTGACGCAGAATTCGGGTTTCTTTCTTCGCGGCTCAACGATTGTGGAAACGGACTTTCTTTCAAAGCGCTCCTGCATTTGCCAGCTCTTGGCGGCAACGGCTTGATCGAGAAGGCTTTCCGCGGCCTCCTTGCGCGCGGGCTTGCGGTGCGTGGTTTTTTCGGTTCGGACGAAGGCTCGGTGGGGGACGTGTATGAGATTTCCACTGACCGGGCCTTTGGCCAGACCATGCGCGGCCTCGCAGAGGATTTCGAAGCTGCCTTGCGTGCCGTGGTCCAGGCCGAGAGAAAGTCACGCGAGGAAATGGCCAGGAATCAAGGGGAGGAATTGATCGACCGGGCCGGCAGGGCCCTTGGCTTGTTTCGCAATTGCTGCTTCCTGGGAGAATCGGAAGCCGCAAGCGCACTCTCCGCGCTTCGGATTGCGGCCTGTTGCGGCCTTGTGGAGAACGTTGACATCGGATCCCTCGGAAGGCTGGCCCGCCGTCTCGGCCCAGGGAACCTGGCGCTCTACGCGAAGGCGGCAATGGAAGGCGAGGAGACGGAGCACATCCCGGTGGCCCGTAGGAGCGATGACAGGAGAAGGGCCCAGGTGGTCTCGGACGCGACCAAAGAAGCCCGCATGAGGGATGGAGGCAGCGCATGTTCAGAGGCTTGACGCGAAGGGCGCAACGGGTCATCACCGCGATAGCGCAGGAAGAGGCAAAACGCTGCCGTTCCGAGGAACTCGAGCCTGAGCATGTCCTCCTCGCGGTGCTCAAGGACGGCGAAGGATTGGGCTTCAAGGCCCTTCGGAACCTGAAGATAGACAGCCTCGAGCTTCGAGACGCCATCGAACGCTCCCTTGAAAGGAAGCGCGCCGGCCTGGTCCTCGGTGACCTCCCCCTCTCCAGCCGTTCCCGCAGCCTCCTCGAAGGCGCCGCCGAGGAGGCGAACCTTTCCGATTCCGAATATGTCGGGACGGAGCACTTTGTGATCGCGGCGGCAAGGGAGGAAGCCTCGTTTTTCGCCCGCTGGCTTTCCCGCGCCGCCATCACCGTGGAGGACCTGAGATCGACCGCACGCGCGATCCGGGAGAGTGAAAAGCCCGAGGCCCGACGCGAGAAGGCCGAACCCGCACGCCGAGCGGCGAATCCCGACAGGACCCCTCTCCTGGACGAGCACGCGCGCGACCTCACCGCCTTCGCGCGCGAGGGCCGCCTTGATCCCGTGCTCGGGCGTGAGCGGGAGATAACGAGGGTGATACGCATCCTGTCCCGGCGCGGGAAGAACAATCCTGTCCTGGTAGGGGAGCCCGGGGTAGGGAAAACCGCCATCGTCGAGGGAATCGCACAACGCTTCGCCCGCGGCGAAGCGCCGCCAGAGCTTGCGCGGAAACGCGTCCTGGCCCTGGACATCGCGTCCGTGGTCGCAGGCACCAAATACCGCGGCGAGTTCGAGGAGCGGCTCAAGCGCATAATGAAGGAGATTTCCCTCGCGGGAAACGTGATCCTCTTCATCGACGAGCTCCACACCGTCATCGGCGCTGGAGGCGCGGAGGGAAGCATCGATGCCTCGAACATGCTCAAGCCCTCCCTTTCGCGGGGGGAGATCCAGTGCATCGGCGCGACGACCCTGGACGAATACCGCAAGTACTTCGAGAGGGATTCAGCGCTCGAGCGGCGTTTCCAGTCGGTCCTCGTGGAGGAGCCCGACGCGGATGAGTCGCTCGACATCCTCGAGGGCATCAAGGGGCGCTATGAGGAGTTCCATGGCGTCTCCTATGACCGCAGCGCCGTCGAGGCGGCTGTCGAGCTCTCGCGGCGGTACATCCCGGGCCGTTTCCTCCCCGACAAGGCCATCGATCTCCTGGACGAGGCGGGGGCCTACCGGAAGATCCTGAACCCCTCAAGGCCGCTGGAGCTCGGCGACATCGAGGAGGAGATCAAGCGCCTAACCGAGGAGAAGCTTGGCCTCGTGTCCACGCAGAACTACGAGAAGGCCGCGGAGGTCAGGGACAGGGTGAGGCATATGAGGCAGCGCCTGGACGCGCTCAAGAGCGACTGGGAATCGCGCAACGCGGGCGGAAAAAGCCTCGTGACCGAGGAGGACCTCAAGGTCGTGCTTTCCGAGGCCACCGGCATACCCCTGGGACGCCTGGAGGAGAGCGAGGCCGATCGCCTCCTGGGCCTCGAGGCCGCGCTCCACGAGCGTGTGGTCGGCCAGGAGGAAGCCATTGGAGCCGTCGCGGCCGCGGTGCGCCGTTCGCGCGCCGGCGTCTCTGACGGCAGGCGTCCGCTGGGCTCATTCATCTTCCTGGGACCCACAGGCGTCGGGAAGACCCTCGTGGCCAAATCCCTTGCCGAGCAGCTCTTCGGCTCCGAGGACGCCCTTGTCCGCATCGACATGTCCGATTTCATGGAGCGCCACAACGCCGCCCGCCTCGTGGGAGCCCCTCCGGGCTATGTGGGCTACGACGAGGGCGGAATGCTCACGGAGAGGATCCGGCGTCGTCCGTACAGCGTGGTCCTCTTTGACGAGATCGAGAAGGCCCATCCCGACGTCTTCAACATGCTCCTCCAGCTCCTCGAGGAAGGGGAGTTGCGCGACAACCTGGGACATGTCGTCTCCTTCAGGAATTGCGTCGTGATCATGACAAGCAATGCCGGGGCGCGGGAGATCAGCAAGAGCGGCCTCGGTTTCCACGAAGGGGAACGCCTCCTGTCCTATTCGGAGGTCAAGACCAATGTGATGTCGGAGCTCAAGAAGCATTTCAACCCGGAGTTCGTGAACCGCGTTGACGACATCGTCGTTTTCACTCCCTTGGATCCGGCCGAGATCCGGCAGATCCTGGACCTCCTCCTCACCGAGCTTTCACGCAGGCTGGCGACGAAAGGCATAGCCCTTGAGCTGACCGTGGGCGCAAAGGAGAACCTCGCGAAACGCGGCTACGATCCCGCCTATGGCGCCCGGCCGATGCGTCGCCTCATCCAGTCCGAGATCGAGGACGCCCTCGCCGAGGAAATCTTGGGGGGCAAGCTTCCTCCCGGCTCCACCGCCCGCGTGTCCATCCATGACGGCAAGCTTTTTGTCTCCGTCCGCAAGCAAGGCTCCACGGTACCCGCCCCTGAGATAGTCCGCAAGGAATGGTGAGAGTCGCGACGGAGGCCGGGACAGTGTTCATGCCGCCCTCCGCCAAAAGGCGGAGGATCCTCCCCGCGGTCCACTGAAGCCTCTTGGCGATGATCGCTGCCGACAGCACTGGACAGAATTGTCGGTGAGGTTTGCCGGCATATCATCCTGGCCCAATACCGAGCCTGGGAAAGCTCCAGACCCTGCGTTGTAATTCCTCTCCCTGCGGAGCCAGTCCTATTCCTCTCCAATCAGCGCCCGTAGCCCGCGGAGCAGCTTTTCGTCGAGGTTCACGTAGAGGTTTTTCTCCTGGCTCGGAAGGACCAGGCCTTTTGGCCCGTCCTTGGCCCGCCTCAAGTGCTTGACCAAGGTGTAATAGAGCTCGCCGCCGCCGTTTGCCCTTCCCTTCGAGTAATAGATCGCCAGGTTGCCCGCGTCCAGGAGGATGTCGAGGGGAAAGCTCTTGCCCGAACGGCTTTTCACGAAGACATGGGAGCCGGCATAGTCGCGCGCATGCATCCACAAGTCATTGCCCCTCACATGCCTTCTCAGGAGTTCGTCATTTTCCTTGGCTGAGCGTCCTACGAGGATGGTCCATCCGTTTTTCTCGAGGGATAGTCCCGGGTAGGCGCGATCTCGGTTGGCTTCGGTCCGGGTTGTGCCACCCTTGTCCAAGGCCTTGGCGATGAGGAGGGGATTGGCGCAAGCCTCGAGTCGCGCAAGCCCGGCCTCCTCGGCGATGCGGGCGGCTTTGCACGCAGACAGCTCCAGTTCGACCTCGCCGAGGCCGGAGACTGCCTTGCGGTAGCGCCCATAGTAGCTTCTGGCGTTTTCCATGATGCTGAGGGCGGGATCAATCTCGATGGCGACCTCGCCACCCCGATGAAAATCGGCGCAGGAGAGGAGGCGGCTGGATCGGGGCGAGGCTTGGTTGGCCATGAGAATGTCGCCGAGCTCA
The DNA here is from genome assembly GCA_025358255.1 of Spirochaetaceae bacterium. GTDB lineage: Bacteria > Spirochaetota > Spirochaetia > Treponematales > Rectinemataceae > JANYKC01. The sequence goes on from JANYKC010000051.1 coordinate 84,660, forward strand.
CGGAAACGATCGGCATCGCGGAACAGCGCGGCGCGCTTTTCGAACTCGGCGATACGCGCATCGAGTGCGCGCATTTTTTTCGCGAAGCGCTCGCGCGCGGCTGACAGGAGCTTGTCCCTCGAAAGTTCCCCGCCATGTTCGGCGTAGGCCAGCTCCAGCCGCTCGTTGAAACTGCCTCCCTCGACGGGGATCCTGCCCGGCGCGGGCTTCCTTCGCCTTCTTTCCTCATCGAGGGGCGGAAGTCCGCGGATGACGAACTCCTTGTGCGGCCTGCCTTGGTCGACCGCAATGCTTTCCTCCAGGCGGCATGCCTCTCCGGAAACCTCTCCCTTTGCCGGTCTCCTGGCCGCGACGTCGATGATCGTCCCCGCCTCGTCCACGAGGATGATGTTGCCAGCACCGCTCCAAAGCCGCGCATAGATCCGGTAGCGTTGGATCTCCGGGCCGACCTGTCGTGTCGGCTCTGATGGTGCTTCGGCCTCGAGCCCTGTCCCGCGCCTGTTCGCGGCCAAACGGCCCCGCGCGGGCGAACGGCCGTGGGCCAAGTCGTGCGCGAAGCTACCTATCGGTTTGTAGACAGTCTCCTTGGCAGCACCCGAATCGACCCGTGAGACCGTGACATCGAATCGGACAACCCGCTCGGTGCCAAGCTGGCTGACCGCATCGATGTGCCCCCCCTTGATGCGGGATTTCAGGCATTCCTGGAAACGCAAGGCACGCTCTGGCTTGGGCGGCGGCGCGGCAAGGGAATGCATCCTGCAGGCGCCGTTGGCGATGGATATGAGGAGGTCGATTTCCCGCCCTTCCTTGTAGAGGCCGAGGACGATCGAATCGTAGGAAGGCTGGAGGATGCGCTGTATATGGGCGCCTTCCAGGTCAAGCTCGCCCAAGACCAGGTCAATTTCCTTCCAGTTGAGGGACATCGCCAGGCCTAGGGACCTACGACCCGGCGACTATCGGCCATGGCAAAGCTTGTATTTCTTCCCCGAACCGCAGGGGCAAGGATCGTTGCGGCCAACCTTGGGCATGCTCCGCACGACGGTGGCGCCTTCGGGGCGGGAGGCCTTTGCCGTCGCGCTTGTCGCTACGCCGGAGGCGCCACCGAATTGCCCGGCGTCCTCATGGATGGCGTTGCCGGCTTGGGGAGCGGCGGGCCTGGCTTGCCGCTCTTCGCCGATCTGAATGCGCACCAGGAAGAGCCGGGTCGCGATGGCACGGCGGATCTCCTCGATCATGTCGTTGAAAATGTCAAAACCTTCGAGCTTGTACTCGAGGAGGGGATTTTTCTGGCCGTAGGACCTTAGGTAGACCGCCTCCCGGAGGGCTTCCATGTTCTCGAGGTGATCCAGCCAGCGCTGGTCGATCGCCTGGATGTACTGGAAGCGCACGAACTGGTTGAGGTTTTCCTTGCCGGCGAATTGCAGCTTCTCGGCAAGGTCCTGGTCCAGGAGCTCGGTTGCGCTGGTCCTCAGTGCGTCGGCCTGGGCAGCTTCCTTCGAGGATGAACGGTAGGGAAGCTGGATGTTGAAGGCCGTCTTGAGCGCCGCCTGCAGCTCGGGATAGGCCTTGGCAGGGGCGGTCTTCTGGGCGTCAGTGAAGTCGTCGATGTAGTTCTCGAGCATCTCGGCCGCGGTAGCCTTGACCCGTTCCACCAGTTCCTCGTCCTTGAGGATGGTGTCACGCTGCTCGTAAATGAACTTGCGCTGCTCATTGAGGACATCGTCGTATTCGAGGAGGTGCTTGCGGATCTCGAAGTTGCGCTCCTCGACCTTTTTCTGGGCGTTCTCTATGGTGCGGTTAAGGAGGGGGTGGTAGATGGGTTCCCCAGGTTTCATCCCGATGCGGCCCATGATGCCCTTCAGGTTCTCGCCCCCAAAGAGGCGCATGAGGTCGTCGTCCAGCGAGAGGAAGAAGGCCGAGCGTCCGGGGTCGCCCTGCCGGCCCGACCGCCCACGCAGCTGGTTGTCGATACGCCGGCTTTCGTGGCGCTCGGTTCCAAGCACGTAGAGTCCTCCGCATGCGCGCACGTCCTCGTAGTCCTTTTTCCAGGCCTCGAACTCGATCGCGTAGGCCGCCCGGTATTCCTCCTCGGTGGCCGTGCTGCCCGCGCGCCTGCGCGCGCGGAACTCGGGATTGCCTCCCAGCTTTATATCGGTGCCTCGGCCGGCCATGTTGGTGGCTATCGTGACCGATCCCTTGGCGCCCGCCTCGGCGATGATGAGGGCTTCACGTGCGTGGTTCTTGGCGTTGAGGACCTCGTGGCGGACACCCTTCCTGGTGAGGAGGGCAGAGAGCTTTTCCGACTTCTCGATGGAGACCGTGCCGACGAGCATGGGCTGGCCCTTCTTGTGGGCATCGGCTATCTCGTCGCAGATGGCGTGGAACTTCTCGTCCTCGTTGAGGAAGACAAGGTCATCCTCGTCCGCGCGCTGGACAGGCTGGTTCGTCGCGATGACAGTGACATCGAGGTTGTATATTTTGGAGAACTCGGCGGCCTCGGTGTCGGCCGTTCCGGTCATTCCGGCTATTTTTTTATACATGCGGAAGTAGTTCTGGAAGGTTATGGTCGCCAAGGTGCGGTTCCTCCGCGCGATCTTTATCCTTTCCTTCGCCTCGATGGCCTCATGGAGGCCGTCGGAATAGCGGCGGCCATGGAGGATGCGGCCAGTGAACTCGTCGACAATCTGGACAAGGCCATCCTGGACCACATAGTCGACGTCCTTGCTGAAGAGGATCTGTGCTTTCACCGCCTGGGTGAAGTAGTGGATGAACTCGAAATTGCTCTCCTCGAAGACCGACCCCTTGATGAGGCCGCGCTTCTGGAGAAGTTCCTCGATCTTGTCCATGCCATGGGGACTGAAGGAAATGCGCTTGCCCTTTTCGTCGATCTTGTAATCACCGTCAAGGGCCTCTCCCTCCTCCTCCTTCGGGTATTCACCGGTGGCGGGGTTCTTCTTCACTTCGACGAGCTGGCTCGCGAGCCGGCTGATCTCGTTGACCTTGAAGGTGTCGTCCTCGGCCGGCCCCGAGATGATGAGGGGAGTGCGAGCCTCGTCGATGAGGATGGAGTCGATCTCGTCGACGATGCAGTAATTGTGCTGCCGCTGGACCCTCTCGGCGGGTGACCAGGCCATGTTGTCGCGCAGGTAGTCGAAGCCGAACTCGTTGTTCGTGCCGTAGGTGATGTCCTGGGCGTAGGCTGTCCTGCGAGCGGGGTTGTCCATCCGGGAGAGGATGCAGCCGACCGATACCCCAAGGAACCGGAAGATCTGGCCCATCCACTGCGAGTCGCGTTCGGCCAGGTAGTCGTTTACGGTGACGACATGGACCCCATTGCCGGAGAGTGAATTCAGGTAGGCCGCGGAGACCGAGCACAGGGTCTTGCCCTCGCCCGTTTTCATCTCGACTATCCTTCCGCGGTGGAGGACTATCCCGCCCATGATCTGGGTGTCAAAGGGGCGCTCGCCGAGGGTCCTGCGCGCGGCCTCGCGGAAGAGCGCAAAGGCTTCGGGAAGGATATCATCGAGGCTTTCACCGGCACGGACCCGCTCACGGAGCCTTGCGGTCTCTTGCGGGAAATCCTCGTTCTTGAGGGAAAAAGCCCAAGGCTCCTTGGAGTTGACCGTGTGGAGAAGGGGGATGATTTTCTTGATATCCCGCTCTTTCTGGGAGCCGAAGAGCGCGGCAAGGATGTTCGTGTTCATGCCCCTCAATGTACCTGTTTCGATTTGCCGGGGTCAAGCTCCGCCGACCCGCCAAAACCATGTGCTGACGCGTCCTGCGCGGTCCGGCATCGCGACGGCTCGTTGACACTCCTCGGGGCCTTGACGATACTACTTGATCAATATGGGCATACAAGGAATCCGGCGGCAGCTGACCGCCTTATCGACCGTCGCCGCATTGGCCCTCGCGCTGGGCCTGGTCGCCAGCCTGGCCAGTTGCGCATCCCGCAGGGAAAGCGTATCCGTGGCAAGGGAACAGCTTTTTACCCTGGGTTACGGCAAGGGGGAAGACCAGCTGGACCTCTTCCAGACCGAGACCGGCACGGCTCCCTTGAAAACCCGCATGGCCATGCGAGAAGGCATTTTCTACGTGGCAAACGGCGCGGGAAGCAAGGTCGTGCGCCTTTCATCCTTCGGCGATGTCCTTTCGATGATCTACAATCCCGAGAAGAATCCCGAACCCCTCCTCGTCAAGCCTGCCTCAGGCTCCGAAGCCGCAGGGCGAAAAGCGGTCCAGTATCCCTTCCGCGCCGTGGGCGAGCTTTCCGTCGATTCGCGCCAGACCATCTACGTCGAGGACAGGCTGCCTCCTGACCGCCGCGTCTACGACAAGGACCTTGACGCCGTCCTCGACCATGTCGTCCTGCGATTCGACAAGGACGGCAATTCCCTTGACTACCTCGGACAGGAGGGCCTTGGCGGAACGCCTTTTGCATTCATATCGAACCTCTATGTGACGAGTTCCGATGATTGCGTCGTCGTCTCCCTGACCCAGACCTTCTGGCTCGTGGACTGGTTCGATTCAAAGGGCTTTGTCCGGCATTCGATGAAGATCAGCCGGGATTCCCTTCCCCAGCCTGAGGGCGAGAAATTCCTCATCCCCTCCCTCGATCGCATAGCGCCTGATTCCGATGGCCGCTTCCTCATCGTGAAGATCGACTATTACCGGACGGCCGTGGATCCCAACACCAAGTCGCAGTCCGGCGTCGAGTTTGCCTCCTCCTGGGCTTTTCACATGGACCCCTCAAGCGGCAACATCTCCGAACGCTGGCAGATACCCGCCATCGAGCAGACCTTGAAGGGCAACGGCGAAAACGGTCCGCAGCGGAGCGTCCGCATCCCCGAGTTCCTCGGCATGGCCGGCAAGCGCTTCTTTTTCCTCACCGCTGCCGACAACAACAAGAGCCAGGTTTCGGTCTACGATACACTGACCCGCTCGACGAGCCGCTACAGCATCGATATCTCCCCGGACGAGCTCTACTACAGCACGATGCACCTCTCGCCCGACGGCATACTCTCCGCCCTCCTCGGAACCAAGTACGAGGCGCGTTTCATCTGGTGGCGTTTCGACAAGCTCCTTGGCGGGGCAAAGCAGGAAGTCAAGCAGTGAGGGCCTTGGCGACCGCGGCCGAAGCGTCCGCCCTCGATGTGCGGATCCAGTCGGAATGGCACCTTCCCTCCATCCTCCTCATGGAAGGGGCTGCGGTCAGGATGTGGCAGTCCCTGTCGACCTTGGCGCAAGAGGACGGGGTCCTTCAGGGGAAAAACGACGAGGGCGATTCCTCGCTCATAATCGCCCTTGCGGGTCCAGGCAACAATGGGGGAGATGCCCTGGCCCTTCTCAGGCAAGCCCGCTTTTCTGGCCGCCAAGGGCTCGCGGCGATACTGGTCACAAGGAAATTGGGCGAGGCCACGAGGCTCCAGTACGACGCATTGGTGGCAATGGGAATCCCCGTCCTGGTCTTTGACGAGGACGAAGCTGGCTCACGCGCCCTTCTCGCGCGAGCTGCCCTCATCGTGGACGGCATCGCGGGAACGGGACTCAGGGAGCCGCTTCGGCCCGCCTCGTCGGCCCTCGTCCTTGCCGCGAGCGCTGCCAAGGCGGCGGTTGCCGCCATTGACCTGCCCTCAGGGCTCAGGGATGGTTTTTCGCCCGCCGATGCCGTCCTCAAGGCGACCTGGACCCTTTCGATCGAGCCCCGCAAGCTTTCCCTCTACTATCCGGCTGCACGGACGCTGGCAGGCAGGGTTGTGGCCATCGATGGGGTATTTCCCCCATCCTCCTTTTCCGGCCTTGCGGCACGTCTCCTCGAGGCGGAAGACCTTTCTTCCCTCCTCCCGTCGCTTTCCCTGGATGCCCACAAAGGGAGGCGAGGCAAGGTCGGCGTGCTGGCCGGAAGCCGGGGCATGGTCGGTGCGGCCTCGCTGGCCATCCATGGGGCCTTTGCCGGAGGCGCTGGACATGTCTGGCTTTATGCCGACAAGGACCTCTATCCGGTATTCTCCGCCGTCGCCTCGCCGGAGGCCTTTGCCTCCGCAATCATCAAGCCCTTGCCGGATAGAGGGGATATCTCCTGCCTCGGAGGCGATGCCTTGGTCATCGGCCCTGGCTGGGGGCAGGAGGATGCCAAGGCGAGCCTGATCCCTGCCATCCTTGAAAGGGCCATCCCCGCTGTCGTAGACGCCGACGGACTTCGTCTTGCCGCGCCCCTTTTTTCCAAGGGTTTCCATGCGCAAGCTCCCTTGGTTCTGACTCCCCATCCCGGCGAATTCGAGGCACTTTCCGGCATTTCGCCCAAGGATAGCTTGGCAAATCCCCTTTCCTGTCTAGGCGCTTTCGCCGCCAGCTCAGGGGCTGTCATCGTCCTCAAGTCCCATGTCACCTGGATTGCCTCTCCTGATGGGCGCATTTCGGTATGGGATGGCCGTGAGCCTTCGCTGGCGGTCGCCGGGTCCGGAGACGTCCTGGCAGGATTGGCGGGAGCCTTCCTGGCAGGTCGCCTCGCCGCCCATCTTGAGGGTAGCCCTGTTGACCATGCCTTTGCCGCGGCCCAGGCCGCAGTGATCGCCCACGGTATGGCCGGGCGGCGTGCAAGGAGAAAACTGGGCTGGTTCGAGGCGAAGTCCATCGCCGAGGAAGCCGCTCGCTGTCTTGACCCCCCTTCGGCTTTTCTATAGGCTTGGCCACCAGTTATGGTCCAGTTTTACTTCCTTTCCGTGTTCATGAACCTCTTGGGCGGACTCAGCCTTATGCTGTCGCCGATCACTTCACAACGCCCCGCGATCGCCGGACTCCGGGTTTTCCTCCGTGACCCCACGGTCAGCCTGGTCACGGGCATACTTGCGGCCGTCGTCGGGGCTTTCAAGCTCCTCACCGTGATTCGAGGGGATATCCCCGTGGTCGGTGACTTCCTTCCCGCAGTCGCCGGAATCACAGTCGGTTCGACCCTCATCCTCGAGCATTTCCGCGGTGGGCAGGGTTCCCGCTTCGAGGTTTTTTTGCTGGAGCACAAGGCAGCGATCGGGCTTTCGGCCATCATCGCCGGTGGCGTCCACTTCCTTTTTCCCATGGTGCTCTTCCTTTAGCATGAACTGCTCAGTGGCGGCGATCATACTCCGCGGAGACCGCGTCCTCGTGGCCCGACGTGTGTTCGGCGGAGCCTTGGGCGGCATGTGGGAATTCCCCGGCGGAAAGCTGGAGGAAGGCGAGACCGAAAAGGACGCCCTTGAGCGCGAGTTCCTCGAGGAGTTCGGCGCGACCATCCATGCATTGCGCCCCATCGGTGAGGCCAGCTTCATGAACCGGGGCAAGGATCGTCGCCTCGTCGCATGGCTTGCGGCCTTGCCCGAAAGCGAAGTCCTTGAGTTGAGGGAGCACCTTTCCATCCGCTGGCTCAGGAAGGACGAGCTTGGTTCCATTGACATCGCCGATTCGGACCGCAAGCTTTTCCCCTTCGTCCTCGGACTCCTCTAGGCCGCGCTTGCGGCTCCTGGAAGGGATGCTATACTTCGTCCTACGTGAATACCAACCTTCCTGTGCGTGAGGCACTGCTTTCCGAACTCGCAGCCTACGCGAGCGGCCACCCCGAGGAATCGCCCACCATCGGACGTTTCGCGGACTTTGTGGCGGGCCATCCTGACGCCATGGCCCGTTCCTGCATGGAGGGCCATGTCACGGGTTCGGCCTTTGTGGTCGACCCCTGGCTCACGCGCGTGCTCATGGTCCATCACGCCAAGCTCGACAGGTGGCTCCAGCCAGGCGGGCACTGTGAAATGGGCGAAGACGGCCTTGCGGCTGCCTTGCGTGAGGCGCGCGAGGAGACCGGCCTCGGTGTGATGCCATTGCTGGAAGGCCGCCTTCTCGATATCGACATCCATGCCTTCCCCGCCCGCGGTGATGTCCCCGCCCACCTCCATTATGACCTTCGCTACCTTCTCGAGGCTGGACATGGAACGGAGACCCCAAGCGAGGAATCCCACGCCCTGGAATGGCTCGAATTCCACGAAGCCCGTCGCCGAAACGGCGATGCTTCGATCTCCCGTCCCCTCGCGAAGGTGGAAGCCCTCCGCGGGAAGCTGTCTGCGGCAAGGAAGGACACGTGAAGATCATCGTCGGACACAGCAACATGGACCTCGATTGCCTCGGCTCCATCGTACTTGCCCGTTACCTCTATCCCGACCATGTGGCATTGCGCTCCTCCCTTGTGCACCCCGCGGCGCGCAACCTCATGAACCTCTATGAGGACCGCCTTGGCCTGGTCGGCGCGGCGGACATCAAGGGCAAGACGGTGGAACGCATGGTCGTCGTGGACACGAGGGCCAGCGACCGCATCGCCGAATACCTCCGCAATGCCGGGGATTCCAGCGCGATCGAGGTGGAGGTCTGGGACCACCATCCCGCCTCCGACCGCGACATCGCGGGAGCCCGCATCCACGCGAGGCCTTTCGGAGCGAACACCACCCAGCTGGGCATCGAACTCATGGCCAAGGGCCAGTGCGTGGAGTCCGAGGATGCGACCATAGCCCTTACGGGCATCTACGCCGACACGGGCAACTTCACCCACTCAAACGTGGCGCGCGAGGATTTCGATGTGGCGGCCTGGCTCGTCTCCCAGGGGGCCTCGCTCAAGCTCGTGAAGGATTTCCTCGTGCCCTTGCGGGAGAGGGAGCAGGTCGTCCTTTTCCATGAGGTCCTCGCCAAGCTCGAAAAGCGGACGATCAACGGCCACCTCGTGCAGACCTGCTACATGGAGCTCGAGGAGGATTCCCAGGGGCTCGGGGCCGTGGTGGAAAGGGTCTTCGAGGTCGAGAACGGCGAGATCCTCTTCGGGCTCTTCTTCTTCCGGCCGAAGGGAAAAATGCTCATAATTGGAAGAAATACCGCGCCTGACGTAAGGCTCAACGAGATCCTGGCGGATTTCGGGGGCGGGGGCCATGCCCAGGCCGCTTCCGCGACGGTGAAGACCGATTCGGGCACGGACCTTGCCAAGCGGCTCTTCCTTTGGCTCGAGGATTCCCTGGCGCCCGCGGCCACCGCAGGCGACATCATGGGCGCGGACGTGAAAAGCCTGTCTCCCGAGATGACCCTCATGGAGGCCTCCAAATACCTCGAGGAGGTGTCGCACACCGGAGCCCCCGTCGTCACGGAGGAGGGGGAGATCGTCGGCATCCTCACCCTGCGCGACATCATGCGCGGAAGGAAGGCCGCCCAGATGCATGTGCCGGTGAGGAACTTCATGTCGAGGAAAGTGGTCTCGGCAAGCCTCTCCATGACGGTCCGCGAGATCGACGAGGCCTTCTTCGCGGGGAATATCGGCCACCTGCCCGTCGTGGAAGGCGGCCGCCTCGTGGGCATCGTGACGCGGACCGACCTCCTGGATTACAAGCGCTCCGATCGCGTGAGGAGGGAAGGTATCCTTCGGGAACTCGGCGTCGGGCCGGCCATCAACGGGGCTTGCTGGGACCTTGTCTCCGAGGCCTCGGAGTAGGCTATTCCCCGTCCACGTCGGCGAAGAGCCCCAGCTCCGGCTTCTCCTCGATATCCGCGCCTTGGTTCAAGAGGACCTCGACCCTTCCCTGCACCTTGTCCAGGTCGCGCTCAAGGCCCTTGGCGAGCTTCACGCCCTCCTCAAAGACGGCCACGGCGTCCTCGAGGGGAAGGTCGTTCTCCTGTATCTTTTCCGCAAGCTCCTCGAGCCGTGAGAGCCTTTCCTCGAACTTTTTCATGGGCCTGTCTCCTCGACGCGGGCGCTGGCTGTCCCGCGCGCAAACTCAATGTCCAATAGGTCGCCGACGGTCAGGGCCCCGGCGTCCCTGACCGGTTTCCCGTCCTTTGTCTTCACCACCGAAAAGCCCCGCGCCAATACGGCCGCGGGACTCGATGCCTCGAGGCTCCGCCGCGCCAGGGCAAGCCGTTGCCTCCGCTCGCCCAACTGGTCCTGGAGGCCGCGCACCAGGTCGGCCTTCGCGTCGTCGAAGCGGCGCAAGGTGGGGGTGAGTATGCGCATGAACTGGGCCTCGACCCCCTTGGGCTCGAAGCGCCCGAGGGCCAGGCGGGCGCGCTCGAGCCTGCCCTTGATTCCCGCCTCAAGCTCTGCCTTGAACTGGAAGATCTCGCGTTCCATGACGGCCCGGCTCTCCGAGACCAGTTCCGCGGCCGCGCTGGGCGTGGGCGCGCGGAGGTCGGCGGCGAAGTCCGTGAGGGCCCAGTCGATCTCGTGGCCGACGGCGCTGATGACGGGTATCTCCGATGCCGCCACTGCCCTCACCACAGCCTCGTCGGAGAAGGCCAGGAGGTCTTCCAGGGAGCCGCCGCCCCGGCCGATTATGATGACGTCGGCCATGCGGTGGAGGTTCGCGCGCTCAAGCTGGGCCACGAGTTCGGCCGGCGCGGCCTCTCCCTGCACGGCGGCGGGCAGGACCACGAGGCTCAACGAGGGATTGCGGCGCCGCACCACGTTGATGATGTCGCGAACGGCGGCCCCTGTGGGCGAGGTGATCACCGCGACGCGTTCGGGGAAGCGGGGCAAGGCCCGTTTCCTGTCCTGGTCAAAAAGCCCCTCGGCCGCGAGTCTCCGTTTGCGCTCCTCAAGGAGGGCGAGTATGTCGCCGATGCCGGCTTGCTCGAGCCTCTCCACGAGGATCTGGTACTGGCCGCGCGCGGCGTAGACGGTGACGGCCCCGTGCGCGCGCACGAGCATGCCGTCATGGGGCTCGAAACCCATGGCCTTGCTCCGGTAGCGGAACATCACGGCCTGGATCATCGAGGACTTGTCCTTGAGGTTGAAGTAGAGGTGGCCCGAGCTGGCGGGTCGGCAGTTCGAGATCTCGCCCTCGACCACGACCGAAGGAAAGCCCTCTTCAAGGACTTCCTTGACGCAGGAGGTGAGCTCGGAGACGGAAAGGACGCGTTCCTTGTCTTTCATGCGGCCTCAAGACTAGCGCGGCAGCGGCCTAAAAAACAAGGAGCCAGACCGTGCCGGCCGCGAGGGTCAGGAGTGTGACGGGGAAACCCACCTTGAAGTAGGCCCAGAATCCCAGCCTTATTCCATCCCGCCTGGCTCCTTCTGCGACGATGAGGTTGGCGACCGAACCCATGAGGGTCAGGTTGCCGGCATAGGTGCTCGCCATGGCCAGGATGAGCCAGAACTTCTGTCCGTCGGCGAAGAGGGGCGCCAGGGGGCGCATGAGCATGACGGTTGGCACGTTGGAGACGAGGTTGGAGAAGAGGGCCGTGAAAACCGAAAGGAAGGCGTAGGAAGCCTGTCCCGGGGCCGTGAGCGTGGGGCGGGCAAGCTCCATGAGGAAAGCGAATGCTTCGGTGTCGGCTATCGCGCGCGTGATGATGAACAGCCCCGCGAAAAAGATGAGGAGGGAAAAATCCACTTCCGCAAAGACCTTTTCGGGCGATATGCGCCGTGTGAAAAGGAGGATGGCGGCCGCCACGAGGCTGGACAGCGGGGCGGCCACCCCCATGAGGAGGAGGGCGATCATGACGGCGGCCGCGCCGAGGCTCTTGGCGACAAGGAGGCGGTCGACCTCGGTGTGCGAGACGGGTGCGGGCTTGAGGAAGCTGCCGAGGGGGAACTCCCGGGCGAACTCGCGAGGGAAGGCGGCCAGCACGGCGAGGTAGCAGGCGGCCAGTCCGATGAGGGATACCGGTCCAAGATAGGAGACGAAGGTGGCGAAGTGGATGCCGCTCGATGCGCCGATGAGCATGTTCTGCGGATTGCCGATGATGGTCGCGCAGGAGCCCACGTTGGCGCTCGTGGCCACCGCGATGAGGTAGGGCAGGGGATCGCGCCTTGACCTCTGGGCCAACTCGGCCACGAGGGGCGTGAGCATGAGGCAGATTGTGTCGTTGAGGAAGAGGGCCGAGAGGAAGCCCGAGGCCAGGATGATGAGGACGAGGAGGCTCTGTGGCTTGTGGGCCACGGCCAGGATGCGGGCCCCGGCCGCCGTGAAAAAGCCGGCGAGGCGGAGGTTGGCCACGATGAGCATCATCGCCAACAGGAGGGCTATGGTGCCCACGTCCACCGCGGCGAGGGCCTTGTCGAGGCTTATGGCTCCTGCGGCGATGAGGAGGGCGGAAAAAGCCAAGGCGATGGACGCGCGGTTCATGCGGAGGAAGGGCAGGCGTCCAGCGGCGATGCCCACAAGGGAGAGGCAGATGATGGCGTAGGTGAGGGTTTCCTTGAGCACGGGGCCAAGGATAGCGCCAACAGGCGCTTTTCGGCTACAATGGGGCCATGGAACCCCATGAACTACCGGTATACCAGCAGAAGGCGCGGATTCTTGAAGCGCTCAAGGACCACCAGGTCATCGTCGTAGAAAGCCCTACGGGCTCAGGGAAAACCACCCAGCTGCCCATAATCCTCCATGAGGCCGGCTATTCGGCCAACGGCATCATCGGTGTCACCCAGCCCCGCCGCATCGCCGCCATCTCGGTGAGCGAGTTCCAGGCCAGGCAGCTAGGCGTCAAGGTGCCCGGCCTCATCGGCTACAAGATGCGCTTCGAGGACAAGACCAACTCCTCCACGCGGATCAAGATCATGACGGATGGCATCCTCCTCCAGGAGATGAAGCTCGATCCCGCCCTCTCCAAGTACTCCGTCCTCATGGTCGACGAGGCCCACGAGCGCAGCCTCAACATCGACTTCATCCTTGGCCTCGTCAAGCGCGTCATCGAGGCGCGTCCCGAGTTCAAGGTGATCGTCTCCTCGGCCACCATCAACGCCGAGGTCTTCTCCGCCTATTTCGGCGACTGCCCCGTCGTCAAGATCGAGACTCCCATGTACCCCGTGACCGTGGTCTACGAATCGCCACAGTCGGTGGCCGAGGGCGAAGGCCTCTCGGGGGCCACGGCGAACGACCTCCTCCAGTCGCGGATCGCCGCCATCGTGACCCGCGTGGTCCAGGACCGCCGCGAGGGCGACATCCTCATCTTCCTGCCCGGGGAAAAGGCCATAAAGGACTGCATGCAGCGCCTCCAGCTGGGTCCCGTGGGCAACCGCCTCTGGATCGTCCCCCTTTACGCGCGCCTCGGGAAGGACGAGCAGGAACGCGTGTTCGACCGCGCCCCCCTCCTCAAGACAAAAGTCGTAATAGCTACGAACATCGCCGAGACGAGCGTGACGATCGAGGGCATCACGAGCGTCATCGACTCGGGCCTCGCCAAGCTCAACTATTACAATCCCAAGACCTTCACCTCGAGCCTCATCGAGACCCCCATCTCCAAGGCTTCCTCCAACCAGAGGAAGGGCAGGGCGGGCCGCACCCAGCCGGGATCCTGCTACCGCCTCTACGGCCGCGACGACTTCGAAGGCCGCCCGCTTTTCACCACCGAGGAGATCTACCGCACCGACCTCACCGAGGTGGTCCTGCGCATGGCCGAGCTGGGCATCAGCGAGTTCGAGCGCTTCGAGTTCATCTCCCAGCCGCCCAAGTCCGGCATCCGCGGTGCGGAGGAGGCCTTGGCCTTGCTCGATGCCCTCACGCCCGAGCGCGAGCTGACGAAGGTCGGCCAGATGATGTGCGCCTTCCCTCTGCTTCCCCGCCACAGCCGCATCATCGTGGAAGCCGTCCTCTCCTATCCTGATGTCGTTGACGAGGCCATCATCGCCGCGTCCTTCCTCTCCACCTCAAGCCCCTACATCCTCCCGCCCGGGGAGGAGATCGAGGCCCGCCGCGCCCACCATGCCTTCCGCGATCCCTCGGGCGACTTCGTGTCCTACCTCAAGATCTACGAAGCTTTCATGACGACCCGCGACAAGGCCAGGTTCTGCGAGAAGTCCTACCTCGACGAAAGGACGATGCTCGAGATTGCCCGCATCAAGGAGCAGCTCGAGCTCATCGTGTCGGACCTTGGCGTGCCCATAGCCAAGGGAGGCCGCGTGGAGGACTACCTCTGCGCCGTGAGCCGCGGCCTCATCCAGTTTGTCTGCGCCCGATCGGAGCGCGGCCTCTTCTCCAGCCTCACCGCGGAGAAGATCCAGATCCACCCCGGGTCTGTCATGTACAAGGAAAACCCCCAGTACATCGTCGCCGGAGAGGTTGTGCGCACGACCCGCATGTACGCCATGTCGGTCTCGCCCCTGAAAAAGGAGTGGCTCGCCCGCATCTCGCCGCGTCTGGAAGGCCTGTTCAGCTCAGTGGGCCGCGGCGCGCCTGCAGGGGCGGCGAGGGGAGAGCGCGAGGCGGCGGCGGTGGCCGAAAGGCGGAAGGGTTCGCGCCAGTGGGCAGGCGGGGAGGTCGCTCCCGGGACCGAAGCCTATGGCGCCGAGGAGCGCCCGTCGCGCGACTTCACCAACAAGGTCAAGATCGGCACCGAGGTCTTCGACATCACCACGGACAGGAAGAAGAAGATCGTCACCCTGGACTGGGTCCGCTTCAAGAAGGTCCGCGACCAGATCGACAAGGACAACCTCGAACGCTACAAGGGCATGAAGGGCGTGGTCACCGCGGGCCACGAGACCCTCCTTGAAGGCGAGAAGCTCGACCTCATCCTCAGGATCGCGCCTTGGCTTGACCTTGACCGCGACCTGGCCCGCTCCTGGCCGAAGAAAAAGAATTTCGAGGCAGCCACGTCCATCCATGAGCTCATCGCCTCCCTCGACCATGTCCTCCAGGTGGCCAGGGCAAAGGACAAGACCCGCGAGCTTGGCTTTGTAGCCCTCTTCACGGACTCCGAAGGAACCTTCTGGTTCCGCGTCTCGCGTGGTTTCCACACTGCCCTCAATGAAAGCACGGCCTCCCTCGAGGCCCTGGCCGACGTCCTGGGTTCGGTGGGCACGGAGGGCGAGGCCGGCATCACGGGCGAATCGAGCGAAGCGCCGGGGATCGAGGTCAGCGACGACGAGCATGAGATCGTGAACGCGCTGTACCGGAAGCTGTCGTCGTTCTTTGAATGAGTCTTCCCGCCGGGGCCTTGCCTCGCTTGTCCAAGCCCGGCCCAGCCCGCTATACTGGCGGGCACCATCCAGCGCGACGCAGCGCGATGCAGCGCGACGCCCCGTATTTCGGGGCCAGAACCGAGGAGCCCAGCATGGCCGAAGAGAAGAAGAAGGCAGCCGCAGCTGCCACAGCCGATGACGCGCAGCCCGTCGTCACGGAAGCCGATGAGGCCCGCATCCATTCCGAGCAGGCCCTCGTGCGCCGCGAAAAGCTCGCCCGCCTCCAGGCCGAAGGCAAGGACCCCTTCGCCGTCGTCACCTACAAACAGACCGAACACTCGACCCAGATAAAAGAGGCCTTCGAGACCTACGAAGGCAAGGACGTGTCCATTGCCGGCCGCATGATGAGCTTCCGCGACATCGGGAAGGCCTCGTTCTCCGACCTCCAGGACAGGGACGGCCGCATCCAGGTCTACGCCAACGCCGACCACCTCGGCCTCGAGGACTACGCCCGCTTCAAGACCTACGACATGGGCGACATCATCGGCGTCGAAGGCAAGGTCTTCAAGACCCGCCGCGGCGAGATCTCGGTGGAGGCCAGGAAGATCACCCTCCTCGCAAAGGCCCTCGAGCCCCTGCCGGAGAAGTTCCATGGCCTCAAGGACCCCGAGACCCGCTACCGGAGGCGCTACCTCGACCTCGTGATGAACCGCGAGGTCATGGACACCTTCAGGAAGCGCACCAAGATCATCTCCTCCATCCGGGACTACCTGGACGAGCGCGAATACATCGAAGTCGAAACGCCCGTCCTCTCCACAATCGCCTCCGGCGCGGCCGCCCGGCCTTTCACGACAAAGTCCAATGCCCTGAACCTCCATCTACATCTCCGGATCGCGACCGAGCTCTACCTCAAGCGTTGCATCGTGGGCGGCATGGAACGCGTTTACGACATGGGCAAGAACTTCAGGAACGAGGGCATCGACATCAGGCACAACCCCGAGTTCACGATGATCGAGCTCTACCAGGCCTATGCCGACTACCACGACATGATGGAGCTCTGCGAGAACCTCCTAAGCAACGCCGCCATGAAGGCCTGCGGCGCCACAAAGGTCAGCTACCAGGGCACGGAGCTCGAATTCGCCGCCCCTTGGCGGCGCCTGACGATGATCGACGCCGTGAAGACCTACGGCGGCCCCGACTTCAGCGCGGTCAAGACCGACGAGGAGGCGCGGGAGCTGGCCACGAAGCTCGGCCTCACCGAGGACCTCAAGAAGAAGCTCAAGGACTGCACCAAGGGTGACATCCTCAACGCGGCCTTCGAGAAGTTCGCCGAGAAGAACCTTATCCAGCCCACCTTCATCATGGACTACCCCACGGACATCAGTCCCCTGACGAAGCAGAAGCCCGGCGACCCCACGATGACCGAGAGGTTCGAGGCCTTTGTCTACGGCCGCGAGATAGCCAACGCCTACTCCGAGCTCAATGACCCGATAGTCCAGCTGGACCGCTTCACCCAGCAGGCCAAGGAACGCGAGCTGGGGGACGACGAGGCCTACATGTTCGACGAGGACTTCGTGTCCAGCCTCGAGGTGGGCATGCCCCCGACCGGCGGCATGGGCATCGGGATAGACCGCATTGTGATGTTCTTGACGGACGCCTACTCGATCCGCGACGTGATCCTCTTCCCGACCATGAAGCCACAGGAATAGGCTCTTTGCCTTCCATGAGGAATCGCGGCCTCTTGGCGAAAGCCGGGAAGCCGCGCCCTTTTTTGCCACTTGCCTGGACTTTTACGATGCCTGCCCAAGAGGGCCCGGCAGGATGAGGGAGGGAAGGGCGCCGCGCACCTCCCCGTCCTTCTCCTTGATACCCCCGGTGTCGCGAATTCCGGCAAAGGCATGGCGCATGCTAAACCAAGAGGTGCTTTCCGGGGTACGCGTGGGCGGTTCCTGGATGGACGATAAAAACGTTCGCGTGGTGCGCTTCCAGGCCCTTTATCCGCTATGGAGGCTGAGACTGTCGATTGCGGTCATCCTTGATCACTGACCCGGCAACATAACATCGGGTGCTCGCCCATGATTCTGGCCCGTCGCAACGGGTCGGAATCATGGGCTGAGGCCAGTGTTTGGTTGCCGGGTCAGTAAGTGCATATTCTGGAATGATTTGGCTTGACAGGGGGTGAGTTGCTGGGCGACGATATGGGCGAGATATGCGATTTGCCCTGGATAGGCAAGGGCGGACA
Source organism: Spirochaetaceae bacterium (assembly GCA_025358255.1). Lineage (GTDB taxonomy): Bacteria > Spirochaetota > Spirochaetia > Treponematales > Rectinemataceae > JANYKC01. Next base: position 101,795 of record JANYKC010000051.1, read on the forward strand.
GTGCTTGCGGCTCGGCAAGCGGGGAGGGCGGAATGCTTTTGGCGAATTACAGACTATTCGTCAGCCATTATTTCTCCAGCCATGATGACCATGACCGTCTCGTGGAACTCCTCGAACGCGTGAAAACCTTCAGGTATTCAATCATAAGCATTCCCGAGGATTTCAAATACAGGAAAATGAGCAAGACGAACCTTGAAGAGGAGATACGCAGGCAGATGAAGCCGGCCAACGGCGTCCTTGTCCTTGACAGCGTCTATCTCGCAAATCCCGGCTGGGTCCAGTTCGAGCTCAACCAGGCGGTTTTCGCCAAGAAACCGATCATAGGCATCCGGCAATTGCGGACCAAGGAAATATCCAAAGCCATATCGAGCGTCGCCGATGAGACCGTCGGATGGAACGAGGAAGTCCTTATAGCGGCCATCAAGTCCTTGTCGGTCTACGCTACCACGAATATCTGACCCCAGAACGCTATCTTCCTTCTCAATCCAGGCAGACCAAATGCGCGGGACCCGGAGACGGCAAGGGAATTCGCCCGACGGCTGGGCGAGGAAAATGGCGGAGGCGAGGCCAAAGCCAGCAATGCTATGGCCTCGCCCCTTCGAGGAAATGAAAATGATTGCATGGAATTGATTACGGAATTGCCCTGCAAGCCTGGACAGGAAGCTTGGCTGAGCGGAAAGCAACGCCAAGCCTGGCTCAGGAAGGCTCAAGTGTGGATGCAGGGTAGCCCCACCCGGGAAGGGCACGAAAACCTGGGCGCCGCCTGTTCTAGGGACGCCGCACGGCTTCTGCCGGCCGAAGTGGGGCGCAGACCCTAGGTCGCAGGGTTTCCTTCGGCGTTGGGGGATTCTCCCTCAGGCGAATCCTCGCCCTCGGGGGTCTCTCCGGCTTCGTCCGGTTCGTTTATGCCGCGCGCCGCATTTTCCTGCTTGCGCTTGAGTTTGTCCTCTTTCTTCTTCTTCTTTGCCAGTTCCTTGGCACGCTTTTCAAACTGGTAGTTAGGTTTTGCCACAGGCCTTCCTTCGCAAATTGCTTGCTTACAGCGGACTTCGCAATTTCCATTCTAGGCATTCCGGGGTTCTATGGCAACCGGGGCAGACCGAGGAACGCTTGTCGGGAAGGACCGTCTTTCAATGCCGACTATCGCGAAGCAGGAAGTCGTCCGCCTTTTTTTCCCGGAAACCCAGGGTTTCCGTGCCATACTGCAGTGGATTGGAGTCATCATCATGCAGTTGTCATTCAGGGAAAAAGCGAGCTATGGCATCGGTGCCCTCGGCAAGGACATGGCTTGCGGCATCGTCAACACCTTCCTCATGTTCTATTTCACCGATGTCATCGGGCTTGCGCCCGCCTTCCTTGGAGTCCTTTTCATGGTCGCCAGGATCTGGGACGCGGCCAATGATCCCATGGCCGGTTGGCTTATCGACAACACGAAGACCAGGATAGGGAAATTCAGGCCCTGGATCCTGGCCGGCACCATCACCAATTCCATCGTCCTGGTCATGCTTTTCCGCAACCCCGACATTAAAGGGGTTGGGCAGTACATCTTCTTCAGCGCGATGTTCCTGCTCTGGGACATCACCTACACCCTTGAGGACATCTCCTACTGGTCGATGATCCCCGCGCTCGCGGATGATGAAAAGGAAAGGAACACCATCTCGGTCATCCCGCGCATATTCGCGGCCATCGGCAACGTGGCGGTCGGCTCCTTTGGCCTTGCGATGGTGCGCATGCTCGGCAAGACCGTGCCGGGCTCCCTGCCTTCGCAAGCCGAGCAAGCCACCGGCTTCTTCTGGCTGGCTGTGGGCATCGCCTGTGTTTTCCTCGTGACCAACGTGATCACCGTCATTTTCGTCAAGGAAAAGATCGTCGTTCCCCAGGCCAAGAAGTTCAAGTTCAAGGAGATATTCACGACCATAGCCGGCAACGACCAGCTCGTCGTCATCATCGCGGCCATCACCCTCTACACCATGGCCATCAACCTGACCGCGAGCCTGGGCATCTACTGGTTCAAGTACGACGTGGGCAATGAAGCGCTTTACGGGACCTTTTACCTTGCGGCCGGAGGAGCCCAGGTGCTTGCCATGCTTTTTTTCCCCTACTTTGCCAAGCGTTTCTCCCGCCGCAAGGTTTTTATCCTCTCGGCCCTCTTGCCGATCTTCGGTTATGCGGCCCTGTATCTCGTCGGCCGCCTGGCCGGAGGCAACATGGTCCTCATGGCCGCGGCGGGCTTTTTCCTTTTTTTCGGCTTCGGTTTTTCCCTCGTCCTCACGAGCGTCATGCTCGCGGACGCGGTGGACTACGGCGAGTACAAGCTCGGTTTCCGCAGCGAAAGCATCGTCTTCTCGATGCAGACCTTCATGGTCAAGCTTGCCATGGCGGTGTCGGGTCTGGTCACGGGCCTTGGGCTGGCCGCTTTCGGCTTCGTAGCCAACACGCGCCAGACGCCCGCGGCCCTTCTGGGCATCAGGCTCCTCATGTTCGTCCTGCCAATCGTTTTCCTCGTTTGCTCCCTCATCATCTACCTGAAGGGCTACCGCTTGAATGGCGAGTACAGTTCGAGGATCAGGCGCGAGCTTGACGAGAGAAGGGCAACCTCGCTGACGTGAAAACCGCCCGGGGCAAGCCTTGGCCGCCAGGCCTGGGGCTGCCCCAAAGCTTCGTCACACTGCATGCCTATACCAAGAAGGCCCTTTTCCGCTACCATGTGACCATCTCCCGCCCCTCCTACCCGGCAAAACAACGGTGTACACAAGGATATACTCATGAGCCATAAAGACGCGTCCAACCCGGCGATCCGCAATATCGCCATAATCGCCCACGTCGACCACGGCAAGACGACCCTTGTCGACGCAATGTTCAAGCAGTCGGGCGTCTTCCGCGAGGGCCAGCAGACCCAGGAACGCCTCATGGACAGTATGGACCTGGAGCGGGAGCGCGGCATCACGATAGCCGCCAAGAACTGTTCAGTGGTCTGGAAGGGCGTCAAGATCAACATCCTCGACACGCCCGGCCACGCCGATTTCGGTGGCGAGGTGGAGCGTGCCCTGTCCATGGTCGACGGGGCCATCCTCCTGGTCGACGCCTCGGAAGGCCCCCTGCCGCAGACCCGCTTTGTCCTCAGCAAGGCCCTTGCCGGCGGACTGTCCATAATCGTCGTGATCAACAAGATCGACAGGCCCGACGCAAGGCCTGCCGAGGTCCTCTCGGAGATCTTCGACCTCTTCATCGACCTGGGCGCCAACGAGGAGCAGCTCGAGTTCCCCCTGCTGTATGCGATCGGCAAGGCAGGCATCGCCCAGGACAAGCTGGACGGGACGAGCACCAACCTCCACCCCCTCCTCGACGCCATCGTCCGGGACATAGCCCCTCCTGCCTACACCTCCTCCGAGCCCTTCCAGATGCTCGTCTCCGACCTTTCCTATTCCGACTACTTCGGCCGCCAGGCCATCGGCAAGGTCATCAACGGCCGCGCCCATTTCAAGGACGCATTGGTCTGCATCGGCGACGGCGACGTCCGCGAGGCCCTCAACATCTCCAAGCTCCATACCTATACCGGCCCCAAGCTTGTGGAGACCGACAGCGCGGAGCCGGGCGACATCGTCGTGCTCTCGGGCATCGAGAATGTCCATATCGGCGACACCATCTGCAACCGCGAGTTCCCCAAGGCCCTGAAACGCATCATCGTCGACGAGCCGACCGTCTCGATGCGTTTCTTCGTGAACACCTCGCCGCTCTCCGGCCAGGACGGGAAGAACGTCCAGTCCATGAAGCTCTTCGAGCGCCTGCGCAAGGAGACCCTCAACAACGTCTCCATCCAGGTGGAGGAGGCCAAGATCGGCGGCGGCTTCATCGTGAAGGGGCGGGGGGAGTTCCAGCTCGTCATCCTCATCGAGATGCTCCGCCGTGAGGACTTCGAGATCTGCGTGAGCAGGCCCGAGGTCCTGTTCAAGCATGAGGGAGGGAAGAAGCTCGAGCCCATCGAGCACCTGTTCGTCGACTGCAACGAAAATTTTGCCGGCATCGTCACCGAGAAGCTCTCCTCGCGAAAAGGCAGGATGCTTGCCTACACCTGCCATGACGGCGCGCGCGTCCACCTCGAGTTTTCGGTGCCGTCCCGCGCCCTCATCGGCTACCGCGACAGCTTCCTCACGGACACCAAGGGCACGGGCATCATGAATTCCTACCTCTCGGGCTACGAGGAATACCGGGGGGACTTTGTCGACCGCTTTACCGGGTCCCTTGTCGCCGACCGGAGCGGGGCCGCCGTGACCTACGGCCTTTATCACCTCGAGCCACGCGGGCGCCTTTTCGTGGTTCCGGGGGATCCGGTCTACGAAGGCATGATCGTCGGCGAGCACAACCTGGACCAGGACCTGGATGTCAACGCCTGCAAGGAAAAGAAGCTCTCCAATATGCGCTCGGTCCTCAAGGACGAAGCCCTGACCCTGACCCCCATCCAGCCCATGACCCTCGAACGGGCGGTCTTCTTCCTCCAGGACGATGAGATGGTGGAGGTGACCCCCCATGCGGTGCGCTTGCGGAAATCGGTGTTGCGCTTCCAGGATCGCAAGAGCAGCAAGCGGGACAAGGCCTAGGCGTCGCATACTGACCCGGCATCCATTGGACGAAATGGTCAGGATGTCTTGCCCAAAGGGAAGCTCAGCACGGTCCTGGTGCCTTCCGTATTTTCCCACCGGACGTTTCCGTCCAGCTGCCTGGTGAGGGCCTCGACGAGCATGAGTCCGAAGCCGCCCGTGCGGTCCTTGTCCACCGCTTCGGCGATGCCCACCCCATTGTCGGCGATGATGATGGTGGCGTTGCCCTCATCCTCGGAAGCGCTGATGGTGATCACGCCGTCCGGCCGTCCCAGAAAGGCGTATTTCATCGTATTTGAGAGGATCTCGTTAACGATGATCCCGAGAGGGCCCAGCTCTTTCGACCATATCCGGAAATCGCCGATGTCCGCCTCGATCGTCACTGAGCCGGAATTCGGGAAGCCCTGCACTATCTGTTGGGCGAGGGGAAGCAGGTAGTCGCGGGCAGGCATGGCCTGGGGGTTCTCCGAACGGTAGAGCCTGTCATAGAGGACGGCCATGCTCCGTAGCCTGTTTTCGGCGTCCATGAGGGCGGCGATGGCCGCAGGATCCCTCATGGTGGCCGTTTGCAGGGACAGGAGGCTCATCATCGTCGCCATGTTGTTCTTGATGCGGTGGTGCACTTCCTTGAGTATCAGCTCTTTTTCCTCGAGAAGGCGGCGGATCTTCGCTTCGGACCTCTTCTGTTCCGTGATGTCCATCACCACGCCAAAGATGGTATTGCTCCCGCGGTCATAGTCGGCCACCGAGCGGACGTCGATGATGGCCCCGTCGCGGAAGCGGGCCACACGGAATTCCACGTCGTAGGCGACGCCATTCATGACAAGGTCATCGAGGGCCTTGCCCAAGATGCCGCGGTATTCGGGCAGGTCCATGCCCCGGGCTTCCTCGATGGTGAGGCTGCTTTGGGAGACACCGAAGATCTCCGCCATCCCCGGGGATATTTCAATCTGCCTCGATTCGAGGAAGAGCTTCCAGTACCCGATCCTGGCGACTTTTTCGGCGTGGGAAAGACTTAGGTTCTTTTCCTTCAGCGCCTCTTCCGTTCGTTTTTCTTCGGTGACATCGATGTGGATGCCAAACATGCGCAAGGGCTTGTTCCCATTGTCGCGCTCAATGACCTTGCCCCTTGCTTTGACAAAGGCATAACCGCCGTCCTTCCGTTTTTTCCTCGATTCAAAGGAATAGGACTCCGACTCTCCCCGCAGGTGGCTGGCCAGCAGCTGCCTGGATTCTTTCAGGTCGTCGGGATGTTCCAAGGTCATCCATCGCTCGAAATCGAGGGGCTGGAGCTCTTCCAGAGAATAGCCGAGCATCGCCGCGGATTTTTCGTCGATCACCACTTCCCCTGTCTGTACATTCCACTCCCATGTTCCAGCGCTCGTGCCCGCGATGACATTCCTGAGCCTTTCATCGGCATCCCGCAAGCTTTTTTCGGTTCGTTTGGGTTCGTATATATCCGCGAGCGAATATATTATGAAATCGAGTTTTCCGGAGGCATCGAATACAGGTGCGCTAGACGCGACGCAGCACCTGCCCGAGCCCTCCAGGACAATTTCCCTAGCCTCGGTTTTTCCCGATCTCCTCATGGCGATGCAGGGGCAATCAGCTGGGCCACTGGCGGTCTCGGATCCATGAAAAACCGACCAGCATTTCCTGTGCAGCAAATTGGAGGATTTCAGGCCCGAAAGCTCTTCCATTTGCTTGTTTACGGCAATTATCGTGTTTTCAGGATCGAGGATCATCGACGCCTGCGCCGCATTGTCGAATGAGGATCTCCAGACTTGGGCAGGCAGTTCGGCCATGTCATCGTTGCGCGGGGAAATGGCACCAAACTGCATGGTTTCGGGAAAGGTTCGATTATTGCGCTTGGTTAATTTCCTCATTATTTTTTATCCTCCATTTATGATAAAAACTATAAGATAGATGTTTTATCTATTTTAAGTATAGGCTATATTTCTTCGCTGGTAAAAAAAAATGCGTGGAGGCTATAGACGGTTGTCTACGAGCTGCAATTTGTGCATTTTCATCGTATACGGACGCCCTCGGAGGGCGATTTCAGAAATCCCATCATTTCAGATTGGGCAAAAGCGCGTTACAATGGTTTCATGAAAAAGCCGGTCGACAAAAAAGTCGAAACACTGAAACCATTGGCTGCCCAAGCAAAGGCAGGTGGTCTCCTGGCGGCAACGTCCCTCTTCGCGTCATTTCTCCCTGACGAGCTGGCTTCCTTGGCGAAAAAATGCAAATTCGTCTCCTTCAAGGACGGAGAGACGATTTTCGCCGAGGGCGATCCGGGTGACCGGCTTTTTGTCGTGGACGAGGGTACGATCATCGTGAGTTCCCCAGAGGACGGAGCGACCTTGGCCGAATTCGTGCGGGCCGATTCTTTCGGCGAGCTCGAGTTTCTCACAAAGGGCAAGCGCAACGCCACCGCCAAGGCCTCAGGCTCAACGCGGCTCCTGGCATTCCCCCGCGGGGAGGGGAGCCTGGAAGTCGCCCTTTCCGGCAATCCGGCCCTCGCCGCGCGAATCTTGCGCTCTTTTCTCCTTGTCATCGCGGGCCGTACGCGCAAATCCAATGCCTTGGTCAAGGAAAACTCGCCCTGGGTGCGGGAACTCCGCCGCCAGGTCTATGGAGACAAGCTTACCGGGCTCTACAACAAGGCTTGGCTCGAGGAACAGCTTCCCCTCCTCCTGGCCAAGCCCTTGGCCCTTATCATGATGAAACCCGACAATTTCAAGGATCTCAATGACCGCTTCGGCCACGAGGCAGGTGATGCGGCCCTCATCCTTATGGCCAAGGAACTCGACGCCGACGTCGCAGGGGAGGGGACCGCCGTCCGCTATATGGGCAACGAGCTCGCCGTGGTATATCCCGGCATGGACAAGGAAAAAGCCAAAAGCGCGGCCCTTCGCCTCCAATCCATGCTTTCGGCCCTCGACCTCTCCGCTCTGACCGGGGATACCGGATTCCATTTCAGCATGAGCCTTGGCATTGTCCTCTCGCCCGGCCACGGGAATGAAGCCGAATCCTTGGTCACCGCCTGCGCCGGTCTCCCCCTGGCCGGCCGCGAGCGAGGGGGGGCCGCGATCCTTTTCCCGGAGGACCTCGCATGAAACAAAAGGCGATCATGGAAGACAGCTCGGCCGTCCTCGGCAGCATCGATATTTTCTCGCGCCTTCAAAAGGCCGATCTCCAGGCCCTCTCCGCCAAGATGGAGCAGCGAAGCTTCAAGGCCGGACAGTCCATGTTCCGGGAAGGGGAAAGCGGCGAGGAGCTCTTTGTCGTGGCCTCCGGCCTGATCTCGGTTTCCGTCCGCTCCCATGATGCCGAGGATATCGAGCTTTCCCGGGTCGGCCGCGGCGCCTTCTTCGGCGAAATGGCCATCCTGGAAAGGGCCTCACGCTCGGCGACCTGCACTGCGCTGGAAGCCACCGAATGCCTCGTCCTCAAGGCGGGTGATTTCGAGGCCCTCCTCATCGAGCGGCCGGGCGCTGGTGTCAATGTCCTCGAGAGCATGCTCGGGATCGCCGCGGGGCGCCTTCTCAAAACAGGATCCTTCCTGTCCCAGATGGTCCAATGGGGCGACGACGCACGGAAGCGCGCGGTCACGGACGCTGCCACCGGCCTTTTCAACAGGCGCTACCTCGAGGATTCCTTCGAAGGCATGGTTTCCCGGGCAAAGCACGATCATGCCCAGCTTTCCTATGCGATGTTCGACCTTGACCGCTTCGGAAAACTCAACGCAACCTATGGAACGGCTTTTTGCGACCGGATCATCCTCGAAATCGCCGACACCTTCAGGAAGGTGTTCGCCGAGGATGACATCCTGGTCCGGTACGGCGGTGACGAGTTCTGCTTCATAATTCCGGGCCCGGAGTCCGAGGCGCGGCAAAAATGCGGAAACGTCTGCGCGTCCCTTCGCGAATTGGTCTTCCCCGAGCATCCCGAACTCAGGATCAGCTGTTCGATCGGCATCGCCCATTATCCAGGAGTCGCTTCGACGACCGAGGAACTCAAGGAAAAGGCGGACAAGGCCCTCTACATGGCCAAGGAAGCGGGCCGTGACCGGGCCATCTCCTGGCAACGGGTCGAACTGGACGCGCCCAAAAGGGATATCACGAGCATCGCGAAAAAGAACCGTGTCGTGGCCAACATCAGGCAGGCCCTGGAGGAACGCGATTCCTTCCTGATCATCGGGCACAAGGATCCTGACGAGGATTGCGTCTCCTCGATGGTCGCCTTCGCTCTCCTGGCGAACAAGTTCAACAAGAAATCGGCCATCTTCCTTGGACCCACGGTCCAGGACCATTTTGCCTACCTGCTCAACATCTGCCGCTACAACGAGATCGAGATTGTCCAGGAGGGCAGGCTCCCGGCTTGCTCTGCCCTCGTGCTTGTGGACACACCCAAGCCAGAGATGATAGAGCAACGGGAGCGCTTCGAGGCCCTCTGCAGCGATGTTTCGGTCCTCAAGATCGAGCTGGACCATCACCTTGGCGCGGACAGCCGTTATTACGGCGATGCGGAATATCGACTTGTCTACGAGGCATCGAGCACCTGCGAGACCATCGGGTTCCTGGCCCTCAAGCTGGAAAACGACAATGCCCTCATGTCGAAATACCAGATCGCCGAACTGCTGAGCCGCAACCTTGTCCTGGCCATACTTTCGGGCATGATCGGCGATTCGCAGATGGGACGCTACCTCAAGACAAGGAGGGAGAGCTGGTTCTACCGGCGCTTCAGCGCCCTTTTCGAGAAGATGCTTGAATCCAAGACCAGGTCGGGAAGCGGGAATTTCTCGAACAAGGAGCAGGTATTCGAGGCCATGGCCGCGCTCTCCGACGACGAGGATGCCTGTTTCCGCTACATGTCCAAGAACACGACGACGGTCGGGCGGGTCCGATATGCGGTCCTTGATCCCGAATCCTCCCGCCATCTCTTTGCCACCTTCGGCAATGATACGGCGATTACGGTTTCCAAGGCCCTTGTGGACAGCTTCGCCGAATCCAGCGGTTTCCTCGGCCTCATCGGCTATTATGACGATCCGGTGGCCTCTCCCTTTGTCCAGTTCCGTCTGCGGAGAAGCCAGCACTTCAACACCCTCGACTTGCGGGAAGCCCTGTCGCGGCTGCAAATGACCAATGGTGGCGGGCATCCAGGCGCCGTCGGCTTCCGGATCGAACGTTCCGCCCTGACCGACATAGAAGCCGCAGCGAAGGCTTTTGCGACGACGCTGGAGAGCCTCATTGCCGAGTCCTTGGCGTCGGCACCGGAAAAAGCTGGCGCGGAAAAAAACGGGAACTGAAGCCAAAGGCATACACAAAAGGCATCTGCCGTTCACACAGCGTTCATGCAGCGCAACTATATTCTCATCCGAAAGCCGATCGGGTCGGAGGATGAAGAGCATGAGTCTTGAAAAGGCAACCCTCTATGTGGATGGGATGACCTGCGCATCCTGCGAATCCCGCATAGAGAAATCCCTGCTAGCTGTCCAGGGTGTCAGCGCTGCCAAGGCGCATTTGCGGGGCGGAAAAGCAGAGGTCGAATACGACCCGGAGCTCGCCAGCCTCGAAAGCTTGAAAGCAGCCATATCCGCAGCCGGCTATGTCGTGCGCAAAAATAGGGATGCCAGCACGCTGGTCGCCCTCGGCATCGGGCTTATCCTTGTCGCGGCCTACCTGTTCGCCGGGTCGAGGGGGCTATTCAACTCCATCCCCCAGGTCGATGCCACGGTAGGTTATGCGATGCTCCTCGTGGTCGGTCTCCTCACCTCTATCCACTGCGTCGCCATGTGCGGCGGCATTGCCCTTTCCCAGAGCGTCGCTCCCCTTGAGCCTTCGTCGACCGGATCCGGGGAAGGCAAGGTGGGGAGGCTCGGGCCCGGCCTCCAATACAATGCCGGGCGCGTGCTTTCATATACGGTCATTGGCGGCATCGTTGGGGCCATTGGCGCGGCTTTCAGTTTCTCTCCGATCGTCAAGGGCTGCATTGCCGCTCTTGGAGGGCTTTTCATGCTCTTCCTGGGACTCAAGATGCTCGGCATCGTCAAGGGCTTTCCCAGGCTCGCAAGGCCGCTTCCGCCAACACTGAGCCGGGTGGCAGCCAGTCTCTCGGGCCATCTCGGGAGCAAAGGCCCGTTCGCGGTGGGAATCCTCAACGGCCTCATGCCCTGCGGCCCACTGCAGACCATGCAGCTATATGCCCTCGGTACGGGGAGCGTCCTGGCCGGGGCAGCGTCCATGTTCATTTTTTCCATCGGTACCGTCCCGCTGATGCTCCTGTTTGGAGCGACGGCAGCCCTTCTTCCCCGGAGGTTCATACCTGTCATGATCAAGGCAAGCGCCATTCTGGTGATGTTTCTCGGTTTCCTCACCTTTGGGCGTGCCGCGGCCCTTGCCGGCATCGCACTCCCCGACCTGTTCTCCCTTTCACGGGCTTCGGCATCTGGGGTATTCTCCGCCGCCAAGGAGAGCGCCGCAGTCCCGGCGGTCCTGGTTGCAGATACGGTGGTTGCGCAGGACCAGCCCATCAGGGCCGCGGTCTCAGGCGGTGTCCAGACCGTGGTCACCGTGATCGATGCCAATTCCTACAGGCCCTTCATCGTGGCGGCTGGCATCCCGGTCAAGTGGATTGTCCGCGTCAAGGCAGCCGACATAAACGGCTGCAACAACACGATAATCGTGCCTGCCTACGGTATCCGGAAAAAGCTCACAGCGGGCGACAACCTCATCGAGTTCACGCCAGGAAAGGAAGGTGTCATCGCCTACAGTTGCTGGATGGGCATGATCAAGAGCAGGATCACGGTGGTCAAGGAGCTTGGCGCGGTCTCGTCCGCCGGCGTCCCGAATGCCGGCGCCATATCCGCGCCCGATCCCGCCAGCCAGGCCTCGGGCGGCAGTTGCTGCGCATCGACCTCCAACCTGGCCTTTGCCGGGGGCAAGGTTCCTGTCGCGACGATCGGAATGCCGACCATCAAGGATGGCCTCCAGGAAATTACCATAACGGTCGGAACAAACGGCTACAGCCCCGCGGCCATCGTCCTCCAGAAGGGCATGAAGGCCATCATCCACTTCAAGGTCGAATCCCTCAGTTCCTGCAACAATCCTATTGTCTTCCCCGAATACAACGGCTCCTTGGACCTTGAAAAAGGGCAGCTTGAGACTCCCGCCATTCCTGTGACGGGAGATTTCACTTTCCAATGCTGGATGGGCATGCTCCACGGCTATGTAAAGGCCGTCGACAATATCCAGGCCGTCAATATCGAAAAGGTGAGGGGGGAGATCGGAGCCTACACCGCCTCCGATGCCGGGGGATGTGGAGCCTGCGCGGCGGTCGGCGGCGGTAGCTGAGCCGGGTCGCGCCCCTGTCCCCCTGCGGTGCATCGTGAACGGCAAAGGAGAACCTATCGTGGTCAAAGCGGTCCAGCTCAAGATACCTGGAATGACCTGCGCGGCCTGCGCCTGCGCCTCCGCCTCGGAGCGCGCGGTCAGGAAGCTCCCTGGCGTCGCGGAAGCCGCCGTCAATTTTACGACCGAAAAACTCCTCGTGAAGTTCGAGGATGGGGTCCTGCATATCGACGACATCAAGGCCGCGGTCGCAAAGGCCGGATATGAGGCCCTCGACGACAGGACGGAAAAGCAGGTCACCATCCCCATCGGCGGCATGACCTGCGCTTCATGTTCGGCCGCCGTCGAGCGGGCCGTGCGGAAGGTCCCGTGAGTCTCGGGCGCGTCGGTGAACCTCGCCACCGAAAAAGCCTTTGTGGCCTATGACCCTTCCCTGGCAAGGGTTTCCGCGATCAAGCAGGCGATCAAGAAGGCAGGCTACGAACCCCTTGCCATCGATGCAGGCAAGCAGGTGGACGAGCACAAGGCCGCCAAGGAACGCGAGATCAGGGTCCTCTGGGCCAAGTTCGCGCTCTCGGCCTTTTTCTCCCTGCCGCTGCTCTACATCGCCATGGGCGCGATGCTCGGGTGGCCCCTTCCCGCCGCCATCAACGCCATGCAGTTCCCGCTCCGCTATGCCTTGCTCGAGATCGCCCTTGTGGTTCCCGTAATAGCCGCTGGCTACCGCTTCTACGTGGTCGGCTTCAGGGCGATCCTGCATGGAAGCCCGAACATGGATTCCTCATCGCCATGGGCACATCGGCCGCGGTCCTCTATAGCCTCTACTCCGTGGTCGGCATCGATGGGGGAGACTTCCGTGCGGTGGAGAGCCTGTACTTCGAGACAGCCGGTGTCACCATAACCCTCATCCTTCTCGGGAAGTCCCTGGAGGCCGTGTCCAAGGGCAAGACCTCGGAATCCATCAAGAAGCTCATGGGGCTCCAGCCCAAGACGGCGACCGTCCTCCATGAGGGAATGGAGCAGGAGATCCCGATCGAGAAAGTGGAAGAGGGCGACGTGGTCCTGGTCCGCCCGGGAGAGAAATTTCCCGTGGATGGGGAAGTCCTCAACGGGCATTCGGCCATCGACGAATCGATGTTGACTGGAGACCGCCCATAAGATAGACACCATCGTTTTCGACAAGACGGGGACCCTCACAAAAGGCCGTCCCGAAGTGACGGACATCCTGCCCGCCGCCGGCTTCAGCGCGGCGGAGATACTCGGCCTGGCGGCATCCGCGGAAAATGGCTCCGAGCATCCCTTGGGCGAGTCGATCGTCCGCGCCGCGCAGGGGGGTGGGCAAGAGCTCTCCCTTGCCGGGGACTTCGTCGCCGTTCCCGGGCAGGGCATATCCGCCACCATTTCCGGGATGCGGATCCTCCTGGGCAATGCCCGGCACCTTGCGGCGGCCGGCAGCGATGGGGCATGCACTTCGATACTGCGGCGGCGGACAAGCTGGGAACGGAGGGCAAGACCCCGATGTTCATGGCTGTTGACGGCCGCTATGCGGGCATCATCGCGGTCGCTGATGTCGTCAAGGAATCGAGCTCCAAGGCCATCGCCGCCTTGCATGCCATGGGCATCGAGGTCGCCATGATCACCGGGGACTCGGCACGTACCGCCGAGGCGATCGCGCGCCAGGTCGGCATCGACCGCGTCCTCGCGGAAGTCCTTCCCCAGGACAAGGCGGCGGAGGTGAGGAAGCTCCAGTCCGAAGGCAGGATAGTGGCCATGGTCGGCGACGGCATCAACGACGCCCCGGCCCTGGCGCAGTCCGATGTCGGCATCGCCATCGGCTCCGGCACTGACGTGGCGATGGAGAGCGCCGACGTGGTCCTCATGCGGAGCGACCTCATGGACGTCCCCACGGCGATCAAGCTCTCCAAGAGCGTGATACGCAACATACGACAGAACCTTTTCTGGGCCTTCGGATACAACGTCCTCGGCATCCCGGTCGCTGCCGGGCTCCTCTTCGCCTTCGGAGGCCCCCTGCTCAATCCCATAATCGCCGCGGCGGCGATGTCCATGAGTTCATTATCTGTATTGACGAACGCCCTTCGTCTCAAGCGTTTCAAGCCGTTCGATTGATAGACCAGGAGGAAAGAGTGAAGAAGCTACTTACGATCGAAGGAATGAGTTGTGGGCATTGCGTCATGCACGTCAAATCCGCCCTCGAGGACGTCGCGGGAGTAACGGGCGTAAGCGTCGACCTCCTCAAGAAAAGCGCGATGGTCGAAGGCGAGGGCCTCCAGGACCAGGCCCTTGCCGCCGCGGTCGTCGAAGCGGGCTACAGGGTCTCGGCCGTCCTTGGCGGCCGTTGATCCCCGACAAAGGAGAGTTAACATGTATAGCATCAGGACCAGGCCTGGGTCCTCTCCTCCCCTGCGAGGGACGAGGTTTCATTTTCCTCGGAATTTCTCCCGCAACGGAGGAGGATCGGGTGGCATGGGGACATCGAAGGGCATGGGATCTACAACCGCTGCGGTCGACATGGACAAGCCCGATATGGAGTTCTCCTTCGACGCTGCGCCTTTCGCCGCGGCGGGCCTCGATGTCGGCAAGCTGCCGATGGTGGATGGCATCAAGTACGAACTCGAGATGGGCGCTTCATGATGCATTTCGAGCTCGGCTCGGAAAAGTCCGGTCCCGAGGCCAGGGAATCCCTCGAAGCGACCTTCGCCCAGCTGGTGAAGACCCAAAGGGCGAGGATCGGCTATCATGAAAAACTGGACCACTACGGCATCAAACTGGGAAACGGCAACATGCTCGAATGGGCCAAAGACATGTCCAAGAACGACAAGGACCTTGTGTTCGTGCTGAATCCCGAGCCCTTCATCTTGGCGGGCGTCGATCCTGCGAAGATCCAGGGATGGACCTTCGCCAAGGTTGAGACTAAAGACGACGCAGGCAAGACTGTCTTTGTCGACAAGCTCCTCAAGGCCTTCGACCTTAAATAGGGCGGAAAGCCTTCCCTTCCGCGGCATGAGTCGAAAGCGCGGAGGGGCTATGCGGGATCCTTGGGGAGATATGATCGATTCTTGTGGACGGAATAGAAAACGGACGTTCATTCACGGTAGGGTTTTGTTACCACACAAATCTGCCGGGAAGGGGAACGTCCGTGAGGAAAGCTATCACCGAGACTCGTATCGAGGCAACGCCCGA
>JANYKC010000052.1 GCA_025358255.1 Spirochaetaceae bacterium
TCGGGCGTTGCCTCGATACGAGTCTCGGTGATAGCTTTCCTCACGGACGTTCCCCTTCCCGGCAGATTTGTGTGGTAACAAAACCCTACCGTGAATGAACGTCCGTTTTCTATTCCGTCCACAAGAATCGATCATATCTCAGCAAAAATACAGGTGGCTGTATGAGGTCTCGGGCATTGGCATCGGATACTACAGCCCCGAGGGAACAGTGCTGTCCTATAACCGGCTTGCCGCGAAGCACATGAACGGAGTCCCTGGGGATTTCATCGGAAAATCAATCCATGACCTCTTCCCGAAAGCGGAAGCCGACATTTACCAGGAACGGATACGGCGCGCCGCCGAAACCGAAGAGCACGTCGTCTATGAGGACGCGGTCCGGCTTCCGACCGGGACGATGCATTTCCTGAGCACCTTCACCCGGATTTCCGACTCGAGCGGAAAATTGCCGGGGATCCAGATAATCTCTCAGGACATCACGGAGCGGAAAAAAACGGAGAAGCTGCTCAGGGACAGCGAGGAACGGATGAAATTCGCCTTGGAGGGCAGCGGGCTCGGGGAATGGGACTGGAACCTGAAGACGGACAGGATCAAGCGGAACGAGCGTTGGGCCCAGATGCTGGGATATAGCCTTTCGGAGATCGAAGACAACCTCCAGCAAGGCGTCGAACTGCAGCATCCGGATGATCGCGAAGCCGCCTGGCGCGCCATCCAGGACCATCTGGCTGGCCGGACGGAGTCATATATCCTTCACTACAGGATGCGGTCGAAGGACGGCAGCTACAGATGGATCCGTGATTGCGGGAAGATCATGGAGCGAGATGAGCAAGGCAAGGCGATCCGCCTTTGTGGAACGCACGCGGACATCGATGAGCAGAAGCGGTCCGAGGAGCTGGTGTCGAAATCGAAGGACCTGATGACGTCGATATTGGAGAGCTCCCCGGACGTGATCGTCTTCGCCTTGGACAGGGAATACCGATACCTTGCCTTCAATTCCAGGCACAAGTCCGTCATCAAGCAGATCTGGGGCAAGGACATAGCCCTTGGAATGTGCATCCTGGACATACTCGGAGATCATCCCGACGGGGCGAAGGCACGGCAGAATTTCGACAGGGCGCTCATGGGCGAAAGCTTCGCCGTCGTGGAGGAATACGGAGACGAAGCGCTCTCGCGGCAAAGCTGGCTTGACTACTGGTCCCCCATCAAGACGAGGGATGGGGATGTCGTCGGCTTGACCTGTTTTGTGCTGAACAATACGGAGCAGAGGCTTGCGGAAGCAAGGATACAGGCGCTCCTCGCCGAGAAGGAGATCATCCTCAAGGAAGTCCATCACCGTATCAAGAACAACATGGGCACCATCAGCAGCCTCCTGTCCCTCCAGGCGGGAAGCATTCTTGATCCGTCCTCGGCAGCCGTCTTGAGGGATGCGGGGGATCGCATCCAGAGCATGTCTCTCCTCTACGACCAGCTTTCCAGGTCGGAGGGCTTCACGGAACTGCCGGTCAAGGACTACCTTCCGGCCTTGGTCGACGCGGTCATCGGCAACTTTCCCAACAGCCCTCTGGTGAAGGTGGAAAAGACCATGGATGATTTCATCCTGGATGCCCAACGCCTTCAGCCCATCGGGATCATCATCAACGAACTCCTCACCAACGCCATGAAGTACGCTTTCAAGGGACGGGACCATGGGATGATCGCCGTGACGGCGACGAACAGGGGTGGCCATGTCGCCATAACCGTCCAGGATGATGGCGTGGGCATTCCCGGACCGGCGATCCTGGACAGCTCGACAGGCTTCGGCCTGCAACTTGTCCAGGCCTTGTCGCAGCAACTGCGGGGCACTCTACGGATCGAACAGGGAAAAGGCATGGAAGTGGTGCTGGAATTCGAGGCATGAGCGACAGGAAGACGATCCTCCTTGTGGAAGATGAAGCGATCATCGCCATGACCGAGAAGAAGGCGCTCGAGCGGTATGGCTATGCCATCCTGACCGTGGATACGGGCGAGGACGCGGTGGAGTTCGTCAATGCCAACCCGGTGATCGACCTCATCCTCATGGACATTGACCTGGGGAAGGGAATCGATGGCACGGAAGCCGCCGGACGCATCCTTGCCTGCCACGATATACCGATAGTGTTCGTCTCTTCCCACAGCGAGCGGGAGATCGTGGAGAGGACCGAAAAGATCACCTCATACGGCTATGTGGTCAAGAACTCGAGCATCACCGTGCTTGATGCCTCGATAAAAATGGCATTCAAGCTCTTTGACGCCTACGAAAAAGTGAAATCGAAAGCCCATTCCGACTGTGAGCATTTCCAGTTTCTCGAGAACATAATGGACAATTTCCCCGGCATGATTTTCTGGAAGGACAGCGCATCGATCTACCAAGGCTGCAGCAAGGCTTTCGCGAAGGCAGCAGGGCTCCAATCCCCCAAGGAGATAATCGGCAGATCGGATTTTGACTTGCCCTGGAAGGAACATGAGGCAGAAAGCTACAGGAAGGCGGACAGGGAGGTATTGGACAGGGGCATCCCAGAGATGCATATCCTGGAGACCCAGCATGCGGCCGCCGGCTCGGCGCTCTGGATGGATACCAGCAAGATCCCCTTGCTCGACCTCGACGGGCATGTGTATGGCATCCTCGGCGTCTCGCTGGACATCACCGAACGAAAGCGGATCGAGGCGTCCCTGACCAGGAGCATCGCGACGGCCGAAATGTTCCTGGATGTGGCCGGGGAGATCAACGTCTCCGAGGATTTCCAGGGCAATATCCTCCTCCTGAACAAATCCGGCCATGAGATACTCGGCTATGAGTCACCGAAGCTCATCGGCCGGAATTTCTTCGATACCTGCCTGCCTGAGGATCTGAGGACGGATATCCGGGAATACTTCCTTCGGCTGAAGGAGGGGGAGACGGACAGCCTGGAGGTCCATGAAAACGACGTGGTCACGAAGAGCGGGGAACGCAAGACCATCAGGTGGCGCAACGCCATCATCAAGGACGAGGATGGGATCCCCTTGGGCGTTTTCAGTTCGGGGGAGGACATAACGGAGCGGAAGAAGGCCGAGGAGTCCCTGTGGAGGAGCCTGGAGAGCCTGTCATTTGTCTTGCAGGCCAGCAACCTCGGCTATTCGGACAACAATTTACTCACCGGCGTGATCGAGCGCAATGAACGTTGGGCACAGATGCTCGGCTATACCTTGCAGGAGATCAACGACAGGAAGATCAAGGTCAAGGACCTGATCCATCCCCAGGACTATGCGCGGGTGGAAAGGACGACCAAGGAGCACCAGGAAGGCAGGACCGAATACTACCGGATGAAATACCGGCTGCGGGCAAAGACCGGGGAATATAGATGGATCCTTGATTGCGGGAAGATCGTGAAGCGGGACCTGGAGGGGAATCCGGTGCGGGCCTGTGGCATACACCAGGACATCACCGAGGAGATCGAACACGGGGAGAGGATAGAAGCCCTGCTCTCCGAGAAGGAGCTGATCCTCAAGGAAGTCCACCACCGCATCAAGAACAACATGAACACGATCAGCAGCCTCTTGACCCTCCAGGCCCAGTCCATCAAGGATCCCTTGGCGGTGGGATCCCTGGAGGACGCGAGGAGCAGGGTGCAAAGCCTGCAGCTGCTGTACGACAAGCTTTACAGGTCCGTCGGCTTCAGGTCCCTCTCGGTCAAGGACTACCTGCCGGCCCTGGTGCACGAGATCATCGGCAATTTCCCGGACGGCAAGACGGTGAAGGTCGTGGATTCCATCCAGGATTTCATGCTGGACGCGAAGGAACTGCAACCAGTCGGGATAATCATAAACGAGCTCTTGACCAACACCATGAAGTACGCTTTCAAGGGCAGGGAAGGCGGACTCATCGCCGTGTCGGCGTGGAAGGCCGATGGCCTTGTCGCCATCTGTGTCCAGGATGACGGAAACGGGATTCCCGAGTCGGTCAGCATCGGGAATTCGACGGGCTTTGGGCTCCAGCTTGTCCAGGCCTTGACAAGACAGTTGCAAGGCACCATCCGGATAGAACGAGGCAATGGGACGAGGGTCGTGCTGGAATTCACGCCTTGATGTGCCGGGGGCTTCCGCGGCCCTGGCATGTCCCCCCCGTCTCCGGAACCGGCTGCCATCCGCCCCGAGTTTCAGCCAAGGAGATGCGCACATATGTCAGAATCGCATGGAATGCCCAGTCCCGGAACCGCGCTCGTGATCCTTGTCTCCGCCTTCCTCAAGGCCAGGCCCGAGGACGCCTGGGACGTGGCCGCGCGCAGGAAGAAGAACGACGCCGACATGGCGATAGCCGGGCCGGGTCCGATCAAGGATGTCGTCACCGAGGGGCTGTCCATCCCCGGAGCGGCAGGCCAGATGCCTGCGCGGCTCTACCGGAGAACCGGCGGCGCGAGCGACGCCTTGATAATCTACTACCATGGTGGCGGCTGGGTGATCGGCGGACTCGATGCCAACGATTCGGTGGCCAGGGGGCTCTGCCGCCATGGCGGCGCCACGGTCCTTTCGGTCGCCTATAGACTGGCGCCTGAATCTCCTTTCCCTGCCGCCGTCGACGATGCCACTTCGGCCTACTCATGGGTGCTCGAGCATGGTCCCGCACGGGGCTGGAACCCCTCCCGCGTCTTCGTCTCCGGAGACTCGGCGGGGGCCAACCTCGCCGCCGTGCTCTGCCTGATCGCCCGGGAGAAGCAGATGCCCCAGCCGCGAGGCCAGATCCTCCTCTATCCCGTCACCGACGTGAGCCGCATGGATACGGACTCCTACCGCCGCTTCGGGGAGGGCTACCTCCTGACAAAGGCCGACATGGAATGGTTCGCCGGCCTGTACTGCCCGGCGGGGCAGAGGAAGGACCATCATGTTTCCCCCCTCCTTGCGGGAGACCTCTCGGGACTCGCGCCTGCCCTCGTCGTCACCGCCGAGTTCGATCCCTCCCAACCAAGGCCTCGATTTTACCACCTTTGCCAGCCAGGCCTTCGTGGCCTTCCTCAAGGCGCAGTTCGGCTCCGGCCACTTCGCCGACCAGCGCCTTGCCCAGTCCTCGATGACCGGAGAGTCCAATAGTTACCAATACTACGGACCGGCGGGCGCCGACTTCGTCATCGAGGTATCCACAAGGATCAGCGAGACCGTGCCCCGGATCTACCCCGGGATGGACTATCCGGGATTGGTGAGGCTTGTGTTCAACCGCGGGCAAGCGGGCGCCGTGGATCCCCTTGTCAGCTTCGCGGACTGCGTTTTCGTGAGCCCGATCGCGGTGCACTCCGTCGCGCTGGAGCAGGCCGTGGACCCCGCCGTCGAACGGCTGGTCCGCCGGGCCGAACGTGACGGGGGCCAGGATGAAGGGATGGTGGACGACCACCTGGTCAGGGTCAGGCGGCTGCTTTTCGCCTTGCGCGATTATGATTACTCGGACCTTTCCTACGCCGTCTTCGAGATCGACCGGAGGCCCTTGCGCCTCTTCCTCATGGCATCATTCGCGGTGGCCCTCGTCGCCGGGCTCGGTACTGCCGGGATCGCCTTCGTCGCCTTGCGGTCTTCCTTCAGGAAACGCTTCACGAGCCGCATCGAGACGCTCGAGCAGGCGATGGCAGGCATCGGGGCGGGAGAACCTCCCCGGTCCCTCGATGACGGGGCGGACGACGAGATCTCGTCCATCGGGCGCAGCGCGGATGCGATGGTCTCCGAGATCCATGCCCGCTCTTCCGAGCTTTCCGCCTTCGCGCGGAGGCTCGAGGCGGAGGTCCGTGAAGGGGAGGCCAGGGAAGGGGACCTTTCCGCGGCCCTCGAGGAGAACAAGGCCTTGCTGCGCGAAGTGAACCACCGAGTGAAGAACAACCTCCAGGTGATGCTCGAGGACCTCGTCGCCTCGGTGGGTTCGGTCTGGTCGCGTCCCGGCGTCCGCATCGAACATCATGTCGACTCGGGGGGGCATTGCCTCCTCCGCGGACCAGGCGGTGGCGATCGGGCTCGCGGTGAGCGAACTCGTCGACCGCAGCTTCCACAGCGCGTTCGCAGGGATGGAGGAAGGATGCGTCCGGGTCTCCATGCGGAGCCGGGACGGGAAGGGCTTCAGCCTGGAGGTGTCCGACGACGGGAATGGCCGCGGCACGTTGGACGGGCTCGGCCTCGCGGTGGCCCTGGCGGAGCGGCTCGGGGGGGCCATCGAGTACGAGTCCGCGGAAGGGATCGGGACCAAAGCGCGCATCGTCGTCGCCGGCTGAGGGCGGCAACCCGGGATCCCGGCCTTTTTCTCATTTTTCCAGCCCGGACAAGCGACTGGCTTCGGAATCCGCGAGACGGCTGGGACTCCCTCTGCGCAAGCACGGCCTGGTGGCCACGTCAAGTGAAGGTGGATTGGACATACTTGCCATTCCGCCCTTCCAAAGGGCACAATGCGTCACTGTCCTGAGCCTGGAGGCCCCGCATGATCTACGATCGACTCGACCAGTTGAAGACCTATCTGGGGATTTCCCGGAACCTCGATACCGCGATCGCCTGGCTGGCCGCGAACGACGCGGGCAAGCTGGCAATGGGCAAGTATCCCGTGGACGGCGAGAAGGTCATCGTGCTCGCCCAGTCCTACGAAACCAAGGAAAGGACGCTTGCCAGGTTCGAGGCCCATCGGAGATACATCGACATACAGCTGGTCACCGAAGGCCAGGAGCAGTGCTATGCCACGCCACTTTCGAATGTCGGGGCTTCGGAGCCCTTCAGCGCGGAAAACGACATCGGGTTCTATGGAGAGCCTGCCTCGGGCGAAGTCGCCCTTCCGATGCTCCCCGGCACCTTTGCCGTATTCTTCCCCCAGGACGCGCACAAGCCTTCCTGCGACCTCGACGTGAAGCGGCCGGTGCGCAAGATCGTCGTGAAGGTGGCGGTCTAGGGCGAGGGACCTACCCTGGCGCAACGATACCCGGACTCCGGCGGTCACTTGAAGGTCCTGGCTTTCCCCCCCCATTGGAGACGCTCGCGGACTCGGTGGCCCTGATGCCGTCGCACCTGGCTATCCAGTCTAGTTAGCACCAAAGCGCCCTCGAGGACCCTTGGCTCAAGCCGGCCAGGAGGCCTTCCCCCCTGGCCCTGAGGACAAAGGTCTCCATGAGGTGGAGCCGGAAGGCTGGGCTTGTGCGACGTTGGGGTAGTCCTTGCCGCCCAGCGCACCCCAGCAGGTCGGCTGGATGTCGCTCTCCAGCGGCGCCGTGGCCTGGTCTAGGCCGGGCTGGGCATAGAGGTCAAGCCCCGGCACCGGGCTCAGGTCCGCCTCCAGGCCCGCGAGCGAGTTGAAGTGGCATCGGTCGTTGTAATTGTGATAGATGAAGGCGGGGATCTGGTAGCCAAGGTCGATGGCGTCATCCTGGAACCTCAGCTCCGGGAAGGCGGTGAAGCGCAGGTAGGCGTGGCGGTCGAGCTGGTCGCCGATGATGAGGTAGCCAGAATGGCCCTTCCCCCGGCTGGCCCGGTGGCCGCTGCCATCGGGCCAGCCGGGGTCCTGCCTAGAGCGAGTACGAGATCCCGAGGGTGACTTGGAGGTCGGTGACAAGGTCCTTCGCGACATTGCCCTTGTTCCAGACGGCGATCCAGTCGAGCTCGGCGCTGAGGTCCAGGCCGGGGAGTATCGCATAACTTCCATTGCCGCTGAGGACAAGGTAGGTGGCAACCGTGTCCTTGGCCGTGGTCTCGAAGGGATTCGCGGCCGAAGGGGTCACCGGCACCGACTCCGCGCCGCTGTAGGTCCCCCAGAGGCTGTCCATGTCCATCACGCCATGGAGCATGTAGAAGACCTGCCCGCCGGCAGACCATCTGCCGTATTCCCTGTAGCCGAAACGCAGCTCCCCCACGAGGGCATCGTTGCCGTACTGGTAGCCGATGTAGTCGCGCAGGTACTGCAGACCTTCGTTGTAGATGCGCACGGTGGCGTCGTAACCCACGCCGTAGATGCCGCTGGATGCGTCGTACTTTTCCCTGATGTAGAGGAAGGGGTCGGTATAGGCGCCTTCGAGGCCTGCGTAGAGGAATCCCTTCGCGAAGGGCAGGGCTCCCTTCAAGCCGAGGAGGTAGCCGTAGGCGTCGGGGTTGGCATAGAGGGCCGGCGCCTTGGGTTCAAGGAAGGGGAAATCATCCACCGCGAACTGGCCGTAGAGGTTGAGGCCGGGCAGGATGGTCCAATCGAGCTCGAAGCAGAGGAGTGAGTTGGCGTTGGCCGTAGGTAATAGTTGTGGAAGAAGCCGATGGGATTGAGGACCCGGATGTCCAAGGTGCCCGTCGTCGTCTGGTACATGAGGGACTCGTTGAGGGTGAGTCCGACCTTGTCCTTGAAAAGCCGGAATTCGAGGCGGTGGGCCAGGAACATCTTGAAGCCTTCGATGGCGACATTCTGGCTTCCAAGGCCGTTGGCTCCTGTTGCCGCAAGGGCCACGTCCTTGGGATGCGGGAAGAATGCCGCGACCGTGCTGAACTTGAAGGCGTCAAAATAGGTGGCGAACTTGAGGTACTGGTGATAGCGCATCTGGTCGCCGAGCATGAGGTTGCCCGTCTCGCCCGCGCCCCAGCCCAGCCTGTCCCGCCCGGCCTGGAAATTCCAGTGTGAGCCGCCGAAGGAAAAGAATGCGCGGTAAGGAAAATTGAGGTCGATGTTGGTGAGCGTGGCAAGGGAGGTGGGCAGGTTGAGGGAGAGGCCGGGGCTGTAGAGGTTGTTGACTCCGGCAGAGACCGTTCCGGCATTCATGCCTATGGGCAGCTCGAAGTAACCATAGAACCTGCATTCCCGGCAAATTATACCTAGGAATCTCGATAACCTTATATGAAACAAGAAAATAGGGGTTTACAATAATTGGGACACTCGCTATAATATATTGCTAGTGAGGTTCCCATGCCGCGTGGCACCCAGATCATCAAAGGCACCGAGTATGTGTTCGAGTCGGACTCGAAATGGAACGCCGACAAGGGCTACGGAACGCACAAGCGCACCTACATCGGCAAAATGGTGGACGGCGCCTTCGTCCCCAACGCGAAGTACCAGCTGCGAGAAGCGCAGGACGAGGCCAAGCGGCGGGGACCGGCCCCCAACACCGCCTCGACCCGGCTCTTCTGCGGCGCGACCGCGCTCCTCGACGCCATCGGGGAGAAGCTCGGGATCACGGACGACCTCAAGACCTGCTTCCCTGACTCCTGGAGGCAGATGCTCTCCATCGCCTATTTCCTCATCCTTGAAGACCGCAACCCGTTGAGTCGTTTCACCCGATGGGCGACAACCCATCGGCATCCCTTCGGAGAGAACATCGCATCGCAGCGCTCAAGCGAACTCTTCGGATCCATCGGCGAGGACGCGAAACAGCGGTTCTTCCTGGCCCAGACAAGGCGGAGGATGGAGACCGAGTACCTTGCCTACGACACGACCTCGATCTCGTCCTATTCCACGATGATCAAGCAGGTCCGCTACGGGAAGAACAAGGACCATGAGCGGTTGCCCCAGATCAACCTCGCGCTCCTGTTCGGCCAAGACTCGCGGATGCCGGTTTGCTACCGCAAGCTGGCCGGCAACATCAGCGACGTGTCCACGGTCAGGAAGTTGCTTGCCGACGTCGCCTTCCTGTCTTTCGACAAGGTCAAGCTTGTCATGGATCGCGGCTTCTACAGCGAAGACAACATCAACGCGCTGTACCAGCATCATTTCAAGTTCCTGATCGCGGTCAAGAAGTCCCTGGGACTGGTGCAGGGTGTGCTGGACGAGGTGCGGGACAGCATGCTGTCGCGGACAAGCTACGATTCGGTGTTCAAGATCAACTATCATTCGCGTACGGTAGCCTGGTCGTATCGGGAGACGAAGAAACGGTCGGGGAAGGTGGAGACCGGAGAGCGCAGGCTCTATCTGCACCTCTACCACAACGGGCAGAAGGCATTCGACGACAAGGACGCCTTCAACACGCTCCTTGACTCCCTGGAGGAGGAACTGCATTCGGGGAAGCGGGACCCCGACAATGAGAAGCTGTATCGCAAGTATTACGAGGTATCCACGACACCGGTGAGAGGAGTGAGCATCACCCCCAGGCAGGACGCCATAGACCTGGTCGAACGCGACTATGGCTATTTCGCCCTCATCTCGAACGACATCAAGGACCCACTCGAGGCGCTGAAGCTCTACCGATCCAAGGACCTCGTCGAAAAGGCTTTCGGCAATCTCAAGGAGCGCCTGAACATGCGCCGGACATCCGTGTCTTCCGAGCAGAACCTCGAAGGCAAGCTCTTCGTCCAATTCATCGCTCTCATGTATCTGTCCTACATCACGGCCATGATGAACGAGAAAGGCATGTTCAAAGACTATACGCTCCACGAGATCTTGGACGACTTTGATGTGATTGAATGCTTCGAACGGCCAGGTCACGCGGCCGTGGTTGGTGAAATGACCAAGAAGCAGAAGGACCTTTTCACATCGCTGGGAGTCGTAGCCCCCGCCTAGCTATAAACGAGCGGGAATGCGGGATAGAAGCTGTCTGTCGCCCAGGTCTCGAAGCTGCCCTTCCAGAGTCCGGAGCGCTCGCCGAAGCCCTTTACCCAATCGCTTTCGCCGGCAAAGTCCGCGGCATTCGTGTGGAAATAACCTTCGAGGGCTGCCTTCATGCCGAACTGCATGGCCAGGCCGTCTGCGAAGAGCGTCCTTGGCTGGGCCATAAGTAGTTCCGTGGCGCGGTCAAAGGCATCCTTGCCGCCGGGGGCAAGCCTAGCGCGGTCAATTTTTCCGAGCATGAGGATGAGTTCATCGGCGCTCCAGGGCCCTGATGAGGAGGGCAGGGCGTGACCCTGGGCGATGAAAAGGCTGACGATGATCCCGTAGGCTTCGGAGCCCACGGGGTGGATTTTCTGGCGATTGGCATACGCTTCGTCGGCCGCGACCGATCCACAGAAGGCAAGGACCACGACCAAGAGAATTAATGTTTTCTTCACGTGCTGCTGCTCCTTAGGTTGTGCTGGGAAGACTATACAACGGGATTCGGTTCTTGGGTCCAGGCAAGCGCAGGACCGGAGCGGTATTCGGGATCCCCGCTCTCCCGGGCCCTCCCTTGACAAGAGCGGCCAAATGCCTAGATTTCAGGGCGGGGGAATCATGGAATCGGAAGCTCTCCTCGCCTTGATAGATTCCACGTCGAAGGTCCTTCAAGGCCTCCTCAAGACCGAGGTGCGTCGTGGGGTGGTCTACTACAAGTCGACCCCCCTCCCCGACGCGGTGGTGGAGTCGGCCTTTCGGCTGGCCGACGGCCATATGGGGCGCATCCTCCTGGACATGGACGAGGATACCGCCCGCAAGCTCGCCTCAGCCTATGTCCAGCAGGACCTGGATTTCTCCGATGAGCGCACCATCTCATCCCTTGGCGCCTTGGCTGGCAGTATCGGCGACCTGACCGGGACGCGGCGCTCCGGCCTCCATCTCGTGGTGGAGCCCTTCACCACCAAGAAAGTCCCCGGCGTGGCCACCTTGCATTCGCGCTCCGGCATCGTAATCCCCTTCGAGACGAGCAAGGGAAGGGTGAGCATCGACGTGGAGATCGCGGAAGCGAGGTGAACCTGCCTGTCCGCGATGGAAAGAAAGAAGAGCGCCGGGGATGGTCCCGGCGCTCTTCATATTCTGGGCAGGGCTTATGCGATCAGGACGGAGGCGCCGGGGCGATGATGATGAATCTGCTGCCGTCCCAAGCGATGCCGGAAGGAGAATAGCCAAGCATCCACTGGGTTGGGGTCCACGTAAGCCCGTCATCCGTCGTGGAATAGTATTCCGCAAACTCCACTGAAGGAAGGGCGGAACTCGCCGTCAAGCAGACAAAGCTGCCATTGCCGTAGGCTATTGAGGGTATCAGGTAGCCCGCGTCGCCAAGGACCTTGGTCCAGAGAGTCCCGTCACCGCTGGTATAGATGGCTAAATCGGACGAAGAAGCGCCGCTCGACTCTGCAGCCATCAGCCATTTCCCGTTTCCGAAGGCGACGCTCGTCAGGTTGTTCGCGGTCAAGGTCGAAGCGACCTGGGTCCAGGTCTGGCCATCGGCGCTGGTAAGGATCATCCCGCTGCCACCCACCGCGACAAAGGTATCGCCGGCGGTTCCGCTTCCCCAGGTTACTTCGTTGAGGTAGATGCCATTGAGCACAGGCATCGATGTCGGCGGCAGCCAGGTAAGCCCGTTGTCGGTGCTGACGACGATGATACCGCCGATCACTGGTCCGGTCGAACTGTCGTAGCCAACGGCCACCCAGGTTCCATTTCCCTTCGCGAAGGAATATATGGTCGCCGAGGGGGATGCAGGAGTCGCGGCGGCTGCCCAGGTAAGGCCGCCATTGTTGCTGATCCAGATCGCCTTGCCGCTGCCCGCGACGGCAAATTGCGCGCTGCTGCCGCTGCCACCGCCGTAGCCTAAAGCCGAGGGGTTCAAAATCGCCGGAATGAGGTTGCTGGCATAGGAATCGATGCTGCTCCTCAGGACCAAGGGGATGCTGCTTGCGGCGACAACCACGCCGCCGCCGGTGGCGATCATGGTATAGCCCCTCATGAAGCTGACCTTCGGCGCTTGGTATGCCGCCCCTGCGGCTCCATCGGCCCCGTCCTTGGCGATCGTCTGCCAGGCGCTTCCGTCATAGATTCGGGCTTCCTTGAGGGTGCTGTCATAGAAGGCCCAATCGAGAGTCGGCAGGGTGGGGGCCACGGCTAGGCTTCCCTTCCAGACGATGGAGCTGCCCGCAACGCCAGCGGCGCCGTTGGTGCCGCTCGCTCCCGCCTGTCCCTTGATGTTCAAGGCCGCGGTCGAAGGCCAGCTGCCCGCCGCCTTGACGAATACATCGCCCGTGCTTGTATCCAGGTAATAATCGCCGTCAAGGCCCACGGTGGCGCCGGGGGCGCCGCTGCCCGAAAGCCAGGTACTGCCGTCGGCCCCATTTGTCCCATCCAGCCCGTCCGTGCCATCAAGGCCAGAGGGGCCGCGTATGGCGTCGAGGAGGGCGCCGGAGCAGCCCGCAAGGAGGATCGTGAAGACCGCCGCAACCAGGGAGCGAACGAAAACTCGAGGCACTTTCATTGATTCCTCCATAGACAGGAAGGCGTAGCGAAAGCCACTCCACAGTATTCCCACCTTTTTTGGCTGTCAATTGCGAATTTCCCCTGGCCCCTGGCCCCTGGCCCCTGGCCCCTGGCCCTTGGCCCCCGGAGGCGACCCGGCTTGCTTTTTGGGACGATTTAGCGGAATTTGGAGTCGGAGGCCTCAATGGCAGATACCGATAGCGGCAAATTCAGAAAGGTAAATTCGTATCCCTTCGGCATTTCCCCCACGCTGTTCATCCTAGGCCTCGTGGTCCTGGCCGTCGTCGTGCTGTTCTCGACAAGCTTTTTCGTCGTCGACCAGACGGAAAGGGCGGTCATCACGACCTTCGGCAAGTTCACCAGGGTCGTGGAGCCCGGCCTGCACTTCAAGTTCCCCTTGGGCGTGCAGAAAAGCTTCAACGTCAAGACCGAAGTGGTCCAGACCGAGCAGTTCGGCTTCAGGACGACCAAGGCCGGCGTCGTGACCCAGTATTCCGACGTCATCTATCCCGACGAGGCGACCATGCTCACGGGCGACCTCAACATCGTCGATGTCGAATGGATCATCCAGTACCGGATCACCGATCCCAAGGCCTGGCTCTTCAACACGAGCGACCGCCATAAGACGATCCGCGACATATCCCAGTCGGTCATCAACCTCCTCGTCGGGGACAGGACCATCCTGGGCGTCATAGGCCCCGAGAGGACGGCCATCCAGGAAGCGGCGACCCAGATGATGAACGAGTCCTTCACGAGCTATGGCGTCGGCATCAAGGTCACCCAGGTCCAGCTCCAGAACATCGTCCCGCCCAAGGGCGTGCAGGAGGCCTTCGAGGACGTCAACAAGGCGATCCAGGACATGAACCGCCTCATCAACGAAGGAAAGGAAGCCTACAACGCCGAGATCCCCAAGGCCCGCGGCCAGGCCGACCAGATGAAGGAAGTCTCGGAAGGCTACGCCACCGAGCGCGTCAACAAGGCCAAGGGCGATGTCGCCCGCTTCAACTCGGTGTACGAGGAGTACCGTAAGAATCCCGAGATCACCAGGCAGCGCCTCTATTACGAGATGGTCGAGGAAGTGTTCAAGGGCGACAAGAACGTCGAGCTCATCGACAAGAGATTCACCAATTTCCTGCCGCTCAAGAACCTCGACGCGAAGGCAGGAGGAGACAAATGAAAAAGGTCCTCATAACCTTCGGCATCATCGCCGCGGTGGTCATCGCGTTTTTCGCCATGGGACCCTTCTACATCCTCAATGAGGGCGAGCAGGCGGTCATCGTGCAGCTGGGCAAGATCGTCTCCGTCCAGGAGAACGCGGGGCTCAAGCTGCGCACTCCCTTCCTGGACAACGTTGTCCGCTTTCCCAAGAGGCTCATGCCCTGGGACGGCGAGCCCCAGCGCATCCCGACCAAGGAAAACCAGTTCATCTGGGTGGACACCACGGCGCGGTGGCGGATCTCGGACCCAGTAAAATTCTATGAATCGGTGAGCAGCCTCGAGAACGCCTATGGGCGCCTCGATGACGTGATCGACTCCGCGGTCAGGACCGTGATCTCGGCCAACTACCTTCGGGAAGCGGTGCGCAACTCGAACCGCCTCATCGGAACGGGCACCAAGGAGAGCTTCCAGACGGGCGATGCCGAAGGCTCCGCCGTCCTCGACCAGCTGACCCAGACCGATGTCTCCTTCGAGAACATCGAGAAGGGGAGGCGCAAGCTCTCCGGGGACATGCTGACCATCGTCAAGGGCATCGTGCCCCAGTTCGGCATCGAGGTCCTGGACATCATCCCGAGGCAGATCAAGTACTCGGACGAGCTGACGGAAAGCGTCTACAACAGGATGATCAAGGAGCGCAACCAGATAGCCCAGGCCTTCCGCAGCTATGGCGAGGGCAAGAAGGCCGAATGGATGGGCAAGCTCGAGAACGAGAAGCGGACCGTCCTCTCGGAGGCTTACACCTTCGCGGAGACCACCAAGGGCAAGGCTGACGCCCAGGCCACGAGGATCTTCTCGGAATCCTACGGCCGCGACGCTTCCTTCTTCGACTTCTGGCGTGCCATCGAATCCTACCGCCTTACCCTGCCGAACTTCTCCAAGACCCTGTCCACCGATATGGATTATTTCCGCTATCTCTATGGGACGCGCGGAAGGTAGCCGGATCGGACCTTAAGCTTTCCAGTGGAACATGGCGCGGCGGACAAGGGGCCGGCCGCGCCTTTTTTTCCCCTCTCCGTTCCCGTATCGATACTTCCAGCTCGATACGGTCTTGCCAGAGCGCCCGGCCCTCTATAGTATTCCATGCTGTAAATTAATCGTGAGGAGGCCTATATGTCCGGTTATTCTACTGAAGGCGCGGTCTGGTGGAAGTTCGATATCGTCGAGAAGTTCATGATCGATGTCCTCAAGGGCTATGGCATGCCCGAAGCCGACGCCAGGATCACGGCCGAGGTACTCATCACCGCCGACAAGCGCGGCATAGACTCCCATGGCGTGGGGCGCCTCAAGCCGATCTATATCGACCGGATCAAGGCCGGCCAGATCAACCCGATCACGAAGATAGACATCATCAAGGAAGGCCCGACCACGGCCGTCCTTGACGCCAACAACGGCATGGGCCAGGTCGCCTCCAAGTTCGCCAACGACATGGCCATCGACAAGGCCAAGAAGTTCGGCATGGGCATGGTCGCCGTCCGGAATTCCAACCATTACGGCATCGCGGGCTACTATACCTGCCAGGCGGCGGAGCGCGGCTGCATCGGCCTTTCGGGCACCAATGCCCGTCCCTCCATTGCCCCGACCTTCGGCGTGGAGAACATGCTTGGCACCAACCCCATGACCTGGGCCATGCCGACGGACGAGCCCTTCCCCTTCAGCATCGATTGCGCCACCTCCGTCACCCAGCGGGGCAAGATCGAGGTCTATGCCCGCCAGAAGAAGGCCATGCCCGCGGGCTGGGTCGTCGGCTCCGACGGCAAGACCAAGACCGACTCGGTGGCAGTGCTCGACGAGCTCGTGAAGGGCACCGCGGCCCTCACCCCCGTGGGCGGCATCGGCGAGGACGGCGGTGGCTACAAGGGCTACGGCTGGGCCACGGTCGTGGAGATGCTCTCCTCTGCCCTCCAGGGCGGGGCCTTCCTCAAGGGCCTCCTCGGGTTTGACGCCACCGGCAAGCGCCAGGCGTACAGCCTCGGGCACTTCTTCATCGCCATGGACATCGAGGCCTTCACCGACCTCGACTCCTTCAAGAAGACGACGGGCGAGATCTGCCGCGCCTTGCGCAACTCGAAGAGGTCGCCGGGAGAGGAGCGGATCTGGACCGCCGGCGAGAAGGAATGGGACGCCTGGACGGAGCGCAAGGACAAGGGCGTGCCCTTCGACTCGGTGGAGATGAGGGAATTCGACGCCCTCAAGGCGGAGCTCAAGCTCGACGGGTACCACTTCCCCTGGGAGAGATAAGCCGCCAATTGGTGCATGATTCCCCGTGTGGGGCCGCCCGGCGCGAAGCCCGGGCGGTTTTTTTCCCTTCGGGCCTTGCCTGCGGCGCGAATCAGGGTATAGTGATGGAGCATTCCAAAAGCAGGAGGATCCTTCATGGAGGGATCAAGGCCCAACATCCTCGTCCGCTACCGGATATGCGAGGACGACGCGGGACTCGACGAGAGGAGCGGCTCGGCCTACGCCCTCATCTACGTCCGCCCCGAGACCAACCGCCTCTTCTATGAGGGTGAGATACTCTCCGCGGTCCGCCACAGGGCGGAGGTCGTCTACATGGCCAACCTCAACGGCAGCGTCTTCCTGGACCATGGCATCCTCGCCGCCCACTACGCATCCCAGTACCGCTTCGCCGCCGATCCCCAGTCCTGCCTCGAGGAGTATCCCGAGGTCGCGGAGGCCTTCGAGCACCATTTCGGCGTCCGGGCGGCGGATGCCACGGTCACCGGCTCCCTCCGCGCCGTGGAGGGGGGGGATTTCACCGCGGAAGGGCTCTTCTCCTCCATCGTCCCCGGGACGGATTTCCTGTCCTGCTTCGGCCAGACCTTCAAGCGCCTCAAGGGGAGGTTCATTGTCAATTATGACCTTCCCGCCATCGAGCGCCGCTATACGCCGGAGGCCAATGTCTTCGTTGTCCTGGTGAGGTCCAGGGAGGCGCCCGAGGATTTCCATGTCGACCTGAACCGGGCCATCTACGAGGAGATGATCTCCCGTCCGGAGACCCCGATCATGATCGACGAGAAGCTCGTGGGACTCTCCTGGTCGGAGCGCGTGCGGCGCACCTACCATGTCTCGACCAATCGCCTCATGGCCATGCTCGACATGTCCGACCTGGTCTTCCTTGACGAGGCCAGCCTCCTCGACGTGGCCCAGACTCCCCTTGGCGCGGCGATCGTCGGCGCGGGCGTCAAAGCGGACAGCCTCCGCGCGATCAAGGAGCGCCACCTCTGCCGCATCGCTCCCAAGGGAAGGAGCCCCGAGGCCCTGCTCTACCTGCCCCAGCCCGGGCAGTCCCTGGGGAAGGGCGCGGTGGCCAGGCTCATGGAGCGCTGCTCGGCTTACCTCTAGCCAGACTCATTTCCATGCTTCTCCCTTGTGCCTCAACAACGTTGCGCGGCGGCCGTTCAAGGATTGCGCAGTGCGCAAGGTTTTGGGGAGAATTTTGCCCTGACGCCCTAGGGTGGCGGGAAAATGGTCCTCGGCCCACGGCAAATCCGCTTTCCGGGGTTTGGCACGATTCCTGCATCAGGAATAGAGTACGGAGGATTCATACAACATGAAGAAGCGCTGGATTTTTCTCGCCCTGGGGATGGCCGCGGTTGGCGCGGTGGCCGTCCTTGGCCTGTCCACCAAGCAAACGACCTCGAAGGCCAAGACCGCGAAGGCCTACGATTACACCCAAGCCAAGCTCGGCTCGATCGAAAAGACCATCTCCACGAGCGGCACCCTGCAGCCCGTGTCCACGGTAAAAGTGATCTCCCAGATGAGCGGCCGCGCGGAAAACGTCTACGCCGACTACAACGACACGGTGAGGAAGGGCCAGGTCCTGGTCTCCCTCAACACGGACATGCTCAAGCTCCAGGAACAGCAGTCCTCGGCCTCGGTGCAGAAGGCCCAGGCCAACTACGACCTCCAGGCCCTGAACTACGCGAACAAGCAGGCCCTGGCGGCCAAGGACCTCATCTCCGAATACGACCTCTCCTCCGCCAAGACGACCCTCGCCGTCGCGGCCGCCGAACTGGCCTCCGCCAAGGCCTCCTTCCAGGTCATCGAGACCCAGCTCATGCAGTACGCCCTCATCAAGTCGCCCATCGACGGCATTGTCCTCGACAAGAACGTCGAGGTGGGGCAGACGGTGGTCGAGTCCTCGAGCGCGACCGCAAGCGCCTTGTTCACGCTCGCGGAGGATCTTTCGACCATGGAGATCAAGGCGGCCGTGGACGAGCTCGACATCACCTCGGTGAAGACCGGCCAGGAGGTGCGCTTCACCGTCGAGTCCCAGCCGGGCAGCGAGTTCACGGGTGTCGTGAAGGAAATCCACCTGATCCCCGTGACCACGAGCAATGTCGTGAACTACTACGTCATCATCAGCGCCCCGAACAAGGGGAACAGGCTCCTGCCCGGCATGACGGCGACGATCGATTTCATCGAGCAGAAGAAGAGCGACATCCTCCTCATCCCGAACGCCGCCCTCCGCTACACGCCATCGAGCCTGACCGCCGAGGAGGTCAAGAAGCTCACCTTCCTGGCCCGCCTTCCCGCCGAGGCGCGCGTCGCCACGGCGCTCAAGTACGACGAGGCCGTGAAAGCCGCCGCCGAGGCGAAAGCCAAGGGCACGACCGCCACCTCGGGGACCGGCCTCGCCGGCCTCCTGATGGGGCGCGGCCCCGGAGGCCCGGGCGGTCCCCCTGGCGGGCCAGGCGGCTTCGGTGGGCAGGCAGCGGCCCGCACGACGACGGCAAGGTCCACGAGGAGCCCCTCGGCCACCGCCGCAGCCGGAACCGCAGCCGCGGCTGGAGCCGCGGGCATGGCTGCCGCCGGCAGAGCCGCGGCGCAAGCCGCGGCGCAAGCCGCGGCCGGGAGCGAGAAACCCGCCCCGGCCAGGAAGCCCCTGTGGTACTTCGACTCCGAAGGGAAGATCGCCTGCGTCCTCGTGGAGGTGGGGATCTCGGATGGCAGCAACACCGAGATAAGCGGCACCGAGGACCTGTCGGCGCTGAAGTTCATCCTCCGAGAGAAGGCGGAGTAAGGCGATGGCCATCATCGAACTGCACGGCATCAAGCGGCATTACACGATGGGCGACATCGTCGTGAAGGCCCTCCGGGGCCTGGACCTCAAGGTCGAGGAAGGCGAGTTCCTCGCCGTCATGGGCCCCTCCGGATCGGGGAAGTCCACCCTCATGAACATCCTCGGCTGCCTTGACAAGCCCACGGGCGGAAGCTATGTCCTCGATGGCCTCGAGACGAGCTGCGCGAGCAGCGACGCGTTCGCGGAGATCCGCAACTCCCGCATCGGCTTTGTCTTCCAGGGCTTCAACCTCCTGGCCAGGACAAGCGCCATCGAGAATGTGGAGCTCCCCCTCTTCTACAAGCGCGGGGCGAAGCGGAAGGACCAACGCGCGCTGGCGAGGAAGGCCCTCGACGACGTGGGCCTCGGCCCGCGCTTCCACCACATGCCTTCCCAGCTTTCAGGCGGGCAGCAGCAGCGCGTCGCCATCGCAAGGGCCATGGTGACCGACCCGGCCTTCATCCTGGCCGACGAGCCCACGGGAAACCTAGATACGGAGATGTCCCTCGAGATCATGAAAGTCTTCCAGGAGCTCAACTCGCGGGGCAAGACCATCGTCATGGTGACCCACGAGCCCGAGATCGCCGCCTACACAAAGCGCATCATCACCCTGCGCGACGGCGCGCTCGTGAACGACCTGGCGGTGACGGGGAGCAGGGACGCGGGCGAGGACCTCGCGGCCTGGAAGGCGCGGAACAACCTGATCGCCCACCTGGCGGAGGCCCCGAAATGACGCCCGGCAGGCTTGTCCTGTTTTCCTTCCGCAGCATACTGCGCAACCGCATGCGGAGCCTCCTCACCTCCCTGGGCATCATCATCGGCGTCTGCTCCGTCATCGTCATGGTGGCCGTGGGCGCGGGCTCCCAGGCCCAGATCCAGAAACAGATCGCGTCCATGGGCACCAACCTCCTCATGATCATGCCTCCGCGCGGACCTCGGGAGGCCAACCGCCTCACCACGGCCGACGTGGCAAAGCTCAAGGCCGAGTCGAGCTATGCCAAGGCTATATCGGGAATGGTCCGGGGATCATTCGAGGTCGTGGGCGGGAACGGCTACTACACGACCTCGGTGCAGGGGGTGGAGCCTGACTACCTTGTCATCAAGGACTGGGGAGTCGTCTCCGGCGATTTCTTCACTGACGCTGACCTCAAGACCCGCCGCAAGGTGGCCGTCATCGGGCAGACGGTGGCCACCCAGCTTTTCGGGACGGACGACCCGATCGGCCAGAACATCCGCGTCCGGACGACGCCCTTCAAGATCATCGGCGTGCTCTCCAAGAAGGGCGCCACCGGCATGGGCAATGACCAGGATGACGTGATCATGGTGCCCCTCGACACGGCCATCAACCGGCTGGCGCGGGACCGCTTCCTCAACGACATCGAGATCAGCGTGACCAATGCGGACCTCATGACGGCGGCCCAGACCGAGGTGACGACCATCATGCGCGAAGCGCATCGGACAGGGGAGGGCGACACGGCCGATTTCGAGATCATGAACCAGTCGGAGATCATCGCCACGGCTTCCCAGACGACAAAGACCCTGACCGCCCTGCTCGCGGCCATCGCGAGCGTGTCCCTCATCGTCGGCGGCATCGGCATCATGAACATCATGCTGGTATCGGTCACCGAGCGCACGAGGGAGATCGGCATCAGGATGGCGGTGGGCGCCAGGAAGCGGGACATCCTTTTCCAGTTCCTCTCGGAGTCTGTCATCCTCTCCCTCCTCGGGGGGATCATAGGCATACTCCTCGCCTTCGGCCTCTGCTGGGGCCTGTCCTACTTCCTCAAGATCCCTTCGGAGATCGATCCGGTCGTGGTCGCGGCGGCGGCGGGATTCGCGGCGGCGGTGGGCATATTCTTCGGTTTCTACCCGGCCAGCAAGGCCGCAAAGCTCTACCCGATAGACGCGCTTCGTTATGAATAGGGAAGGAAATACCATGGGAATCAGCGCATTCAAGGCGGGCCTCGCCTGCCTGGCCATTATGCTCGCTACGGGGGCTCCGATCATGGCCCAGACGGCCATTCCGTCGGCAACGCCCCAGGTGGCGCAGGCGCAGCCTCAGGTGGCGATCGGGCTCGAGGAAATCCGGGCAAGGACCCTTGCCAACTCCGCGGCGGTGAAAAAGGCGGGGATCACCGTGGATACTGCCCTCCTCGTGGAGAAGGGCCAAAGCTACTCCGTCTACCCGTCCATCTCCGCGCAGACCGGCGCCGGCTTTTCCTACGGCGAGTCGGTGGCCGGGTCCTTTTCCCTCGGGCTGACCGTTTCCGAGAAGATATATGACGGCGGGAAAAGCGCCATCCTCGCCGCGGTCGCCGCCCTCGCGACGGAGACAGCGCGGGCCACGGCGCGCGCCGCCATCCTTTCGGCCCTGCAAACGGCGGACCAGGCATATTTTGCTGTGCTCGAGGCCGACGCTTCGGTGGAGGCGGCCTCCATCGATCTCGAGGCCGGGAGGACGGCCCTCGGCTTGGCCCAGGGAAGGTTCGCCGCCGGCATTGCCACCAAGTCGGAAGTCCTCAAGGCGGAATCCGACCTGGCGGCGAAGGAGACCTCACTGGCCCAGGCTCGCTCCACAAGGAAGACCGCCGCCGCCCGGCTTGCCTCCCTCACGGGCCTTGCCCCCGCGACGGTCCTCCAGACCGTCGATTTCGATGGGAACGAGGACCTGACGCGGAAGATAGCCGATCTTGATGAGAAGTCGGCCGAGTCCTTCATCGCCCGCCTCCTCGCGGCGGCCACGAAGAACAGCCCCTCGCTCCAGGCCGACCGCCTTGCGAGGGAGAAGGCTTCCTTCCAGGTGAGGACGGCGAAGGCCGCCTACTTGCCGAGCGTATCGGCGAGCCTGTCCAATTCGCTTGCGCTCCGCACGACCGGCGCGAATGCCTCGCCATTCAGCGGGAGCCTTTCGCTGTCGGCCTCGATCCCCCTCGACCTGTGGAATACCGCCAATGAAATCGACAAGGCGACGAAATCGGCCTCCTCATCGGCCATCGACCTCGAGGAGGATGCGCGCTCGGCGGAGCTCGACCTGCGCACGGCCGTCTATTCCTGGATCGCGCAGGCCGGCGCCATCTATTCCACACGGAAAGCCTCCGAGTACGCAGACGCCAATTACGACAATGCCCTCGACCTGTACAAGCTCCAGGCGGCGATCCAGTCCGACCTTTCGAGCGCACAGGTGCTGGCGAGCGCGGCACGACGCCTCCTGGTCCAGTCGCGTTATGCTTTCCTCCGCTCCATCACGACCCTCCGCACCCTGGCCGGAGTCGATTCGGACAAGCTCCTTGTCGACATGGTTCCGTAGTATGATCCGGGCATGGACAAGGATATCGGCATGAGGAATTTGCGGACCGCCTCCTTGGCCCTGGCCGTCCTGGCCTTCGCCTTCCTCTCCGCGGTGAACGTGGTGATCTTCCGTGGCATGCACGAGCGGAACATACTCGAGAACCGCAACGCCTTCGAGCGGGTCATGAACAGCCTCTTCGCGAGCCTCAGGGACCATGACGACTTCGGTTCCGCGATCGAAAGCTCGCAGCGGCTTCGCAGCCAGGTGGCCGGCATCGCGGCCTACGCCCAGGACGGGGCGCGCATCTACTCCTGGGGCAAGACCCCGGAGACCTGGATCTCCACGGTCCCCGTGGCCGAACCCTTGCCGGGTGAAAGGGATTCCACGGCCCGCGACTACATCGAAAACCCGAAGAACGACACCTTCATTTTCCTGATCCATCCCTTCCGCCTCGCGCCGCCTCCGCCCCGGGAGGCGCGGGAGAAGCGGACCGTGGACCAGAAACCGCCGAGCGACCACCCCTTCCTTTTCCAGACACTCAAGCAGGCCGAGATCGTCTACCTCGAGATCATGCGCCCCGCCTACTGGCGCGCCGAGCGCTTCCGGCAGTTCCTCTTCCCCGCTACGGAGCTGCTCCTGGGCGCCCTGGTCTTCTTCATGCGCCTACTCATCCTGCGCAACGGCGAGTACCGCCGCCGCATCGACGAGCAGCGGAACCTTGTCGTCCTCGGCACTGCGGCCTCGACCCTGGCGCACGAGATCAAGAACCCCCTCCTGTCCATCAGGCTGCAGTCGAGCATCCTCGAGCGCCTCTGCCCGGAGGAGGCGCGGCGGGAGTTGCGCCTGATCAACGCCGAGGTGGACCGCCTCTCCGCCCTCACCTACCGGGTCAACGACTACCTCCGCGAGCCCCGCGGCTCCCCGGTCGCGCTCGATCCCGCAGAGGCAGCGCGCGAGGTCGCCCATCGCCTTGCCGCGCGGGACCCCGTGGTCATGCTGGTCGACCCCGCGCCGATGATCCGGATCGACCCCGACCGGTTCCGCTCGGTGCTCGAGAACATCATCGGGAACGCGGTTGAGAGCGGGAGCCCGCCGGAAGGCCTTGCGGTCGAGGTCGGGGCGTCGGACTCGGCGGTGAGGATCGACATCCTGGACCGCGGTCCGGGGATCCCCGAGGGAGACCGCGAGCGCGCCTTCGACCCGTTTTTCACGACCAAGAGCCGAGGCACGGGCATCGGGCTTGCCATCTCCCGCCGTTTCGCCAGGGCCGCGGGCGGCGACATCGCTATAGAAGGGAGGCCGGGCGGCGGCTGCCTGGTGCGCCTCACGTTCCCGGCGGCAAAGGACTTGCCGGCGGCAAAGGACGGGGTAGAAGCATGAAAGTCCTCATAGTTGACGACGAACGCAATATCCGCGAATCCATCCAGAGGCTCTTCGGCCTGGACGGCATAGATTCCGTCACGGCGGAGGATGGGCGCGCGGGAGCGGCCCGCCTTGTGGAGGAGGCCTTCGACGCAGTCGTCACGGACCTCAAGATGCCCGGCATGGGCGGGCAGGAACTCCTCGAGTGGATGAGGGCCGAAGGCCTGCGCACGCCCGTCGTCATGATCTCGGCCTTCGGCGAGATCGAGGACGCGGTGCGCGCTTTAAAGTCGGGGGCCAGCGACTACCTCATCAAGCCCTTCGACCCGGCGGAGCTCATCCACCGCGTGCGGGGCATCGTCACGAACCGCAAGCGCGAGGACATGCTCGAGGCAGGCTCCAGGACAGCCCCCCCGGGGAAGCGCCTCCTCGGGGAGGCCGACTCGATGCGCGAGCTCTCCGACCTCATCGGGAAGGTGGCCTACTCGGACACCATCGTTCTGGTCACGGGGGAAAGCGGGACGGGCAAGGAAGTGGTGGCGCGCGAGATACACGCCCGGAGCCAGCGCTCGGCGGAGCCCTTCATCGCGGTCAACATAGGCGGAGTCCACGCCGAGCTCATGGAGAGCGAGCTCTTCGGGCACGAGAAGGGCTCCTTCACCGGCGCCGATGCGCGCAAGCTCGGGCTCTTCGAGCTGGCCGGGAAGGGTACCCTCTTCCTGGACGAGATCGGCGAGATGCCCCTGCCCCTCCAGGTCAAGATGCTTCGCGTCCTCCAGGAGCGGAAGATCCGGCGCCTGGGCGGTTCCCGGGACATGCCCATCGATGCCCGCATCATCTCGGCGACCAACCGCGACATAGAGGCCCTGGTTCGCGATGGACGCTTCCGGGAGGACCTGTATTATCGACTCAATGTCGTGCGCCTGCGCGTACCCCCCTTGCGCGAGCGGGCCGAGGACATCCCCCTGCTCTCCGCCTACATCCTCGCGAGGCTGCGCCTGCGTTCCGGCCGGGGGCCCACGAGGATCTCGCGCCAGGCGCTCAAGGCCCTGGCGTCGTATCCCTTTCCCGGCAACATACGGGAGCTCGAGAACATCTTGGAGCGCGCGGCGATCTATTGCGACGGCGAGGAACTGGAGGAGGAGGGCCTTGAGCTGCCCCATGGACGGCAGGAAGGCCAACTGCCGGCTCATGACGCAGGCCAGGGCCACCCTGCTGGCGATCCTGGAAAAGACGCAGGCGGCAAGGCTTCGCCCTCCCTTGAGGCGGCGGAGCGGAAAGCCATCATCCTGGCCCTGGAAGAGTGCCGGGGAAACCGGACCCACACGGCGGTCGCATTGGGCATCAGCCGCCGGGCCCTCCTCTACAAGCTGAAGCGGCACGGCATAAGCTAGGGAGTGCATTGACCAGATATCCTGACCCGGACCATGATGGGCCATGAGAATAGCAATCACCGGCATCGGCGTCATCTCGAGCCTCGGCTGCTCCGTCGACACTTTCTGGACCAACCTCGTGGCGGGAAAATCCGGGGCGGCGACGATAGCCGCCTTCGACGCAGGCGCCTACGGCAGCCGCATCGCCTGCGAGGCGTGGGGCTTCCTGCCCGAGGAGCACCTGGACCGGAAGCGGGTCAAGCGCATGGCCAGGTTCTCCCAGATGGCTGCCGCCGCCGCCCTCATGTCGGTCAAGGACTCGGGGCTGGACCTTTCCGGCTTCGATTCGGAGCGGGTCGGCTGCGTCATCGGCTCGGCGGCAGGGGACTACGAGAACCTCGCCTCCCAATATGACACCCACAGCCAGAAAGGACCGGGCCATGGAAACGCCCTGGCTGTCCCCAAGATCATCGCCAACATGGCCTCGAGCAATGCCGCCATCGAATTGGGCATCCACGGTCCCAACGTGGCTGTCCTTTCCGCCTGCGCCACGGGAGCCCATTCGATAGGCACGGCGATGGACCTGATCAAGCTGGGTTACGCCGACGTCATGGTGGCCGGGGGCGTCGAGGCCGCCATCACGCCGCTTGTCGTCGATTCCTACGACGCCATGCGGGTGCTTTCCCACCGGAACGACGAGCCGACACGCGCATCCCGCCCCTTCGACCTTGAGCGGGACGGCTTCGTGATCGGCGAAGGCGCCGCCGTCCTGGTCCTTGAGAACTGGGAGGCCGCGCGGCGCCGCGGCGCCAGGATCTACGCCGAACTGGGCGGCTATGGCTCCACCTGCGACGCCTTCAGCATCGCGGCACCCGATCCCGATGGCAGCTGGGCCGCGAAGGCCATGGAGATCGCCATCCAGCGTTCGGGCCTCTCCCCGGACAAGATCGGCTACATCAACGCCCATGGCACCTCGACCCAGGCCAACGACTCCATCGAGACCCTGGCGATCAAGCGCGTCTTCGGCCTCAAGGGCTTCGCGAATCCCCAGGTAAGCTCGAGCAAGTCGATGCTTGGCCACACCCTTGGCGCAGCCGGCGCCATCGAGGCGGCGATCACCGCCCTCGCCATCCACCATGGTGTCCTGCCCCCGACGATCAACCTGGAGAACCCCGATCCCGCCTGCGACCTGGACTACATCCCGGGCGAGGCCAGGGAGGCGAAAATCGAGGCGGCGATCTCGAACTCCTTCGGTTTCGGCGGACACAACTGTGTCCTTTGCATGTCGAGGGCCTAGCTAGGGGGCTTCCGAAGGGAGGCCACTGCGCGAGGTTCTTTCCCGGCCATCGGCCACCGGCCACCGGCGTTGACGAGGACGATGCCGGCGCTGACCGCAGCCAGTGCCGCGAGGTAGCGCCATTCGAGGACGCCCTCGCCGAGGGCAAGGGCCGAGAGGGCTACACCGGAAACTGGTACCAGGAACTGGTAGACCGTGACGCTCGTCACCTTGTTGTCCCGCAGGAGCATGGTCCAGACCGTGAACGCGACCGAGGACAGGACGGCGAGGTAGGCGAGGTCGAGGAAGCCTGCAAGGCCCACCGGGCCGAAGCTGCCGCCCGCGGCGGCTCCGAGGGCCGTGAGCGCGGTCCCGCCCGCGAGGAGTTGCCAGCCTGTGAGGACCATGGGGTCTATCCTCTGCGAAAGGTGACGGCCCCACAGGGAGGCCGCGGATATGACCAGGCCTGCCAGCACGACAAAGCCCTCGCCCTCGAGCTTCCAATCGAAGAGAAGGTCACCGGACCAGTTGACCGCCACGACGCCGGCGAAGCCCACGAGGCAGCCAAGGGCCTTGCGGCGGTTCAGCCGGTCGTCCGTGTAGAGGAAGTGGGCCAGGAGGGCGCTGAAGAAGGTGCT
This sequence comes from Spirochaetaceae bacterium, assembly GCA_025358255.1. Classification (GTDB taxonomy): domain Bacteria; phylum Spirochaetota; class Spirochaetia; order Treponematales; family Rectinemataceae; genus JANYKC01. The sequence goes on from JANYKC010000052.1 coordinate 27,291, forward strand.
TGTGGAATTGACCACCGAAGCCTTGGATCCGCTCGTGTTGGCGACGCCGACATAGAAAAAAGCATACTGGAGGGCCGTCTGGACAAGGCCCAGGGCCAGGACACGAAGGGCGTCGGTCCTGCCCCGAAGCGCCAGGCTCCGTCCCGAGGCCAGGGCGATGGCCAGGACAATGGCGCCCGCGGCGGCGAAGCGGATACCGGCGAAGAGGAGCTTGGAAGGGACATCCGCCGTCCCGATGCCGAACAAGGCGTAACCCGTCTTGATTGCCGGATAGGCGCTGCCCCACAGGAGGCAGCAGAAGCCGGCGAGGGCGGCGGCGACGCGCGGATTCGCGGTGGGCGGCATCGGGCTGGATCGAAGCATGAAAGCACTATGTCCATCACGGAGTGGGAGATCAAGACCCGTCTCGCGTGGTGATCGAAAGGGGCCTGTCCACAAAGCAGGCTGAAACACCGAGGCATAGACGACAAAGCGGAACATCGAGAAGGGAGGGAAGAGGAGGGTGGTACAGCAAGTATCCATCCATTCGGTGCGCCCTTCTCCTTCTTGTCTCCCTGCCTCCCTGCCTCTGTGGTTCCATTCTCTTTTCGAGCGTCCCTTGGTCTTGTCGAGGAGGCCGGGTTTATGGCGGGCTGGGCTTGGGGTCGCGGCGGGCGCAGGTCGGGGGGTGCCGCCGTCGGCTTCCTGCGGCACGCCGCACTTGTCGACGAGGTCGAGGGCGGTGGTGTCGAGGCCGGAGGCCCGCGCTTCCGGGGAGACTCCGACCCATCACGGCGCGGGGGAGGGATTCCGGGCGAGGAGGACGTCCCTCGACTTGAGGTTGTGCTCCATGAGGAGGCGCTGGGCCTCGGCGGCATCGCGGCGCCGGAAGGCGGCGATGATGGCCCTATGTTCGGTCAGGGTCTCCTCGGGCGGCCTGACGAGCCCCTTGATCCAGCTGCGGTTGACGCAGCCGAGGTTGCCGTCGATATCGGCCAGGATGGGATTGCCGGAACAGGCGATGAGGCCTTCATGGAATAATTTGTCCGCTTCGAGATACGCGGTCTTCCCGGCCTCGTCGATGGGCGGATTGAAGGAATCGAAGCTCGTGCAGAGCTTTTCGAGGAAGCTCGGATCCCCACCGGCGAGCACGCGCTCAACGGCCAAGCGCCCTGCCATGCCCTCGAGGCCGGCCCTGACCGCGAAGATGTGGACCAGCTCCCCCTCGGGCCTCGTGGGAACATAGAAACCTTCCTCGCTTCGGCTTGGTCCTTCCCGTTTTTCCAGGAAGCGTTCGCCTACAAGGCGGACCAAGGCTTCCTTGATGGGCGTCGGACTCACCCCCAGGATGGCAGCGAGGCTCCCGCGGTCGATCTTCTGTCCGGGGGTGAGGCGGCCCGACATGATCATCAGTCTGAGGCGCAGGTAGACTTCGTCGGTAAGCGCCTTCACCTCGATGCGGTTCATGGCCTTTCCTCGATCAGGGCAGCCAGCCTGGCCCTGGCATCCAGGAGGTGATCCTCCATGATCCTTGAGGCAAGCTCCGCGTCGTGGGACCTGATCGCTCCTGCGAGCGCCTCGTGTTCCGCAAGGCTTTTGGCCGGCGGCTTGAGGATGCCTCGCTGGTTGCAGATGAAGACGATGTTGAATGAGGAGACGATGCGGAAGAGGGCTTCGTTGCCGGAGAGCCTCGTGATCACGAGGTGAAACTGGTAGTCGGCAAGGCGGATGGCCGCTGGATCCTTGGCGGATACCGTGGTCCGATACGCGGCAAGGGTCGCCTCAAGTTCGGCCAGAGCGGCTTCCCCCGCCCGTTTCGCCGTTTCCGCCGCCCCGAGGGGCTCCAATCGTATCCTCACATCGTAGAGATCGAGGAGCTCGGCTTTCGAAAGGGCCCTGACCCTGGCGCCACGACGGGGGAGGAGCTCCACGAGCATCTCCTTCTCGAGCTTGGAAAAGGCGGAAGCCAAGGGCGTACGGGACACGCCGAGGCGGAGGGCAAGATCCTCTTGCTTGAGCTTGTCTCCGGGGAGGAGCTCTCCTGTCAGGATCATGCCCTTGATTGACTGGTAGACTTTCTCCGAGAGGTCCTCATAGGCAATTGTTTCGGGCATGCTACCACTATATGCTTCCTGCGAAACTCGGTCAACAATTTTGAGTGCAAAATACAAAAAGGCATATTGACGGATCCGAAAGATCATGGTATCCATTATTGAGTGCTAGATTTTGTATGCAAAATCTAGCACGAGGAGCCAAGTCCATGATCGGCGTATCGCCCGCATATTACATCAGCGCCTACGGAAGCGGATTCAGGACGGAGGACATTCTCGCCTCGATTCCCCGAGTCGCAGCCTTGGGCTTTGGCGCCATACAGCTGGAAATCTTCAGGAAAGAGGAGCTTTTTGCCTGGACTGCGGCGCTGAAGGCCGAAATGGAGACTCGCCTCATTGGGGAAGGCCTGAGTGCTACCCAGATTGTTGGCCACTTTCTCCTTGAGGGCTTTACCTGCGCCCAAGCCCTTGCCTCCGAAGGTTGGGAGGCTGGCCTTGAGCGCTTCCTCGATATCGCCGCTTCCTTTCCAGCTTGCGGCATCGTCACCATTCCCATCCCGGCCTTCCGCCTGGAAGCGCCCATTTCCAGCTCGGTGCTTTTCGATCTCCGGAAAATGCTCCGTGACCGGCTGAGATCGGCCGTCGCCGCTGCGCGGTCCCGGGACAAGACACTGGCCCTGGAAATCATGCCTGCCTCCCTCCTGGGCGGCACCGAGGGCTTCCTGCGCCTCCGCGACCAGCCGGGGCTCGAGGCCCTCGCCTACAACTTCGACACGGGGCACGCCTGGGCGCGGAAGGAAAACCTGGAGCTCATTCCCGCTTCCCTGGGGAAGAGCCTCGCCGGCACCCACCTCTGCGACAACCTGGGCCACGAGAACCGGAAGCTTGTGCCCGGCGACGGAAGCATCGATTTCCGAGCCCTCCTCGCGGCCCTCCATGCGAACGACTACCGCGGTTCCCTCGACGTCGAAGTCCTCTGCGAACCTGCCTACGTGGATCGCGAATACCTCAGGGCGAAGCGTGCGCTGGAAGCCGCATCGATCGGCCTCCTTGCCCCTTTCGCCTTGCAGGAAAGCCCCGCGGCAAAAGGATGAACATGAAACTTGAAGAGCGCGCCCGCGAACTCGAGGCGAAGGCGAGGGAGCTTCGCTTCCACATCGTGGACATGGTCCACGCGGCCCAGTCAGGGCATTGCGGCGGGTCCCTCTCCGCCGCCGACATCGTCACGGCCCTCTATTTCGAGTTCCTCAACATCGACCCCGCCAATCCGGACAAGGGCGACCGCGACCGCTTTGTCCTTTCCAAGGGCCACGCCTGTCCCGTGCAATACGCGGCCCTTGCCCTGCGTGGCTTTTTCCCGGTCGCGGAGCTGCGGAGCCTCCGGGCAATGCATAGCCGCCTCCAGGGCCATCCCGTCCAGGGCAAGTTGCCCGGCATCGAGGTCACGACGGGATCCCTGGGCGTGGGCATCTGCGAGGCCGTAGGCCTGGCCCTCGAGGCGCGGCTCCGGAAGGCAAGCTGGCGCGTCTGGGCCGTCCTTGGGGACGGCGAGCTAGGTGAAGGAGCCGTGTGGGAAGCCGCGCAAGCGGCCACGAAATTCGGCCTCGACAACCTCATCGCGGTGGTCGACAACAATGGCCTCCAGAATGACGGCTACTGCCGCGACATCCTGCCGCTGCGCTCCATTCCCGACAAGTTCCGCGCCTTCGGCTGGGCTGTCCTCGAGATGGACGGGCACGACATGGAGGACATCCTTAGGACCTTCGGGAAGGCCCTCCTCATCACGGGGAGCCCGGTGTGCGTGGTCGCGAAGACCGTCAAGGGCAAGGGCGTCTCCTTCATGGAGGACAAGCGGGACTGGCATGGGAAAGCGCCGAATGCCGAGCAATACGCCCAGGCCGTGGCCGAAATCAAGGGAGGCCCGGCATGATGCACGAAAGCGCGAAGATACCCACAAGGCGGGCCTACTCGGACCGCATGGCCGAGCGAGGAGAGAGCGATCCTGATTTCGCGGTCTTCGAGTCCGACATCGGCTATTCCACCTATTCATACCTTTTCGGCGACCGCTTCCCGGAACGCTACTTCAACTTCGGCATCGCGGAGCTTTCCACCATGGCCGCCGCCGCGGGCATGGCCTCGACGGGGAGGCGCGTCATCGTCTCCGGCTACGGCGTCTTCCTCACGATGCGCGCCCTTGAGGTTGTCCGCTCCTTCATCTGTTACCCGAAGCTGAACGTGAAGCTCCTATCCTCCCACGGGGGGCTGACCGCCGCCATCGATGGCGTCACCCACCAGGCCACCGAGGACATCGCCTTCATGACGACCTTGCCGAACATGAAGGTCCTCTGCCCCGCCGATCCCGTCGCCGCGCGTGCCGCCTGCGACCTGGCCCTCGACACGCCTGGCCCCGTCTTCACCCGCCTCATGCGCGATCCCCTTTTCGAGCTCTATGGGACCGAGGAGGAATTCCACATCGGCGGTTCCAAGACCCTCAGGCAGGGTGGGGACGTGGCCATCCTCTCCTACGGCGACCTGGTGTTCAAGGCCCTCCTCGCCGCCGACAGGCTGGCCGCCCTGGGCATCGAGGCCCGGGTACTTGACCTCTACTCCGTGAAGCCCTGGGACCGAGAGGCGGTCTTCGCCGCCGCGGGGGAATGCGGGGCCATCCTCGTCGTTGAGAACCATCAGCGGCGGAACGGCCTGGGCTATGAGATCGCGACCACCCTCCTCAAGGCAGGCAGCTGCCTTCCCTTCGATAATCTTGGCCTCGACGATACCTTCGCGGAATCCGGCAATTACCATGAGATGCTCGACGAATACGGCCTTGGGCCGGCTTCCATCACGGCGGCGGCCGAAAGGCTCGTCGCCGCCAAGAAAGGGAGGGCATGATGCCCAAGTTCGCGGTCATTACCGGCTTCCTTGGAAAGACCAAGGACCGTTTCCACGATTACGGCCAGGACAGGGACCTGGGGCAGAAACTCAGGACCCTGGCCTCCATCGAGGGCTACTCGGGGGCAGAGCTGGTTTATCCCTACGAGGTGGGCGATGCGGCGGTGCTGAAGGGACTCCTCGCCGAGACCGGGCTCAAGCCGGCCGCGATCAATGTCAACGTGAAGGCCGAGCCCGAGTTCCGCTCGGGTGGCCTGACCTCGGGTGACCCAGGCGTGCGCGCGAAGGCGGTGTCCTTCATCAAGCAGGCCAAGGATTTCGCGATCGCGGTCGGCGCGGACAAGGTCACCTGCTGCCCCTTGGGGGACGGCTACGAGTTCGCCTTCCAGTACGACTACTCCGAGGCCTGGAAGCGCCTCGTGGACTGCTTCGGCGAGGCGGCCGCCTATCGGCCCGAACTGCCGCTTTTCATCGAGTACAAGCCCTCGGAGACCCGGGGACGCTGTTTTGTCGATTCCGCCGCCAAGACGGTCTGCCTCATCAAGGCGACGGGCCAGGAGGGGCTTGGCGTGACCCTGGACTTCGGCCATTCGGTCTACGGGGGCTTCACGCCAGCCGAGGAGGCATCGCTGGTCCTCGACTCCGGCCTTCCCCTCTATGTCCACATCAACGACAACGACGGCAAATGGGACTGGGATTATTTCTGCGGAACCAAGCATTACCTAGAATACGTCGAGTTCCTGGCCTATCTCTTCCGTGCCGGCTACGAGGACTGGTTCACCTCGGATTCCTCGCCCACGCGCTGGGACGTCGCGCCTTTCTTCGCCGCCAACGCCAGGCTCACCTCGCGCATCTGGGAACTTCTTGCCAGGGGAGGGGAGGCGGAACTGAGGAAGCGGATCGGCGCGGCCGACTACATGACGACCTGGAGATGGATCGAAGACGAGGTCCTTGGCTTTGGACGGTCGGCAGGAAGCCCACCGAGGTCGCCCTAGTCCAATGAAGGGCCTCTCGCGGAAGAATTGAAGGATCCGGGGACTCGCCACTGCCTTGGGCCGTGGATCGAGGCCGCCACGACGCAATCTGTACCAGGAGGAAACCATGAGAAGGAGCATCAGGATTCTGGCGGCCCTCGTCGCCCTCACCTTGGCGGCAGGGGCCCTCGGCGCCGCGCCGATCATCCTCAAGTTCAGCCATACCGACCAGATGTCGGGCTCGAGGAACGCCGCGGCCCTGCTCTTCGCCGAAAAGGTGAAGCAGTACACCAACGGAAAGTACGAGGTCAGGGTCTATCCCGCAGGACAGCTGGGCAACGATCCCAAGGCCATCGAGCAGCTCCAGCTCGGCGGCATCGACTTCACGGTCTCGAGCACCGGTTCCTATGCGCCCATCATCGACAGCCTCAACCTCACCATGCTGCCCTTCCTCGCGGACAGCTATGAACAGGGCTGGAAGATCTACGACAACTCGAAGTGGATCCAGGCGCAGTTCGACAAGGCACCTGCCAAGGGCTTCCGCTTCCTCGCGACCTGGGAGGCTGGCTTCCGCTGCATGACCACGAAGGAGCCCCTTGCGAGCCCCGCTGACGCCAAGGGCAAGAAGCTCCGCTCCTTCGCCAACGAGATGATGACCTGGAACCTCGAGGCGATCGGCTTCGCGGTGCAGATCATGCCCCTGACCGAGGTCTATCTCGCCATCCAGCAGGGTACGGTCTTCGGCCAGGAGAATCCCATCGACACGATCTATTCCAACAAGTTCTATGAGGTCGCGCCCTACGTCACCCTGACCCGCCATGTCTACAGCCCCATCCCCCTCACCGTGTCGGAGATGACCTGGAAGAAATTCAGCGCCGCTGACCAGGCCGCGGTGCGCAAGGCCGCCAAGGAGGCGGGCGAGTACAGTCGCATCGTCGTCAAGTCCAGCGAAGAGCAGCAGATAGCCGACATGGTCGCCAAGGGAGCCAAGGTGAGCACGCCCAACGTGGGGCTTTTCCGCGATGCGGTCATGCCCGTCTACGAGAAGGCCAAGGCCAAGTACGGCGCCGCCGAAGTAGACACTTTCCTCAAGGAAGCGGAAGCCATCCGCAAGGCCAATCCGGTAAAATAGGCCGGCTCTCCAGCGCCGAAGACATCCGAGGACGGGGCTTCGCTGCCCGTCCTCGCGACCCGTACCACCCGAGGAGGAGAAAAAGATGACATACCAGCTGATGGGCCCGCCTGGGCCAGCCCCGATCCGCTTGCTCACGGGCCTGGTCGACCTTTCGCTCCTCGTCGGGGGGGCGTGCATGGTGGCCCTCGTATCCGCCAACGTGCTCATCCACGTGATCAAGTTCGACATCGCCTTCACCACCGAGCTCTGCGAGTTCCTTATGACCTGGGTCACCTTCCTCGGGGGGGCCGCGGTGGCGCGCCGGGGCATGCACATGACCATCACCGAGTTCGTCGACAAGCTCCCCGAGAAGGGGCGGTTCTGGGCGGACGCGGCCATCCAGGTCTTCTGTGCCGTGATCCTCCTCATCTGTGTCTTCTATGGCGTGAGGATCTCCATGCTGACCTGGGGCAACGTGATGACGGTGCTCAAGTGGTCGATCGGGATACAGTACCTGGCCCTCCCGGTCGGCTCCAGCCTGGCCCTCATCTTCATCCTCTTTGACCTCTACCAGATCATCCGCGGCGTGCCGCGGTCGACGCGCTACAGCGTGGAGGAATGACATGTTCGCGATAAGCCTCTTCGCCGTGTTCTTCGCCCTTGCCCTCGCGGGCATCCCCCTCATGTTCGGCCTCCTCGGGACGACCCTGGGCATGATCTCGCTCAACAACCTCGGCCATCCGACCGAGACCATCCTCCTGTCCTTCATCGGCGGAGTCGAGCCCTATATGCTCATCGCCGTGCCCCTCTTCATCTTCGCCGGGGAGATCCTCGCCAAGGGCGGGGCCGGGAAGAGGATCGTCGCCTTCACCCAGTCCGTGCTGGGCTTCCTGCCGGGAGGGCTCGGCATCGTGACCGTGGTGTCCTGCCTCCTCTTCGGCGGCATCTCGGGATCGGCGATCGCGGACACCGCCGCCATCGGCTCCCTCGTCATCCCCATGATGGTGGAGAAGGGCTATCCGCGGGGCTTCACCGCCGCCCTCCTCGCGGTGGCGGGCACCTTGGCCCTCCTCATGCCCCTGTCCATACCCTTCCTCGTCTATTCCTTCATCTCCGGAGTCTCGATGCGCGAGCTCTCGATGGCGGGCATCGTCCCGGCCCTCGTCTCGGCCATAGGCCTCTCGGTCGTCTGCGCCCGCTTCGGCATCAAGAACGGCTGCGACAAGGGCGGCAAGATGTCCTCGCCCGGCCAGGTTTGGAAGGCCTTCAGGGAGTCGGTCTGGGCCCTCCTCCTGCCGATAATCATAATTGGCGGCATCTGGACGGGGACCTTCACGCCCACGGAGGCCGCCGCCGTCGCGACCGTCGCCGGCATCCTCATCTCGATCTTCATCTACAAGGACATCGGCTGGAAGGACCTGCCTCCCATGCTGGTCACGGCCTTCAAGACGAGCGCCACCGTCATGCTCGTCATAGGCGCCACGGGCTGCCTGGCCTGGCTCATCACCGTGGAGCAGGTCGCGGCGCAGCTCGCCACCTGGATATCCACGGTCGCGACCCAGCCCTGGATGTTCCTCATCATGGTGAACATCTCCCTCTTCCTCCTCGGCATCTTCATCGAGCCCCTGCCCGCCATGCTCCTCTCCGCCCCCCTCTTCATCCCCCTGGCTATGTTCTTCAAGATCGACATGGTGCACTTCGGCGTCATCTTCACCGGCAACCTCGCGATCGCGCTCTACACGCCGCCGGTGGGGGGAACCCTTTTCGTCGCGGCCAAGCTGGCCAAGGCGGGGATAGGCGACATCTCGAAGCGGCTCATTCCCCTCATGGCCATGATGCTCGTCGTCATCATCGTCGTGACCTATGTGCCCGCCTCGACCTCGCTGCTGCGGAATTTCATCCTGCATCGGGGAGGCTGAGGGCATGGCGCTCGTCGACTCGAGGACAGGAAAGGGGCGCAAGGCCTATTCGATCGCCGAGCTCGAGGAGGCGGCCCGGCTCATGCGGGCCTACGACCTCGTGGCCCTGCACGCGGCGGGGTCCGGCCATGCCGGCGGCACCCTCTCGGTCATGGACATCACCGCCGCACTCTACCTCTCGGTCGCGGACCACGATCCCTCGGATCCCGCCTGGGCCGGGCGGGACCGCGTGTTCTGGTCCGTCGGGCACAAGGCCCCCTCGCTCTACCTGGGGCTTGGGATGGCAGGCTACTTCCCCGTGGAGGACGTGGTGCTCCTCCGCAAGTTCGGCAGCGCCTTCCAGGGCCATCCCCATTGGCTGAAGCTGCCTGGTGTCGAGATCTCCAGCGGCTCCCTGGGACAAGGGCTCAGTGTCGCCGTGGGCAGCGCACTGGCGGCGCGCCTGGACGGCCGGAAAAACAAGGTGTTCTGCATCCACGGCGACGGCGAGCTCCAGGAAGGCGAGATATGGGAGGCGGCCATGAGCGCTTCCCATCACCGCCTCGACAACCTCATCGCCGTCGTCGACAAGAACAGCCTCCAGATAGATGGATCGACCGGCGAGGTCATGGACCTCGAGCCCCTCGCCGACAAATGGCGGAGCTTCGGGTGGTCGGTCCTCGAGATCGATGGCCACGACATGGCGGCCATCGTGGCGGCCTTCGGGCAGGCCAGGATGGCGACCGGCAAGCCCACGGCCATCATCGCCACCACCATGAAAGGCAAGGGAGTGGACTTCATGGAGGACAGGGCAAGCTGGCACGGCAGGGTCCCGAGCCGCGAGGAACTGGATCTCGCCCTCGGCCAGCTTGGCCTGCCTGAGCCCCTGCCTGTCGAGCGGCTCCTCCAGCGGGCCAGGGACTTCCAGGTTCAGGCCAGCGCGGCGATAGAGGCCGGGGTTCCCGCCTTTGCGAAGGACCGCTTCTGGAATCACGAAACGGCGATGCGGGCGACCATGGAGCCGACGCGCATGGGCTTCGGCAAGGCGCTGCGGGAGACCGGCAGCGACGAGCGGGTCGTGTGCCTCGGCCTCGACATCTCCTCCTCGATCCAGATAGACCAGTTCTACGTCAAGAATCCGGAACGCAAGGCACGCTTCCTCTCCATGGGCATAGCCGAGCAGAACGGGACGGCGGTCGCGGCCGGCCTGGCGCGCGAAGGCAAGCTCCCCGTGATCGGCTCCTATGGTGTCTTCTCCTCAGGACGCGCCCTCGACCAGATCAGGACCACCATCGCCTACAGCCAGGTCAATGTCCTCATCGCCGGCGCCCATGGCGGGATATCCGTCGGCCCCGACGGGGCGACCCACCAGGCCCTCGAGGAGATCGCGACCATCGCCGCGATCCCGAACATGGTCCTCGAAGTGCCCTGCGACGCCGTGGAGACCGACAAGGCGACGCGGGAGCTCCTGTTCAAGGTCCCTTTGCCCAAGTACCTGAGATTCGCCCGCGAGGCGACTCCCGTGGTGACGGGTCCGGATACGCCCTACGTGTTCGGAAAGGCCAATGTGATCCGCTACCGCGGCTCCAGGGCTGAGTTCAAGGATGCCTTCGAGCACATCCTCGCGGAAAGCTACACGGACGAGGGCGAGGCGCTGACCATTGTATCCTGCGGCCCGGAGACCACGGAGGCGATGCGCGCCGCCTACATCCTCAAGGAGGAATACGGCATCGAAGCCCGCGTCCTCCATATCCATACCCTCAAGCCGATCGACCGTGAGGCCATCCTCGCCGCTGCCCTCGAGACCGGTCACGTCCTGACCTGCGAGGAACACCAGGTGGGGGGCTTCGGCAACCTCGTTTCCAAGGCGATCTTCACCTCGCCGCGCGCCTGGGACCGGAAGATCCGCTTCGACATGCTCGGTGTGGAGGACCGCTTTGGCGAGAGTGGCCAGAGCTGGGAACTGATGAAGGCCTTCGGCTTGACCGCGGAGTTCATCGCCCTGCGCGCGAAAGGGATGCTCTAAAGCCGCCGCGTCTCCTCGCGATCGGGAAACACTCACACCCTTGATCCTGCCCTCGACCCTTCCTTGAAAAAGGCTCCCCATCCGCGGGGAGCTTCCTATTTCAGCAGGGGGAGGAGGACGGAGAGGAGGGGGACGATCACGACTAGCGCTCCGTTGGAGGCAAGCCAGAGCGAGTTGGCGAGCTTTTCGTCGAGGCCGAAGAGGGCGGGTGGAACCAGCCCCAGGAAGCCGATGGGCATGGAGGCCAGGACGAGGACTACCTTGAGCCCCCCATCGATTTGCCCCAAGCCCAGGACGAGGGCGAGGGATAGAGCCAGGGCGGGCACGAGGACTATCTTGCTCGTGAGGATGCAGGCCGCGGCCTTCAGGTCTTCCTTCCCGATCCTGAAGCGTATCCGCATCCCGATGGTGAAGAGGAGGATGAAGGAGCTCGACGGCACAAGGAAGCCATTGAGGCGTCCGTAAAAGGCCGGCCTTGGGATGGTGGCAAGGTTGAGCCCGATTCCCGCCCCGATGCCGACGATCGCCACAAGGAAGAAGGGATCGCGAAGCACGCGGGAAAATCCCGCCATCGGTCCGACCCTGACAGGCGTCGCCTCAGGATGGGCGCGGGCACCATAGTGGCGGGCCAGTGGGAAAAGCACGCCATAGTACCACAGCTCCTCGAAAAGCTTGTAGAAAGGCAGGAGGGCAAAGGCGGACTCGCCCAAGAGGAGGAAGACGACGAGGCCGCCGATGTTCCCGATGTTGGTGAAGGAAGAGCAGGTGGCATAGACGCCCGCGCGCTCGGGGCCGAGCCTGAAAAGGCGGGAGCCGAGGAGGCCAAGGGCGCCCCCCGCGACGAGGGCAAAGAGGCCGACAAAGGGGATGGCGAAGGTGCGCGGGTTCGAGAGGTCAAGGGACCATACCGCGCCGCAGAAGGCCACAGGATTGATCCCGAGGAGGGCGACCCTTTGCAGGAAAAGCCGGAGCTTTTCGGCCCGGACCGCGGAAATCCGCACCTTGCCGCGTTCTGAAAGCCTGCTGAAGGCCCAGCCCGAGGCAAGGCCGAGGAAGATCGTGACAAAGGGAAGGATGAATTTCATCGAGTCGCCTTTCCTTTCGCGCTGGCGGCAGTCCGGGCTGCTTCACCGGCGAATTGGAGTATACACTGACTGCGGATTTCGCATGCAATCCCCAAGGGAATTGGGTATATATTCGTCTCGAGAGCCTGTGCGATACGCCATGCGAGGAGGAAAGATGCGAATCACGAAAATAGAGACCCTGCCCGTGGACCTTCGCCTGAAGGAGCCCTTCATCATCGCGAATGTCGCGATGCGCGACATGCTTTTCGTCCTCGTGCGCATCGAGACCGACGAGGGCATCGTGGGTTGGGGCGAGGCCATTCCCGCCTGGGAAGTCACCGGCGAGACGCGCGGCTCCGTGGTCTCCTGCGTCCGCCTCTTCACGGACGCGGGACTCCTCGAGTACTCCCTCCTCGGGAAGGAGATCGGGAGCCTTGAGGCCGTGCGCGAGGTGATGGACGCCATCGAGCCCAAGGCTGGGCTTCGCCTCGTCTACGGCAACCCCTCGGCCATCGCCGCGATCGAGCAGGCCATGCTCGACGCCTGCGCAAAGCGTGCGGGCCAGCCGCTGTTCCGGATGCTCGGGGCGGAGAACAGGCCAGTCGAGTACACGAGGAACATCAGCATCCTGGGCGTGGAGGAGACCCTGTCGCGTGTCGCTTCCGGCATCGAGAAGGGCTTCAAGATCATCAGGCTCAAGCTCGGGAGGCCCGGCGCGGGGGGCCTTCCCGGCTACCGCCGCGACGTGGAAGTCGTCCTGGGCGCCCGGCGCCTGATCGAGGAAAGCCGGTCAGGGGCCCTCCTCATCGCGGACGCCAACCAGGGCTTCGTCACGGTCGAGAACGCAGTGGAGTTCTGCAAGGCCGTGGATGGAAAGCTCGACTGGCTTGAGTCGCCCACCCTGGCGGGCAACCTCCATGCCTTCAGGAAGATCAAGGCAGCGACCTCCGTCCCCCTGATGGCCGACGAGGCCGTCCATGGCTACGAGTCCGCCGAGGCCCTGCTCGAGATAGGCGGCATCGACTACATCAACGTGAAGCTCATGAAGACCGGCGGCGCCTTGCGCGCCATCGACCTGGTGGACCTGGCGGCGTCCCACGGCGTAAAATGCCAGATCGGCTCCATGATCGAATCGGTCTACGGCTCCGCCATGGGCGTCTGCGCCGCCCTCGCGCGGCCCGGAGTGATCAGCACCGACCTGAACTCCTTCGAGCTCATCGCGGACAACTACGCGCAGGGGCTTTCCATCGTGGATGGCCGCCTGCGGCTGAGCGAGCTCCCCGGCTGCGGCTGCCACTTCTCGGAGAACGACCTGGAGGGCCGCATACATTGATAGCGGCCCAGGCCGCATTCATCGATAGCGGCCTAGGCCGCATACATCGGTAGCGGCGCCGTCTTTCGCTCCCATGATCGCCGAACCACAAAAAAACCGGACCCAAGTCCGGTTTTTTGTCGCATCCGCGATCAAGCGCCTTTCTTGCCGCCGAAGAGCCCCTTGATCCTGTCCAGGATCCCCTGCTTTTTCGCGGGGGCCTTCGCGGCCACGGCATTCTGCCCAGAGGGCCTTCCTTGGCGGATATCGGGACGCGCCTCGCGGGATCTCTGGCCTTGGGCCTGGCCCTTGCCTTGCGCCTGGTCCCTTCCCTTGCCCTGGGGCTTGGGAGAGGGCGCCTTCGGCCCCTTGCCGCCCTGTCCGGCGGTGGCCGCCGTCGTGGCAGGCGCGCGTCGGCCGTCGCCCCCCTGTCCCTTCCCGTCCTTGGGCTGCTGGGCGCCCTGTCCCTCGCTTCGCTGCTTGGGACCTGAGTACCTGTCCTTGTACTGCCGCATCCGCTCTTCCTCGGACACCGCGTAGGGATTCACGCCGTCGCGGGTATCCCCACGGCGCGCGCCTTCGCTGATCGCGGATTCCGGACGGCGATGCTCGCGGGCCGGGGCCTCGGCCGGACGCCTTGCCGCGGGAGCCGGGCCTCGGCGGGCGGGGCCGGAATGGCCGTGCTCCCCGGAGCGTCCGCCGGAGCGGTCGCCCGGCCTGCCGCCGCGGCCGTCGGGGCGGGCGGGGCCGCGGTCGCGGCCATAGCCGGAGCGCATGCCATGGCTCTTGTCCTCGTAGAGGAGGGCCTCCTCTACGGGGAGGACGGGTATCTTGTCGCCGATGAACCTCTCAATGGACGACAGGCCGAAGACGAATTTTTCGCAGGCGAGGGTGATGGCCTTGCCCGCCTTGCCGGCTCGCGCGGTGCGGCCGATGCGGTGGACATAGGACTCGGCGTCCTCGGGCACGTCGTAGTTGACCACGAGGTCCAGGGCCTCGATGTCGAGGCCCCGGGCGGCCACGTCGGTGGCCACGAGCATGTGTATCTTGCCGGCCTTGAGGTCCTCGATGATCGCGGAGCGCTTGGCCTGGGGAAGGTCTCCCATGATGTATTCGCAGTCCCAGCCGTTGATCTTGAGGCGGCGGGCCAGCTCCTCGGTCATGAACTTCTGGTTGCAGAAGATGAGGGCGCTGTCGGGCCGCTCGCGGTCCAGGAGCCCGAGGAGGAGGGGGAGCTTCTCGTGGCTCCCCACGTGGTAAAGCTCCTGGGTGACCAGGTCCACGGTCACGTGCTCGGGCTCGATGCTGATCTCGACGGGGTCGACCATGTACTCCCAGGCCAGGTCCTTCACGCGGAGGCCTAGGGTCGCCGAGTAGAGGAAGGTCTGTCGCTGTCCTGCCGGCGGCAGGTAGCGGAGGAGCTTCCTGATGTCGTCGATGAAGCCCATGTCGAACATGCGGTCGGCCTCGTCGATGACGAGGAAGCCCACTTCCTTGAGGAGCATCTTGCCCTGCTGGACCAGGTCGATTATGCGGCCGGGGGTGCCGATGATCATCTGGACATTGTTGCGGAGCATGTCCACCTGGGGACCGTAGCTCACGCCGCCGTAGAAGGCGCCGCAGGAGATGTCGAGGTACTTCCCGAGCTTCTCGGCCTCGCCGTGGATCTGGACGGCCAGCTCCCGGGTGGGGGAGAGGATGAGGACCTTGCGGGCGCGCTCGGTGGGGACGGTCATGATGCGCTGGAAGATCGAGAGGAGGAAGGCCGCGGTCTTCCCGGTCCCGGTCTGGGACTGGGCGTAGATGTCCTTCCCCAGGAAGGCATGGGGGAAGGTCATTGCCTGCACGGGCATCGCGGTGACGTAGCCGGCCTCTTCGAGACCTCGCCTGACGTCGGGGTGGAGCTCTAGTTCACTGAATTCCATACTGTATACGCTCGATACGCGAAGGATAGGTCGGGGCACCTCCCGGAGCATCCCCGGGGGCATCGAAAGCCGACCTTCTGGCATCTATCGCCCCGCCTAAAGTCGAACGCCTCCCGGACTCCGGGCTCGCGTCGAGCATCGCGAAAGGGGCGTACCGGGACAGGAGAACCTGGCCGGTATGAAGCCCGAAAGCCCTGAAAAGAGGGTGGTCCGGGCCAGCCGTCAACATGCTACCCCTGGATCATAGCGTATTTCCGGATAAAGTCATATGGGGGGCGGACCCTTCAGGAAAGCAGCCAGGACGCGCGATTCCCCGCAGGGACGGGCCCCCCCTGTTTGCCCGGCGCCCCGTCCCGTTGTGGTGGGATTGGGGCGTCCTGGCTGCCTTGCTTCCTGGAGAAGGAACCCTCAAGACGCGCCTCCCCCTCGCTTCGGCCTCCTCGGGTCGCTGCGCGCCCCTGTGGTGGCCTCCGCTACCCCCACAGCGCTTACGCCAACGGATCTCGGCCCCATCCTTTTTTCATCTGCCTCTGCCTCTCTTCCTCCTCCCCAATCACCCGCCGCTTCCTTGCGCGTTTAGGCTATACTGGAGGCATGAAAAGGATGGGAAATCCGGCGCTCGAACCCCAGGAACGTTTCACGTATCGCCAGTACAGGACCTGGCCCGATTCTGAGCGATGGGAACTCATAGAAGGGCAGGCCTGGAACATGAGCCCTGCGCCATTGCGGCGCCATCAAGGCGTCATGCTGGCCTTGGCCAGCATGATGCGGGATTTCCTGAAAGGGAAATCCTGTGAGGTCTATGCCTCGCCCTTTGATGTCCTCCTTCCGGAAGGCGACGAGCCCGACGACGAGGCAGGCACCGTTGTCCAACCCGACATTGTCGTCTATTGCGACCGGTCCAGGCTGAACGAGCGCGGCGCCCGCGGCGCCCCGGACCTCGCGGTGGAGATCCTCTCGCCCTCGACCTCGAGGAAGGACCTCAACGAGAAGTTCCGCCTCTACGAAAGGCATGGAGTGCGCGAATACTGGGTCGTCGATCCAGGTAACAAGTTCGTCCAAGTCTTCCGCCCCGGGCCTGATGGGCTCTATGGCGAGGGCGAACTCCGCGACATGGTCTATGACGCATCATCCATAAAGTCGCGTGTCCTCGAGGGCTTTTCCGTCGATCCTGCGGCCCTTTTCGCAAGCCTTGGGTGAGCCCTCCCGATCCTGGTTCGAGCCAGTTCCACCGGTGGAGCATGCCGGCCCGCCAGGGCGCCTGGTCAACACGGCATTTTGCCCTTGCGCCGTGGCTACTTGGTCACTCCGCTGTTCACGAGGCGGTAGTCTAGCCACTCCAATCCGGAGGCATCGGTCTTGCCGAGCGAAAGGTTTTCGCCATCATACATGCACAGGAAGCTTGCGGTGGACTTGTCCTCGAAGATGAGGATCAGGTTCGCCCAGTCCGTCACGCCGCCCTCCAACAGCCAGGTGAAACCTGCCCTGGCGGTTCCATCGGCAGCGCTTTCCGAATAGCCCGTGTTGTCGCTATAGAACGTATAGTAGTCCGAGGTGAAACCGGTAACGGTCCCTCTCCAGGTGCTTCCAGCCACTATGGTTGTAAGGCCGCCGATACTCGTGACCCAGGTGCAGGCGCTCAGGAGGAGGCAGGAAGCCAATGCCAGGACCTGGGGCCAAATCTTGCGGATCGATTGCCTTTTTCCCATTTTTCCCTCCTGACGAGAGGCCGCGCATCGGTTCGATGTCCTTGCCGGTGGGCGATGCCGCCCGGATGGGCGGCCTATCCTCTATCGGGCAGGCAGGACCAGGGCTGGTCCGCGGTCAAATCGCCTGGAGCAAAGATAACTCAGGATGCCGATCAAGGATAGTATGCTGCCAACGCCGATGATCCATGCGCTCACGCCTGCCCGCTCGGCGATGGGACCGGCCACAAACATGCCCAGGGGAATGCCCAGGCTGATGACGCTGGTGACTGAGGAAATCACCTTGCCAAGGCTTTCGGCCGCCACGCTTTTTTGATGTAGGCCATGTAGGGGATGTTGCCCATCATGCCGGTGCCGCCGATCACAAAAACGACGATGCAGAAGGACCAAAAAGCGCCCGGCGGAAGCAAGCCGCCTGCCAGGGAGCAAAGGCCCAACAGGAAGGCGGAAAGGGAGATCATGGCTAATGGCCGTCGTGATGCGCCGCAGACGCCGATGGCCACGGCCGACAGCAACATGCCAATGGAGTAGAGGGCGGGCACCCTTGCCGCGAACAGGGCGAGCACCGCCAGGATCGCCCCGCCGATGTCCACCAGCATGATGAGGACCATGGAAGGGTCGCCAAGGAAGAATGAAACCCCCAAGGCCAGGCTCGATGCGGCCACGCAGAGGTCGGCCGTGATCATCACGGTCTTGCGTCCCTGGCGGTCTATGATGACGCCGGCAAAAGGGCCGATGAGCACCTGGGGCAGGAGTCCCACGACACTGGCGATGGTGAGGGTGATGGCCGAGCCGGTCTTGATCGTGATCCGCCAGATGATGGCGAACTGGACCGCGCTCGATGACAGCTGGGAAAAAGCCTGGCCGATGGAGAAGGCGAAAAATGGCTTGCTCCAAAGCTCAGTTCTCTCCTGTTCCCCGCCCGGCGCTCTTTCCCCCTCTTGCCAGTTACTCCTTCCACCCTTCGCCAGTCCGACTTTCCGTTCTTTATCCCAATATGGTTCCACTCGCGCCTGACGGAGATGCCGAGCGTCGCCGCCCGGCATTCCGCATAGCCTGAAACTCGGTCACAGCTTCTCAGAGACGACATCCGCGCCATCGATGATGGTTCTCGCCTGAGCGGCTCCTTCGCAGAGAGTGCGAAGGCAGACCCGGTTGATCCGGCGTGGAATGCCCAATGATCGCTTGTGGATTTCCGCTTTGGCGTTGTCGGAAAAGACTGCGCTGGGCCTGCTCGCGCGAGCGACGGCATGATCGATGTACTCGCAGGTGTCCTTGAGCGAGAGGCCCGAGAACTCGACCCAATGCCGAATTCTTTGGTGAACCGACGACAGGCGCGTATAGCGGAGGGTTTCTTTGAGCTCGGGCTGTCCGCAGAGGACGAAGGTGATCTTCGACTTCGAGTCGGCGTTGAAGTTGACGAGGTTCTTCACGGACAGGAGGGCCGATTCCTTCATGTCCTGGGCGTCGTCGATGACGACGATGGGCTTGTGCGAGTGCTCGGAGACCGCCTTGAAGTAGAGGGCCCTCGCTTTGGCATAATTGTACGGAGGCTCGACGAGGAGCGAGAGGAGAACCGACTTGACGAGATCGGA
>JANYKC010000092.1 GCA_025358255.1 Spirochaetaceae bacterium
GCTCCTTGTCCATGGGGCTTTGCCTCTTGTTGTGGTTAGTGTCGTAACTACCACTCTACAAGAGGTCGAGCCCCTTATTCTTGGACAGGAACCGGCAAGTTCTCGTCGGCGAATTCCGGCATTTTATCATCGGCGCTGACATGTAAATCTAGTTTATTGACAGTTCCTAAGGACGAACTGAGGGATGTACCATCAAGGATGTACGTGTCGAAAAAACCTTTGTAGACGGTGTCATGGTGTATGGATCGCCACCCTAACCCCGCATCTTCCGCAAGGCGACATCGCGGCATGGAACCGCGAACGTCTTGATGCCGTGCGGGGGTAGGCCGAGACCCCGCAGCGAAGCGAGGAGGCTCGGCCGAGGGGGAGCCGCATCCTTTTCCGCCCGATCGCACCCGCGGAAGAGCGTCCTCGCGCCTTCCCTTGTTACCATGTGGCCGCCACCCTGCTCCGTTTGCGTTGGTTGAACCCCGCCTCAGGCTATTCATGGGGAAGCAGCGCCGCGGGTGGCCGGGGTGAAAACGGGGGACCGCAGCGCAGCGAGGATGCCCCCGTTTTCACCCCGGCCAGGACCCGCTGCATTGGTCTTGAAAAAGCCAAATGCCGTTCCGCGCGAGGACGAAGAAAAAGGGGGCAGTGCGCCCCCTTCATAATTATGAGATGTCGCGGAAGGTCCTAGTCCTCCGTGGGTTCGAGCTCCACCTCGCTGAATTCCCAGTGCTCCGGCGCCCTCCACAGGCTCGAGATCGTGAGCTCGCGGATGAAGATGAGCTCCTTGGGCAGGCGGTCATAGAGCTTCATGAAGAGCTCCTCGTGGGAAAGGATCTCGGCCATCCACGCGTCCCGGTCCACCGTCATGAGCTCGGCGAACTTGTCCTCGCCGAATTCCTCAAGGCCTTCCCAATTGATATCCTTGTGGCGGGGCATCCAGCCGATGGGGCTCTCGATGCCTTTGGCATGGTTGTTGGCGCGCTCGACGATCCACTTGAGGACACGGATGTTCTCGCCGAAGCCCGGCCACAGGAAGTTGCCGTCCTTGTCCTTTCGGAACCAGTTGACGCCGAAGATGCGGGGAGGGTTGCGGATGTTGCGTCCGAAGCGGAGCCAGTTGTTGAAGTAGGCCGCCATGTGGTAGCCGCAGAAGGGGAGCATCGCGAAGGGGTCGCGGCGGACCAGCCCCACGGCGCTCATGGAGGCGGCGGTGGTCTCGGAGCCGAGGGTCGCGGCCAGGTAGACGCCGTAGGTCCAGTTGAAGGACTGGTAGACGAGGGGATAGACCGTCGAGCGGCGGCCGCCGAAGACGAAGGCCTTGATGGGCACGCCTTCCGGTTTTTCCCAGTCGGGGTCGATCGAGGGGCACTGGCGGGCGGGCGCGGTGAAGCGGGCGTTCGGATGGGCCGCGGGGGTGCCGAGCTCCGGCGACCATGGCCTGCCTTGCCAATCGGTGAGTCCCTCGGGCGGCACCTTGGTCATGCCTTCCCACCACACGTCGCCGTCGGCTGTCATGGCCACGTTGGTGAAGATGCTGTTGGCCCTGATGGTCGCCATCGCGTTGGGGTTGGACCTTTCGCTCGTCCCCGGCGCGACGCCGAAGTAGCCGGCCTCCGGGTTGATCGCGTAGACCTGGCCGTCCTTGCCCGGCTTGAGCCAGGCGATGTCGTCGCCCACCGTGGTCACCTTCCATCCGCCCATCGCCTTGGGGGGGATGAGCATGGCGAAGTTGGTCTTTCCGCAGGCGCTGGGGAAGGCCGCGGCCACGTAGGTCTTCTCCCCTTCGGGGGACTGGACGCCGAGGATGAGCATGTGTTCGGCCAGCCAGCCCTGCTCGCGCGCTATTACGCTTGCGATGCGGAGGGCGAAGCACTTCTTGCCAAGGAGCGCGTTGCCGCCGTAGCCGGAGCCGTAGGACCAGATGGCGCGTTCCTCGGGGAAGTGGACGATGTACTTCCGCTCGCGGTCGCAGGGCCAGGCCACGTCCGCCTGGCCGGGCTGGAGGGGGGCGCCGACGGAATGGACACAGGGCACGAACTCGCCCTCGGCCCCGAGCTGGTCGAGGACGGGCCGGCCCATGCGGGTCATGATCCGCATGTTGGCCACCACGTAGGCGGAGTCGGTGATCTCCACGCCAATATGGGAGAAGGGAGAGCCCACGGGTCCCATGCTGAAGGGGATGACATACATCGTCCGGCCCCGCATGCAGCCGACGAAGAGGCCGTGGAGGATGGACTTCATCTCCTTGGGATCCTTCCAATTGTTGGTAGGTCCCGCTTCCACCTTGCGCCTGGAGCAGATGAAGGTCCTGTCCTCGACTCGGGCCACGTCCCCGGGATCCGAGCGGCAGAGGAAGGAGTTGGGGCGCTTTACGGGATCGAGGGGGATGAAGGTCCCCGACCTGACGAGGCTGGCGCAGATGGCCCGGTTTTCCTCCTCGGACCCGTCGCACCATTGGACGCGGTCGGGCTTGCAGAGTTCCTCCATCTCGACGATCCATTCCTTCAGCTTCTCGTGTCTCAGCCAGGCCGGAGTTTCCATGAACCTCTCCTTTTGTCCCGCTGTGCGGGCGTGACGAGGGGAATCATACCCGCGGTTTGCCGAGTCGTGGGGAAAAAAGCGCGGGCCTGGAGGTTCCCACCCAGCGGAAGCGGGTTTCATTTCCGGATCGGCACGGCATATTGTCGCAAATATGACAATCGAAGCCGGAGCGGAGGCAAGATCCTGACCTGCCCCTCTCCTTGAAAAGGCCGGTTTTGTGTTACAATCCGGCGGAACCTATCACCGGAGGCGAAAATGAGCAACCGAAGAAAATTGGCACTTGCACCCCTGGCCCTGGCCCTGGTCGTCGTCCTGGCTGGCTGCGACCTCCTCACGGGAACGCCCGGGACGGACGGCGTCGACGGTATCGACGGGACGGACGGGCTTTCCATCGTCTGGAAGGGCAGCCTCGCGGCGGCTCCTGCCACTCCCACGGTCAACTGGGCCTATTATGACACGGTCGCCGGCGAGTCCCGCATATGGGACGGGGCGGCCTGGCAGGTCCTGGCCAAGGATGGAGCGGCAGGAGCGGCAGGAGCGGATGGGACCAATGGAGTGACGGTGGTCTACCTCGCGCCGGGATCCGACATCGGGCTCATGGGGCTTTCCAACACGAACCCCCTGGCATCCGGCGCAGTCGCCAGCATCGGCAGCGACTATAGCGGTGGCGGTTTTTTCGGGACCGCCTTGCCGCCGTCGACGTCGCACACGGTGACGGGCATATCCCTCGTCAATAAGGGCAGCCTCCAGCTCAGCTTCAGCGGGACGCCCAAGATCCTGGCCATCGGGGGCAGTTTCATGGACAGCGGCGCTTCCTACGGCAGCGCAGACAGCGTCCCCGAGATCGTCGTCGATCCGATCGCCGCGGCGACCCTCGATGCGGCCGGGGTCCAGTTGGGCTTCACGGTCACCAACCTCACTGGCCGACAGGGGACCTTCAAGAAACGGTACCGGATTGAGCTCCAGGACGCCACGGGATCGCTGTACAACTACGAGTTCGAAGCGGAAGCCGTGATCAGCTGCTGACGATGGCGCTTTTCCAGCGAAGGGCGAGGGAGGTCGGGCCGCTGCCGAAGGACGAGCTACCCAGGCCATCGGGCGAGGCCTTTGGCCAGGCCTCCGGCCAGGCAATCCTGCCCGGAGGCGATGCCGTGGTCGACACGAGCCGCGGCCTGGTCGATTGGGGCCACGGGAGCCGGATCGCGGCCCTGGGGCCCGATGGTGACGTCATCCTCCTCGACCCCGCCGAAGCCTCCTTCCTCCG
Organism: Spirochaetaceae bacterium; assembly: GCA_025358255.1. Classification (GTDB taxonomy): domain Bacteria; phylum Spirochaetota; class Spirochaetia; order Treponematales; family Rectinemataceae; genus JANYKC01. The sequence continues at coordinate 3,797 of JANYKC010000092.1, forward strand.
TGTCCTGAAACGGCCCTGCCCGCCCCTTTCCATCGGGGAAAGGCTCCGGCAGGTGGGCTGGGACGACGAGGGCCTTGCCGAGGCTGCGGCGATGTACGGCCGTCTCGAGGCCAGGGGCCTCATCCGGAGCCTGGGCGATATCGTGGAAGGCGCGCGGCGAGTCGAGGGCGATGCCGATGCCGATGCCTCGGGACCTGGCATCGCCTGCCTGGCCATTCCGACCCGTGACCGGCCCGAGACCCTGGCCAGGGCCCTCGGCGCGTGGTCAGCCGCCCTCGAGGCGCAGGCTGAGGGAGGCGCGATGCCCGATCTCGTCGTCGCCGACGACTCGGTGCGCGATCCCGGGGCGACAAGGAGGGTGGTCGAGGCCCATTCCCATGGACACCGCGGGAAGGTCAGGCTCCTTGACGCCGCCTCGCGGCGTGATCTGGCCAAGGCCCTTTCCCCGGCTGGCGGACCGTCGGTCGATTTCGCCCTGGGGCTTGACAGCGGCATGCGCGGGCTAGGCCAATACGGAGCCGCCCGCAATTTCGCCCTTCTCGCGAATGCGGGAAGGACCCTCGCGATGGCGGACGACGATATCCTGCCGCGTTTCGCCCTCCATCCCGCCGCCGCCGCCGGACTCGCCCTCTGTGCAAGGCCGGATCCATCCACGATCAGGCCCTTCGCCGACCGCGCCGGCCTCGAGGAGTGGGCAAGGCCCGCGAGGGGCAGTGCGTTGGATCCGCATCTTGCCTATCTTGGGCGCGGCGTCAGGAGCCTCCTCTTTACCCAGCATACCCTCGACCTGGGCCAAGCCGACGCCACGACGCTCGAGCTGGCCTTCCGCGGCGGTGCCAGGGCCGCCCAGGCGCGCGTCGCCGCCATCACCTTCGGCACCTGGGGGGATTCCGGCATCCCGACGAACCGCTACCTCCTGGCCTTGCGCGACGCGGTCGAGGCCGGCGGAGGGGGCGTATACGAGGCGGGCGCTTACGAGGCCGCCCTTGCCCAGCGGACCATCTTTCGTGGTCCCCTGTGCGCGACCCTTGGCGGCAAGAGCTTCATGGGGGGGCACATCTCCCTGGACGCGCGAGGCCTCCTGCCGCCCTTCAGCCCCGCCGGTCGGGACGAGGACGGCCTCTGGGGCTTCTGCCTCGGCCTCCTCGAGCCTTCCCTCATGATTGCCTATCCAGCGGAGGCGGTCCTCCACGATCCACCCTTCGCGCGCGAATCGCGTCGTGAGGAAGCCCTGCGCTGGGATCTCTGGCTCAACGAGGCGCTCAGGGTCCTCCTCGCCGTGCTTTCTGGCGGCAAGGAGGTTGGCGCCGATGCCTATGTGACGTTGGGGCGTCGGCTTGCCTCCCTTGCCCGCGGCCCCCGCCTGGCTTTCAGGCGGGCCCTCGCGGAAGCCTCCACCAATTCGATGGCCGCCCGGGTCGGTCTCCTCGAACAGGCCCTCTCCCGCCATGGCGGGGAGCCTGCGGCCTGGGCGAAGGATGTCGAGTCGGCGATCGGCCTTCTGACGGCACGCCTCGGGGAGCCGCGCTTCTGGCTGCCCCGGGAGTTCGACGGCGTCGACCGCGGCGAGGCGGAAGATGCCCTTGCCGGCTATGTCGCCCGCTTCGGTGGACTCCTCGAGGCATGGCCTGCCATCTTCGCTGCCGCCGTCGAAGCTTCCCCCGCCATCCTGGACCAGGCCGCCCTGCCGCGATAGGCGATGGCCCGAGGATCGTTTCCCGTTCAGCCCGCCTTGCCCGCCAGCGTTTCCTTGCGCCTCTCCTCCGCCGCCAGCTCCTTGAAGTGGTCCTCGAGCCTGCGGTGCCCGATCGGGTTCCCCGTCATCTCCTTGGTGCGCCAGGTGTACTCGAGGAAGCGGAAAAGGGCGTATTGGTTGTAGTTGAACAGGCGCATCGACTGGACGAGGATGGAGAACTGCCAGAGGGGCTTCACGCGGATGTCGGCTGGCTTGCCCAGGGCCTTGAAGGCCATCTCGGCGATCTGGCGGCGTGTGAAGGTCTGTGGCCCGCCCACGTCCCTTTCGGCGTTCCAGTATTGGGGGTCGATGATGGCCTTGGCCACCTCCTCGCCGAAGTCGAGGGCATGGAGGGGATTGATGCGCATGTCGGGAAGTCCGTAGAGGCGCACGATGCCACGCTTGGCTGCGCCTTCGAAGAGGAAGCTGATGTCGTTGAAGTAGCCGGTGGGGCGGTAGATCGTGTAGCGCAGTCCCGAAGCCTTGATCGCCTCCGCCACGCGCTCACGTGCCTCCGCCACCGGGCTGTACTTCCTCATCTCCTGGGCGCATACGCTCGTGATGAAGATGATGTGCTTGACGCCGGCGGCCTTGGCCTCCTCGAGGATATCGAGGTTGGCCTGGTGGTCGATCTCCCAGACCGTCGGCTTCTTGGGCCCGGTGTGGAAGCCGAGGGAGGAGAAGACCACGTCCGCGCCTTCGCACAGTCCGCGGAGGGAAGCCTTGTCCGTGGCCTGCCCGACAAAGATCTCGTCGCAGCCCGACCCCTCGAGCCGTGACCTGTCGCGCGCGAGCCCACGGACCCACATGCCCTGTTCCTTGAGCGCCGTGACGACGCAACCGCCGATGTACCCGGTGGCGCCTGCCACCACGACCCTGGGCTTGTCCATGGACCTCTCCTTCATTTCGATGTCTCCCGCGCGAGCTCTTCGCGCAGGTAGTCGGCGAGGCGGCGCATTCCCACGTGGGGCGCGGCCATGTCGTTGATGCTCGCCCAGGAGATATTGTCAATAGTTGTGGATTGGATTTCTGGACATTCCCCCGGTCAGGCCACCGCATCTTTAACCTGCTCACCATTCACGAACTTTATTCCCACCTCGACGAGGTGGATCAGCGCGAACCCGGTCAATTTCCTCC
>JANYKC010000022.1 GCA_025358255.1 Spirochaetaceae bacterium
CTTCCCAGAAATCGTGGACGCCAATTTTACCGCCGCGATGGAACGCCGCCTGGACGCGGTGGAGGAAGGTTCGACCGCCTGGACATCGTTCTTGAAAGAGTTTTATGACCGGCTCAAGGAAACCTTATCCGCCGCCGAAAAAGAGATGAACCGCGTCCAGAAGCCAACCGAGGAACTGGGGGAGGATTGTCCTGAGTGTGGCAAACCGCTGCTGATTCGTCTGGGCCGCTTCGGGCGTTTTATCTCTTGCTCGACCTATCCCGAATGTAGCTATCACCGGCCGTTCCTGAACAAAACGGGGGCGATTTGCCCGCTGGATGGCGGGGATCTGGTGGAGCGCAAGTCACGTGGGCGTGGCAAGCTCTTCTTTGGCTGCGCGAACTATCCCAACTGCACCTATGCCACGTGGAACAAGCCCATCGCGCTGCCCTGCCCAGAGGATGGCGGCCTGCTGACCGTGGGCAATGGCGCAAAGGTCGCGGTCTGCCAAAAATGCGGCGCTGAGGTCGCCGACTTCGCCACGGGTGAGCCGATGGTGGTGGGCCACCGCGCCGTCGGTGAGGCCGCCGAAAAGCCCAAGCGCGCCCGCAAGACCATGACCGTGCCAGAGGGCGAAGCGGTCGCCGCCAGTGCCGCGCCGCGTACCCGCACGGCCACACGCGCCAAGGCTACGACAACGCGCACCAAAGCCGCTGGCACCAAGACGACCACCACGCGCCGTACGGCAGCCAGCAAATCCGGTGCGACGGCGACCAAAACGGTCAAGAAGACGACCACCAAGAAACCATCCGCGGCAAAGAAAGAACCCAGCGCTGCCAGCACGGCAAAGAAGCCACGCAACACCGTCGCCCGCAAGCTGGGCTTTGAGTACGCGGTCGCGAAGGAGACGGTGGCGCCCTGCAAGGCCGGTGGGGAGAGGCGGGGTGCTGGGTTTGACCCAGAGGGGAAGCGTCGCGCGGACGCGGTCGCTAAGGAGAAGGGGGCGGCCTGCAAGGCCCTTGATCGGGGGAACGACAGAGGCGGAGCGGGGATCGATGCCCTGCACGGAATCGTTGCCGACCTTGCCACATATGCCGGAGGCTTTGGCGCCAATTGTCAGGTGATCTATTCTGTCAATTCGGTGGGAAGGGGTGTGCTGGCAATCTGGCGGAGAGGATCCATTTCTTCGGCGGACAAATCGCGGTCCCGAACACTGGAAATTGGATGCTGGCGACACTAGTTGCTGCGTGGGGCCTCCCCTATACCGATTCCTTGACGCCAATACTTAAGCCGTTTAGAATGTAACATTAGTTACAATTTGCTGATTGGGGGGGGCGGAAATGCAAGACTGGCTTTTGCTGCATTATACGTTGCCCTCCAAGCCCTCGGCCCTTCGGGTGAAAATTTGGAGGAAGCTAAAGAGCACGGGGGCGATATTCTGGCAAGATGCGGTGTGGGTCCTCCCCGATCGGCCGCGTACCCGTGAGTCCCTGCAGTGGATAGCGGTCGAGATCAGGGAGCTCGGCGGAGACTCGACCTTGTGGAAATCGACTTTTGCCTTGCCGGGCAAGGACGATGCGCTCGTTGAGGTCTTTCGCCGCCAAGTGGACCTGTCCTGTGCTGCCCTTCTTACGGCGCTCTCCTCGCCCGATCCCGATCTCGGCCTTCTGTCACGTGATTACCTGCAGCTTCGGCAAAAGGATTATTTCAACTCGCCTCTGTGCGAGGAAGTCCATGCCCGATTCATGACGCTCAGGAAGGATGACCCATGAAATGGCTTACCTGGGAAAATGTGGGAGTTGATCGCATGGCTTGCGCCTGGCTCATCCGGGGGCACATCGATCCTGACGCGGAGTTCTCCTTCGTCCCGGCTGGAACGAGTCCCTTGCCAGCATGCTTCGAGTCATTCGATATTCCGGGAGCGACGTATTCGCATCACCGCGGGCATTGCAGCTTCCATTCACTTGTCAAGGCGCAGGCCTTGGGCGACCCAATCCTGGTCCGGATTGCCGCGATCGTCGATGACGCGGACACGGTGCAGGAAGCCAGGCTGGAGCCGGCGGCCTTTGGCCTTGACTTTGTCTGCCGGGGATTGCGGCGGATCAGCAAGGACGATGGAGAGGCGCTCGCCCGCGGATCATTGGTATTTGACTCTTTGTATGCCGAATTGGCCGCCGAGGCGGCAGCTGGGATCAAGGGGAGGATTTGAGGATGAAATGGATCACTCGTTCGCATGTGCATGTTGACCGGGTCGCCTGTCCCTGGCTCATCAAGCGGTTCATCGATTGCGAGGCGGAATTCCTGTTCGTGCCCGTGGGGCAGATCGAGAAGGTTTCCCGGGAGACGGGGGCATTGGCCTTCGATGCGCCGGGAGTCGAGCTTGGCCATCATGATGGCGATTGCTCCTTCCAGACGATCGTCAAGGTCTACGGGCTCAAGGACCCTGCCCTCCTCCTCTTGGCCGGGATTGTCGGTTGCGCGGACACGGACCGGCTTGCGGACCATCCGGTGGCCGCAGGACTCGAAGCCATCGCCGTTGGGTTCTCCTTGCGATACCCCGACGATTCGGTGAACCTGGAAAAGCAATTCGAGGTCTACGACTCCCTCTATGCATGGTGCAGGCTCGAGGTCGCCAAGCGGAAATAGGGCGGGCGAAACGGCGGAAAGGGGGAAAGAAATGGGATTGCGCCAAGTCGTCATGATAGGGCTTCCGGCCCACTCTGGGGCAGGCGGATTCGACCATGTCGCTGTCCATGGAGAACGGCGCCTCATGTTCGCGGCCCACACGGCCAACGACGCGATCGAGGTGATCGACTGCCGGACGAACAGGTGGCTACGCTCGATCCCCGGACTCACAGAGGTCGCCGGCGCCCTTGTCTCCGAGGAGCTGGACCTGGTCTTCACCTCCAACCGGGGGGAGGACAGCATAGGGATCCTCCGGCCCGATGGGACGGCCCCGGTAGCCACGGTTCCCGTGGGACTCAAGCCCAATGGCCTGGCCTTCGATCCGCTGCGAGGCCTCCTCCTGGCGGCCAATGTCGGGGATGCGAAATTGCCGGGGTCGCACACGGTCTCGATCGTCGACATCCACAAGCGAGAGATGATAGCCAGCGTCGGCGTGCCCGGAAGGACGCGATGGGCGATTTTCGATCCGGAGTCCGGCGCTTTCTTTGTCAACATCGCCGACCCCGCGTCCATCGTCGTCATCGACTCGGCCAACCCGGGCCGCATAGCCAGGACCATCGCGGTTCCCGCCTCGGGGCCCCACGGCCTGGACCTCGACCCGGGGTCAAGGCGGCTTTTTTGCGCCTGTGACGACGGCTCCCTCGTGGTGTACGACCTGCGCGAGGATTCGGTGAGCCGGGTCGGCAGCCTGAGCGGTCCGCCGGATGTCATATTCTGCAACGCCAGGCTTGGCCACCTCTACGTCGCCATCGGCGAACCCGGGCTGATCGATGTATTCAATACAAGGACGATGGAGCGCGTGGAAACCGTGCCCACGGGGCCGGGCGCCCATACGATCGGCTACGACGCGGCCACAGATGCCGTTTTCGCCTTCCTCCCTGCGGACCATGCTGCCATGGTCCTTGTCGACGCGGAGGCCTGAAACGGACCAGCTTTGCGAGAAGCCCCAAGTCGGCTATAGTCATCTGGAAATAAGGAGCGAAACCGCATGAAAATCCTGATTGTGGGCGGGGCGGGCTACATCGGCAGCCATGTGGCGAGGGAATCCCTCGACCAGGGCCATGAGGTCACTGTCTACGACAACCTCTCTTCAGGTTTCCGCACGAATCTTTTCCCCGAGGCCATATTCATCGAGGGCGACATACTGGACTATCCTGCCCTCCTCGCGGCGGCCATGGGACGTGACGTGGTCATCCACCTCGCGGCCGTCAAGGCGGCGGGCGAGTCCATGGTGAAACCCGAAAAATACTCGCTCAACAACCTCTGCGGGGCGGTGAACATCATCAACGCGACCTGCGAGGCAGGCATACGGCGCCTTGTCTTCTCGTCCTCCGCGGCTACCTATGGCGAACCCGCCTACATCCCGATCGACGAAAAGCATCCGACCAGGCCCGAGAACTATTACGGTTTCACCAAGCTCGAGACCGAGCGCATCCTTGGCTGGTACGACAAGCTCAAGGGGCTCCGCTTCGCGGCCCTTCGCTATTTCAACGCCGCCGGCTATGACGCCAAGGGCAGGATCCACGGGCTCGAGAAAGTCCCGGCCAACCTCCTGCCGGTCATCATGGAGACGGCCTGCGGGATGCGAAGCGAACTGCAGGTCTTCGGCGATGATTACGAGACGAAGGATGGCACGGGAGTCCGCGACTATGTCCACGTGAGCGACCTCGCCCGCGGCCACATGTCGGCCCTCAAATGGATCGATGAGAACGACGAGAGCCTCATCGTCAACCTTGGATCCGAGGCAGGACTCTCCGTCCTCGAGCTGCTGGAGACCGCCCGGCGCATCACGGGCCGTCCCATTCCCTCGCGCATCGTGCCCCGGCGCCCCGGCGACCCCGCAAAGCTCGTGGCGTCCTCGGCCCTGGCCAAGGAAAAGCTAGGCTGGACCGCCCGCGAATCCGACGTGACGACCCTTGTCCAAACAACCTGGGATGCATACAAGCGGTCCGGCAAGGCTTGAGCCTTGCCGATGGCAAGGCTTGAGTCTTGCCGATGGCAAGCGTAAGGAGTACAGCATGACGAACAAGGAAAAGGTCTTCGCCTATCTGGACAATTCGACCGAGGGCATTGTGGAGCTGGAGTCCATGCTCACCTCGGTCGTGGCGATAGCCCCCGAGTCCGGCGGTGACGGCGAGCTCAAGAAGGCGGAGGCCCTCGAAGCATGGCTGGGCAAGCGCGGCATCACCGACATCGTTCATTTCGATTCCCCCGACCCCCGCGTCTCCGCGGGGAAGCGTCCCAACTTCGTGGCCACGATCCCCGGGATCAAGGATGAGAAGCGCCTTTGGATCATGAGCCATCTCGATGTCGTGCCAGAGGGGGACCGCTCGATGTGGAGGAGCGACCCCTTCAAGGTCGAGTACCATGACGGCAAGGTCTGGGGGCGCGGCGTCGAGGACAACCAGCAGGGCCTCGTCGGTTCGGTCTTCGCCGCCCTCGCGCTTGTGGAGAGCGGCATCGTACCGCCATATCCCGTCAAGCTCCTTTTTGTCGCCGATGAGGAAGTGGGCTCCGTGCACGGCATCCAGCACATCCTCGGCTCGCAGAAGGACCTCTTCAGGAAGGACGACCTCATCATCATCCCCGACGGGGGAAACGCGACCGGCACGGAGATCGAGGTGGCCGAGAAGAACATCTGCTGGATGAAGTTCATCACTAAGGGCAAGCAGACCCATGCAGCCATGCCCGACCAGGGAGTGAACGCCTTCCTTGCGGGAAGCGACCTGGCCCTGCGCATCCACGCCCTTGAGAAGGCCGTCCTCACCGACCGCAACGCCCTGTTCACGCCCGATCGCTCCACGATCAACCCCACGAAAAAGGAGGCCAACGTCCCCAACGTCAACACCATCCCCGGGGACGACGTCTTCTGCGTGGACATGCGCATCCTCCCAAGCTATCCCCTGGACAAGGTGCTGGCCGAGGTCGACAAGGTCATGCGGGTGGTCGAGAAGGAACATGGCGTCACGATCCGCCGCGAGCTCATCCAGCGCAACGAGTCCAAGGCGACCGCCCCCGACGCGCCTGTTGTCAAGGAATTGGCCAGGGCCATCCGCGAGGTCTACAAGGTCGAGCCCAAGGCCATCGGCATCGGTGGAGGCACCGTCGGCGCCTACCTGCGCAACGCGGGCTTCGATGCCGTGGTCTGGGCCAGGATGGAAGAGACAGCCCACCAGCCCAACGAAAGCTCCTTGCTCGTGAACCTGATCGGAGACGCCAAGATATTCGCGACACTCGCGCTGAGGGAATGATCCACCGCCGCGATTGCCCCGGAAATCGCAAGGCCGCCCTGGCAAACAGCCTGGGCGGCCTTTTTTTGTCGCGCGCGCGGCGCAGTCCCGGACTTCCCTTAGGGCCTGGCGTGGAGGTCCTGGCTCACCTCGTCCATGATCACAAGGACCCGGCCTGCGGCCAGCAGGGCGCGGTTTTCGGGAAGGGCTAGGATCTTCATCGCGTCCTCGTGCGAGATGAGGATGTCCGTCGCCTGCGTGCCGAAGAAGGCGCGGGCATCGATGCGCATCGGGTCGTCTCCGATACGGGCAAGGGCCGAGGCGTCGAGCGATTTCGCGTAGGCGAGCTCGCCCCAGCCTAGGATGGCCTCCGGGGAGACCGCGTTGCGATCGAGGAGGAGCTTCATGTCCTCGTCATATACGCGGGGGAAGAGGCAGGGCCTGAGCCTGTCCTCGCCGCGCTCGCCATGGACGGGGAGCAAGCCCTTCGCGTAGATGATGATGCCGGTGAAGGCGCGGGAGGGATGGTATTCGAGCGGGGCCTCGTTTTCGCGGGGGCGGGAGTGATGGAGGAAGAGGGCGCCGATGGAGTCTAGGGAGAGTCTGTACCCGACATGGAAGGCACGGAGGTTTTTCGTGAACGAGGAGCTTTCTTCCTTCACCAGGTCCGCGAGGCCCAGGAGGTCGGTGGCCAGGATGCTGCCGTCCTGGATGCAGGCGTCCACGGTCCTCCAGGAATCTACGGGCAGGCCCAATACCAGGTTCTTGAGGACGGCGGGCAGGTCCCTCTCGATCCTGGTAGCCGCTTCCATCCTTCCGGTGGGCAGCCTGAGCCCAGCCGCGGCCAGGTCGAGTTCCACCTGGAGTTCAAGGGTCCGGGTCGACCAATCAAGCCTCGCCTCGATGGCTATGGGCGAGGAGGGAGGGGCCGGCATTTCCGGGGCTGGGAAGCCCGGCATGGCGACGGCCGTCGCCAGGACGGCCAGCGCCGCGAGGAGGGGTGGGGGTGCTCTGCGCGCTTTCATTGCTTCAATATCGGCACGTGGAGGCTCATTCCTTCGCGGATCACGCTGGTGAGCGTGAGGCCGTTGTTTTCCGCGAGGACCTCGGGCTGGACTTCAAAGCGGAGGGAGATGGCCCAGAGGGTGTCCCCCTTCATGACCGCGTAGCTCCCGGAAAAGTCGATGTTTTCGTCCTCCGGGCGGACGGGCGCGGGCATGGGACCGACGTCCTTCAGGGCCGGGACGACGATGACCTGCCCAAGCCTGAGGAAGTCGGGCTTGAGACCGGGATTTGCCTCGGCGATGAGTCCCTGGGGTGTCCCGTAGAAGCGGGCGATCGCCGAAAGCGTGTCTCCCGAACGCACCGTGTGGAGGTAGTAGCGGAGGAGCTTGAGCGATGGGTCCTCGAGGGCGGAGCGAACCGCGGCCGAGGAAGCCGCGGGTACCTTGATGCGATAGCCCGACCAGGGCGGCGTCACCGTGTAGCGCAGCTCGGGATTGGCCGTCTTGAGGAGGGCGACGTTGACCTTGGCGGCGTCCGCCAGGAGGCCCAGGTCCACCGACTTGGCTACCGGGATGGCGTCCCAGGCCATGGGCTCCTTCCAGGCGAGCTCAAGGCCATTCCTCGCCGGATAGGAGAGTATCGAGACGACGGCGAGGAACTTGGGGACATAGCTCGTCGTTTCCGCGGAGAGGTAGCCCCTTTTCCGCAGGTACCAGTAGTCGATGAGGGTCGGATCTTCGCCAGCTGCCGTCGCCGCTGCCTGCGCCTTTTTCACGGCCCGCGATACGGCCCCGTCGCCCATGTTGTAGGCGGCGAGGGCGAGATTCCAATCCTCGTAATGCGAATGGTTGTCGGCCAGCTTGCGCAGGGCGGCATCGGTGCTCTTCATGAAATCCCTGCGCTCGTCCACCCAGTCGTCCACGCGGATGTTGTAGCCGCCGATGGAGTTCTTCATGAATTGCCAAAGGCCTACGGCCCCTGAGCGCGAGACCGCGCGTGCCGAGAACTCGGACTCCACCACGGGCAGCCAGGCCAAGCCATCGGGCAGGTTGTAGTAGCGCAGGCGTTCCGCGATGAAGGGCAGGTAGGGTTCGGCCCTCGATAGTATGGCCGCCAGCCAGTCCCTTCCGCCTGGGCCGAGAAAGGCCTTCCGGAAGGCCTCGAAGCTTTCCTCTCCCCAGGGGATGGGAAGGCTGTAATCGGCGACGGGGAGTTCGGGGGCCGCTGCGGGTGCCAGGATTGCCGGGACAAGGGCCGCGGGCATCTCCAATCCAGGGACGGCCGAGGGGTCGGGCGCTTCGCCCCACAGCGGGCAAAGCGCGAGGCCAAGGGCAAGGCCGAGGCCCAAGGACAGTGCGGGGCAGGACTGGCAGGGGTTCACTGCATTTTCTCCCCGAAATAGATGCCGGCCCACTCCCAGCGGCCATGTATCTCCGGGTCGGCGGGAAAGTAAATCTTCCGGAAATACAGGTACCAGGTCGAGATTCGCTCCGACCAGCCCCAGGTCTTGAGGTATGCGTCCCGGGGTCCGGACGAGGGGTCAAGGCCTGCCGCGGAATATACCCGCCCGCCCGACATGAACTCCGAAAAGTCGAAGAGGACCTGGCTGTTCACGTCGCTCTCGTCCTGGTGCCAGGACATGGCGAAGAAATTCACCTTTGCGCGGTAGCTGCGGAGCTTCCAGGGATCTCCCGCGGCAAGGGCGGCCTTCACCTTGTCCACGAGGACGCCCAGGTCCTCGTAGGTCCAGTCCTTCGGGCTGTTGGAGAAATCCACGACATTCCTGGCGTATTGGAAGGCGTCGGGATAGCCGGGGATCGTCGAGCCGAAGTAGGGGAGGAACTTCGCGTAGGTCTTGACCGCGAGGTCCCATTCCCCCACCTTCTCGTATTCCTTGCCGAGGAGGAAGAGGATGGAGCCCATCTCCACCCGCTCGGGAAAGCGGGCGATGAGGTCCTTGTAGTATTCGATGCGGCGCTCCGGGGAGTCCACGGTCTCGATGAGGCGGCGGAGGCTCTGGTAATGGATGGAGGCGCCGTCCACCTCGAGGTCCGGGTAATTCTTGACGATGCGGTCGTAATAAAGGGCCGCGATGGGATTGGAGGCCTCGAGATCGTAGATATAGGCGGCCGCGTACAGGTAATAGGCCACATAGGGATCGTCGGGGCGCTCGCTCGAAAGCTCGGTGAGGAGGAGGGTGAGGCGGCCAAATTCCTTCTGGCGGAGGAGTATCGAGGAGACCTGCCTCACGGCGGCGAAGCGCTCAATCGAATCGAGCTTTCCCGAATCGATGAGGGCGAAGAGCTCCCTCAGCTGGATCTTTTCGGAGCGGCTTCCTGCCACAAAAAGGGAGCGGGGCGACGCGCATGATCCTGCCAGGAGGGCCGTGCCGGCCATCGCCGCGGCCAGGATCAGGGCGGCGGCCAGTTGCGCCTTCGCGCCGGGTCGTCGGTTCGCCATGCCGCGGATGCTAGCACGCTTTTTCTTCTGTTGGCAAGGCTTGGGCTTTCGGCTAGAATCGGAGGCACTATGAGCGCCAAGCCTTCCCATCGGGATGATATCCTTTTCATATCCGCCCTTGCGGCCCTCCTCGTGGGTCTTGGCCTCCTTCTTCGGACAACGGGGGTGACGCATGGTTACCGCTCCCTGTGGCCCATCATCGTGATGGCGGCGGGCGGGGTCCTGTGCTGGTTCGCCTCCCTGCGAAGGAGCCGCCCCGCCATCCTGGCGGGAGGGCTGTTCTTCATTCTCGTCGGATGCATCGCCCTCATCGCAGGCATCTTCCGTTGGCGCTTCGTCGCACTGTGGCCCCTCCTCATGACCAGCGCCGGGCTCGCCTGGCTCATCGCCGGCTTGCGCTTTTTCCGCCGGATGAAGCTGTCCTTCGTCGTTCCCTCGATGACCTTCATCTTCCTGGGCCTCTTTTTCTGCCTCTTCTCCTTCAAGATTGTCGGCGTGAGCTTCGGCCGCTTTATCGTTTCGTGGTGGCCTTCCTTCCTCATCGCCGGCGGCGTCGTGCTTTTCATCGCCTGGGGAGTGAGCCGGAGGGCCTACGGCGTGGATTCCCCTGAAGGGAAACCGCCCGCTCGTCCGTGAGGGAGCCATTCGCGCCACAGGGCCACGACCCCGGCATCGCGCTTTTCCTCGAGGACATCTATGATTCCTGCGCGAACCAAGGCCGGCTGAACCGCGATCCCCTCGCGATCGTCGCCGCGTATCCCGACCTGCGCGACCGCGAACTCGCCGGCCTCGTGGCATCGACCTTGGCCTTCGGTTCCGTGGACCTCATCCTCCGCGCGGTCCGCTCAGCCTTGTCTCCCCTCGGGGACAGGCCCCGCGACCGCCTCCTTTCCATGTCGGAGGCGGATATCAGGGAGACCTGGGCCGGTTTCCAGTATCGCTATTGCTTCGCGAAGGACCTTGCTGCCCTCATGCGTTCCGCCCGGAGCGCGATAGGCGAAGCGGGTTCGCTCGAGGACTTCTTCGCCGCCGGCGACTTCTTCGCCGCCGGCGGGGTCGGGAAAAGCAGGGACTTCAGCGATGCGGGGGACATCTGCGCCGCCGTGGGAAGCTTCGCGCGCAGGCTCAAGGCCCTGTCGCTGGGACCGGGGCAAGGAAGCGAGTCCGCCCTGAGGCCCAATCTCCTGCCCGAACCCGAAGGCGGCTCGGCCTGCAAGAGGCTCTTCCTCTACCTGCGCTGGATGGTCCGCGAGGATGGCGTCGATCCGGGAGGCTGGAAAAGCGTGAGCCCTTCCCGCCTCGTCGTCCCCATGGATACCCATATGGCACGCGTGTGCTCGGAGCGCCTGGGCTTCATCCCCGCACCCAAGGCTGACCTTCGTGCCGCCCTCGCGGTCACCGCGGCTTTCCGCCTCTACGCCCCCGAGGACCCCGTGAAGTACGACTTTGCCCTCACGCGGCCGGGGATAGATCCCGCTCCCGGCGATGAGCGCTTCGCCTGTACATGACCGCGGCCAGGGCAGCCACGAGGCCAATGGCGCCGGAGAGGATCATGGTGAAGGCGGGACCGGCAGCCTCGCAGACCGCGCCGGCATAGAGGGCGCCGATGGGCGTCACGCCGCCGAAAACCAGGGAGAAGGCGCTCATCACGCGGCCGCGATGCTCATCGTCCGAGGAGAGCTGGATGGTCGCATTGGTGGATGCGGAAAAGGAGATCGTGCAGAAGCCGGTGATCCCGAGGAGGACACAGGTGAGGATGTAGTTCCGCTGCAGCCCACAGGCGATGATCGCAAGGCAAGCGCCGACGGCGCCGCCGTAGAGACGCAGGGCGCTCGGGCCCTTCTTGCTCCGTACCGCCAAGGCCATGGCCGCGACAAAGGACCCGATGCCCATCGCCGTCATCATGAAGCCGTAGCCCGAGGCCGTGCGCCCGAGGCTCAAGCGCGCGAAGGTCGGGACGAAAACATTGTAGTTGATGACGAAAAGCGAGATGACGGCCAGGAGGGCCAAAGGCAGGGCTATCTCCCCCCGCCTGCCTATGTAGCCGAGTCCGTCCTTCACGCTCTCAAGCACGTCCTTCACGGAGGAGACCGGTTTCCCCGCCGCGAGTGGAGGCGTCTTCACGAACAGGAGCGCGACGATCACGGCCACAAAGGACAGGGCATTGAGGAAGTAACAGGGAGGGATGCCGACGAGCTCGATGAGGACGCCAGCCACCGCCGGCCCGAGGATCCGCGCAAGGTTGAAGGCCGCCGAGTTGAGCGACACCGCGTTCATGAGGTGCTCGCGGCCGGAAAGCTCGATCACGTAGGCCTGGCGCGTCGGGTTGTCGATCAGCTGGACCATCCCGAGGAGGAAGGCCATCACGAGGACCATCCAATAGCGAACGACGCCCGTCCAGGTGAGGATGGCCAGGGCGAGGGCCAGGATGGCCAAGGCGCTCTGCGTGAAGAGGATAGTGCGCTTCTTGGGAAAGCGGTCGATGAAAGGACCCGCAAAGAGGGAGAGCAGCATCATCGGCAGGAACTGCACCGCGCTCACGACAGCCAGCTTGCCCGCAGAACCCGTCATCTCGAGGACGAGCCAGGATTGCCCCACGTTCTGCATCCAGGTGCCCGCAAGCGACACGCACTGCCCGAGCCAGAATAGCCTGAAGTTCCTTTGTCTGAGGGCGGGGAAATACCGCTCGCCTATGGTGCCATGGGGGGATGCCTGCATCGGGAAAGACCGTCCTTGGATGCCCCAGCCTAAACGTATCAAAGGGATTCTTCAAGCCTTCCGCCGCGTTGATTCCATCCCTGCTTGGGTGGTTTCCTTCGACCGCGGCTTGTCCAATCCGCTGTTTGCCCTTGACCCGCCCCAAAGGCCCATGCTACTGTCGGTACGATTTTAGGGAAAACAACGGGCATTAGCGCAGATGGTTAGCGTACGAGTCTGGGGGACTCGGGGTCGGCGGTTCGACTCCGCCATGCCCGATCAAGAACCAGGTCGCCGAAAGGCGACCTGATTCATTTTGCGGGCATCCACCGCCTTTGGCAAGCTCTTTTCTTTATAGTGAAGTCAGCTAAACACAGGGTTGATCGTTTTGCCATAACGATTTGCCCCAATCGTGGCCATTTTTTTTTGGATAACTGCCCCCGCGTCGCGACGGTGGAAAGGAATTTTGCGACCCGTAACTACTTGGGGACGCGAGTATGCGCAAGAATCCCACTCGCCGAGCGGAGACAAGAGGCAGGACAGGCCGGATGCCATCCGCGATTCAGCTTCGTCGGCGGGCCTTGGGGACCGCCACCTCGAGCAAGCCGGCGACCAAGACAGCGGCCGAGGCGCCGGCCTCGCCTGGCCATCCCTCGTGAAGGACGCCGCAGATCCAGGTATGATTGACTTGGCATGCATGCCAGGTGGATTGGCTTGGCAAGTGTCGCCTCCCGGAGGGAGAAGGGTGCGACAGCAAAGGGACTCGCTCTGTATGCCTTCCGCGAACCATGAACCCGCGTTCCGCACCTGCCGGCCGGGAATGCGCTAAACGAACATAATTAGTATGAAATGACGCCGAGTTTTGCCTTCGACGACGGCGTCCGGATACGATGGCGGCGGCAAGGCTTTTTCTCTGACAAGAGGATCAAGGAAACCAGGAAGGCGCGAGGAGCGTCCCCCGAGCTCCGCGAAGGCGGTCTTGAGCCATGGAAAGCGGCCCCGAAAAGCTGCGGGCGAGGCTTGACCCGCTATGCTCCCTTCGGGAGTCTCAGGCACCCAGCCCCACTCGAAAGCCTGAAGCCCCCCAAAAAAAGGAGCTGCCCGGATTGGGCAGCTCCACCTTCAGGTTCGCCGACGCTTTGCCAATGCGGCCTTACTTCTTTGCCTTGAAGGCGCCGAAGAGCTGGTCGAGGGCCGCCGTATAGGTCTTGTAGTGGTCGCCCACCACGCCCTTGTCGTCCTTGAAATCGGGCTGCATGTCTTTCCACCCGTACATGAGCTCGACCTGGCCGAGGATGGGCTTGGGATTGTCGGCCGCGTCCTTCCAGTCCTTGTTGTACACGAAGACATAGGGCACCTGGAGCTTGTTGGCGACTATGACCTTGCCACTCGCGTCGGTGTAGGAGACGCCATTCTTGTCGGGGGCGTATTCCGTCACGATGCCGGGGAAGTACTTGTTCACGAGGTCGACATAGAGGTTGGCGTAGGGGTTCTTCGAGTCACGGATCTGGAAGGTGTTGGAGTCCAGCTTGGTGTCGAAGGTGTAGACCTTGGTGATGCCGTACTTCTTCGCGTACTGGTTGACCGTCTTGATGACAGCCTGGGTATTCCCGCACCAAGGACCGCCGAACATGAAGACATAGCTGCCCTGGCTTTCCAGGATCTTGGTCAATTCGAAATAGGACACGGTCTGGAGGACCCAGGGCTTGTCCTTCTCGTCAAGGATGGTCGTGCCGGCGCGCTGGTTGAAGGCCTTCGAGTAGTAGGCGAAATCATCGAAGGAATCGAGCCTGGCGACCTTCTTGCCGCCGACGGTCGTGGAGATCGCCGCGAAGAGGGGCCTGATCTCCCGTTTGTAGGCTTCGATCTTCACCGGGTCGTCCTTGCCGCCGGTCTGGAAGTCGGTTTCCCAGATGAGCATCTTCTCGTAGGAGGCGATGATGGGGGTGCTCTGCCCCTTGGCGTCCTTGT
Source organism: Spirochaetaceae bacterium (assembly GCA_025358255.1). Classification (GTDB taxonomy): domain Bacteria; phylum Spirochaetota; class Spirochaetia; order Treponematales; family Rectinemataceae; genus JANYKC01. The sequence continues at coordinate 14,028 of JANYKC010000022.1, forward strand.
TGTTCCTGTTGTAGATGAAGAGGAAGGGCACCTGCAGCTTGTTGGCCGCGACGACCTTTCCGTCCTTGTCCGTGTAGTTGACGTTGTTGGCGGCCTTGTCGTAGATGGTGACGATGTTCGGGAGGTACTTGTTGACGGCATCGACGTAGAGGCTGGCGTAGGCGTTCTTGGTGTCGCGGACATGGAGGGCCTTCCCGTCGAGCTTCCAGTCGAAATTGTAGATGGTCGTCACGCCGTATTCCTTGGCGACGTCATTGATCTGGGCGATGACCGCCTGCGTGTTTGGGCACCAGGAGCCGCCAAAGAGGATCATGTAGGTCCCATCGGTCTCGAACAGCGTGAGGAGCTGGTTGTAGGATACCGTCCTGAAGACAGGGGCCTTGTCCGTGAGGTGGACAAAATTGCCGCTGTTGAAGAACTGGTAGGTCGAGTTGATGGCCGGCGCCTGGGCCTGGATGGCCGCGCCGAGCATCAGCAATGACAGGGCCAGCGCCGCCGTGAGTCCGATCCTTGTCCTTTTTCTCGTGTTCATGTCCTTTCCTCCTGAAAAACCTGTGGTCGTTCGTGGTGACGAATCGGGAAATACCTTGATCAAGGGCAGGAAGCGCCGGTTCCCGCCGCTTCCGCGGCGGCTGGCAGCGCCGGCGCGGCGGCTGGCAGCGCCGGCGCGGCGGCTGGCGCGATCTCGGCTCCGGCGGCGGGGACCGAGATGCCGTTTATGACCAGTCCGCCTTTGGCCGCGGTCGCGGCACCGACCGGGGGCAGGGCCTTCCCGCGCTGGTAGTTGACCATGGCGAAGAGTCCCACGCCCATGAGCACCAGGATGGCGAGCAACGCGATGGAGTGCTTGTTCATTCGATTGTCCTCCTGCCGCTCCCGGCCTTGCGGCCGACGGAGGGCTTCGTTCTAACTATGATCGTTTTAAGGCGACCGCCGCCTATCCGGCCTTCCGCCCTCATTTGGCAACGTTCCCGGCCACGTTCAGCGCGTCCCAGGTCCTTGCGAAGGGCGGCGCGTAGCAGAGGTCGAGCATGCCCAGCTGGTCGACCGTGAGGCCGCCCGCGATCGCGGCGGCAAGGACATCGGTGCGGAGCACCCCTCCCTGGCCAGCCACCACCTGGCCTCCGAGGAGCCGTCGTGAATCCGGGGCATAGACGAGCTTTATCGCTATGTCGCCCTGGCCCGGCCAGTAATTCGCGTGGTCCTTGTCCTGGATGAAGACCGTCTTGTAGGCGATGCCCTTCTTGTGGGCGTCGCGTTCCGAAAGCCCCGTGCGGCCGGCCTCAAGCCCAAGGACCTTGATGCAGGCTGATCCGAGGCTTCCCGGGTAGGCGGCGTCCTTTCCGCAGAGGTTGTCGCCGACGATGCGCCCCAGCTTGTTGGCGCCGGTCGCCAGGGGCGTCCAGGCGGGGCTACCGTCGAAGACGAGGGGGACCGTGGCGCAATCCCCTGCCGCGTAGACGTCCGGAAGGCTTGTCCGGCCGTGCCGGTCCACGATGATGGCGCCATTGGGCATGGCCGCAAGTCCCGCGCCGGCGAGAAAGCCGGTATTGGGACGAAGGCCCACCGCGATGATGACAAGGTCCGCATGGAATCGTCCCCGGTCGGTGACGACTTCGCGGACAAGTCCGTCCCTTCCCTCGAGCCGCGTCACTTTTTCCGAGACGTGGAGGTCTACCCCCTTGGCGGCGAGCTCCTTCTCGAGGAGTTCGGTGATCTCGCGGTCGAATGCGTCGATGAGGACGCGGTCGTCAAGCTGGATGAGGGAAACGTCCTTTCCCAGGTGCAGGCAGGCCTCCACTGCCTCGACGCCGATGAAGCCGGCGCCGATGACGACCACGCTGCGGCATCCGGGGGAGGCGAGCTTTTCCCGCAGGGCCTTTCCGTCCTCGAGGCGGGTCAGGGTATGCACGTTGCCCAGCTCGATGCCAGGGAAGGGAGGCCGGATGGGCGCCGCGCCGGTGGCGATCATGAGGCGGTCGTAGGCCTCGTCGCGCTCTTCCCCCGTTTCCAGGTTCCTGACGCGGATTTTCTTGCCCTCTGCGTCAAGCGAAAGGACCTCGTGGAAGAGGCGCACGTCGATGCCCGAATCGACGAGTTGCGCGACGCTGCGGGCCAGCATGAAGCCGGGGTCGTCGAACCATCCTCCGACGAAATAGGGAAGGCCGCAGGCGCCGAAGGAGACGATGCCGCTGCGCTCGAAGACGGTTATCCCGTCGTCCTTGCCGTTGCGGCGCGCCCTGGCGGCCGCGCTCATGCCCGCCGCGACCCCGCCCGCGATGAGGATCCTCATCAAGACGCCTGGACCTGGTCCAGTTCGACGTCCCGGTTGTTGTACACGGTCATGTCGACATCGTTCATGAGCCTCGCCGTGACCGCTCCCGCCACGAAGGCGTCCGACACGTTGAGCGCCGTCCTTCCCATGTCGATGAGGGGTTCGATGGAGATGAGGATGCCCGCGAGGGCGACCGGCAGGTTGAGGGTCGACAGGACGATGAGGGCCGCGAAGGTAGCTCCGCCGCCGACGCCCGCGACCCCGAAGGACGAGACGGCGGTCACGAGGGCGACGGTGAGGAGGAATCCCACGTTGAATGGGTCGATGCCGACGGCGGGAGCGATCATGACCGCGAGCATCGCGGGGTAGATCCCCGCGCAGCCGTTCTGGCCTATGGCGGTCCCGAAGGTCGCGGAGAAATTGGCGATCGCGCCGGAGATGCCCATCTTCTTCGTCTGCGCCTCGACCGTCAGGGGGATGGTGCCCATGCTCGTCCGGGACATGAAGGCGAAGGTGAGGACCGGCCAGGCCTTTTTCACGTAGATCCACGGATTGTAGTTGAATACGGAGAGGATGAAGAGGTGGATGACGAACATGACGATGAGGGCAGTGTAGGAGGCCAGGATGAATTTGAGGAGGTTGACGACGGCGCCATAGTCTGTCGAGGCGAGGGTCGAGGACATGATGGCCAGGACGCCGAAGGGCGTGAGCTTGATGATGATGCCCACGAGCCGCATGGTCACGGCGTAGGCTGCATCGACGATCTTGTGGACCAGCTCCGACTCGGCCGGGTATTTCTTCCTGATGCCGAGGGCCGCGATGCCCACAAAGGCGGAGAAGATGACCACGGCGAGCGTCGAGGTGCTGCGGGCGCCCGTCATGTCCAGGAAGGGATTGGTGGGGATGAACTCGAGTATCTTCGCGGGAAGGGAGGTGTTCGCCTGGCCCGCGTTCCGCTCAAGGGTCAGGGCCCTGTTCTGCTCGGCCTGGCCCTGGGTGATCTGCCGAGCGTCCAGGCCCCAGGCGAGGGCGGACACCTCGCCGACCATCGCCGCGATTCCAGCCGTCAGCACGAGGGTCAGGATGACGCTTGCGCTCATCTTTCCCAGGTTCTTGGCGTCCTTGAGCTTGAGGATGGCAGAGATTATAGAGACCATGACCAGGGGAATTATGATCATGCGCAGGAGGCCGACGTAGCCGTTGCCCACGAGGCCGAACCATGGCAGGGTGGCGTGCAGGACTTCCTTGTTCTTGCCGAAGGCCAGCTGTAGCACGATGCCGAGCACGATGCCAAGCCCGAGGGAGGTAAGCACCCGCTTCGTGAAGCTCAGTTTCTTGACCTGCATGACGGCCAACACGACCATGCAGATGACCAGGATGGCGATGTTCAGGATGGTGAAAAACAGGTTCATTGTTGTCCTCCGCTTCAAGGATGACCCCGGTGGCAGGGAATCATCACAGTGGCACAGGATAAACCCTGATCGGTTCCAAGTCAACAAAGTTATATTTATTCAAAAATAGTTGAATGAGACCCGGGCGCGGCTCCAGCCTAGACCTCCGAGCAATCGCCTCCCCTTATGCAGCGAAGGTGGCTATAGATCGTATGCCGCGAGACGCCCATCTCGCGTGCGACGATCTCGACCGAACCCTTGATGCTGAAGATGTTCTTGCCCTCCAAGGCCTGGACCAGGAGCTTGTTTTTTTCGGATGCGGAAATCCCCTTGAGGAGGGCGATGGCCGCCAGCTCGGCCTCCAGGGTTTGCTGGATCAGGTCCTTCAGGGCAAGGGGATATAGCTCACGGGTCGCCGCCTTGGCGACTGGAACGCCGAAGGCGGCATCGGGAGAGAAAAGCTTGAAGAATTCGAGCATGCTGACCGTCAGGTCGAAGTTCATGCAGAAGAAACCGATCGGATTGTCTTCCTCGTTTCGCAGGAGGGTGAGGACGGATCGCATGGTCTTGCCGCCATCGGTGGTCGAGAAATAGGGGCCGATCACGTCCTGCCGGCTCTCGAAGGCCTCGGCCAGGGTCTGGAGGCCCTTGTCGGTAATGGGCGCGCCTATGCCGCGACCGGTGAGCTTCCCGTTCTTGATGAGGATTATCGAGTTGGCCAGGTCGGCGAGGGAATGGAGGATGATTTCGCAATGCTCCCCGAACATCCTTGAGATGCCCTCGAGGAGGGGTTCGAGGGCCAGCATCGACCTTTCGTCCCCATCCGTCACGCGATAGTTGCCAAGGTATTCATCGAGCTTGGACGGCAGCTGGAGTTCGGATTCGCTCATGTCCCCAAGCATACCAAGAAACCGCTTCGGAAAGAAGCCGGTTGGCGCGTGCGCGCCACGGGCGCGGCGCGCCATGGGCGCGGCGCGTGAAAGGCTTCAAGGTAGTGGCGGAACCCGGAAATGCCTGTTACTCTGGCCTTGGATCGCATAAACAGGAATTTCCAAACCGTGGAGGCCTTCGTGGTCGAGTCCATCGCGATTCTCATGGCCCTCCTTGGGCTCGGTTTCCTGGGCACGAAATTCGCTTCGGCCCTCCGCATCCCGCATAGCGTTTTCCTCGTGATCACCGGCATCGCGGCGGGTTCGATTTTGAGGTCTCTGTCGGGCAGTCCGGTCGACGACCTTGTGGCGCGGTTTCCCGACATAATCCTCTATGTCCTTTTGCCACCCCTCGTCTTCGAATCGGCCTATAACTTCGATTTCCACGAATTCAAGCGCGACCTGGTGCCGATCACGGCCCTGGCCGTCGTTTCCCTTCTCATCTCAACGGTCCTTGTCGGGCTTGGGCTTTCGGCCTTCCTTGGCCTCCCCCTGATACCAAGCCTAGTTTTCGGCGCGCTCATTTCGGCGACAGACCCTGTCGCCGTCGTGGCACTTTTCAAGGAAATCGGGGCGCCCAAGCGGCTGAACGGCCTCGTGGAAGGCGAAAGCCTCCTCAACGACGGGACGGCGATAGTCATGTTCCGTGTCATGCTGGGCTTCGCCGCGGTGCCGATTTTCAACGCACAGGCCTTCGGGGCCGGCATCGTCCAGTTCATAGTCGTCGCGGCCGGCGGCGTGCTGGTGGGTCTCGTGATCGCCGCCCTGATAAGCCTTGTCCTGAGATTCACGGCAGGATCGGCCTCCGCCCAGCTCGGCTTGACCGTGGTGGCGTCCTATCTAAGCTTCCTCGTCGCGGACCACTATTTCCACGTGAGCGGAGTCATCTCCACGATGACGGTCGGCCTTTTCCTTGGTACGCGGGCGCGGCTCGAGCTCGGGAAGGAAGCCCTCCGGGGCATGGGCCATGTCTGGGAATTCATGGCGCTGACCGCCAACATCATCGTCTTCTTCGGCGTCGGCCTCACGATCGACACAGGCATCCTCTGGAAAAGCCTTGCGGTCCTGCCGGTGACCCTCCTCCTCATCTATGCGGTCAGGGCCATATCGGTCTTCACCGTGGTGCCCGTCGTGAACAGAATGAAGGTCGCGAAGCCGATCTCGATCGCCTACCAGGTGATCCTTACCTGGGGGGGGCTCCGCGGCGGTCTGGCCATGGCCCTCGTACTTACCCTCCCGGCGGATTTTCCCTTCAAGCAGCTTTTCCTCGCACTGGCCGCCGCCATCGTGCTCGCGACACTCCTGGTCAATGCCCTTACGATCAAGCCGATCATGCACGTGCTCAAGGTCGATCGCCTCAATCCCGCGGACGAGGGCTTCTACCTGAAGACCCTCGACCTCCTGGGAGGCTCGGTTTTCGACCCCCTGGTCCGCGCGGCCCACAGCGGGAGCATCTCCTCATCGCTGGTCGAGGAAAGGCGCATCGCCTATGAGGAGGCGATCAAGGCGAGCGCCAAGTCGCTAGGACACGGGGATGCCGCCGGCGAGGTAGTCGACCTCATGTTCGGTCTCTATTCCCTCCTGCTTTTCGAGAAGCGCTACTATGACGAGGCCCTGGAAAACGGGATCCTTTCCAGGCAGGCCTACGTGCGCCTCTGCCGCTCGGTGATGGACCGCAAGCTCCTCCTCGAGCAGGATGGCCTTGCCGGGCTCAAGAGCCACGACTTCGGCGTTTTCGGCCGAAGGGGGATACGCAAGAAGATCAAGGATTGGCGGGACAAGGTCTTCGGCCCCTCGATCTCCATCCTGACCCTTGGACTTGAAATACCCCTGCACCGCCTCTTCGCCATCCAGGAAGCCGAGGAGAAAAGCTCCCGTCCCGAGGGGAAGGAGCTCGCCCGCCGCTGGTGCGAAGTCATCCGGGAACAGATCGTCGAGTTCTATGCCTATTACCCGAACTTCGGCATCGGCCTGCAGTCCGCCTTCATCGCGAACACGGTGCGGGCGGCCTCGACGAAGACGGTGGATGAGCTCCAGGAAGCGGCCATCATCTCCGGTGCCGTCTCCGCCCGGGCGCGCCAGGACATCGAGGGCACGCACAAAAAGGCCCATGCCGAGGCACGGTCCCTCCTCAATCCGAAGGTCGAATACCTCCTTGGGCGCGTTCCCCTCTTCAAGGGCGTGCCGGATGAGGTCATCAAGGCGATCGCGCACCGGGCCAAGCGCATGGTCGTCGCCCAAGGCACCGAACTCGTCCGGGAAGGCGCGGGCGGGAGCTCCTTCTTCCTGGTCACCGCGGGCTTTGTGGAGGTCATCTCGAAATCGCTCACGGCCCAGGGCATCCGCCCCAAGCTCTTCATCGGCGACTACTTTGGGGAGTTGTCCTTGCTTTTCGACCGGCCTCGGAACGCCACGGTGGTAGCCGCCCGTCATTCGGAGCTGGTGGAGATAGACCAGGCCGCCTTCCACGAAATGCTTGAGGGTTTCCCCGAGGTGAAGAAGGAGATCCAGCGCATCGCACAAGCCCGCTTGAAGGCGCAGACAGCGTCCGCTGTGCCAACAGCTGCGCCGCCGGCAGAGCCGCCGGCACAGCCGCCGGCACAGCCGCCGGCACCGATGCGCTGACCGGCGGCACGCCCTATTAGGCAGTGTCAATAAACAAACTTTACAACTTCTTCGTGCGTAATGGTCTGATGCTATAATTCCATTCTCCATGAAAATCGTGAGGAATTAGGTTCACGGTTGCGAATTCCTCATCGCTGATCTTTCGTCCGACCGGATA
>JANYKC010000023.1 GCA_025358255.1 Spirochaetaceae bacterium
TATCCGGTCGGACGAAAGATCAGCGATGAGGAATTCGCAACCGTGAACCTAATTCCTCACGATTTTCATGGAGAATGGAATTATAGCATCAGACCATTACGCACGAAGAAGTTGTAAAGTTTGTTTATTGACACTGCCTAAGGGGCCTCATTCCCCTTCGCAGCCCGCGCCTTTCTGGCCACGGGCACCATGCCCAGGACCTCGCCCCAGGCGGTCGCGCCGGAAAAGTCGGCAGGAAGGGCAAGTTCGGCCTTGATCTCCCCCTCGGGCTTGCCGGAGGGCTCGGCGAACTTCGCGAGGGGGGTGGCTTCCTGGCGTCCGCTCACCCGATCGAAGTCGAGGAGTTGGAGGGCGAAGACCCCGAGGAAGAAGAAGCCGGCGCCCATAGCCATGACGGCCGCAGGCGTCGCCTTCGCCCTTCCTGGGCAGCCGAGGTCGAGCGCGCCGCTCGCGGGACGGGCCGCCGCGCACTCACCGCAGGAGAGGCACTCCGCGGAGCTGGCGGCGGCTGCCATCCCTCATCGCTGTGGCGATTTCGTCACCCACGGGCTCGCCAAGGAAGGGCCAAGAGGGGACGGATTTATATTGCCAGTGTAAAAAAATCCTTGACAAAAGATAAAAAATTAGCGAATGATAGCCACGGAGGATACTCATGAAACCATCGTTCACCGCATTCGGGCTGTTCGCCGCCCTGTCCCTCCTCGTTTCCTGCGTCGGCCTGGCGGGAAGCCCCTCGACATCCAACGACGCCGACGTCATCGTCGTCGGTTCAGGCCTTGCCGGCTATGGCGCCGTCTACGGCGCCCTTGAGAAGGGGGCGAAAGTCCTCCTCCTCGAGAAGAACGACAAGCTCGGCGGCACTTCGCTCATCTCGACGGGAACCTTCAGCGCGGCGGGCACCAGGCTGCAGAAATCCAAGGGCATCGTGGACTCAGTCCAGTCCCACATCGACGACATCAACCGCATCGGCCACTCGAAGGCCGACCCCGTCCTTCTCAAGAGGTTCGCGGAGGAGGCCACAGCTGTCTGGGAGTGGTTCGTCGACAACGGCCTCTCCCCGAACCCGTCCGGCCCCGTGATAGACCCCGTCCACAGCCCGTATTCCGTGCCCCGCACGATGACACCGACCAAGAACAGCGCGAACGAGTACGTGCGCGTCCTGGCCGAGCAGGCCAAGGCGAAGTACGGGGAGAGGCTCACCGCCCTGGTCAAGGCCAAGGTGACAGACCTCGTGCTCGAGAAGGGCAAGGTGGTCGGCGTCAAGGTCTCCGGCCCCGAGGGCGAGAAGGTCTATCGCGCCAAGGCCATCATCCTGGCGACGGGCGGCTACGGCTCGAACCGCGAGATGGTCAAGAAGTACTCGCCCAAGTACGCCGAGTTCAGGACCGTGACCGCGCCCTGGTCCACCGGCGAGGGCATCGAGATGGCGGCAAAGGCGGGCGCCACGCTTGTCAACATGGATTATATCGTCGGCTATTTCGGCGGCATGCCCAAGGCGGCCGACCACTATGCCCTCGGATTCGGCGACCTCAGCTCGGGATTCGCCGAGCGCTGGACCGGGGAGATCTGGGTGGACGCGGACGGCAAGCGTTTCGTCAACGAGGACGGCGACGACGAGGATCCGCGCGAGACGGCCATCGACGGCATCAAGGACGGCAAGATCCTCATCGTCTTCGACCAGGGCATCATCGACAAGAACGGCGGCAAGACGCCCTTGCGCGATTTTGATGCCCGCCTCGCCCAGGGCTATGCCGTCAAGAAGGCCGACAGCGTGGAGCGGCTCGCCAGCTCGTTCGGCGTCGATCCCGCCGGCCTCAGGATGACCATCGACACGGTGAGCGCGCCCAGCGCCCAGGGCCAACGCGACGCCTTTGGCAAGACCACCGGCATGGCTTTCGGGAGCGGGCCTTACTATGGCGTGCTTTGCTACGGTACCATATTCATGACCCAGGGCGGCATCAAGGTGGACTCGAGGCTCCGCGCCGTCGGGGCGGACGGCAAGCCCGTTACGGGCCTTTACGCCGCAGGCGAGTCCATGGGCACCTCCCAGTGGGGCGGCCGCGGCTATGCAGGCGGCACCGGCGTGGCGCCTGCCGTCATCTTTGGCCTGGACGCAGGCAGGGAGGCCGCGGCCTTCGCCAAGTCCGGCAAGTAGGCATCCAGGGGGGGACCGTGGGCAGGAAAAGGAAGATCGTCGACAGCGCCGTGGTCCTCGACGCGGCCCTTGGCCTCATCGAGGCGGAGGGGCTCGAGGGCTTCTCCACCCGGAGGCTCTCGGCCGCCCTCGGCCTCTCCCCCATGACCATTTACAATTATTATGAAAACGCCGAGGCCATCCTGGTCGCCGTGGCCCTCCGCGGCCTCGAGGAATGGCACCGGGGCTACTCGGACCTCCTCCTGTCCATGGAGGAGGCCCGGGGCCACCCCGTCCGCGCTTTCCGGGCCCTAGCCTCCGAGCTCTACCGCTTCGGCCTCGAACGCCCCCACCTTTACCTCTTCCTTTTCGAGTCGTCCCTCGCCGAGGTCCGCAAGGACCCCCGGATAGGGGAATGGTACCGGCGCCTCCTCGACCGCTGCGAGGTGGGCGCCGGGGAGCCGGGGCTTCGCGAGGCCTTCCATTCCGACGTCTACCTTTTCGAAGTCCTCGCGAACGGCCTCGTGATCTCCACCATCCGCCGGCGCCTTGTCCACGATGAGGCAAGGTTCCGCCGGCTGGTGGATAGGGCCTACGAGCGCTTCCTCGCGCCCTACGAGGCCTGGATCAAGCCCGATTAGCGTCCTGTCTCTCCCGAGCCCTCCATCTCGGAAAGGTCGAGGAAGCAACGGCCAAGCTCGACCTTCGCCTCCACCCCGATGTCCTTCATGTTTCCCGGCTCCTTGCCGAAGGCGCGAGAGATAGGCGGGATTGAGGCCGAAATGCCAGGCCAGGTCATCGAGCGCCAGCTGGTCGGCGTAGCGGTCCTCAAGGAAGCGCAGGAGGGCGGCGGCGTTGAAGTGGACCTGGGCATGGCGCTCCACGGGATCGCCATGCCCCCGAGGTTCCTGCCAAGGAGAAGGAGGAGGATGACTTCCAGGAGCCCGCTCCCGGCCCGGAAGGGATTCTCGGGATCCTCGTGGGCGATGTCAGTCCCCTCCTTCGGTCCTTGTTCTATCCGGGCGGGACCCAGCGTCAAGGCGGTACCTTCATTGGACCGATACTGGTCCACGTGGACCGATACCTTGTTGACAGCGGGTTTCTTCCGGTCCATATTTGACCTCGTCTTAGCCTCGCCGATCACTATTACTGACCCGGCAACTTAACATCGGGTATTCTCCCATGATTCTGGCCCGTCGCTACGGGTCAGAATCATGGGCTGAAGCCAATGTTTGGTTGCCGGGTCAGTAAAGAGAGAATCGAAAAAACGGAGGTCCCATCCATGAGGTCCAGCAAAACCGCCCTGTTCGCCATCGCCATCGCATTTGTCCTTCTCTCGTTGCCCTGTATGGGGCTGCCCGCGGCCAAGGATGCCCAGGCTCCCAGCCAGGAATGGAAAGCGGATGTAAAGGCGATGGGGATAATAACACCGCTCGACGAAAGCACTTTTGTCTTCATGACCGGCAGCACCGCCAATCCCAAGCGCGATGTCTACGGCGTCGAGGATGGCAAGCTCATCGCCTCCTACACGAACAAGGAATGGGAAGCGGCCCAGGCCGAGCTGCCCTCGGCCCCTGGACAGGACTGGGGCGGGGTCCATTCCGTGGGCAACAAGGTCGTCAGGACCGATCCCGCCGATGGTCACGTGATCTGGACCTATGCCAAGAAGAACGCGTACATCCTTGCAGGCAAGCAGGGAGACGGCTATGTGGTCTTCGCCGAGACGCAGTCCTTCGCCGCGGCGCGGACGATCAAGGTGGTGAAGCTCGACGGCGAGACCGGCGCGGTGCTCTGGGAAAAGGAACTTGGCATCAAGCTGGAGCTTTCCCTGAAATCCATTGGGGATACGCGCTCCTACCACCTCCAGATCGATGCGGTCGGTTCACGGGTAATGGTGATATCCAAGGGCTTGGCCATCCTCGACCTGGACAGCGGGGCGCTCCTGGGCGAGCAGGCCTTTTCAGTGCAGGGTGGGGTCTCGACCGTGGACGGCGCCAAAGGCGCGGCCCTCATGGGCGGACCGGCGGCCATCGCCGCCGCGGCTGTCCTCTCCGGGGTCAAACTCGGGGAAGTCTGGCCGGAATTCCTTATCAGCCAGGACAAGCTCTACGTCTATGATATCGACGGAAACGTCTTTGCGCTGTCGATGGATGATGCCTCACTGGTCTGGAAAAAGAAATTCGAGCGTGTCAATTCCATCGGGGCCGTCCCCGAATCCGGGCAACTCCTCATATCGACCGGCCTCATCATGGCCAATGGCTACGGCAAGGCCCTCTACGAAGGCAAGGCCGCCCTCGTCCTGGTATCCGATGCCGATGGCTCGGAGCTGGAGCGGCTCGATTCGGGCTGGGTCGTCGCGACCATGGACGATCCCGCCGGCCGGGGCCGATGGCTCGTCACGGAATCCTCGATGAGCCTGGTGGACGGCATGAAGACCCTGGAGAGTGTCGACCTCAAGCAAAAATTCGGACTCGAAAAGGTCTTCGCCCTCTTCCCGAAGGAGGACGGGAGGGGAGTCATCCTGATCTCAAGGGACTTCCTGTCCTCCTACTCCTTCGCAACCGGCAGCCTCGACTTCAAGACGCCGACCGGGAGCAAATTCGCGGCCGTGACCGACGGGAGCATAGAAGGGCGCTACTTCGTGGGAGTGCTCTGCCCGAGCGGCGACATCAATTTCCAGAAGTACGCCTTCATCTGCCTTGATTGCGAGACCGGCCAGGTCGTCCATTCGATCGACTCAGGGATCAGCAACAACAAGACGAGGTTCGCCGCCGACCAGTTCACCTACTTTCCCGCCATGGGCCTTTTCGTGCGTGAGGAAGGAAAACCGGGGAAGGCAAGCCTGGTCGCCTACCAGGCCTGGCCGGGGGGAAGGTAAGCGGCGGGGCGGAAGGATCCCGCGGCGCCGGACGCCTCCGTCTCCGTGACGACAAAAGGGGAGTCAGCCACACCGACGCCCGCGATCGCAGCCGCGACCCCCGAACGGGACGGCTTGTCCGTGGAAAGCGCCTTCCTCTTGCCGCGCCGGACCATCAAGGTGGAGGAGAGACTCGACTCCTGGGCGGGCATCGAGCCGTTGATCGACAACAGCTTCGGCATGGAGCCCTTCCTCGGTTCGATGGACAATTCGATCTCAAAAGTCTACCTCTGCCGGGACGACAAGTACCTGTACTGGCGGGTGGACTTCGTCGGCGCCAATCCACTTCGCCGTCCTCCCAGCATTGTCGTCAACAAGATGTACCTTCAGGTCCTCTTCAGGTTCGAGAGGCAGAAGCGCCTGATGCTCGGGGTGAATTACTACCCAAGCGAGGGCAGCCTCAAGCCCTTCCTGTCGGTTTGGGAAGACGTTTTGCAGACCAGCACGACTCTCTCCTCCACGTCCTTGAAAACCGACAATGGCAAGACCAGCTTCATCGGGAGCGTGGCCCTGAATGATGCTTCGGGCTACCTGACAGGCCCCCTCGAAACGCAAGTGTCGATGGGCACGATCCTCAAGGATTCGAGACGGGCCGAACAGAAGACGCCGATCGTCTTTGTCGAATACGGGAAATGATCCAGCCGGATCCTGGAAGGTGGAGGCTTCCCTGAACGGAAAAGGGCAGCCTCCCAGGGCTTGTGCGACCCTTGCCTGTGCCTTCAATCGCCCTGCCCCGAAAGGCGCGTGTACGCTATACTTGGAGGCATGGAACGCATGGGCAATCCCGCACTCGAACCTGAAGAGCATTTCACCTATCGCCAGTACCTGACCTGGCCGGACGAGGAAAGGTGGGAGCTGATAGATGGCGTTGCATGGTGCATGAGCCCCGGCCCGCGCAGGAGGCACCAGGCCCTCCTCACGCGCCTCATCCAGCCGCTGGCCACCTTGCTGAAGGGCAAATCCTGCCAGGTCTTCGCGGCACCCTTTGACGTCATCTTCCCCGCCGGGGACGAGGCGGACGAGGATGTGGACACGGTCGTCCAGCCCGACCTTGCCGTGTTCTGCGACCCGTCCAAGCTGACCGAACGCGGCGCCCGCGGCGCCCCCGACCTCGTCATCGAGATCCTCTCGCCCTCCACCTCACGGAAGGACCAGAACGAGAAGCTGGCCCTCTACGAAAGAAGCGGCGTGCGCGAGTACTGGGTGGTCGATCCGGCGGGGAAGTGGATCTGTGTCTATCGGCCCAAGGCCGAAGCCGCTGCTCCCCTGAGCTTTGACGGAGGGGAGCTGCGGGAGGCGGGGCGGGACTACTCGCCCATTACGTCCCGAGTTCTCGCAGGCCTTGTCATCGATCCCGAGGAGCTATTCAGGGACCTGGACTAGGTAAGGGGACGGGGCGCGTCGGGTGCGCCGCAGCGCCCCCGACCGGGCTTTCCGCGAGTAGTCCTCGGGCGCCTGAGGGCGCCCTCCGGGCTACTCGCTCCAATCCCTCGCGCAGGGAAGGGCGGCCAAATCTAATACGCGCAGGCGATATCCGAATAGCACGCTCGCCAATATGAAAGGAAGCCAAGCACTTTGGAGTATCCGATAAGTCAAGCTACGCTTGGCTTCGAGAGCATGCGGCTGTTCTTGTTCAAGCAAAAACCAGAAGATTATCCACGATCCCAAACTGAACCGCCCCGGGTTAACCGGAGACCGGTTTAGTCGGGATTTCCCAGATGAAATCGGCTTAGGCGCGTGATTGTATGAGGTAATTCATTGTCTCCGAAGGGAAAACGTATGAGTTTCGAGCGCGAAAACGGAGAACCCGATGGGTGAAGACCGAAAGGCGGCGATTCGATTACAATTCAACCCTTCTTCGCGCCTCGCGTTCAAAGGTGCCACCATCACCTCGGACGCGGGACTCCTCGCCTATCGTGAGCTGGACGACGCCCTCGGCCTCACCGAAATGGCGGAGAGGAGCCTTCGCGATCCTCGAAGCGGCAAGAACACCCGCCACTCGCTCGGTGCCCAGCTCAGGCAGTCGGATTTCTCGCGGCTTGCCGGTTACGAAGACACCAACGATGCCGACCGCCTCACGGTCGATCCCGCGATGCGACAGGTCGTTGGCGGCCGAGCCGTCGACCATGTGGCATCAGCGACAAGCCAGGTGAGCAGGTTCGAGACTGAAGTGCTCACCACGAAGGAGAACCAAGGCGCGCTCGCGCGGCTCTCGGGGAAGTGGATCGAGCGGGTCAGGAAGGCGCGGAAGTTCTCACGGATCGTACTGGACATGGACAGCTCCGTGAGCGAGACCTATGGTCGGCAGGAAGGCTCGGCTTACAACGGGCACTTCGGCTGCACCTGCTACCATCCGCTCTTCTGCCTCAACCAATTCGGGGACCTTGAAGGAGCC
>JANYKC010000026.1 GCA_025358255.1 Spirochaetaceae bacterium
CGAATTGGTGCCTTCGAAGGGGTCGACAGGACCACGGGGGCTTTTTGCGGCAGTTGACGCGAGGCAATGGCCGAGTCCGCCGAGGGGTATGCCCGGGGTCGGCTGATTTTTCACGATTCAGAAATAAGAACAGGGACTTCCAGGCTATAGGTTTTTAGAGGGGACTCTTTCTTGTATATGATAAAATAGGAACTAGATTTGTCAATATGAATAAAAAGCAATTCCTTATATCGAATGAAGAGGGAGACCAACAAGCTTCGAGGAAGACTATATTTCAATAGCTAAGTCCAACCGCCTTTCCAATCGCGGTCTCGGCCTCGATTTCGCCGACAATCCAGTGCGCGACGTCGGCTCCTGTCCGGCGGGCTCCTGCCTTTTTATGTGACTCAATTGACAGCGGGGGGGCCTGATCCTATCCTATCGGAACGGGCTTGCCTTAGGGCAGGCTTTCCTTGATCCGGCCACACGCACGTGCCGTCCGCGCCGCGGGAGGTGAAACCCCTGTCCCCGATCATGATCCCGGGCCATCCTGTCATCTACCTCCTCCCCTATATCCTTGCGGTGATGCTGCCCTTGGCGCTTGGGGTCATTGTGCGTGACCGGAACCGCGCGGCGGTCGGCCGGATCTTCGCCTTCATGCTCCTTGAGCAGGCCCTCTGGAGCGCGGCGGTGCTCATGGAGATCCTGGCGAGGAATTTGGAATGGAAGGTTTTCTGGGACGATGCCCAGTTCCTGACCCTGGGCCTCGCCGCGCTGATCACGCTGTCCTTCGCGCTCCGCTATGAAGGCACCTGGTTCAAGGGGGGGCTCAGGACCTTCCTCCTTCTCATGCTCTTCCCCCTTGCAGCCTGGGCTTTCGCCGCCACGGATTCCCTTCACGGCCTCCACCGCGTGGACGTGAGCATCGACCCGGCCATTCCCTTCGGGGAGCTGGTCTACTCGTTCCGACTCCCGATGCTCCTTCTCCTCCTTCCCGTCTACGGCATCGCCCTCGTCGCTGTCTTCAGGCTCGGCCTCTTAGCGAAGCGTCTTCGCGGATCCCGCAGGATGGGCGCCTTGGCGGCCTGCGTTGGCCTTGCCCTTCCCCTCTTCGGGACCGCGGTCACCATCGCCGGCATACGGATCAACGGACGCATGGACGCGAGTTCGCTCTGGCTCATGGCCGGCGATGCCCTGGTGACCCTCGGCATATTCCGGTGGCGCATGGCCGGTGTCCTTCCCTACGTACGGAAAAAAATCGTCGACAACCTCCGTGACCCTGTCATCGTCATCGACCGGGAGGGAATCATCGTCGACCACAACGACAAGATAGCCGATGTGCTCGGATCCTCGCTCCATGACTTGCGGGGACGGGATGCCCGCGAGGTCTTCTCCGCCCAGGCGGCCGAGACGATCGGCGTGCCCGCTTCCCTTGCCGGCGAGTCGGAGATCACGGTCAATGTGGACGGGGAGGATGTGGACTTCTCCCTGCGGATGTTCCCGGTCGTCAGGGCGGAGAACGCGCGCGTCCTGGTGTTCCGTGACATCACCGCCCTCAAGAAGGCGGAGCGCGCGCTGAGGGCCTTGTCGGCCGAGCTCGAGAGGAAGGTGGAGGAGCGTGTCCTCGACCTTGAAGTGGAAGTGAGGCGCCGCCGCGCCACCGAGGACCACCTGACCGAGCTGAACTCGGAGATGGAGAAGACACAGACCGAGATCATGTTCAAGCTTTCCGAGGTGGTGGAGAACCGCGGACTCGAAACGGCATCCCATGTGGCACGGGTCTCGGAATACTGCCGCATCCTTGGCAGGTCGGCCGGCTTCCCTCCCGAAGCGGCGACTCTATTCGCCAACGCCTCCGCGATGCACGACATCGGGAAGATCGCGATTCCCGACTCGATCCTGCTCTGCCCCGGGAGCCTGACCCCCGCGGAAGTCACGATCATGCAATCCCACACCACCATAGGCTGGACCCTCCTGTGCAAATCGGACGAACACCTCGTCGAGATGGCATCGCGCATCGCCCTCGAGCACCATGAACGCTGGGATGGCTCCGGCTATCCTGACGGGAAAAAAGGCATGGAGATCTCCCTCGAAGCCCGCCTCGTCTCGGTCTGCGACGTCTTCGACTCGCTTTCCGCCACGAGGCCCTACAGGTCCGGATGGGGGCTCGAGGAGATCCTCAAGCATTTCCATGCCGAGCGCGGGGGAATGTTCGATCCGGCCCTTGTCGACCTTTTCTTCGCGAAGCTCGACGAGCTCCTCGCCATCGCCGAACACTATCCCGACGACAGTGACGCCGATTACGAGACCCTGCAGGCGATCCCGTCATGAACGGCGTCGCAAGCCCGGCATCGCTGGCCCTCCTCTTCCCCTATGTCACCTCCGCCCTCTTCCTGGCCACCATCGCCATCGTCGCCGGCCGGAAGCTGCGCCTCAGGACCGTCAGGTTCTTCGTCCTCGTCGTGTGGATGGAATTCGCCTGGACCGTCCTCCTCATGGCCGAACTCATCGCGCCAAGCCTGGGCGGAAAGACATTCTGGGACAACCTGCGGTTCCCCGTGTCGCTTGCCGCGGGAACATCGCTCTTCATCTTTGCCTGCCGGATCATCGATTGGCCCCGCGGCACGCGCTTCCGGGCCCTCCTCCTCCTCTACATCCCCGCCCTCGCCTCGGGCATCCTGGCCTTCGCCGATCCCTCCGGAAGCCTGCTGCGGATCGCGCCGGCCATCGAAGGCCCGCTGCCCTTCGGCGAGCTGGTCTACGGCTACACCCTCATCGACTATATCCTTTTCGCCTTCACCTACGGCCTTTCCCTCGTCGCGATCGGGATGCTCCTTGCGTCGTCCGCAGGCGCCCCTGCCCCTGACAAGCGGAAATACCGCCTGGTCATCCTGGGTTTCTCCATTCCACTGGTGGGCATCATCCCGGCTCTCCTGGACGTCCGGATCCTCGGCCACAGGGATATTTTCCCGATATGGTCCGCGGTCGGGTCCCTGCCCTTCTTCATCGCCTTCTTCCGTTTCCGCCTCTTCGACATCATGCCCATTGCTCGTCGCGTCGTGGTCGAAAGCCTTGGAGATCCCATTTTCGCCTTCGACGCCGACGGCCTCCTCCTCGACTGCAACAGGGCCTTCGCCAAGCTCCTCGGGACCTCCATCCATCACCTTGTCGGACGCCGCCTTCAGGATGTCCTTCTGGCCTGGCCGCCGATCGAGCGCCTTGCCTTGGAGGGCGCGGCCGGCGTGGGGACGGGGAAGGCGAATGGGGAAGACGTCACGGTCTCCGACCCTTGTGGATATCGCAGGTACCGGGTCGCCGTCTCCTCGATCCCCGGCGAGGATGGCGACCCAGGCGACGAACTGTGCAAGGTCGCGGTCTTCCGTGACGTGAGCGAGCTTGCCGCTGTCGAGAAGCAGCTCCTGGCCTGGAATGCCGAGCTCGAGGGCAGGATCGCCTCGAGGATCAGGGACCTCGAGGAGGAAGTGGCCAGGCGGAGGGCCGCGGAAGAGGGCCTGCGGAGGGTCAGCACGAGGATCGTCGGATCCCAGCACGAGATCCTCGTGACCCTTTCCGAGGTCGTGGAGAACCGTTCCCCGGAGACGGCGAACCATGTCCTTCGGGTGGGGGAATATTCGCGCATCCTCGCGATGGCCTATGGGCTTTCACCCGAGGGGGTGGCCCTCATCGTCGACGCCGCGCCCCTCCACGACGTCGGCAAGATCGCCGTGCCAGATTCAATCCTCAACAAGCCCGGCGCCCTTGCCGTTGAGGAGATGACGACCATGAAGACCCACACCATCGTGGGCTACCGCATCCTTGGCTCGTCGGAGCGCTCCATCATCCGGGCGGCCGCCGTCATAGCCCTGGAGCATCACGAGCGCTGGAACGGGGAAGGCTATCCGGCGGGAAAGCGGGGTGACGAGATATCCCTTTCGGGCCGCATCGTCTGCATCTGCGATGTCTTCGACGCGCTCGCGACCTCCCGCCCCTACAAGAAACCATGGGATATCGGGCGCATCCTCGATTTTTACCACGAGGAATCCGGGCGCATGTTCGATCCTGACCTGACGAAGCTTTTTTTCGCGAACCTGGACCGGTTCAGGGAAGTCTCCGCGCGCTATCCGGACGTCGTGCCGGAGGTCTAGGTGGCCAGCCTTCACGGCGGCGCGCGCCGGTAGGCCATGAAGACACGAAGGAGGATCGCCTGTGAGACAAGGGACAGGTTCGGGGCCGGTAAGGGCTGTCCTCATCGGGGCGGGGAACCGGGGAAAGGACGTCTACGGCGCCTGGGCGGCGAGGAACCCGGACAAGATGCGGATAGTCGCGGTGGCCGACATCGATCCCGCGCGGAGGGCAGCCGCCGCTTCCGAGCATGGCCTGCCCGCGGCCCTTGCCTTCGGCGACTGGCGCGACCTTGTGGCCGCCGGCCGGGCGGGGTCGGTCGAGGCGGAAGCCTGCCTTGTGTGCACGCAGGACGCGCAGCATGTCGAACCGGCCCTCGGGGCCCTTGGCGCCGGATGGCATGTCCTCCTGGAAAAGCCGATGGCCACGACGCCCGGGGATTGCCTCCGCCTTGTGGAGGCGTCGGAAGGGGCGGGCCTCCAGCTGCGGATCTGCCATGTCGTGCGCTACACCCCCTTCTTCGGCGCCGTCAAGGCTGCCATCGACGGCGGCGCGATCGGGACGCCCATCCACATCTCGCACCAGGAGAACGTCTCGTTCTGGCATTTCGGCCATTCCTACGTGCGCGGCGCCTGGGGCCGGGCGGCCGACTCGACGCCCATCGTCCTTGCCAAGACCTGCCACGACCTGGACATCCTCCATTGGCTCGCGGGACGTCCGGCCGCCAGGGTCTCCTCCTTCGGCGGCCTATCCTGGTACCGGCGCGGGAACGCGCCCGAAGGGGCCCCAGGGCGCTGCGTGGAAACTTGTCCCATATATGAGCAATGCCTCTGGAACGTCGAGGACCTCTACGGATCCGGGGAGCGGATCCTCCGTGTGGGCCGGCGAGCGGACAATCCCATCGTCCGCGCCGTGGCCGGCGCCGCGGCCGTGGGCGCGAGGCTGGGCCGGACCTTGGGCGGAGGCGGTTGGAAGGCTTGGCCCGCCACCGTGCTCATGGGTGGCCGTGGCCGTGCAGGCAAGGAGGAGGCCCTCCTGCGGGGGCAGTACGGCCGCTGCGTCTTTGCCTGCGACAATGACCAGGTCGACCACCAGGTGGTCTCGATCGAATTCGAGGGTGGACTCACCTCGACGATGACCATGGAGGGCCTGTCCAACCTGGATGGACGCACGATCCGCATCGACGGCTCCGAGGGCACGCTCGAGGGCCGCTTCACCTATGCAGGGGAGAGGCTGGAGCTCTGGGAGCATCGCCGGATGAAAAAGCGTGTCCTCCATCGCTCGGGATTGACTGGCAACCCCCATGGTGGGGGTGACCAGGGCCTCGTGGCCTCCTTCGCGGATTCCTTGCGCGGGAGGCAGGAGGCCGAAGCCCTCACCTCGGGCCGTGCCTCCCTTGAGAGCCATCTCATGGGGTTCGCGGCGGAGCGCGCCCGCCTGGAGGGACGGGTCGTCGGGATGGACGAATTGCGGGCCATCCGCCTTTCCGTGGACCCGGCCCTTCCTTCCGGGCTATAATCTTCCCGTCCAGGACCATCTTGAGGAGGAGCATCATGGAAAGCGTACGTTGGGGAATACTTTCGGTCTCGGGGCACTATGCCCTCCGCGTCCACCTGCCCCTCTCGCGGCTGCCGGAGGCGCGGATCGTGGCCATCGCCAGCCGGGGAAAGGAGCGCGCCTCCGCCGCGGCGGCACGGCTCGGCATCGCAAAGCCCTACGGCAGCTACGCCGACCTCCTTGCCGATCCCGAGATCGAGGCGGTCTACATCCCCCTGCCCAACACCCTCCACGCGGAAGTCGCGCTGGCGGCGCTGGAAGCCGGCAAGCATGTCCTGTGCGAAAAGCCCTTGGCCATGGACGCCCTCGAGGCCCGGCTCATGGCCGCGCGCGCCCGCGAAAAGGGCCTCCTCCTCATGGAGGCCTTCATGTACCGCTTCCATCCCCAGTGGCTGCGGGCCAAGGAGATCCTGGACTCCGGCGAGATCGGCAAGCCCCGCTTCATCAACGTCTCGTTCTCCTACAACAACGCGGACCCGAAGAACATCAGGAACCGCATGGAGACGGGCGGCGGCGCGTTGTACGACATCGGATGCTACGCGGTCTCCGCCTCACGCTGGCTCGCCGGCGCAGAGCCCAGGCAGGTCATCTCCCTGGTCGAGCGCGACGCGGCCTTCGGGACGGACTCCTTGAGCTCGGGCATCCTTGACTTCGGCCCCGGGGGCTGCCGCGCCACTTTCAACGTCTCCACGAGGGCCTTCCCCGTACAGCGCGTCGAAGTGACCGGCGACAAGGGATCCATCTCGGTGATCCTGCCCTTCAACGCCTTCTCGGACGTGCCCATGGCGATCGAGGTGAGCACCTCACTCGGGACGCGGCGCATCCTGTCCGGGCCCGCCGACCAGTACGGGGCCCTCTTCGCCGCATTCTCGAAGGCCGTGCGCTCGGGTACTCCGGCCCCGACCCCCGTCGAGGACGGCATCGCGAACATGGCCGTCCTCGATGCCCTCTTCAAGTCGGAAAAAAGCCGGTGCTGGGAGAACCTCTGATCTCCCGCCAGGCCGGGCAGCCGCGGCCCCCGCCGGCGTTTTTTGCCGGCGGCGCGCCCTGACGGTCCCTGGCTTGCCGCGAGCGATCGCGCTTTACCTCTGGGGTCCTGTCGCGTCCAGCCTAGCCTTCTTTTTGGCGTGGAGCTCCAGGAGGTCGGTCCTCATCTTGTCGAGTCTCGCTCCCTGCAGGGGGAAGGCGAAGAGGATGAGGGCGCCGGCGAACATCGCGAGGCCCGGGATGAGTCCGGTGAAGACCCTGATGCCGAATAGCGCCTCGGGCGGCTGCTGGAGGAACATCTTCCCGCCGTTCGCGCTGCGCGTGACAAAGTGCGTCATCGTGAGGATGAAGGGCGTGAGGGCGAGGGCCACCGACTGGGCTGGCTTGGTGATGAGGGCATTCACCCCGAAGAAGGATCCTTCCCTCCGGACGCCGGACCGCAGCTCGTCCTCGTCGGCCACCTGCGCGAAAAAAAGGTTCGTGAGGGTCTGGGGGCCGGAGAGGCCGAAGCCGGCCAGGGCAAGGCAGAAAGGTATCAATTGCACGGGCACGAAGGCGCTGGCCACGAGGCCGATCCCGACAAGGGTCATGAGGAGCTGCTGGGTCCGCAGGAGGCCGATGCGCTTGCGTATGAGGTTGGTTATCGGCACACCTATGATGAGGGGCACGAAGAGGTAGACGAGGAGGCCGATGGTCGAGGTCTTCGTGACATAGTCGGCCAGGTAGAAGATCGAGCCGACGACGAGGGCCTGGACCAGGATGGTCATGAAGTTGGCCGCCACGAGGACGAGGAAGGAAGCGCTCGTGAAGGTCGCCTTCACCTGGGCGCCGAGGCCCAGGGGCTTGTCCAGGCGCGTGAACTCGGGCCTCTCCTTCGCCTTGAAGGCCGTGACGAGGATGAGGAGGGCGCCTGTGATGCCCACGACGACCATGGCCGTCTGGAGGGGGAGGAACGAGAGGGTTCCGCCCGACTTGGGCCTGAAGAAATCGGGGATTAGGAAGCCGAGGACCATGCCCACCATCGCGAAAAGCGACGAGGATATCTGGAGGTGGTTGCGCTCGGTGTCCGACTCCGTGATCTCAGGCAGGAGGGCGCTGTAGACAAGGCCGATGATGGTGTAGCAGCTGTCGTAGAGGACCATCGTCACGAGCATCCACACGAAGACCATGACCTGGCCCGTTCCCCTCGGCGCGAACCAGACGGAGATGAAGCTCAGCGCGAGGAAGGGCGCGGTGAAGCGCATGTAGGGTATGCGCCTGCCATGCTTCGATCTCGTGTTGTCCGAGATGAAGCCGAACAGTGGATCGTTCACCGCGTTCCAGATGCCATAGATGAGGGAGGCGAGGGCGATCCAGCCCGCGCTCAGGCCGAGGTAGTCCTGGTAGAAGATGGGCAAGAGGGCGCCGAAGACGCCGGAGATGAGGCTGGTGCCGAGGGAAGCGACTCCCCAGACGACCTTGAACCCCGGGCTGAGCCTGACCGCGCCTGAGCCAATGGAATCGGACATCGTATTCCTCCCTATGTCAGCATGATTGGGTGTCTACGTTCGAGTGGATGTG
The DNA here is from genome assembly GCA_025358255.1 of Spirochaetaceae bacterium. GTDB lineage: Bacteria > Spirochaetota > Spirochaetia > Treponematales > Rectinemataceae > JANYKC01. Next base: position 8,206 of record JANYKC010000026.1, read on the forward strand.
GAGGGGCGAGAGGACCTTGAAGGCCTCTGCCCTGGCGGCGCCAGGGGCCACTGCGGAAGCCGCGCCGCAGCCGGCGGCTACAGCGTAGCCGGCGGCTACGCTGTAGCCGGCGGCTACGCTGTAGCCGGCGGCTATGCTGTAGCCGGCGGCTGCGCTGTAGCCGGCGGCTATGCTGTAGCCGGCGGCCTTGAAGTCGAAGTAGACCCTGTATTGCGCCAGCGCGGCAGGGGGGAACTGGCTCTCATGGGCGGCCAGCGCCTTGAACTTCAGCTCCCAGGTTGCGGTCACATCGACATAGGTGTTGGGCGCGGCGCTCGTATGGAGCGCGATGCCCGACACATCCCAGGCCGCCGCGGCCGTTTCCGGGAGGGCGATGAAGTGGGGATTCGCGGCGAAGAAACAGGCTTCCATCGTCGCCATGCCGACGCCCCGATGGTCCGGGTGGACTTCGTAGGGGAGGAAGGGGTCGCAGCAAAGGACGAAATCAGGCCGGAGCTCCCGGATGGCCCCGGCGATGGCCCGGCAGAGTCCCCTCGCGTCGGGGTAGGAGCCGTCCTCGATGTCGAGGAAGCGGCAGCTTCGTACGCCCAAGAGGGCCGCCGCCTTCTCGGTCTCGGCTCGGCGCTGCCTCGCGAGGTCGGCCGGGACTGCGCCCGGGTCACGGGAGCCCTTGCTGCCGTCGGTCACCGTCAGGTAGGTCACCTCGCATCCGGCGCGCGCCAGCCGCGCGATGGTCGCTCCGGCGCCGACTTCGTTGTCGTCCGGATGGGGCTGGACGCAGAGGAGCCTGCGGCAGGCAAGGAGGTCGGGGATGGGCATGATGTCCTTGATCGTCATGGTCGTCCTTCTTTTCGTTCAGGCGAAATACTGCGGAAGATATTCCTTCTCCCCTTCCAGGTAGGCGTCCAGGAGTCCACGTGCCACTCGCGGATCGTCGATCATCGGGTCGAGGAGCATGGCCTTGAGCAAGGTCTCCCTGCTGCCCGTGACCGCGGCCTCCACGCATAGCTCGGCGACCGCGATCTGGCGGCGGCAGAGTTCGGCGATGGGCTCGGGGAGGGCGCCGACGCCTAGCCCACGGATACCCGAGGCGCTCACGACGGCGGGAACCTCGACGATGGCGGATTCGGGCAGGTTGCTTATGTAGCCCTTGTTCGGGATGTTGACCGCCGCCTCATAGGAATGGGCGTTGCCCACGATGCCCGCGATGATGAGCTCGGCCCTTTCGGTGCGGACCTGCTTGAGGGAGGCGGTCGGCATCCTTCCCTCGGCCATCGCGGCGATGTCCGCCCACATGGCCTCCCGCCGTCCGCTGGCCAGGTCCAGGTCGTACATCTGCACATCGTAGGCGTCCCAGCAGCCGCGCGCCATGTTGTGGGTGAAGGGGAGGTATTCTGCGAGGTGGCAGTCGCCGGGGACGGGGCAGGTGCCGAGCAAAGAGAAAAGCTCCCTCGTTAGGGGCTCGAAGCCAGTGAAGCCTGCGGCACCTGCGGCACCTGCGGCACTGAAGGTGCCGAGGTAGTTTTCCCTGAAGCGCGGGTACCAGTCCTTGCGAGAGCCCTTGTCCCTGATCTCGAGCATCCAGGTGAAGTGGTTGAGGCCGGCCGCGAGGATCTCAAGCTTCTCTTCGGCCTCTTGGGCGATGCGCGAATGGACGCTCCTTCCCTCATCGGTCCAGCGGAACTTGAAGCCCTCGGGCACCTCGATTCCGAGCTCCCTGCCCAGGACCGCGCCCACCATGAAATAGCCGAAGCCCAGCTGGTGGCAGATGCCGACCGTCTTCAGTTTCGTATAACGCGCCGCCAGGAGGCACAGCCGGGGCACGGGGTTGGTGAAGTTGAGCACGAGGGCATCGGGACAGAGCGCCTCGATGTCGCGCAGGATGGGGAGGACATTGGCCACGTTGCGGGAGGTGTGCATGAGGGCGCCAGGGCCGCCGTTCTCGGCGTAGTGCATGATGCCGAAGCGCTTGGCGATCTCGAAGTCCAGGCGCCAGCATTTTTCCCGGTCCGTGGCCACCGAGAGTATGACGAAGTCGGCGCCGCCGAGCAGGTCCCGCCGGTCTGTGCCGCTCGTGATGAGGAAGCCAGAGCCCCATTCCAGGTCGATGCGGTCCGCGAGGGCCCTGATCAAGGCGAGGCCCTCAGCGTCGATATCGCAGAGGGCCAGCTCGCTGCCCGCCAGCTCGGGTGTCCTGAGGATCGCCCCCAGGTTCGTGAGCCCGAAGGAGGCGCTTCCCGCGCCGATGACGACGATCTTCGTCCTTTTCATGGCGCGAAGTATACACCCGAATTCGCGTGCTTAGGGATTTACCGAGGCGAAGAGCTGCTCCGAAAGGTGCTTTCCTGGCGGCACGATGGGGAGGACCGCCTCGTCGCGGTCGATGTAGCAGTCGACGAGGGCGGCGCTTCCTCCGGCGGCTGCCGCGAAGGCGGCGTCCAGTGCCGGGCCGAGTTCCGCCAATGTCCTGGCCCTGAAGCCCGGCAGGCCGAAGGCATCGGCCAGCTTGACGAAATCCGGTGGCCTGTCCAGGGTCGTCTCCGAATAGCGGCCGTCATAGAAGAGGCGCTGCCATTGCCTCACCATGCCCAGGACGCCATTGTTCATGAGGAGGATGACGATGGGCAGGCGATAGTTGGAGATGGTGGCCAGCTCGGCGCAGTTCATGCGGAAGGAGCCGTCGCCTGCGATGTGGACTACCCGCCTTCCCGGGTTCCCGAGCTGGGCGCCGATGGCCGCCCCCGTGCCGAAGCCCATGGCGCCCAGCCCTCCCGAGGAGATGAAGGTCCGAGGCTTGGAGAAGGGGTAGTACTGGGCTGTCCACATCTGGTGCTGGCCCACTTCGGTCGTGATGATGGCGTCCTTGCCCGCGCGCTCGAAGATCGCCTCCATGAGGAAGCTGGGATGCGTCTCGCCCCTGACCTCGTCGCCTGGGTTTGATTCCGCTTTCCAGGCCTCGACCTCGGCCATCCATTCCCCGTGCTCCGCCTCCCGCACGCGGGGAAGGAGGCGCTCGAGGGCGTCGCGAAGGTCACCCACGAGCCCAAGGTCGCAGGCGACGTTCTTGCCAATCTCGGCCGGATCGATGTCGAAGTGGATGACCTGCGCCCCTTCGGCGAAGCGGGTGGCGTCGCATATCACGCGGTCCGAAAAGCGGGCTCCGATCGCGATGATGAGGTCCGCGTTGTGGGCGGCCCGGTTCGAGGCCCGCGTGCCATGCATCCCCACCATGCCCGTGCAGCGCGGATGGCGCGAGGGGAAGCCTCCATGTCCCATGAAGGTGAGGCAGACCGGGGCGTCCATCTTCCGGGCGAGGGCATTGACGAGGCTTCCGGCGTCCTTGGCCACCACCCCTCCGCCGGAGACGATGAGGGGTCGCCTGGATCCAAGGAGGAGTCCCACGGCGGCGTCCAGGTCGGCCTCGGAGGGCGCGCGGAACCGCGCGGGGTCTATCCCCGAATCCTTGCTTCCCTCCAGGGGTGGCCAGTCGGCGAGCTTGATCGTCACGTCCTTGGGGATGTCGATGAGCACGGGCCCTGGCCGGCCTGTGGTCGCGATCGCGAAGGCTTCCCGGATCGTCGCGGCGAGGCTTTCCACGTCGCGCACGATGTAGTTGTGCTTGGTTATGGGCATGGTGATGCCCGTGATGCTCACCTCCTGGAAGCTGTCGCGTCCGAGGAGGGAGGAGGAGACGTTGCAGGTGATCGCGACAAGGGGCGTGGAGTCCATGTAGGCGGCGGCGATGCCGGTGACGAGGTTGGTGGCCCCGGGGCCGCTGGTCGCCAGGACCACGCCGGGCTTTCCCGTCGAACGGGCGTAGCCGTCGGCCGCATGGGCTGCTCCCTGCTCGTGGGCGGTGAGGATGTGGCGTATCCTCGAGGAGTTCGCCAGGAGCTCGTCGTAGACGTTGATGATGGCGCCGCCAGGGTAGCCGAATACGGTGTCGACGCCCTGCTCGACAAGGCACTCGATGACGATGCGCGCTCCGCTGGCCTTCATCTCCGCCCTCCCGTCTCTTCCCCGCCATCGAGGACAGCGCCCTGTGCGGCCGAACCCACGAGGCGGGCATAACGCGCGAGGTAGCCCTTCCCGGCGCGGGGCGGCAGCGGGACGAATGCGGCCTTCCTGGCAGCCATTTCCCCGGGGGGAACGAGGAGGTCCAGGCTCAGCCTTCCCATGTCGATGGCGATGCGGTCGCCCTCGCGGACCAAGGCGATGGGTCCTCCCAAGGCCGCCTCCGGGGACACGTGGCCGATGCAGGCCCCGCGGGTCGCGCCGGAAAATCGCCCGTCCGTGACGAGCGCCACACTTGAGTCCAGGCCCATGCCCGCGAGGCAGGCGGTGAGGGAGAGCATCTCGCGCATTCCGGGGCCTCCTTTCGGGCCTTCGTACCGGATCACGACGACGTCGCCCGGACGCACGGCCCCACTGGAGACCGCGGCAAAGGCGGCCTCCTCCGAATCGAAGACGCGAGCGGGCCCTTCGTGGACGAGCATGTCGGGGGCGACGGCCGAGCGCTTGACGATGGAGCCGTCGGGAGCGAGGCTGCCGCGGAGGGCTGCCAGTCCGCCGGTCTTCGAGCGCGGCGCGGTGGCCGGGTGGATGACTTCCGGATCGAGGTTGGCAGACCACGCCGCTATGTCGCCCAGGTCGAGGCCGCAGACGCTCGGCGCGTCGGCTGCCACGAGGCCGAGGGACAGAAGCTCGCGGACGACGGCGCCCACGCCGCCGGCCGCGTGGAGGTCCTCCATGTGGTGGCGTCCGGCGGGGGCCAGGCCGCAGAGGTTGGGCACGCGGGCGCTCACTTCGTTCACGAGGTCGAGGCCGAGAACGATGCCCGCCTCGCGGGCGATGGCAGGAAGGTGGAGGACCGTGTTGGTGCTGCAGCCGAGGGCCATGTCGACGGCCAGCGCGTTGCGGAATGACTTCTCGGTGAGGAAGCCCCTCGCGCCGCGCCCTTCCTCCACGAGGCGCATGACCGCGGTGCCAGCGTCCTTGGCAAGGCGCATGCGGGCCGCATGGACCGCGGGGATGGTCCCGTTCCCGGGCAGGGCGATGCCGAGCGCCTCGGCGACGCAGTTCATGCTGTTGGCGGTGAACATGCCCGAGCAGGAGCCGCAGCCGGGGCAGGCCGCGTCCTCGAGGCGCGAAAGCTCCGCTTCGTCCATCTTGCCCGCGGCGACCGAACCCACGGCCTCGAAGACGGAGGAGAGGCTGACTGCGCGGCCTTCGTGGCGGCCCGAGAGCATGGGCCCCCCCGAGACGAGGACGGTCGGGAGGTCAAGGCGGGCGGCGGCCATGAGCATTCCGGGCACTATCTTGTCGCAGTTCGGGATGAGGACAAGGGCGTCGAAGGCGTGGGCCATCGCCATGCACTCGATGGAGTCGGCGATGAGCTCGCGGGTGGCGAGGGAATAGCGCATCCCCTCGTGCCCCATCGCGATGCCGTCGCAGACGCCGATCGAGGGGAACTCGAAGGGGGTGCCGCCGGCCGAGCGGATGCCAGCCTTTACGGCTTCGCACAACTTGCCCAGGTGGGCGTGTCCGGGCACGATCTCGCTCTCCGCGCTGACGACGCCGATGAGCGGACGGTCGAGCTCGGCGTCGGTGAGGCCCATGGCCTTGAAGAGGGAGCGGTGCGGAGCCCGGGCCGGGCCTTTTTTCACGATGTCGCTTCTCACGGCCTTGCCTCCCTTTTGCCGGCGGCGGCGCCTGCGCCGGCGCCTGCGGCGATCGAGGAAGCCACGAGGCGGCCCATCTCCTGAGTGCCCACGGTCCTCTCTCCTGGGGCCCCGGACGCGATGTCGGCGCATCGCCATCCCTGCGCTAGCACGGCGCCGACACCTGCCTCGATGGCCGCGGCGGCCTCCTCCTCATGGAGGGAATGGCGAAGGAGCATGGCGGTGGAGAGGATGGTCGCGAGGGGATTGGCCCTATCGAGCCCGGCGATGTCGGGAGCCGAGCCGTGTATCGGCTCGTAGAGCCCGGGCCCGGAGGCGCCGACGCTCGCGCTCGCGAGCATCCCGATGGAGCCCGTGATCATGGCGGCTTCGTCGGAGAGTATGTCGCCGAACATGTTGCTCGTCGCGATTACGTCGAACTGGCGGGGGGCCCGGACGAGCTGCATCGCGGCGTTGTCCACGTACATGAAGGAAAGCGCGACCTCGGGCCAGGCGGGGGCCATCGCGGCCGCGGTCTCGCGCCAGAGCCTCGAGGACTCGAGCACGTTGGCCTTGTCCACCACGCACAGCCGTCTGGCCCGTCCCATCGCGGCCTCGAAGCCTATCTTGAGGAGGCGCGTGATCTCCGTCCTCGAATAGCGTTCGGTGTCCCAGGCGGACTCGCCGTCGGCGCTCCGGCCGCGCTCGCCGAAATAGATTCCCCCCGTGAGCTCGCGCACCACGAGGACATCGATCCCGCCCTCGACGAGGGAGGGCTTGAGGGGACAGGCGGCCGCCAGGACGGGGAACATGAAGGCGGGCCTCAGGTTGGCGTACACGCCCATGCCCGCCCTGAGGGCAAGGAGCCCGGCCTCGGGCCGGGACTTCCCCGGCAGGCCGTCCCACTTGGGCCCGCCGACCGCGCCCAGGAGGACCGCGTCGCTCCCTTGGCAGGTGGCAAGGGTCTCCGGCGGGAGGGGCAGCCTGGTCGCGTCGATCGCGGCTCCGCCCATGAGGGTCTCGAGGAAGGTGAAGGAGAGGCCGAAGCGCGCGCCTGCGGCCTCGAGGGCCAGCACTCCCTCACGGACCACGTCGGGGCCGATGCCGTCCCCGGGGATCGTGGCGATGGTATAGCGTTTCATGTCAGTCCTTTCCTGCCGCGCCTTGCGCGCGGACCTTCGCCTTGGCTCGGGCGTAGGGGATGAGGCCGCCTGCCTTCACGATCTCCATGATGAAGGGCGGGGAGGGGAGGGCGTGGTAGGTGGCGCCGGAGCTGTGGTTGCGTATCTCACCCGTCTCGAAATCGATGGAGAGCTCGTCGCCGTGTCCGGCGGCGGCCGCCTCGGCGCATTCGAGGATTGGAAGGCCGATGTTGATCGCGTTGCGGTAGAAGATGCGGGCGAAGCTGGCCGCGATCACGCAGGAGACCCCCGTGGCCTTGATCGCGATGGGGGCGTGCTCACGGCTCGAGCCGCAGCCGAAATTCGAGCCGGCCACGATGAGGTCCCCCTTCGCCACCTTCGTGACGAAGGATGCGTCGATGTCCTCCATGCAGTGGGCCGCGAGCTTCTCCGGATCGCCCGTCGTGAGGTAGCGCGCGGGGATGATCACGTCCGTATCGACGTTGTCGCCGTACCTGAATGCCTTGCCTCGTGCTTCCATCTTCATGCCCTCCCTGGCCCGACGCTGAAGGTCGAGGGATCGACTATTCTCCCGGCGAGGGCCGAGGCGGCCGCGGTGGCCGGGCTCGCGAGGTATACCTCCGATTCCGGATGGCCCATGCGCCCCACGAAGTTGCGGTTCGTCGTCGCCATGGCGCGTTCGCCCTTGGCCAGGACGCCCATGTGGCCGCCTAGGCAGGGGCCGCAGGTGGGCGTCGATACGATGGCCCCGGCCTCGATGAAGCCCTCGATGAGGCCCTCGCGGAGGGCCGCGAGGTAGATGGCCTTGGTGGCGGGGATGACGATGCAGCGCAGGCCCTTGGCGACCCTGTTTCCGGTGAGTATCGAGGCGGCGACGCGGAGGTCCTCGATGCGGCCGTTGGTGCAGGAGCCGATGACCACCTGGTCCAGGGGCACATGGCCGGCCTCCGAGGCGCGGCGGGTGTTGGAGGGGAGGTGGGGGAAGGAGACCGTAGGGGCGATCGACCCGAGGTCGATCGAAAGCCTCCGTTCGAAACGCGCGTCGGCGTCGGCGCGGTGTTCGACGTAGGCCTTCTTCGACACCGAGGCAGCCCAGGCCCGCGTCGTCCCGTCGACCGGGAAGATGCCGTTCTTGGCGCCGGCCTCGATGGCCATGTTGGCGATCGTGAAGCGGTCGGCCATGGAGAGGGATGCGATGCCTTCGCCGGAGAACTCGAGGGAGCGGTAGAGGGCGCCGTCCACCCCGATGAGGCCGATGAGGTGGAGGATGAGGTCCTTCCCCGAGGCCCATCCGGAGAACTTCCCGGTGAGCTCCACGGCGATCGCCTCGGGGACCTTGAACCAGGCGGTGCCCGTGGCCATCCCGGCGGCCATGTCGGTGGAGCCGACGCCCGTGGAGAAGGCGCCGACCGCGCCGTAGGTGCAGGTGTGGCTGTCGGCCCCGATCACGAGCTCCCCGGGGAGGACGAGCCCCAGCTCGGGGATGAGGGCGTGCTCGATGCCCATCTCGCCCAGCTCGAAGTAGTTCTCGATGCCCATGCGATGGGCGAACTCGCGCATGACCTTGCACTGCTCGGCCGCGCCGATGTCCTTGTTCGGGGCGAAGTGGTCGGGCACGAGGGCTATGCGCGAGGCATCGAAGACGGCCTCGCAGCCGATCTTCGCGAACTCCTTGATCGCCACGGGGGCGGTCACGTCGTTGCCGAGGACCAGGTCCACCCTGGCCTCGATGAGCGCTCCCGCCTCGACGGCCGGGACCCCCGCGTGCGCCGCGAGTATCTTCTGTGTCATGGTCATGCCCATGCGGGGCTCCTTTCCCGGAGTCGCTTTTCCTCGCGCCTTTCCAGGTCCTTGATAAGCTTGTGCTCGATTGAATCGACCAGGGCGATCCAGCTCGCCTCGACGATGTCAGCCGACACCCCCACCGTCGTCCAGGCCTCATCCTCGTCCGCGCTCTCGATGAGGACGCGCACACGGGAGGCCGTCGCCGTGCCCGCGTCTAGGACGCGGACCTTGTAGTCGGTGAGGCGCATCGCGCCGAGGCTCGGATAGAAGCGCTCGAGGGCCTTCCTCAGGGCAAGGTCGAGGGCGTGGACGGGCCCGTCGCCTTCGGCCGCCGACATCTCCCGCTCGCCGCCTACCTCGACGAGGACGGTGGCCTGGGCGCAGCGCAGCCTGTCCTTCGCGGGCTGCTCGCCGATGGTCCTGAAGTGGATGAACTCGAAGAAGGGCGTGTGCCTGCCCGCCGTTTTCCTTATGAGGAGGTCGAGGCTCGCCTCGGCGCCTTCGTACTGGTAGCCTGCGGCCTCGCCCTCCTTGAGCTTCGCGAGGACGGCGGCGACAAGTGGGGAGTCCTTCTTCGCATCCGGCTCCATCCGGCGGACGCGCTCCATGACCGCGGCCCTGCCCCCGAGCTCCGAGGCCAGGAAGCGCCTCTCGTTGCCGACCGCTTCGGGAGGCACATGCTCGAAGGTCTGGGGCAGCTTGGCCACCGCGTCCACATGCATGCCCGCCTTGTGGGCGAAGGCCCTCCGCCCCACGAAGGCCATGCCCTCGTCGAAGCCGATGTTCGCGACCGCGGCGACCTTGCGGGAGGCCGCGCTGAGGCGGGGTAGGGCACCGGGCGCCAGGCAGTCGAGCCCAAGCTTGAGGATGAGGTTGGCAGCCACCGTGGAGAGGTTGGCGTTGCCGCACCTCTCGCCGAAGCCGACCAGGGTGCCTTGCACCTGTGAGGCTCCCGCGGCCACCGCCGCGAGCGAATTCGCGACGGCGAGGCCCGAGTCGTCGTGGGCATGGATCCCCACCGGGAGGCCATAGGCCGCGACCGCCTGCAAGGTGGCCTGGGCTATCCGGTCGGGAAGGCTCCCGCCGTTCGTGTCGCACAGGACAAGGCACTCGGCCCCTGCCGTGGCCGCGGCCGCGAGGGTAGACAAGGCGTAGCCGGGATCGTCCGCGAAGGCGTCGAAGAAATGCTCGGCGTCGTAGATGACGCGCCGGCCCTCCTTGCGCAACAGGGAGACCGACTCCGCGATCATGTCGAGGTTCTCCTCGAGGCTCGCGCCGAGGACCCTCGTCACGTGGAGGGGCGAGCTCTTCCCGAAGATGACGACGATCTCGGTGTCCGCGCCAAGGAGGCGGGCGAGGGCATCGTCCTCCGACGCGCGCGTCCCCTTGCGCCGGGTCGCGCCGAAGGCGGCCAGCTTCACCCTGGACAGGCCGAGGCCCCGGGCTTCCCTGAAGAACTCGATGTCCTTTGGGTTGGAGCCGGGGTTGCCGGCTTCCACGACATCGATGCCTATCTCGTCGAGGGTGCGGGCGATTGCGAGCTTGTCGCGCACCGAAAAGGATATGCCTTCCCCCTGGGCGCCATCGCGCAGGGTGGAATCGAGGAGCTCTATCCTGCGCATGGGACCTTCCCTGGATCGTTCTCGAGCGCGTTGATCGCCTGGACATAGGCGCGCACGCTCGCCTCGACGATATCGGTGGAGAGGCCCAGGCCGTTGTACCGCCTGCCCTCGTGGAATATCCTCACCCGGGCCTCCCCCTGGGCATCCTTGCCCTCGGTCACGGAGGAGAGGCTGAAGTCCTCGAGGACGATCTTCTTCCCCAATATGCCGTCTATCGCCTTGAAGGAGGCGTCGATCGGGCCATCCCCGACCGCCACCTTCTCGCAAAGGGCGCCGTCGGCCCCGGCAAGGCGCACGGCGCTCGTGGACGCGATGCCATTCCCCGAATTGATCACGAAGCGGTCCAGGCGCCAGGTCTCGACCGCGCGGGTCGTTCTCCCCATGGCCAGGGCCTCGATGTCGCGGTCGCTCACCGTCTTTTTCCGGTCGGCCAGGTTCTTGAACTCCGCGAAGAGGGAGGCGACCTCGTCGGGAGGGGCCTCGTAGCCCAGTTCGACGAGCCTTTCCTCGAAGGCGTGCTTTCCCGAATGCTTGCCCAGGACCATCCTGTTCCGGGGGAGGCCGATGGACTCGGGTGTCATGATCTCGTAGGTCGTGCGGTTGGCGAGGACGCCGTGCTGGTGGATGCCCGCCTCATGGGCGAAGGCGTTGTCGCCGACGATCGCCTTGTTGGGCTGGACCTTGACCCCCGTCGTGGCGGACACGAGGCGGCTCGTGGCGTAGATCTGGCGGGAGTCCACGCCGCAGGCGGCGCCGTAGAGGTCGGGCCGCGTGCGCAAGGCCATCACGATCTCCTCGAGGGCCGCGTTGCCCGCCCTCTCGCCGAGGCCGTTGATCGTGCACTCGACCTGGTCGGCGCCCGCCTCGACGGCGGCCAGGGAATTCGCCACGGCTAGCCCGAGGTCATCGTGGCAATGCACCGAGAAGGCGACCCTGCCGATCTCGGGGACATTGGCCCGGACCCGGCGCACGAGGGCGGCGAACTCGCCCGGTGTCGCGTAGCCGACCGTGTCGGGGAGGTTGATCGTGGTGGCCCCCGCCGCGATGGCGGCGGCGAAGACCCTGCACAGGAAGTCGGGGTCGGAGCGGGAGCCGTCCTCGGCGGAGAACTCGACATCGGGGCAGAATGATTTCGCATAACGCACCGCGGCGGCGGCCCTCTCCAGCACCTCCTCGGGGCCCATCTCGAGCTTGTACTCCATATGGACAGGGGAGGTCGCGATGAAGGTATGGATGCGGGGCCGCTGGGCGCCCTTCAGGCTCTCCCACGCGGCGTCGATGTCCTTCTCCGCGGCCCGCGCGAGGCCCGCGATGATGGGACCCTTCACGGCACGCGCGATCTCCCGCACGCTCGCGCCGTCGTCGGGGCTGGAGATGGGGAAGCCCGCTTCTATCACGTCCACCCCGAGGCGCGCAAGCTGGTGCGCCACGGCGAGCTTCTCCCTGAGGTTCATAGAGCAGCCGGGGGCCTGCTCCCCGTCGCGGAGGGTGGTGTCGAAGATGCGCAGCGTCCTTGCGATGCTAGCGCCGGCCACCTGGGGCCTCCGTCTTCGGCGTCCAGCTCATCGCCTGGCGCAGGGATTCTCCCACCGCGTTCACGGGATGTGCGGCCTCGAGCTCTCGCATGCGGTTGAAGTGGGGCCTCTTGGCCTGGTTCTCGAGGATCCAGTCGAGGGCGAAGCTGCCGTCCTGGATCCGGGTGAGGACCTTCTTCATCTCGGCCTTGGTCCCCGCGGTGACGATGCGCGGCCCGACCGTGTAGTCCCCGTACTCCGCCGTGTCCGAGATCGAGTACCGCATGAAGGACAGGCCTTTCTGCACCACGAGGTCGATGATGAGCTTCATCTCGTGGATGCACTCGAAGTAGGCGCTCTCGGGCTGGTAGCCCGCCTCGACGAGGGTCTCGAAGCCGGCCTTCATGAGGGCCGTCACGCCGCCGCACAGGACGCACTGCTCGCCGAAGAGGTCGGTCTCCGTCTCTTCCTTGAACGTGGTCTCCAGGATGCCGGCCCTGGCACCGCCGATGCCCGCGGCATAGGCGAGGGCGAGCCTCTTCGCGTCCCCCGAGGCGTCGTTGTGGACCGCGATGAGGTTGGGGACGCCCTTCCCTTCCACGAACTGGCTGCGCACCGTGTGGCCCGGTCCCTTTGGCGCGATCATGACGACATTGACGCCCTCGGGCGGCACGACCTGCTTGTAGTGGATGTTGAAGCCGTGGGCGAAGCCCAGGGTCTTCGTCTCGCCACGCTCGACGGCCTTCGTCATGGCCGGGGCGATGCTCTCCGCGTAGAGGGCGGACTGCTTCTCGTCGTTGATGAGGATCATGACGAACTGGGCCGCCTCGGCGGCGTCTTTCGCCGTCTTCACCTCGAAGCCATCGGCCTCGGCCTTCTTCCAGCTCTTCGACCCTTCGTAGAGGCCGACGATGACATGGTGCCCGGAATCCTTCAGGTTCTGGGCATGGGCATGGCCCTGGCTCCCGTAGCCGATCACCGCTATGGTCTTGCCTTTCAAGGCCGTGGGATCGCAGTCTTCCTCATAATACAAGGTTGCCATGGTTGTCTCCTTTGATGCGGGTTGTGCCTTCAAGGCTGTCTTTCCCGAGCGCTGCCGCCCCTGTGCGCGCAAGCTCCAGTATCCCGAAGGGCTCGAGCGTCGCGACAAGTCCGTCTATGCCTTCCTTGTCGCTGACCGCCTCGAGCGTGATGCAATCGGCGCTGTCCTCGAGGACGCGGGCCTCGTAGTCCCAGACCGTGCGCAGGATACCCGGGCGCGTGGCCTCCGTGGCTTTCACCTTGAGAATGGCCAGCTCCCTGAAGAACCCGGCGCTCCGGTGGATGCGCGAGACCGTCACGACCTCGACGAGTTTCTCCAGCTGCCGCATGATCTGCTCGATGTCCGCCTCGCCGCCCCGCGTGACGATGGTCATGCGGGAAAGCCCGGGCTCGCAGGAGGTGCCGACGCTGAGGCTGTCGATGTTGTAGCCACGGCGGCTGAAGAGCTCGGCCACCCTGCACAGCACCCCGGCCCTGTCCTTGACGAGGACGGCCAGGATGGCGCCCGCGACCGGCTTCCGCCGTGCGGCTTCGCGCTCGGGGCTGCCCGCGTGGGCGCTCCGGGTCAAGACACGTAGGTCAGCCATTCCGGGGACCTCCTTCCTTTTCCGCGCACCGCGTCCGAGTAGGCCTGCTGCAGGACCTGGGTGACGGGGCCGGCTTTTCCCGAGCCGATGGCGCGATGGTCGATGTGGCTCAGGCCCATGACCTCGGCGGCCGTGCCGCTGACAAAGACCTCGTCGGCGACGTAGAGCTGGTCCCTCGAGACCTGGCCTTCCTCGACCGCATAACCTGCGTCCTTGGCGAGGGCGTAGATGCTGTCCCGCGTGATCCCCTCGAGGATGCCCGCGTCCGGCGCTGTACGGATCCTGCCTTTCTTCACGACGAAAAGGTTCTCCCCCGTGCACTCGGCCACATAGCCCTGGGGGTCGAGCATGATGGCCTCGTCGAAGCCGAGGCGCTGGCATTCCGTCTTGGCGAGTATGGAGTTGGCGTAGTTGCCGGAGATCTTGGCCTTGGTCATGGTGGCGTTCGGATGGTGGCGGGTGTAGGAGGAGACGCAGGCCTTGAGCCCGGCCTGCTTCGCGTCGGCCGCGCTGAAGTAGTCCCACTTCCAGGTGGAGATTCCCAGCGAGACGCGGACGCCCTCGGTGGAGAGGTTCCATCCGCCTTCGGCCATGTAGGCGAGGGGGCGGATGTAGCAGCCATCGAAGCCGTTGGCCCTGACGGTGTCCCTGAAGGCCTGGACGATCTCGTCAGCGTTCCAGGGAAGGGAAGGGAAGCCCAGGACCTTGGCCGAGGCGAGGAGCCTCTGTGCATGTTCCCTTGCCCGGAAAATGGCGGGGCCAGCGTCCGTGGGGTAGCAGCGGATGCCCTCGAAAACCGCGGCGCCGTAGTGGAGGGCCGGAGTCATGAAGTGCAAAGTCGCTTTTTCGTAGGGGACGAGGTTGCCGTCCATCCAGATAGTCGTGGATTCCATGCCCATGATGCGGGTCTCCTTGGAGCGTCGTTTATGGTCCTGTCTGGGTTGGGTGCGGGCCTTTGGGCCCGCGACGGGCCTTTGGGCCCGCGAGGAGCGCTTGTGGCGCCCTGCGGGGACTTAGGCCCTTGCGGCCTGTGGTCTAATCACGCCCCACGCGCCCGGCCGGCCAGCGATGGAGCTTGGTAACCCAAGAAGGCTAATAAGGACGACGACGAGGAGGGTGCTGATGAGGAGGGAATCGATGAGGGAAACAATGACCGAGCCCTTGGGCTCGTCCATCCGTTTGAGGCGCCGGATGCTGTGGTTCCGCAGGATTGCGGTGGTCATCGTTTCGATGTTCATCTGTTTTTCGTAACCCTTGTGGTCTGGGTTCTGCCGACAGTAACATGGCCGAAAATTCATGTCAAGTTACTGTCAATAGAAAATAAATAGAAATGATGCGATTTTTTATGGGTGCATCGAAGATTGAGTCCCCTCTAAACTCAACTTTTCACGCCTTTTGCCTCCGAAAAGGCCTTCAAATATCATCAGTACAACAACTTAGCTTCATATGGCACGTGCAAAATGTAGTCACTAAATAAATGGATTCCTCTTGCCTTCTTCTCTGAAATCGCCTATAATG
>JANYKC010000036.1 GCA_025358255.1 Spirochaetaceae bacterium
CGGAGGTCCAGGTGCCCGAAGGCTACGTGTTCACCGGCGCCAAAGGCACTCAGGCGCTGCTCAAACGTATCCGTGTGGGCAACCCCGTCTATGCGAGGGGGTGAAAGGGTGAGAGAATGGCGGGATGCGAATCATATCATCCGCACGAAAACACCGGAGCCCCACCGAGAAGGCCAGGATCCTGGCCGCCTATGACGCCAGTGAACTCAGCCAGGCTGGCTTTGCCGCCAGGCGGGGCCTCGTCCTTTCCACGCTCGCACGCTGGCTGAGGGAGCGCCGCGAGGGCCAGGAAGACGGCCCCCCGGAGTTTGTCGAAGTTCCCAGGCTCGCCAGTCCGGCGCCGCGCGCCGCCTCCTACCGGATCCACTTCCCGCGGGGCGTGGTCTTGGAGCTGGAGCCCGGTTTTCAAGCGGGCGAACTGCGCGCCTTGGCCAAACTCATTCGCGACCTATGATTCCCATGGGGCCGGCCACAAGGATCTTCCTGGCTGCCGGGGCCACGGATCTTCGCCAGAGTTTCGAGGGCTTGAGCGACCGGGTGCGCCACCAGTTCAAGGAGGATCCGCTGAGCGGGCATCTGTTCGTCTTTACCAACCGGCGGCGCACCCGGATCAAGCTGCTTTACTGGGACGGATCCGGCCTGTGGGTGTGCGCAAAACGGCTTGAACAAGGCTGTTTCAGCTGGCCAAAGACGGCAGCGGATGAGACAGGGGCGCTGCGGGTCGTTGCCGAGGAACTTACTCTGCTCCTGGGCGGCATCGACTTGGACAAGACACGCCAGCGGCCCTGGTGGAGACAGAGTGAATAGGGAATTTACTCCAAATAGTTACAAAATATATTGACAACAGACTCTATATGGTTGTATTGTCCGTATCAGATGCTGACATCGCCGACAACGCCCGATCCGCTCGCAGTCATCGAAGGACTGCGGGCCGATGTTGCGCGTCTCGAGCGGGTCATCCAGCTTAAGGACGAACATTTCCGCCTCTTTTGCCTGCATCGCTTCGGGCCCAAGTCCGAGAAGATCGACCCCGCGCAGCTTGCCCTGCTCCTCCAAGAGGCCAGCCTTACCGCCGGCGAGGTCGCACAGGTGGCCGCCACCGCCCCGGCTGCGGCGGAGAAGCCCGCCGCCCAGGCCAAGAAACCGCGCGCCCCGCACCCCGGCCGCGGCCGCCTGCCCGAGACTCTGGAGCGCCGCGAAGAGATCATCCCCTGCTGCCCTGAGGACTGCGCTTGCGACAAGTGCGGAGCCGAGCGTCCGATCATCGGTTACGAGACCCGCGAGGAACTCGCGTGCACGCTCCCCGAGTTTTGGATCCGCGTCGTCAAACGCGAGAAGCGCGGCACCCACTGCCTCGATGAGCAAGGGGTGGCGACGGCTCCGGCCCCCGAGCAGATCGTGCCCAAGAGCATGCTCTCCAACGAGTTCATCATCGACGCGCTCACCCGCAAGTACAAGCTCCACCTGCCCGTCTACCGCCAGTGCGCCCAACTCCTGGAAGACCACGGCATCGACCTGAGCCGCAAGACCGTCACCGACGCGGTCCTGGCCGCCGGAGATTTGCTGACGGCCGTCTCCCGCGCCATGTGCCGGGAACTCTTGGCCGGGGGATACATCCAGGCCGACGAAACCCCGGTCCCCTGCCAGACCGGCGAGAAGAAGGGCCGCAACCACCAGGCCTACATGTGGGAGTACAGCCGGCCGGGCGGCATTGTGATCTTCGACTTCCGGATGGGCCGCGGACGAGACGGCCCGGAGAAGTTCCTCAAGGGATTTCGAGGCAAACTCCAAAGCGACGGCTACGGGGCCTACGCGAAACTGGGCGAAGGAATCGTCTATGTCGGGTGCATGGCGCACGCCCGGCGCGGCTTTGTGGAGGCGTCGAAACTGGCCCCGTTGGACCGGCAGCCCTTGGAAATCATTCAGATATTTACGCAACTGTATGCTGTGGAGCAAGATGCCAAAACAGCAGGGTTGGACCCCGCAAAACGCCAGGAACTGCGCGCCGAGCGCAGCGCCCCGGTAATGGCGGCGCTCAAGGCGCGGATACTCGAGATCCGCAAACAGATCCTCCCGGGCGGCAAACTGGCCAGCGCCTGCGACTACACGCTGGGCCAATGGAGCCGCCTCCAAGAATACCTGGGCGACGGGGCCGTGGAGATCGACAACAACTGGTGCGAAGGCGCAATCAGGCCGCTGGCGCTGGGCCGCAAGAACTGGCTGCACATCGGCAGTCCCGAGGCCGGACCCAAGGTCGCCGCCATCGCCTCGGTCGTTGAAACCTGCCGCCGCCTCGACATCAATCTCAGGACCTACCTTCTCGACGTTCTGCCCGGGCTCGGGCAACGGCAGACCACCGAGGTGAGCGCGTTGACGCCCACCGCGTGGAAAGCCGCCCGAGCCAAGATAGCCTGACATCCCCCAAGCTTACCCGCCTCCCGTCCCCTCGCATAGACGGGGTTGCCCACACGGATACGCTCCTTCATCAGTTTTGACAGCGGTACGAAGTCAACCATAGGTAAGCGGTAAAGGGAGCACGGTCTATGCAGGCGCCTGAGGGCTGGTAAAATGGGGGGATGAAGCATGATCGCAGTGACTCTTGTGCAGGCGCCGTCGAGGCGCTGATCGCGCGCTACCGTGCCAGTGGATTGACGCTGGCCTGCTTTGCGCGGGAGGAAGGCCTGCCACTCGGACGCCTGCGTTATTGGGTGTACGTCAAGGGTCCGAGGCAGGCCCTGCAGAACGGGGCGCGCCCGGTGTCCGCGCCCGTTTTCCAGGAGGTGAAGATTGGCCCTCTGATGGCCGGTGGCGGCGGCTGGGCCGCGGAGGTCAGCCTGTCGGAGGGAATGGCGGTGCGCTTTAGCGGCGCCGCCGCTCCTGGGTGGATTGGAGCCGTCGTCCAAGCCCTGCAACGGCCATGCTGAGCCTTTCGCCCGCGACCCGGATTTTTGTGGCCGTGGCTCCGCTGGACATGCGCCGGGGATTCAACGGCCTGTATGCCTGGGTGCAGACGGTCTTGCAGGAGGAGCCCACGTCCGGGCACTGGTTCGTTTTCCTCAACAAAAGGCGCAACCGGCTTAAGATTCTGACCCACGACGGCTCGGGTCTTTGGATTCTGAGCAAGCGGCTGGAGCGCGGGACTTTTGCTCCGCCGGCCGGGGAGGGCAAGAGCCAGTGCCTGCGTCCGGAGGAGCTGACGCTCTTGCTCCACGGGATCGAGAGCGCCGCGCGCCGGCCCTGGCACCGGGTGTGAGTTGTTTTCTCCCTTTGGACTGGACTCCGGTCTTCCCTTCGTGTAGCTTTGCGCCCGTGAGCGAGAGTTTGAGCCTTCAAGGGCGCCTGCTCAGCGCGGCGGACCTGTGCCAGCTTCGCCAGTGGGTTCACGAGAACCCCGGCTGGAGCCGCTGGCGCTTGTCGCGGGAGTTGGCCCAGCGGTGGGATTGGCGCACCGCCACGGGGCTGCTCAAAGACATGGCCGCCCGGACGCTTTTGGTTAAGCTGGCGCAGCGGGGGTTGATTCAACTGCCGGAGCGTCGCCAGGCGCCAACCAATCGGATGCGCTGCGCGGCACCGGCCGGTGACGGCCTGGATGAGGCGCTCGAGCCGGTCCACGGCCTGCTGGCCCAGTTGCAGCCCCTGACGGTCCAGGAGGTCAGCGGCCAGCCGGCCGAGCGGGCCTGGGTCAAAGGAGCGCTGGCCCGGCACCACTATCTGGGCTTTGGTGGAGCGGTGGGGGAAAATCTGCAATACCTCGTGCGCGAAGGCCGGGGCCGCCCCGTGGCATGTTTGGTGTTTGGGGCGGCGGCTTGGAAGTGCCAGGACCGGGACCGCTGGATTGGCTGGCCGGCGGGGCAGCGGCAAAAGAACCTGTCGCTGATTGCCAACAACTCGCGGTTTCTCATCTTTCCTTGGACACAGGCGCCGCACCTGGGCAGCTGGATTCTGGGACAGGTGGCGCGCCGCATCGCTGGCGACTGGCAAGCCAAATACGGGCATCCGGTGGTGCTGCTCGAGACGTTTGTGGAGCGGGAACGCTTCCGGGGCACCGTGTATCGGGCCGCCAACTGGCAGGCGGCGGGCGTGACCGCGGGCCGTTCGCGCCAGGACCGCCACACATGCCTGCACGTGCCGGTCAAAGACATCTATCTCTATCCGCTGACACCCCGGTTCCGGGAGGTCCTCCAGGCATGAAGAGCGCCGCCGAACTCTTGCGGGACTTTGCCGGCGATCCGGCCGCGCTGGCCGCGTACGCCACGCGGCTGGCGCAGGATTTGGCCGCGCGGGAGCGGGAACTGGCCGCGGGCGAGCAGGAACTGGCCGCGCGCGAGCAAGCGCTGCGGGAACAGGCCCAACACCTGGCCCGCCTCCAGCAGGAAGCGACAGAGCGGGATCAGTTGCTGGCCGAGGCGCGTGCCTACATCGCCCAACTCAAGCGCCAGCTCTTTGGCCCCAAGGCCGACCATCTCAACCCGGAGCAGGAAGAACAGTTGCGCCAGCTCACAGGCGAGCTGCAAGAGCAGGCGCAACGGCCTCCGCCGCTCAGCCAGGATGTGCTTCAGCCCGACCCGCCCGCGCGGGACAAGGAGAAGGTCAAAAAGGAGCCCCGCCGCCCGCGGCGCCCAGCGCTGCCGGTGCAGGTGGAAGTCCAGCGCGTGGTCCTGGAGCCCGACGACAAAGTGTGCGGCGTCTGCCAGCGGGAGGGACGCCGCATCGGCCAGGAGACCACCACCGAATACGAATACATCCCGGCCAGGCTGGTTTGCGTGGAGACCGTCCGCCCCAAATACGCGCGGGAATGCGCCTGCGGGGCGCCGGGGATCACCATCGCGCCCTTGCCCGCCCGGCTGGTGCCCCAGAGCAAACTGGGGCTTGGGCTGGCGGTCTATCTGTTGCTAAGCCGCTTTGACGACCACCTGCCCTATTACACCCTGGAGCGCATCTTTCGCGAGCGGCACGGGGTCGTGATCCCCCGCCAGCAGATGGTGCAATGGGTCGAGAAAATCGCCTTGATGCTGCTGGGCGTTTACGAGGGCATCTGGGAAGAGATGCAGGCCACAGGCTACCTCCAGGTCGACGAAACGCCCGTCAAGGTTTTGGACCCGGAAGTCAAAGGCAAAGCGGCCACCGGCTACCTGTGGTTTTACTCCCATCCCCAAGGCGATGTGCTCCTGGAGTTCTGCGGCGGCCGCGGCCGCGAGGCCCCGGAGAAACGGCTGCGGGATTTTCAGGGAACGATCCAGACCGATGCCTACGGCGTCTATGACTCGTTGCGCCGCCAGCGGCCCGCCCAGCTCAAGCGCCTGGGATGTTTGGCGCATGCGCGACGCCGCTGGTACACGGCCGCGGAGGAAGGGTTCCCCGAGGCCATCTGGTTTATCGCCCAGATCCGGCAGCTCTACCGCCTTGAGGACCAGATGCGCGACGCCAGCGACGCCGCGCGCCACGCCGCGCGCCGGGACCAAGCCCCGGCTCTCTGGCGGGCCATGAAGCGCCGGGCGCTGGAGCTGGGCGCCAACCCGCGCCTGCTGCCCAAAAGCAGCTTGGGCAAGGCGGTGAGCTACTTCCTCAAGGAATACACGGCTTTGGTCGGGTACCTGCGGGACGGCCGCTTCCAGATTGACAATAATCTCGTGGAAAACGACGTGAGGCCCTCGGTGGTCGGCCGCAAACGATGGCTCTTCATTGGCCATCCCGACGCCGGGTGGCGCAGCGCGGTCATCTACACCATCATTCAAAGCTGCCGGCGCCGCGGCATCAATCCGCAGGACTACCTGACGGATGTCTTGCGCCGGCTCCCCTCCATGAAAAACCACGAGGTCAAACAACTGCTTCCCAGCCGCTGGAAGCCATCCACCGAAGGTGCCCAGGCAGCGCGGTAAAGGCCTCCCGCCTCTGGCCAGCCGCTTGCCTCCAGCGTCCCATTTTACCAGCCCTCAGGCGCCTGCATAGGCCGTGCTCCCTTTACCGCTTACCGTCGATCACCTCAAGGAACTCGCGGTAGAGCTTGCCCGGAACGCTCGCAATGCCCAAGTCGTCGATGATCAGGAGCGGCGCTCGCGCCAGCTTCTTGAGCCACTGGAAAAGGCTCCAGTCGGCGCGGGCGCTTTCCAGCGCCCGAAAGAACTTCGGCGCGTAGAAGTAGAGGGTCCGGCGTCCCTCGCGGCAGGCCTGGGCGCCCAGGGCGCAGGCCAGGTAGGTCTTG
>JANYKC010000065.1 GCA_025358255.1 Spirochaetaceae bacterium
GGTCGCACGAGGGCTCGATGAAATGTTCACAAAGCGCGCTTTCCTGTCCCGAGAGAACTTGCCAACGACGCTCGAGCGGATCTGGCGGAAGGATTTCGCCACGCCATTGCGCCAGACCGCTAACAGGCTTCCGCGCTACGCAAGCGAATGACGAGTCCTGAGGCAACCCAAAGGTTTAGGACACTACCCATCCCTTGCCAACCTTTCCTGCGTTGCCAGTATCCACTACCTCCGCCGGAATCGCAAATCCACCCATGGCTTATCTCTCTCGCCAGCGGTGGAAGCCCCTGAAAGCTAAAATTTACTTGCCGTATTGTCTTTGACAGAAAAAATTTCGCGAATATTTTAGCTAAAACTAAAATTTTGTCGCGAATTTTAGCAAAAATTTAGTTGACGATTTGCCAATAGGTGCTAGGCTTTTATAGTCGCGCAATAGGGCAAACGGAAAGGAGGCGTATCCATGCAGCGTTTCGGCCAGGTGATTCGCCTGAAACCGGGAGTCCTCGAGAGCTATCGCCGCTATCATGCCAGGATCTGGCCGGAAGTGGCCCGGAAGATTACCGAGTGCAATATCCGGAATTATTCCATCTACCACAAGGATGGCTGCCTCTACGCGTATTTCGAGTATGTCGGGAAGGACTTCGACGCCGACATGGTGAGGATGGGTGAGGACCCCAAGACCCAGGAATGGTGGGCCATCATGAAGCCCATGCAGGATCCCCTGGCCACGCGTGCCGAGGGCGAGTGGTGGGCATCCATGGAAGAGGTTTTTCACCAGGACTAGGGGAGGAAAGAGATGGCCCTTGAACGCACGCCCAATTGCCTCGCCAAGCTGGAGAGGATGAACAAGACGCTCCGCCACGAGGAAGCAGACCGCATCCCCGTGTCGGATTTTTTCTGGACCACCTTCGTGAACCGTTGGCGCAAGGAGCTCGGGCTCGCCCCGGACGTGGACATCTACCGCCACTACGACCTCGACTGGATCTGCGTCACGCCCAACATGGATCCCCATATCAAGGCCTTCAAGATCCTCCACCAGACCGACGAGGACCTCATCCTCAAGACCGGCTTCGAGGCGACGATCCGCAAGAAGATCGACACCCAGATGCCCTATTTCGAGAGCTTCGACACCGACGACCTCGAGAAGATGGCCGCTTTCAAATTCGACGACCCCAACGACCCGCGCCGCTTTTTCCAGGCGGGGGACGACCAGCTCAATGGTGTGGGAGACGTGATCAGCCGCGACATCCCCGCCTGGATAGACCGCGTGAAATCCTACTACGCCGACTTCCCGGTCTTCGGTTCCGTCTGCGAAGCCCATGAGTATGTCTGGCGCGTCGTCGGCTCGGAGAATGTCCTCCTGTGGATAGCCCTCTATCCCGACGAGCTGGGCACGTTCATCCGCCGCATCGGGGACTTCCTCACGGCCTACCTCCGCGCCCAGATAAAGGCGGGCGACGGCATGCTCTCCGGAATGGTGCTCTGGGGAGACGTGGCCTACCGCAACGGCATGCTCTTCTCCCCGGACATGTGGCGGGAGCATTTCAAGCCGATCACCAAGGCCCTGATCGACATCTGCCACGAGAACAGGCTGCCCGTCATCTACCATGGCTGCGGCAATGCCCACGAGATCTTTCCCGACTTCATCGAACTCGGCCTGGACGCCTACAATCCCCTCGAGGCCAAGTCCGGCCTCGACGTGGTGGAGATCCGCAAGCAGTATGGCCACCGGATGGGCTTCTGCGGCAACATCGACGCATTGGCCTGGGCCAATGATCCCCTGTCTGAGCTCGAGGCCCAGGTGCTGCGAAAGCTCAACGCCGCCAAGGGCGGGGGCTACCTGCCCCAGTCGGACCACTCGGTCCCGAGCAATGTGTCCGCCGAGCGCTACGAGTTCGTGCTGGGCCTGCTGCGCAAGCACGGGAAATATCCCCTCGACCTCGGGAAGCACGACCTGCCAGGCCTCGACAGCCCGGGGAAAAGCGCGCGCGGAGGCATCTGTTGACCTCTCGGGAGCGCGTGATAGCCGCGATCGAGCACCGCGAGGGCGACCGCGTGCCTGTCGACCTCGGCTCAAACCCGAGCTCAGGCATCTCAGCGATAGCCTATGCGCGTGTGGCTATGCTCCTGGGCGCGCAAGACGCGCGGCCCAAGGTCTACGACGTCGTCCAGGAGCTCGCCCAGCCGGACGAATGGATGCTTGACCGCTTCGGGATCGATGTGGTCGACATCGGACGGGCCTGGAACGACAGGAGCGAGGATTGGCGGGAGACGGCCATGCCCGGGGGCTGGACCTACCTCTATCCGGCCTGGTTCAAGCCGGAGCGCGTCGGCGACGAGTTTTTCGCCCGGGACTCAGGCGGCACCCTCCTGGCCCAGCGGCCCACCGGAGCCACCTTCTATGACGAGCGCTGCTTCCCTTGGGAGGACGGCTACCCTGCCGACTACTCGCGATTGCCCGCGGCCATGGGCAAGGTCCTCTGGTCGGCGCTCGTGCACTCGCCTTGGGACCATGCGGCCGAAAAGGACTTCTACAAAGAGCTCCGCAGGCGCACCCTGGCGCTCCGCGCCAGCACCGACCGCGCGCTCATGGTCGTCGTCGGCTGCAACCTCTTCGAGTGGGGCACCTTCCTCCGCCGCATGGACAATTTCCTCATGGACCTCTACATCGACGAGGCCAATGCCGAGCGGCTCCTTGACGCCCTCATGGAGTCCCACCTGGCTTCGCTCGCCAAGGTCTGCGAGGCGGTGGGGGATATAGTCGACGTGCTGCGCTTCGGGGACGACCTTGGGCACGAGGGCGGGCCCTTCATGTCCCCCGAGGTATACCGCAGGCTCTTCAAGCCGCGGCACAGGATCCTTGTGGACTATGTGAAGCGGCACAGCGGCATGAAGACCTTCCTCCATTCCTGCGGCTCGATCTACGAGCTCATCCCCGACCTGATCGATGTCGGCTACGATGTCCTCAACCCCGTGCAGACAAGCGCGAGGGACATGGAGCCCGAGCGGCTCAAGAAGGAGTTCGGGAAGGACATCACCTTCTGGGGCGGCGGCATCGACAACCGCACCGTCCTCAACAAGGCGAGCCCGGCGGAGGTCAGGACGGAGGCCAGGCGGCGCCTCGACATCCTTGCGCCCGGCGGCGGTTTCGTGTTCAACACCGTCCACAACATCCTCCCCGATGTGCCGCCGGAGAATGTCGTGGCCCTCTTCGATGCGGTCATGGAATGGAATGCGGGTCGATGAAGGGCTGGCGGGCCTTGGGCTTGCGGCCTTATGATATGGAATATTTCCGGGAATATCGGCTTTTTTTGTTGTTGCGGGATTCGGGAAACCGGAACTAGCATCATGATCGGTCAAGGCTCGGAATGAGAGAATCACGCGGCAGGAGATGATGGTGAGCGAAGACGACATCGGGCTCGCGCTCCAGATGAGGAACGTGCGCAAGCGTTTCCCCGGCACCATAGCCGTGGACGACGTGAGCTTTGAGGTATATGCGGGCGAAGTCCACGCGCTCGTCGGCGAGAACGGGGCCGGCAAATCGACCCTCATGAAGATGCTGGCCGGTTCCTTCGACGACTACGAGGGCCAGATCTTCATCAACAGCAAGGAAGTTAAGCTCCACGCCCCGACCACGGCCAAGAAATACGGGATCGGCATGATCTACCAGGAACTGAGCCTTGCAAGGCCCATCAGCATCGTCGAGAACCTCCTTGCCGGCCGCCTTCCCCGCAAGGGCCTCCTCCTGGACAAGGCCGCGGCGCGGAAGCAGGCCCTGGCCCTTCTCAAGCGGGTCGGCCTCGAGATCGACCCGGACCTTCCCATCGAGGACATCAGCCCCCACGAGGCACAGCTCGTCGAGATCGCCAAGGTCCTCGGTAACAACCCCTGCATCCTCGTGATGGACGAACCGACCTCGGCCCTGTCCCGCGAGGAGGTCGAGCGCCTCTTCGCCATCATCGACACGCTGCGCAAGCGGGGCATCGCCATCGTCTACATCTCCCACCACCTGCCCGAGATCTTCCGGATCGCGGACCGCGTTACGGTCATGCGCGACGGCAAGAAGATCGCTACCAAGGCCATCGGCGAGATCAGCCGGGAGGAGATCGTCCAGATGATGGTCGGCCGCTCGGTGAAGGAATTCTACAAGCGGGACGAGCGCCAGATCGGGGACACGCGCCTCAAGGTGTCGGGGCTCTCGCGCTTCGGTTTTTTCCACGATGTCGCCTTCGAGGCGAAGCAGGGCGAGACACTTGGCATCTGCGGACTCTCCGGCGCGGGCCGCACCGAGCTGGCCCGAGTCCTCGTGGGGCTGGACCGGGCGGACGAGGGGCGGATCGAGCTCGATGGCCACGAGGTCCAGGGACGCTCGATGGCCGAGTTCCTCGAAAAAGGCATAGCCTACCTGACCGAGGACAGGAAGATCGAGGGGCTCGCGCTTCGGCTCGCGGTGGACGAGAACATCCTCGCCCCCATCGTGGACCGCCTGAGCTCGAGCGCCGTCTACTCCAAGTCGAAAGGCAAGTCCCTCATCGAACGCCTCGTCGCCGAGCTCGCGATCTATCCGCCCGATCCCGGGAGGACGGTGGGCAACCTCTCCGGCGGCAACCAGCAGAAGGTCCTCCTGGCCAAGTGGCTGGCCAGCGCTCCCAAGGTCCTCATCCTCGACGAGCCCACCCGCGGTGTCGACATCGGCGCCAAGATGACCATTCACGCCTCGATCGAAAAACTCGCCAGGGAGGGCTGCACGGTGATCCTCATCTCCTCCGACCTGCCCGAGCTGGTGGGATTGTCCGACCGCGTCCTCATCATGCGAAAGGGGCATTTCACCCGAGAGATGCAATACCAGGAGTGCAGCGAGGAAAGCCTCCTCCTGGCCGCCAACGGCGATGCGGCCTATGGCGCCGTCGTTGGCTCCGCCGGCGAAGCCAATGGCGCCACGGCGGCGGGGAGCGCGCGATGAGCGACGCACTGGACAAACGCTCCCTCGACTCGAACTCAGTCGGCAAGATCGTGAACGCGGCGGGCTCCTACGGCATCGCCCTCCTCCTCCTCGCCCTTGGTGCCCTCCTCCAGTTCACCGGCGTGATCCACAGCTTCCTCTCGGTGCAGAACATGCTGAACATCGTCGACACCGTGGCCCTCGTCGGCATAGTCGCGGTCGGCATGTCCTTCGTCACCTATTCGGGCCATTTCGCGGACATGTCGGTGCCCACGACGATGGGCTTCACCGGCTATGTCTGCATCGAGCTCCTCCGCTACGGCTTCATCCCGGCCATCATCGGCGCCCTCGTCGTGGGCCTCCTCATCGGCCTCCTCAACGGTTTCGTGGTCGGCAAGCTCAGGGCCAACCCCATCATCTGGACCCTCGCGGTCAACTACGTGACCATGGGCGTGATCCGCCTGATCTGGGTCAACAAGCAGATCTACCCCGACATGCGCGGCTCCGGCCAGGAGGCGGTGGCGCTCTTCGACAACATCTACCGTTTCAGGTTCTTCAACCTCATCGGGCTTCCCGTCGTCATCCTCATCATACTGGTCATCGCGGGCCAGTTCGTGATGACCAAGACCACCTTTGGGGTCAAGGTCAAGCTGACCGGCTCGGCCTTCCGCGCGGCCAAGTTCTCGGGTATCAACGTGGAGAGGGTGATCATGGCGGCCTTCGTGCTCACGGCCTTCACGGCGACGATCAGCGGCCTGGCCGTGACCTCCCTCTCCCGTGTAGGGGCCTGGTACAACGGCGCCGGCTACGACTTCAAGGCCGTCACGGCCATCGTGATCGGCGGCATGACCCTGGCAGGTGGCCGCGGCTCTATCCTCGGCGTCCTGGGCGGCTCCCTCATCATCGGCATACTGAACAACGTCATGACCCTCCTGGGTGTCGGCACCTTCTCCCAGGACATGGTCCGCGGCGCGATCTTCATCGCCGTCGTCGGCGTGAGCGCCAAGTCATTGCGAAGCCTCGGGAGGGATGATGCATAGGCCCGGAAAGAAAAACCTCCTCGCCCTGGGCGACAAGTTCCGCATCTACATCCTCTTCGTCCTGGTGTTCGCCTTCATGTCCCTCTTCGCCCCGCGCTTCTTCAATGTCTTCAACCTGACATCCCTCCTCAAGTCGATCTCGATGAACGCTTCGGTGGCGATCGGCTTCACGATCGTCATGATCTGCGGCCAGCTCGACCTCTCCATCGGCACGGTGATCACCTTCGCCGGGGTCCTGGTCCTGGGTCTCCAGCCCAGCCTGGGCTTCACCGCCGCGGCCGTGGTGGCCGTAATCGCCGGCGGCCTCGTGGGCTGGCTCAATGGCCTCCTGGTCACGAAGGGCAAGATCAATTCCTTTATCGTCACCCTCGGGACGATGACGATACTCCAAGGCGCCATCTACCAGTTCTCGGGGGGCAACTCGATCAGCGTCTCTACCCCCGAGGCCTTCGTGGTCTCCGACTTCCTCGGGAAGAGCCTCATCCCCCTCGTCACGCCACGGATCCTCATCAGCCTCATCCTGGTGGCCATCATGGAATTCGTCCTCCGGCGCACGAGGGCAGGCCGCAATTTCTACATCGTGGGCGGCAACCGGAGCACGGCCTGGCTCGCGGGCATCCACACCGACCGCTACACCATCGTCGCCTTCGTGCTCTCGAGCGTCGGCGCGGCCATAGGCGGCGTCTTCTCCGTCCTCGAGTCCACCTCGGCCACCCTCAAGCTCGGCGAGAATTCCCTCATGTACGTGATCTCCGCCACCATCATCGGCGGGACAGCCATGTCAGGGGGGAAGGGCGGTGTCCTCCGCTCGGTGATCGCCATCCTCACGCTGGAAATGCTCTATACTGGAATCATACTGTTTGGCCTGGGCAACGAGGTGAAGATATTCATCGCGGGCCTCATCCTCGCCTACGTGGTGCTCTATGAGGCCTATGCGACCTGGAAGCACGAGAAGAGCCTGGGGCAAAGGCCCGAGCTCATGAAGGAACTTGCCGAGCGGGCGGCCCTGGCCGCCAGGCCGGCCTCCGCCGAATAGCCGGCAGGCGTCACGGGCGCCCCATACCCGTCAATCGGTCCCAACCCGGAGCGCCCCTTGGGGCGCCACCGGAGTCGGATAGTTACGCAAGGAGGCAGACGGATGAAAAAGACTGTATTCACCCTCGCCGCGGTCGCGATGGCGATCCTTTTCGTCTTCTCGATGGGCGGTTGCGCCAAGGCCAAGGCAACCGCCACGGCGAAGGCCAACCTCGCCGAATCCCTGAAGGTCGACACGAGCACGCTGAAGTCCGCGGACAACCAGCAGCTCCTCGCCCCTTCCAAGGACAACCGCGCGGTGCCGACACGCCCCGCCGATCCCAACGCCCTGCCCGAGACCGATCCCCTGCATTGGTATGACATGGAGTGGGCCGGCTGGAACGTCACCCCGACCAACATCCCGAAGTCGCCCGCGAACGGCGCCATCGGCAAGAAGGTCATCATGATCGTCCATGGCGACCATCCGTGGACCACCGCCTGCATCCTCGGCGCCAAGAAAGTGGCCGACGCCTACAAGTGGAATTTCAAGGCCCTCTCCCCGAACTGGGACAAGACCGTCCAGGACAACCTGATCGACCAGGCCATCAACGAGAAGCCTGACATGATCCTCCTCATCCCCCTCGACGCCAAGGGCGCCGTCCAGCAGGCCCGCAAGATCAACGCGGCCGGCATTCCCCTCCACATGTTCAACACCCTCCCCGACAACGCCGCCCTGAACTACTCCCTGGGCTGGACCGGCCCGGATGACTTCGGCCAGTTCCGCCTCATGGCCCGCTCCTGGGCCGACGAGCTCCGCAAGGCCAACCCCGGCGCCAAGTCCATCGGTGTCGCCTACGTCATGCACGCTCCCGGCGGCTCCCCCTACTTCGCCCGCGCCTTCGGCCCCATCTCCGAGCTCGCGACCTACGCTCCCGAGATCAAGACCCTCGCCAAGGCTTCCCCGATGCCGGCGACCTTTGATGCCAACACCACGATGCAGCTGGTCTCCGACTGGCTCACCAAGTACGGCAAGGACCTCAAGGGCATCTGCGCCGCCGACGATTCCGCGCAGTCACTCGGCATTTTCCAGGCCCTCGAGAAGGCCGGACGCAAGGACGTCATCGTCATCGCCGCCGGCAACTCGAAGCAGGGAATGGACCTCGTGAAGGCAGGCAAGCTCTTCGGCATCACCTACCAGACCGCGGAAGGCGATGGCGCCCTCTCGGCCCAGGCCGCCGCCGACTGGTTCAATGGCAAGGGCTATGCGATGCGCAAGAACCTGGCCCAGCATGTCATCACCAAGGCCGACGTGGACGGGTTCTATCCGCCCCAGTGGTAACGAAACCTGACCCGATGATCCTGTACTGATCCCTTTCGTGGGCGCGGGTGAACAACCCCGCC
>JANYKC010000009.1 GCA_025358255.1 Spirochaetaceae bacterium
CGGGACACGAGATGGCCATGAACAAAGGGATACCTGTCGGACTTTGGAATGCGAATTGGGAAAATGGTCGTGTTCTACCGTATCTCGGGGCCTGGGGAATGCTTTTCAGCCAGGTTATGACCTTGACGGGCATACTGGAGGTGATAAAATGATGATGAAGGGTGTTCGGGTTCCTGGTTTACCGGGGATCAGAGTTCATCTGGGAAATCTCGGTTCATTCGCAAAGAGGCAGGTCATGAAAGCATCCCCTTCCCTTGGATTCCTCTTTGCCGCATGCCTCGCAGGCCTCCTGGCATGCACAAACCCGAACGCGGGCGGCGGGAACGCGACGGTAAACATCGCGGCCCAGTCCGGAACGATCGCAAGTGGCACGGCCGGAAGCGCCACCTTCGGGGTGACGACCACGGACATCGCCGCAGGCAGCGCCGGCACGGTCGCGTGGTACGGCACTTCGGCGGGAACTGGCT
Source organism: Spirochaetaceae bacterium (assembly GCA_025358255.1). Classification (GTDB taxonomy): domain Bacteria; phylum Spirochaetota; class Spirochaetia; order Treponematales; family Rectinemataceae; genus JANYKC01. The sequence continues at coordinate 468 of JANYKC010000009.1, forward strand.
CAGGGTCCGCGCCGACGGGGATCGAAGCGGCGGCCAGCGCCGTGGCCAGCAACGCGGCCACGGTCACCATGACCGCAGGCAGCTCCGCCGTGGCAGGATCCTACTATTTCAGGGTGACCTATGCCTCCCAATCCTCTCCGGTCGCTACCTTGACGGTCTCTGCAGCGGGCGGGCACACGATCGGCTCAGCCCAAGGGGCTGTCGGCGCGACGACCGCGAATTCGACCTCCATCCCCTCGACCTTCGCGACCCTAACCCAGGGCACCTTCCAGGAGAAGTCCAGCGCGGGCGCCAAGGCCTTGCGCTCCTCGAGGGCCGCCCTTCCGGGGACCAACACCGAGCTCTACGTGACAACCTACCAGTTCACGCCCGATGCAAACGGCAAGCTCTCCGCGATGTCCTGGCATACCCAGTGCTACACGGGGGATGGTGTCGCCGAGGCCAACCTGATCTACGAGCAGATCTTCAACTACGAGGTCATCCACGTGACCGAGCCCTATGCCGATGGCTCGATCAACCTGATCGCCCACCAGACCTACAACGGGAACCTCTGCAAGCAATACCGCACGTTCTCGACCTACGAGCCCGTGGCCACGGCCGCGGACTGGGTGATCTATCCCGTGGGCGAACCCTGGACCACCGCGGACCCGGCGATGTGGGAAGTCGAGTACGCGACCTACAAGCTCCTGTACAATACCGACGGCACGGTGACCGTGTATTCCGGCGAGGAGTTCATGGACGCCTGCGCCCCGAGCATCTGGAAAAGCAACGGAAACCTTGTGGACAAGGGGCCGTTCTGGGTCAGGGCGACCATGCCATCGACCTGGGAATACACGCCCTTGATGTCCGGGGGCTACCCCTACTTCACCCTGCCCCAAGTCAAGGACATCCCCTGGGGAAGCAGGTCCACCCATCGGTACGACAGCGCAGCGGAGGCCTGGGACGACAAGGGTTCGTGGCACCTCGATTGGGCAAGCCAGACGGCGACCTGGGTGGCCGACGCAGGCGCGCCCCTCCTTGGCTACGAGTACCGCTGGGAGAACCCCGTCACAATCGCGCCTTCCCCTTCGGTGCCCAATTTCACGGTGCCCTCCCTGGCGGAGGGATTGATCCCGAGCCAGGTCACCTTGGGCGCCACGACGGGCACGACCTTCCAGGTCTCCTGGACAGGGGCCTCCTTCAAGGGCGTGGCCTACACGAAATACCGGGTTCACTACGAGACCGGAGCTGGGCCTGCCACCTCCCTCGACGAGTTCATCGAAGTCGAAGGAACCACGATTTCCTTCACCGGGGCCATCCCGGGAACCACCTACTCCCTCGTCGTGGCCGCTGTCGATTCTGTCGGCGAGGGGCCGGCTTCCGCCGCCATCTCGGTCACGACGGAGCCCTGACGCGGAGGAGGGCGGCACCGAATCACTCGTGGGCAGGGGGCCATCCTCGGCCTCCTCCGAAAGACTGGTCCTATTTCCTGACCACTAGCCCTAGATGCCTTTCCATCGCATCGAAGTCCTTGTCGTTGTGGATCAATTCGCAACCGTTCTCCATGCAGAAAGTGGAAATGATGACATCGATGGTTTTCCTGACCCTTATTCCGGCCTTTCGCGGTTTCCGGAAATTCGAAGCGGCCTTGAGGGCTATTTCCCTGCCCAGGAAATCATGGTACTCAAGGCTGTCCATAAGCTGCTTGGCTTCCCGAAAATCCTTCTCGTTTCGGAAACCCTGTGGGGAGCTCTTCCCGCGCGTCGGCTTCATCGTCACGAACCTCGGCATGCGGACGCGCCTTTCCTGCCACGACTTCGCTGACAACGCGGTGCGGCTCCAGCTGTTCGCGCTGGCCTGCAACCTCGGGAACTCCCCCGCCAGCTGGCGCTTCCGAAAGCGATCCGGCACTTGTCGATGAAGACACTTCGGGAGAAACTGATCAAGAGCGGCGCCAAGGTGGTGAGCCATGCGCGATACACGATATTCCAGATGGCAGAGGTCTCGCTGTCGCGGGAAGTATTCGGTTCGATCCTGGGGAAGATCAGGCAGGTGGGGGCGGTGATCGCCGGAACAGCGTAGGAATGGAGGGGCTGGACGCCCGGGAGAGCGGGATACCTGTCGGCCTATAGGTTCTCGGACGGCAGGAATGTCGGGTTTCGCCACTTCCTGAAGTCGGACGGCGCATCGGGAGATCAGCATGGCTGTTGACGGATGCGCTGGAGGTTGTAGAATGAGGCTGAAAGAGATCGATGGCTCTGCTACCGCGGTAGCAGGGAGTCCATCTGGGAAATCTCGGCTAAGAGTGATCGCCTGAAGCTCCCCGGCGCAGGCGCAAGGAAGCATGGATCGCGCGGCGCGGCCGGCGGTGATTCACCTGCCTGAATGTCGTCGGGGACGATGGTCGAATCCACGACCATCGCGGCCGAACGAGGATCGAGCGAGGAGACCTGCCATGAAAAAACTTGTGTTTTGCCTGATATGTGCTTTCATTGCAGTCGCTTGCGCATCTACCCAGGAGAGTGGTCGTTTCGCGCTTGTCATCGGCAACGGCAAGTACACAGAGCTGCCGAAGCTTGCCAACCCGGCCAACGACGCCACCGACATAGCCGCAGCTCTTGAAAGCCTGGGGTTCACGACCGACCTCCTCATCGACGCCGATCTCAACGCCATGGAGGACGCGGTGATCGAACTGGGCAGTCGGCTCGCCTCCGAACCGGCTGCCACCGGCTTCTTCTACTACGCCGGCCACGGTGTGCAAGCCGAAGGCACCAACTACCTCATACCCTGCGACGCCCACATACCCAGTGAATCATTCCTGAAGACGAAAGCCCTCGCGGCACAGACCGTGCTCGATTCGATCCAGCAGGCAAAGAACGAGTTGAACATCGTGGTGCTTGACGCCTGTCGGGACAACCCCTTCGGCTGGTCGCGTTCGGGGGGCAGGGGCCTGTCGGTCGTCTCTGCGCAGCCGCCGGGGTCGATCATCGTGTATGCGACCAGCACAGGATCGGTGGCTCAGGACGGCTCCGGAAGAAACGGGGTGTTCACCCAGGAGCTTCTTAAGAACCTCACGGTGCCGGGGGTGGAGATCAAGGATGTGTTCAACCGCACCGGAGCGGGGGTGAAGTCGGTGACCTCCGGAGTGCAGATACCTGCCGTGTACGGCCAGTTCTTTGATACCGCGTATCTGGCTGGGGCGCCGCCGAAGATCGGAGCTCTGGAACTCTCCGCGCATGGCAAGGCCATCTCGCTGGTGCTCAACGGAAAGACACTCAGCGGCGCGTCCGAGGGAGGAGGGAAACTCTCTTTCAGCGACTTGCCCTCGGGAAGCGGACTGGATATGAAGTTGACGACCAACTACGCCGCCACGCCCTTCAATCTTTCCGCCTTCGAAGTGCCCGACGGCGGTACCGCGACGCTTGACACCTCGGAGTATCGATCGTGGCTGCGTAGCTCGCTAGAAGCGGAGCGAAACGCATACCTCTCGGCGTTGAGCGAGAAGAAGACACGGACGACGATTGGAGTGGCAGCACTGGTGAGCGGGGCAGTGGGAGCGATTGCGGCCGGTACCCTCTATGCGCTGGGCATGAAGGCGGGCAAAGACTACGAGGTGGCACAGGACACGCTGAGTGTCGCGTTGGCGAGAAAGACCATCGAGCTGAGCGGCTCACTTTTCCCCGTGGCGGCCTCGGTCGGCGGCGTGGGCCTTAGCCTGTCGGGAGTCATGTTTCTCATCGGTCCCAGTCCGACGACGCTGCGGCACAACGTGGAAAGCATCGATGCCCAGATCGAGGAGCTGAAGCATGAGTAGGCGGCTAGATGCTGCATGGTTCCTGGTGGCTCTCGTCTGCGTGGGACTGGTTGCCGCGTGCTCCCAGCTGTTCTCGACCCTCGACAATCCTGCAGACACGAAGTCGGCCAACTACCAGGGCTTTGACACCGTATCGACCCCCGAGGAGATTCGCGTCGTTTCTCCGGCAGACGGCGGCAAGCTTGAGACGCCGTCGGTGGTCGCCGCGAAGGTGATGGGGGCGAGCAGCTATGGCATACGCATAGCCGCCTCGGAAGCGATGATCGAATCCTCGCCGCTGTACACCTCAAGCGACTTCACGACGAACGTGATGGACATTTCGAGCTCCGGGATTGTGTTCGACGGCGGCACCTACTACTGCGAGGTCGGAGCACAGCTTGGTTCTCAGCCGATGGCATGGAGTGCCGTGACGAGCTTTGCGACCGCGGTTACCGTTCCGGCTCCGGCGGCTCCGATCGGGTTGAGCGCGAGCCCTGGTGACGGCCAGGTTGAGCTCTCCTGGCCGCAGGTGAGCGGAGCCACGAGCTACAACCTCTACTGGTCGACCAGCTTGGGGGTGACGCCAAGCACGGGCACGAAGATTGAGAATGTGACCAGTCCCTGCACCAAGACCGGCCTGACGAACGGGACGACCTACTACTGGGTCGTGACGGCGGTCAATGGTGTGGGCGAGTCGGGAGCGTCGAACCAGGCGAGTGCGACTCCGGCGGGCTCTTCGGTAAGCTGCACCATCACTTTCGATGCCAACGGAGGAACGGGGACCATGTCGCCGCAGTCGATGGTGATTGGAGCCTTCGCGAGCCTCACACCCAACATGTTCACGCGTGCTGGCTACTCGTTTGCCGGGTGGGCGACAAGCCCAGGCGGCTCCCTCGCCTATGCCGACCAGGCGAGCTACATGATGGGTAGCGCGAGTGTGACGCTTGGCGCGGTGTGGGTCGCGAACACCTGTACTGTCGGATTTGATGCACAGGGTGGGACGACTCCGTCTCCGTTGTGGAAACAGGTGACCTACGAAGGAACCTATGGAACGCTGGCGACCTCCAGTCGCGCGAACTACGCATTCGGCGGATGGTGGACCCAGGCCATCGGCGGCACTCAGATCACCAGCTCTACCACGGTGGCGATCACCACGGACCAAACCCTGTACGCGCAGTGGACGGGAAACCAGTACACCGTCACCTTTGACGCCCAGGGCGGATC